>CAYOED010000030.1:0-40053 GCA_964402925.1 uncultured Lachnospiraceae bacterium | reverse complement strand
AGCACAGCAATGTGTTCAGCTGACGGATACTAATAGACCGGAAGCTTAACCACAGACAAAATGGCAGAGCCATTTATACCTGGGTAAAAAAGTTCCTGTGGAACTTTTTCCAGGCACGACCAATGAATAGAAAAGATGTAGATAAGATATGGAACCTGGTGTTCGGTTTTGATGGCACGACCATTTTATTTATTGTATAAAGATAAAAGCAGTACAAACTGCTTTTTTTTATTGTTAGAAATTAAGATGTATGTTATAATTTTCTAGAAGGTAAATGCGGGTGTCAACCTGAAAAGAATGAGGTGGAAAAAATGGATACAAAAATTCTTCTTGAAAACGGAACCAATGAATTAGAAGTATTGGAATTTTTACTGGATGGTAATGCATACGGGATTAATGTTGCAAAGATTAAGGAAATCATTCCTTATCAGGAGATAACACCGGTACCAAATGCGCATCCCAGTATTGAAGGAATCTTCATGCCGAGAGACACGATGATTACAGCAATTGATTTAAAGAATTGCCTTCAGCGCGGTGTGTCTACAGCAGGTGGATTGTTTATTATAACAAACTTTAATAAACTTGATATTGCTTTTCATGTTGATGCAGTATTGGGTATACATAGAGTGTCCTGGGAAAATATTATTAAGCCGGGAGCAACTGTTTCAAGTGCAGAAGAGAGTATTTCTACAGGAATCGTTAAATTGAATAATAAACTGGTTATTATTCTCGACTTTGAAAAGATCGTAACCGATATTAATCCCGAAACAGGTCTCAAGATAAGTGAGATCGAGGAAATGGGCACCAGAGGAAGAAGCGATGTACCGATTCTTATTGCGGAGGATTCAGTACTTCTTAATCGCTTGATTGTTGATTCATTAAAGCAGGCAGGATATGTAAATCTAACCCACACCTGTAATGGTCAGGAAGCATATGATATTATTGTGGAGAGCAAGAAGAACGGAACATTAAAGAGTACGGTACAGTGTATCATTACAGATATTGAAATGCCGATTATGGATGGGCACAGGCTTACCAGACTCGTTAAGGAAGATGATGCGACAAAGGACATCCCGGTAATTATTTTCTCATCTTTGGTGAATGATGAAATGAAGAAAAAAGGTGAATCATTAGGTGCTGATGGGCAGTTATCAAAGCCGGAGATCGCAAATCTAGTAAGACTTATTGATGATTTAGTTGGTCAAAAATAATGACTGATTCTTACGATTAAAAAGGCCGGAATTATTTCCGGTTCTTTTTATATTAGGGAAATGAAAATGATAAAGTATATAGCTGAAAAAATAAAAAATGCAGATTTGGTACTGGTTGGTCTGGGGGAAGAGCTGGATGCGTGTACCGAACTTAGGAAAAATTCACAGTATCAGGGCATCGCACAGAGATTTACAGATTCATGGATGCTTCCTTTTATTGAGAAAATTAGAATGGAAGAAATAAGGGAACAGAGACAGGAATTTTATAAGGCATTGTCATTGTGTCTCCATAAAAAGAATTATTTTATTGTCTCTCTTTGCCTGGATGGAATGATCCGTACCGCCGAATTGGATCATAGCCGCATTGTAGAGCCATGTGGAGGATACGAGAAGCTTCAATGTAGTGAAAAATGCAGTCCGGAATTGTATGACGTTCCATTGGAGCTGGTGCATAATGTTAAGATGTTTTTGAATGACCAATTGCCGGAAGAAAAACCGACAGAGCCTATTTGTCCAATTTGTGGAAATGCATTGGTATTTAATAATGTGAATGCTTTGAATTATGTAGAAGAAGGCTATTTAAATCAGTGGTCTATATACAAAAAATGGTTGCAGGGAACGGTAAACAAAAAGGTCTGCGTTCTTGAAATCGGTGTTGGAATGAAATATCCTACCGTAATTAGATGGCCATTTGAAAAAGTAACCTTTTATAATCAGAAATCGGAACTGTTCAGAGTCCATAGCAGATTGTATCAGATTTCAGAAGATATAAAAGAAAGAGGACATGGCATTTGTGAAAAGCCGGAAGATTTTATTAAGGAATTGTCTAAAGCGTTTTAGTATGGTAAACTAAACTTGTGTTGCTATTTTCGAAGCACACATATAGGATAAAAAGAAAGTAGAGGGTTATCGATGGCTACTGATGAAGAATATCTTGATAGTTTATTAAAATCAATGACTGATAACGAGCAAAACAGATCGATGGAAGAGGTTATGAGGGAAGTCACAAAGACTCCGAAGGAAGATGATGAAACTTCTGTGCTGGAGGACATTTTAGAAAATCCGCCGGAAATGACAGATGATGTTTCTGAACCTAAGGAGGATATTCTGGCGATAGAAGAAAATACTCTCGAGATGGAGAAGGAAGTGGCTTCATCTGATGCAGATGTATGGGAACTTGGCCTTGATGAGATATTGACACAAGCGGATTCACAGAGCGGGGAAGATAATACTGAGGGCCTTTTTGACATGTCTGATTGGGCAAGTGCAGATCAATCCATGGATATTCTGGAATCCGTAAGTGAAGATGCAGGCTCCATAAATACGGACAGTATGGATGTGACAGATTTAATTGACAATATGGATAATACAGATTTAGATCTGGAAGAAATCAATGGCTTGTTAAAAAGAGCAGATAGTAAAGAAAATGTTAATGATGAAATGTTAGCGCTGCTGGAAGGCGTTGATGTTACCCAAATGGATAACTTTACGGAATCTGACCCTGATTTTGCTATTTTTTCTGAAAGTGATTTGGAAAAAAGTGCAAACTATGTAGGCGGATCAGATGATTCTGAAAAAAACGGTAAGGGAAGAAAGAAAAAAGAAAAGAAAACTAAAAAGGATAAAACAGAATCAAAGCGTTTCGGCAAAAAGAAAAAGGAATCCGGTATTGAAGAAAAGAATAAAGAAGCATTACAAGACGGTCTCAATCTGGATAACCTTATGAATGACGCAGAGGATAACTCTAAAAATGGAGATAGCAGTCAGGGGGAGAAAAAGCCAGGTTTCTTCTCAAAGATTATGGATTTTATTACAGAAGAGGATGATGAAGAAGAGGAAAATGCAGATGGAAATCCGGCATCTGTAGACGGAACTGGCGAAGAGGGAGAAAAAGAAGTTTCAAAGAAAGATAAGAAAAAGAAAAAAGCTGATAAAAAGAGTAAAAAAGGCAAGGATAAGGAAGAACTTTCAGAAGAAGAGGCTGACGAAGAAGCGGAAGGCAAGTCAAAAACTAAGAAAAAGCCGAAGAAGGAAAAGAAAGAAAAGCCGCCCAAAGAAAAAGTAAAGGGTGAAAAAGTCTTAAGCACGAAAAAGCTGGTGGTTCTGGTTGCGTTTTGCGCAACTATTATTGCATGTATTATGGTTTTCAGCACGTTTCTTCCGGAATATGCAGATAAGCAGAATGCCAGGGAGGCTTTTTACGAAGGAGATTATGAAACCGTATACAAATTGCTCTATGATAAGAAGCTAAGCAGCAATGATTCGATTATATTTAACAGAGCAGAGGTTGTTTTAAAGCTTGAGAGAAAACTGAAGTCATATAACAATAATATATCATTAAACAGGGAGTTAGAGGCTGTTGATGCGCTTATACAGGGTGTGAATTATTACAATAATTTAATTAGTACGGAAACATATGGTGCCCGCGAAGAGTTGGATGCGCTGTATCGGCAAATCTGTTCAATACTTGAAAATAGTTACGGTATCACTCCGGAGACAGCTGCTGAAATGAATACTTATGATAATGTACAGTATACTATGGAGCTGAATGCGATTATAAGTGGAACAGAAGCAGCTTACTAACGCAGTACTGCAGACAGGGTCTGCGGTTATGCAGGGGGATAAAAATGACAGCAATTATTGATTATGACGCAGGAAACATCAAGAGTGTAGAGAAGGCGCTTTTAAAGCTAGGCGAAGAAGCAATTATCACAAGGGACAGAGAAACGATTTTGCATGCAGACAGGGTCATCCTACCGGGAGTAGGAGCTTTTGGAGATGCGATGAACAAGCTGCGTTCTTATGGTCTGGACGAGGTTATTCATGAAGTAGTTCACAAAGGCATTCCTTTTTTGGGAATATGCCTTGGTTTGCAGCTTATGTTTGAGCGAAGTGATGAAAGCGATGGAGTGAAGGGACTTGGTCTATTGCCGGGTGAAGTTCTGCGCATACCGGATGATGGAGGAATAAAGGTCCCTCATATCGGATGGAATTCTCTTAAATTTCCAAATAAAGGAAGATTATTTCAGGGAATACCGGAAGGATCATATGTATATTTTGTGCACTCCTATTATTTGAAGGCAAATGAGGAAGACATTGTAACAGCCTCCACAGAATATGGAACGCTCATTCATGCATCTGTGGAGAAAGATAATATCTTTGCATGCCAGTTTCATCCGGAAAAAAGTTCCGAGGTCGGTCTTTCGATTCTTAAGAACTTCATCGGTATAGAGCGGGAAAAATGATAGCCGCCGCGGCATTTATCTGGAAAATATGGAGGAAAGGGCATGCATACGAAAAGAATTATTCCTTGTCTCGATGTAAATAACGGCAGGGTGGTAAAAGGAACTAATTTTCTGAATTTAAGAGATGCTGGAGACCCCATTGAAGTTGGAAGAGAATATGACAGAGCCGGAGCAGATGAACTTGTTTTTCTGGATATTACAGCTTCTTCAGATGCAAGAGCAATCAAGGCAGAGATGGTAAGAAAGGTTGCCGAAACGGTGTTTATTCCTTTTACAGTAGGCGGCGGGATCAGAACCGTGGATGATTTTAAAATGATTCTTCGGGAAGGGGCGGATAAAGTGGCAGTGAATACTGCCGCAATCATGAATCCGGGTTTAATCAGTGAAGCTGCCGAAAAATTCGGGAGCCAATGCGTCGTGGTGGCAATAGATGCCAAAAGAAGAGCAGACGGAACCGGCTGGAATATTTATAAAAATGGCGGTCGAGTTGATATGGGCATCGATGCAGTGGAATGGGCAATGAAAGCCGATAAATTAGGAGCAGGAGAGATTCTTCTGACCAGTATGGACTGCGACGGTACGAAAGCAGGATATGATATTGAACTGACGAAAACAGTGGCGGAAAATGTTTCTATTCCAGTCATCGCGTCAGGAGGAGCGGGAACGAAAGAACATTTCTACGAGGCGCTTGAGGAAGGAAAAGCAGAGGCAGTCCTTGCGGCTTCTTTATTTCATTATAAAGAGCTTGAAATATGTGATTTAAAACATTATCTCAGGGAAAAAGGAATATCGGTTAGACTTTAATTTTACAAGTTAGAGAAAGAAGGATAAAAGCCATGGCGATGATTGATAATGACTGGCTTAAGTACATTCAAGGTGAGTTTAAAAAGCCTTACTATAAGGAATTATATACCTTTGTACGACAGGAATATAACACACATGTAATTTATCCGCCAGCAGATGATATCTTCAATGCATTTCATTTTACGCCTCTTAGTAAAGTAAAAGTTATGATTTTGGGGCAGGATCCTTATCATGGAGAGCATCAGGCACATGGACTTTGTTTTTCGGTTTTACCCGATCAGCCGGAATTGCCGCCTTCTCTACAGAATATCTATAAGGAACTTCATGACGATCTGGGGTGTGATATCCCAAACAACGGCTATTTAAAAAAATGGGCAGAGCAGGGGGTATTGATGCTTAACACAGTGCTAACGGTACGTGCCCATCAGGCTGGCTCACATCAGGGAAAGGGATGGGAACAGTTTACAGATGCGATTATTCAGGCGGTAAACGCGCAGGATCGACCTATTGTATATTTGTTATGGGGAAAACCGGCCCAGAGCAAAATCCCAATGCTCACCAATCCCAAACACTTGATTTTGAAAGCACCGCATCCAAGTCCTTTGTCGGCTTATAGAGGTTTTTTTGGATGCAGACACTTTAGCCAGACAAACTTGTTTTTGGCAAAGCAGGGAATAGAGCCTATTGACTGGCAGATTGAAAATATCTGAATGATAAAATTGTTCATAATAGTTCAGCCTTCAACGTTGCTGTGAAAACGAAGGCTGAGCTGTTTTTTATACATATTTATATAGATTAGTTGTTGACAAAGGGTCAGAATACTATTATAGTAGTTCTAGTAAGAACCACTATATGACGTTTTGACTTTTTTGCATGAAGCAGAATATGTTCTGGATCAATGAAGGAAAGACAGGAATAAGAATGGATGAAAATGCAGTATTAGAAAAACTTGGGAATTTCGGACTCACCAGGCAGGAAGCCAATATTTATCTCTGTTTATTCCGCCAAGGCGAACAAAATGGGTATGAAGTCGCCAAGTATACCGGAATATCCCGTTCCAATGTTTACAGCGGACTTTCGGCACTGGCAGATAAAGGAGCCGCTTATCTGATTGAGGGGAGCTCCAGCAAGTATATGGCAGTGCCCATAGAGGAGTTCTGTGAAAACAAAATCCGGAATTTGAACAAGGAAAAAGAGTATCTGGTAGAGAATATTCCTTCCGTGAAAAAGAAGGAAATCGGTTATATAACAATCTCAGGAAGCCAGAATATCTGGGACAAAATAATCAGTATGATAAGGGAAGCCGAAAAGCGGATCTACATATCTGCTTCGATAACTGTGATTGAAAAACTGCAGGAGGAACTTTCCAAAGTGATTCAAAATGGCATTAAGCTGGTATTAATAACAGATGGAGAAATGAAAAATCCGGAAAATTTAAAGGAAAGCATATGGTATAACGGCAGTGCCAGAGAAAATAATATCAGACTGATTGCTGATTCAGAGTACGCATTGACAGGGGAATTGACGGGCGGCAGGGAGGATACGTGCCTGTATACAGGACAAAAAAACTTTATCACTGTTTTTAAGGAAAGCCTTAGAAATGAGATTGAGCTAATACGGTTACAACCTACACAGTTACAACCGATACAGTTGCAAGGAGGAAAAACATATGAATAAAGTACCATTTATAACCAAAGAAAAGGCGCAGGAGATTGCAAAGACATATCCCACACCATTTCATTTATATGATGAGAAGGGAATCCGCGAAAATGCCAAAGCGGTAAAGGAAGCATTCTCATGGAATCCGGGATTTAAAGAATATTTTGCGGTAAAGGCAACGCCCAATCCCTGTCTGATTCAGATTTTAAGGGAATATGGATGCGGATGTGACTGTTCTTCCATGACAGAATTGATGCTCAGCAAAGCAATGGGTGTATCAGGAGAAGATATTATGTTTTCTTCTAATGAGACGCCGGCCAAGGAGTATGCTTATGCTGCTAAAATAGGAGCAATCATCAACTTAGATGACATAACACATATTGATTTTGTGGAAGATATTCTTGGAAAATTGCCGGAAACAATGAGCTGTCGTTATAATCCCGGCGGCGTATTCAAGATGAGCAATGGAATCATGGACAATCCGGGAGATTCTAAATATGGTTTTACCACAGAGCAGATGTTTGAAGGCTATCGTATCTTAAAGGAAAAAGGAGTAAAGAATTTTGGTATTCACGCGTTTCTGGCAAGTAATACGGTAACGAATGAATACTATCCAATCCTTGCAAAACAGCTGTTTGAACTGGCAGTTCAATTGGAAAAGGAGACAGGAGCCGATATTAAGTTCATCAATCTTTCAGGCGGTGTGGGAATTCCTTACCAGCCGGATCAGGAACCCAATGATATCCGGGCAATCGGGGAAGGTGTGCGTAAGGTATTTGAAGAAGTTTTGGTACCTGCGGGTATGGGGGATGTCTCTATTTACACAGAGATGGGACGGTTTATGATGGGTCCCTATGGACAGCTGGTAACTCAGGCAATCCATGAAAAGCATATCCATAAGGAATACATCGGTGTAGATGCCTGTGCGGTCAATCTGATGCGTCCTGCCATGTATGGCGCATATCATCATATAACGGTTCTGGGGAAGGAAGATGCTCCCTGTGATCATAAATATGATATTGTCGGTTCTCTGTGTGAGAATAATGACAAATTTGCCGTGGACAGAATGCTTCCGCAGATAGATAAAGGAGATTATCTTGTAATCCATGATACTGGTGCACATGGATACGCTATGGGATATAATTACAATGGAAAACTCAAATCTGCCGAACTTCTTTTAAAAGAAGACGGAAATGTACAGATGATCAGAAGAGCGGAAACACCGAGAGATTATTTTGCAACTCTTGACTGTTTGGATATTTTTCAGAAACTTGAACGTGAATTTTAACATTTTAAATTTATAAAATAAAAAATTATAAAATAAAAAATATTAAAAAAACTTGTCAACGACAGCCGAGTATGGTATTATATTACTCGGCTGTTAAAAAAATAAGCCGGCGTGTCGGAATGGCAGACGAGGCAGACTCAAAATCTGTTGTGGGCAACCACGTATGGGTTCAAGTCCCATCGCCGGCAGTTATAGGTTATTACAAAAGAACATGGTGGAAACATCATGTTCTTTTTGTTACAATAAGCTGTCCGCGAAGTGAGGCAGCGTTTGTTAAACATACTTGAAAACTTATGAACTTGAAAGGAAATGCACAATTTGCGTGATGAGTAGATGTTGAAAAATCGAAAATACTGTCTAAATATATAAAAATAATGTCGGAATTGCAGTATGAATGAACAATTTGACGAAAAATTATATTGTAATACTTGACATTCATTGTTCAAATTGCTAATATATAGTCATAAAAGAAATATATGGGGTGTTACTGTACGGCAGGCAAGACCGAATTTTGTAAATGAATCACATTATGTAGATTACATTATAAAATTTGGTCATTTTTTTAGGGATTTACAGAATGTCGTCTGTCTTACATAGAATCCCTATAGAGCAGAATGTTTTATAAAGGTAATACGCAGGAAAAGTTATGGAAATCACGAAAATAATCAATAATAATGTAGTATCATGCATCGACCATGACGGCAGAGAACTCGTAGTCATGGGAAAGGGCATCGGTTTCGGTAAAAAGACGGGACAGGAAATTGACGAAAACTCTGCGGAAAAGATTTTCCGAATGGATAATAAAGATAGCCTGGAAAGATTCAAAGAATTGCTTTCCAATATCCCTTTGGAATATGTACAGTTGTCGAATGAAATTATTTCTTTTGCAAAGTCTTCTATTGGAATTGAGTTGAATCAAAATGTATATCTTACAATGATAGACCACATTCACTTTGCAATTGAGCGATTCAAAAAACAAATGCATTTTGCAAATGCTTTATTTGGAGAAATAAAACTTTTTTATCCTAAAGAGTATTTGGTTGGAAAATATGCATTGCGGTTGATTGAAGAACGGACGGGATTGCAGATGCCGGATGACGAGGCTGCCTCGATTGCCCTGCATCTGGTAAATGCGGAGTATGATTCAAGGATAAGTGATACTTTTCGTATGACGGAAATGATTCGGGAAATGATTGAACGTATTGAAGAAAAATTTCCTCAATTTAAAGAAAATTCCATGCATAAGGACTGGCTTGTCTGCAATTTGAAGTATATGGCACACCGCTTGCTAAAGATTGAACCGGTTGAGGGACCGGAAGATGAGGAATATCAGAGCGTAATTAGGAAAAACTGTAAAGAAGAGTGCAGTATGGCGGATGACATTAATGCATTCTTAATAGAGAAATATCAATGTTCCATGACTGCTGAAGAAAAGATTTATTTAGCGGTGAGCATTAAAAGAACCAGAGACACTTATCAAATTTAAATAGACTAAGTGCAAATAGGACAGATACGGAGGGCTTGAAAATGGGACTTTTTGATTTTATGAAAGGCAAAAAAGGAACTGTGATTGGCGCGCCTCTCAAAGGAGAGTGCATTTCAATCAAAGAAGTAAAGGATCCTACTTTTGCAGAAGAGATTCTTGGCAAGGGGATTGCAATCATACCGGCAGACGGTAAAGTATATGCCCCGGCGGACGGGACAGTTAGTACTGTATTCCCTACCGGCCATGCAGTAGGGATGACGACGCCTGACGGGGTGGAAATACTGATTCATGTGGGAATGGATACAGTTGAATTAAAAGGTCAGTTCTTCCATACAATAGTGGAAGCGGACCAGAAAGTGAAGAAAGGCGATTTGCTTCTTGAGGCAGACATGGAGGGAATCAGCAATGCGGGATATGATACAGTCACTCCCATGATTATCTGTAATAGCGCTGATTATTCTGAGATAACATGTAAGACGGAAGGAATGGTTGAAGCAGGTGAGGAAGTGCTTACCTGTTTCAAGTAAAAGGGATGCAGCATGTGTATCGCTAAGGTGCAATAATTATGGTAGAGAGACCGGACGAAGCTCTGAGAAGGATTTCGAAAGGCAATCTATAGTAGCAAAAAACGAATCATTATTTCGTGGCTAGGGCGAAATGAAAAGAGAAGGGGGTAAATTTTTATGATGAAATATTTACAAAAATTAGGCAAATCATTGATGCTTCCGGTAGCGTGTCTGCCTATCTGCGGTATCCTGATGGGGATTGGATATGCATTATGTCCGGCAACCATGCAGGGCGGTGAAATGAACGGCTTTTTGAATTTGCTTGGATTTTTCCTGGTTAAGGCAGGAGGAGCACTGATTGACAATATGGCACTCTTATTTGTTATCGGCGTAGGCGTTGGAATGTCCGACGATCATGATGGTACAGCAGGTCTTGCAGCATTTGCATCATGGCTGATGTTAACTACGCTGCTTGCTACAGGTACAGTTACACAATTGATGCCGTCCATAGCAGAAAGTGCGAATAAGACACTTGCTTTTGATAAAATCGCAAATCCTTTCATTGGTATTATTGCTGGTATTATTGGAGCAACATGCTACAATAAATTCAAATCAACAAAATTACCGGATTGGCTTTCATTCTTCAGCGGAAAACGCTGCGTAGCAATTATCTCTGGTGTTGTATCTATTGTTGTTGCTGCGATTTTATTATTTGTATGGCCTGTTGTATTCGGCGCGCTTATTGCAATTGGTCAGGGAATCGTTGGACTTGGACCTGTCGGCGCAGGTATCTATGCATTCCTGAACAGATTACTGATTCCTACAGGGTTACATCATGCACTTAACAACGTATTCTGGTTTGACACCATTGGTCTTGGTGATTTGTCGCACTTCTGGGCAGGCGAGACAAGTGCGGACGTATCATGGAGTCTCGGTATGTATATGTCAGGCTTCTTCCCTTGTATGATGTTTGGTATTCCTGGTGCAGCACTGGCTATGATTCAGACAGCAAAAGAAGGCAAGAAGAAAGTTGCGATCGGTCTTGTAGCTTCCGCAGCAGTTTGTTCATTTGTCTGTGGTGTTACAGAGCCTTTCGAATTTGGTTTCATGTTCCTTGCTCCTGCATTATATCTGATTTATGCATTGTTATATGGTATCTTTACCGTTATCGTTACATTGGTTGGATTCAGAGCAGGTTTCAGTTTTTCAGCTGGTGCAACAGACCTTGTTTTCTCGGCATCATTGCCGGCAGCTGCAAATACATGGATGATCATTCCTCTCGGAATTGCTGCATTTGTAGTATTTTACCTGGTATTCCGCTTCGCTATTGTGAAGTTTGATTTAAAGACACCCGGTAGAGAAGATGATGATGTGGAAGCAGAGAAGAAGGCTGTTCTCTCCAACGATAATTTCACAGAAGTTGCAAAGGTTATTCTGGAAGGACTTGGCGGCAAGGGAAATATCAAAACTCTTGACAACTGTATTACAAGACTTCGTCTGGAAATTAAGGATTACACATTGGTTGACGAGAAAAAGATTAAATCAGCAGGCATTGCAGGTGTAATGAGACCCAGTAAGAGCGCTGTGCAGGTAATTGTCGGCACCAAGGTGCAGTTCGTTGCTGATGAAATGAAAAAGATGTTATAAGGTATTATAAGTAATAAATAATACCGAAACCCCTAGCATGTCGGAGGTCCTTCGGGACCTCCGGTATTTTCGTACAATAAGCTGATTCGCGATGTGCATCAGCATTTCTTGTAAAAATAAGAAGGGAGTATTGCTGAATGAAAATTATCAAAGCAAAAGATTATAAGGACATGAGCAGAAAAGCAGCCAATATTATTTCTGCCCAGATTATTATGAAGCCCCATTGCGTATTGGGTCTTGCTACCGGTTCGACACCGATTGGCACCTATGATCAGCTGGTAGAGTGGTATAAAAAGGGGGATTTGGATTTCAGTGAGGTGACAACGGTCAATTTGGATGAATATAAGGGACTTACAAGAGAAAATGAGCAGAGTTATTATTATTTTATGAATGACAAGCTGTTTTCCAGAGTTAACATTAACAAGGAAAGAACTTTCCTGCCAGATGGTATGGAACCGGATAGTGATAAGGCATGCAGGGATTACAATGAAATTATTGCATCAGTGGGCGGTGTTGATTTGCAATTGCTTGGATTGGGGCATAATGGTCATATTGGATTTAATGAACCGGGGATGGCTTTTGAAGCGGAAACGCATTGTGTAAATTTGACAGAGTCTACGATGAAAGCTAATCAGCGTTTCTTTGCATCTATGGAAGAGGTTCCGAAACAGGCATATACTATGGGCATTAAGACAATTATGCAGGCAAAGAAAATCTTAATCGTAATCAGCGGTGAGGATAAAGCCCAAATCGTAAAGGCAGCTTTTTTTGGACCGATTACGCCCCAGGTACAGGCTTCTGTACTGCAACTTCATAATGATGTAACGATTGTTGCTGATGAAGCGGCGTTATCTCTGGTAAAATAAAAGTCCTGTTTTTGATATGGAAGGGAGAAAAATATTTTTATGATCATTAAAAATGCCAGCGTATATACAGAAGATGGGAGATTTATAAATAAAGATATATGGATAGAAGAAGAGCGTTTCGTGGATTGCGAGCAGAAGGTGAGTGACAAAACGGTTGTTGATGCAACGGGATGCTATGCAATACCGGGGCTTACGGATATTCATTTTCATGGATGCGTGGGACATGATTTTTGTGATGGGACAAGAGAAGCGATTGATGCTATGGCCGCCTACGAGGCTTCTGTCGGGGTGACGAATATTGTGCCGGCAACCATGACACTTGGAGAAGATACGTTGCTGGAAATATGTAAAGCGGCGAAGGTATACCGAGAAGAAGGCCCCAAGGAGAAGAGAGCAAGGCTTTGTGGAATCAATATGGAAGGACCTTTTGTGGCACCCAGTAAGAAGGGGGCGCAGAATGAAGCTTATATCAGAACCCCGGATATTGAAATGTTTGATAAACTGAATGAAGCTTCCGGCTTCATGGTGAAGTTGATTGCAATTGCTCCGGAAGTAGAGGGGGCAATGGAGTTTATAGAGAAAAGACATGATGAGGTAGTCATTTCCCTTGCGCATACGGCGACAGATTATGATACTGCGGTTCTGGCTTTTGAAAAGGGAGCAAATCATGTTACACATCTTTATAATGCAATGAATCCGTATACCCATAGAGCGCCGGGATTGGTGGGGGCAGCGGTTGATACGCATAAGGTGGAAGTGGAATTGATCTGTGACGGAGTGCATATACATCCGGCAGCTGTAAGAACTACTTTTAAAATGTTTGGAGATGAACGGATTATATTGATCAGTGACAGCATGATGGCAACCGGTCTTGAAGATGGTGATTATAGTCTGGGCGGGCAGGCGGTGAAAGTAGTTGGAAATCTGGCAACATTGCAGGATGGAACAATAGCGGGATCTGCTACGAACCTGATGGACTGTATGCGGACGGCAGTGCTTAAGATGGGAATTCCGTTGGAATCCGCAGTTAAATGCGCGGCAGTAAATCCGGCAAAAAGTGTAGGTATTTATGACCAATATGGAAGTATTACACCCCAAAAGAAAGCTAATGTTGTATTACTTAAAAAGGAAGATCTTTCATTAAGAGGAGTTATTTTAGAAGGACAATTATTGTGATATATCCTTGCGCCTGGGATATATAGGCATGAAATGTGGCATGTACGAAAGGCGTTTTGGATTAATAGTGAGGAATATGGCAGAAATGCTGTATTCCTCTTGTATTTACTTTGGAGTCATTTTAGTGTATATTTATTAAAGTGAGATTAAATGTAGGCATTACAGTGAGGAACTGTCATGACATGTAAAGATGCAGAGAAAATGATTCCTTTGTTTCTTGAGGATGGTCTGGAAACAGATGATTTGCGGAAATTCATGGAACATATAGATCAATGTGAAGAGTGTAAGGAGGAGCTTACCATTCAGTTTCTCGTATCCGAGGGAATGGCAAGGCTGGAATCCGGCAATGTGTTCGATCTTCAGAATGAATTGAAGTATTGTATAGAAGATGCAGGGCATACTTTGAAACTAAGGGAAAGTATGCATTGGCTTTTGTATGTAATTCAGGGACTTATCGTAATCGCTGTAATTACATTGATTACATTGCTGGTCGTTCTTTTTTAAAATGACATATGCAGGGAAGAGAGAAAGAAGCATGAAAAAACTTGTTTTAATAGATGGACATAGTATATTGAACAGGGCATTTTATGGTGTGCCGGACCTTACCAACAGTGCAGGGCTTCATACGAATGCTGTCTATGGTTTCCTGAATATCCTGTTTAAAATTCTGGAGGAGGAGATTCCTGATTATTTGACGGTGGCTTTCGATGTAAAGGCACCTACTTTTCGTCATGAAATGTATAAGGAATATAAGGGAACCAGAAAACCTATGCCGGAAGAACTGCGGGAACAGGTTCCGGTTCTTAAGGAAGTTCTTTTTGCAATGGGAATCAAGATGATGGAAAAGGCAGGGCTGGAGGCGGACGATATTCTCGGTACATTGGCGAAAAGAGCAGAAGATGAGGGAATGGCGGTTTCTCTGGTTTCTGGAGACAGGGATCTGCTGCAGATAGCCACGGATCACATTAAGGTCAGGATTCCCAAAACCAAGGGCGGCAAAACCGAGATAGAAGATTATTATGCGGCGGATGTAGAGGCAAAATATCAGGTGAATCCTATTCAGTTTATTGATTTAAAAGCGCTGATGGGTGATACGGCTGACAATATCCCCGGGGTTCCCAAGGTAGGTGAAAAGACGGCAACGGAACTTATGGTTCAGTTTGGCTCTCTGGATGAAATATATGCCCATGTGGATGAAGTGAAGAAAAATTCTATACGCGAATCTTTAAAAAACAATGAGGAACTGGCACGTCTCAGCAAAGCGCTGGCGACCATTAATGTGAACAGTCCGATAGAGTTTTCCTTTGAGGATGCGCAGGTGCATGACTTCTATACAGAAGATGCTTATGTTATTCTTAAGAAATTAGAGTTCAAAAACCTTTTGTCGCGATTTGAAAAAGGGGTTTCCAATGATGATATCACTGCGAAATTTCAGATGATTGAGGAACTGGATGGGTGCGAGCGTCTTTTTGAGCAGGCGTTTACTGCGGCGGATAAAGAAATTGGATTCGCAGTGCTGAAAGATAAAGGTCAAAACGAACTGGCGGGTATTGCGCTTGCATTTACAGATGGCAGAAGTTTTTTTGTACGCTGCGGCGGCTTTCTGACGGAAGGTTATCTGAAAGAAAAAATGTCCGGGCTTGCCTTAAAATGCAGCCTGTCCTGCGGAAATATCAAAAATACCTATGATTATCTTGGATGTGATGATACAGAACGCTTTTTTGATGTGATATTGGCAGCCTATCTGCTTAATCCATTGAAAAACGATTATACGATTGCGGATGTGGCAAATGAGTATATGGGACTGATGATTCCGGAGCGTGCTCAGCGCTTTGGAAAAGCATCGCTTTTAGATGCGTTGGAGGACAAGCCGGAGGAGTTTACGCAGTACGCCTGCTTCCTGGCTTATGTCAGCATGGCGGCTGCGCCGGTGCTTCGAGATAAATTAAAAGAAGCAGGGATGCTTTCCCTTATGAATGAAATTGAGATGCCTCTTACTTATGTGCTTTATGACATGGAAAAAGAAGGAATTTTAGTAAAGCCGGAGGAACTTAAAGCATATGGCGAGGCGCTGACCGGACGGATATCCGAACTGGAGCAGAAGGTTTACGCGCAGGCTGGGGAAGAATTCAATCTTAACTCCCCGAAACAGCTTGGAGAAATCTTGTTTGATAAACTGAAACTTCCCGGAGGGAAAAAGACGAAAACGGGATATTCCACAGCAGCGGATGTGCTTGAAAAAATGGCGGAGGAACATCCAATTGTGGCGGATGTGCTGGAGTACCGCGGGCTTGCCAAGTTGAAGTCTACTTATGCAGATGGATTATCTGCATTTATAGGAGAGGATGACCGGATTCATTCCACCTTTAACCAGACGATTACAGCAACAGGGCGTATCAGTTCTACGGATCCTAATCTGCAGAACATTCCTATGCGTATGGAGCTTGGAAGGAAAATCCGAAAAGTCTTCGTGCCTAGGGAGGGATGTATTTTTTCGGATGCGGATTATTCTCAGATAGAACTTCGCATTCTGGCTCATATGTCAGGAGATGAGCAGTTGATTGAAGCTTATCGTATGCATGCGGATATCCACAGGATAACAGCGTCCCAGGTATTTCATATTCCTTTTGAAGAGGTGACAGATTTACAGCGCCGCAATGCAAAGGCAGTCAATTTCGGTATCGTGTATGGAATCAGTTCTTTTGGATTAAGCCAGGATCTAAGTATCACAAGGAAAGAAGCGGCGGAATATATTGAACAGTATTTTGCAGCTTATCCGGGGGTAAAGAATTTCTTGGATAAAGCGGTGGCGGATGCCAAAGAAAATGGTTATGTAACGACGATGTTCGCAAGGCGCAGACCGATACCTGAGCTTAGTTCCAGCAATTTCATGCAGCGTTCCTTCGGGGAGCGGGTTGCCATGAATTCGCCCATACAGGGTACAGCGGCGGATGTAATCAAGATTGCCATGATCCGGGTTTATCGGCGGCTTAAAAAAGAAAATTTAAAATCCAGGCTGATTTTGCAGGTTCATGATGAATTGTTGATAGAGACTGTAAAAGAGGAAGCGAAGCAGGTGAGAACCATATTGGAAGAAGAAATGGGTCATGCGGCGGAACTTTCGGTGAATTTGGAGATTGATCTGCATGAAGGAAATGACTGGTATGAAGCGAAGTAGCAGGTGAGCATATGAAGGTAATTGGTATCACGGGCGGAGTGGGTGCAGGAAAATCCGCCCTGCTAAGCTATATTGCGGAAAAGTATCATTGCAGGATTCTTTTTGCAGATGAACTTGCACATAAAGCGAAGGAGCCGGGACAGGCTTGTTATGAGGAATTGGTAAGGCTTTTGTCGCTGGAAGTATTGAATGAAGATGGTACAATACATAAAGGGAAAATGGCGGCACGGATTTTTGAATCGGAGAATTTGCTAAGGGAGGTAAATGATCTGATCCATCCGGCGGTCAAAAAGATGATTCTTGATGAAATCGCGGCGGCGAGGGCAGAAGAGAAAATAGATTTTCTGTTTGTCGAAGCGGCGCTTTTGATTGAAGACGGCTATTTGGACATTGTGGATGAAATGTGGTATATTTATGCCAGAGAAGAGATTCGGCGCGGGCGGTTAAAGGAATCAAGGAATTACTCCGACGAAAAAATCGACGCGATTATGAATTCCCAGCTTAGGGAAGAAGAGTTCAGAAAATATTGCAGCGTTGTAATTGATAACAGTGAGGGTTTGCCTGCAGCCTTTCACCAAATTGATAAAAAATTGGGAGAGTATCTGTGATGGATAGGATGAGATATACGGGACAGCTGGTATTTGGACTTGACATTGGAACCAGAAGTATAGTCGGAACCGTTGGATATAAAAGCGGAGACCAGTTTGTCGTGGCGGCACAGCGGGTAAAAGAGCATGAGACCAGAGCCATGTTGGACGGGCAGATACATGATATTCAGAAAGTGGGCGAGACGATTCGAATCGTAAAGGAACAGCTGGAAGAGGCGGTAGAGCGAAAACTCTCTGAAGTATGCATTGCGGCAGCCGGCCGTGTCCTCAAGACGTTGACGACACATGTGGAATATCCGTTTACGGGAGATAAGGAAGTAAGCCAAGAGGATATTTATGGTCTTATCTCAGCCGGGGTGGAGCGTGCCTATCAGGAATTTCTTGAAAAGAAAGAAGAGGAAGAAATTAAATTTTACTGTGTGGGGCATTCTGTGGTCAGGTATTATTTGAACGGATATCCTATGGGGAATCTGGAGGGACATAAGGCAAGGACGATTGGTGTGGATCTGATTGCAACATTTTTGCCGGATGATGTTGTGGATGGACTGTACAAGGCAGTGGAACTGGCAGGTTTGGCAGTCAGCAGCCTTACCCTGGAGCCTATTGCGGCAATTCAGCTTGCAATTCCGGAAAAGTTTCGTATGCTGAACATAGCGCTTCTGGACGTGGGGGCGGGTACATCTGATATTTCTATCACAAATGATGGGTGTATTTTAGCCTATGGAATGATTCCGGTTGCGGGTGATGCGCTGACGGAGGAAATTGCCAGGCATTGTCTGGTAGATTTTGCTACAGCGGAGCAGATTAAGCGAGATGCTGGAGAGATGGAAACAGTCTCTTATATGGATATTATGCTTTTGCCCCAGACCATAAGCAGTGAAGAAGTGAGAAGGATCACAGCAGATTTGATAGAAGATATGGCAATTCAGGCGGCGGAAAAGATAAAGGAGTTAAATGGAGATAAGCCGGTCAGTGCAGTGTTCGTGGTGGGAGGCGGCGGAAAGATTCCCGGCTACACAGATGCCATTGCGGACAAACTTGGAATTGCCAGAGCGCGTGTGGCGCTTCGGGGAGAAGAGGTCATGCAGCAGATTGTCTTTGAAGAGGATATCAAAAAAGACAGCCTTCTTGTCACACCCATTGGTATCTGCCTAAATTTTTATGAACAGAGCAATAATTTTATTTTTGTTAGTTTTAACAATAGCAGAATAAAAATTTATGATAATAACAAGCTTAACGTAGCAGATGTTGCAATGCAGATGCAGTTTCCAAATGATGGATTGTTCCCTAAGAGAGGAAAAGAGCTTAACTTTACAGTAAACGGGAAACAGCGCATGGCAAGAGGACAGTTGGGAGAAGCTGCGGTTATTACAATCAATGGGGAACCGGCAGATATCCATTCTCCGATTCGAGCAAATGATATCATTAAAGTGATTGAGTCTACTGCGGGAGAAAAAGGAAGGATGAAGATTGGCGACCTGCCGGAATCATCCGAGAGCCTTACGGTGTTCGTCAATGATAAAAAGGTTGAGGTTCCGAGATTTGCAAGCGTCAACGGTGTTCTGCAGTCAAATTATTATGAAATCCAGGATGGAGATGAAATTGAAATCCTGAATTATTATACGGTAGGGCAGATTGTTGAATTTATGGACGTGATACTGGACAGGCATATGAATCTGTATGTAAATCATGTGTTGGCAGACGAAAAGACACCAGTGTATGAAAATTTTTCGGTGACATGGACATTGGAGGAGATGCGCCGGGCGGACACGGAAAATACCGATGCAGTAGACGAAGCTAATGCAATAGATGAAGTCGATGCAACAGACGAAACTGATGCGATAAATGATGCCTCTATATCAGATGAAACTGATGAAAAGGCTGAACGGGAGAAAGCAACAGAAAACAACAGTGAACCTGAAATAGATGAAAAATCCATTCAGGTGATTGTCAACCACAATCCCATCACTCTGCGGGGAAAAGACAGATATGTCTATGTAGATGTGTTCGAGGCAATTGACATTGACTTGTCAAGACCCAGAGGAAAGGGAATCGTCACTACACTAAATGGTCGTAAGGCTCAATATATGGAGCCCATTGAGACAGGAGATGTGATAGAAGTGTACTGGAAGTCTTAAGGAGGCATGGGTATAAAATGAGAATTTGCAGCATTGCCAGCGGAAGCAGCGGAAATTGCATTTACGTTGGCTCAGATACCACACATCTTCTGGTTGATGTGGGAATCAGCGGAAAAAGAACGGAAGCAGGACTTAAGGAACTTGATTTATCTATGCGGGATATTGATGGGATATTTATCACTCATGAGCACGCGGATCATATAGCAGGGCTTGGTGTGCTTGGCAGGAAATATGGTGTGCCAATTTATGCAACCAGAGGAACCATTGAAGCGATCAAGAATACCTCTTCAGTGGGAGTTATACCGGATGACCTGTTCCTGCCGATTCGGGCGGATGAGAAGATTATTATAAAGGATCTGGTGTGCAATCCAATGAAGATTTCCCATGATGCGGCGGAACCGGTGGCATATCGGATTTCACATGGGAAGAAAAGAGTGGGAATTATAACGGATTTAGGAACTTACAATGATTATACGGTAGAGTCCCTGCGGGGGATGGATGCTCTTCTTATAGAGGCGAATCATGATGTAAATATGCTTCAGGTGGGTCCTTATCCATACTATTTAAAACAGCGTATTTTGGGTGATAAAGGGCATTTGTCCAATGAGAGAGCAGGACAACTCTTGTGCAGTCTTCTGCACGATAAGCTGCAGGCGGTTATGTTAGGGCATCTTAGTAAAGAAAATAATCTTCCGGAACTTGCTTATGAGGCAGTGCGGGTAGAAGTGGCTATGGCACGCATGCATATGGAAGAGAGTGAAAAAGAACCTGCCTCCATAAAGACTTCTGATTTTCCCATGTATGTTGCGGCAAGAAATGAATTGTCGAAAGTGATACATATAGCATAATCAGATGGCAACTCAAAAAAATCAAAAGGACGGTATAAGAATGAATAAAACAATTATTACGGTAGTCGGAAAAGATACAGTGGGGATTATAGCAAGCGTATGTACCTATCTTGCGCAGAACAAGATCAACATCCTGGATATATCTCAGACCATTGTACAGGGATATTTCAATATGATGATGATAGTCGATACTAATCAGATGGAAAAACATTTTGGTCAGATGGCAGATGAGCTTAATGCGCTGGGGGAAAAAATTGGCGTGGATATCAAATGCCAGAAAGAAGAAATCTTCGATAAAATGCACAGAATTTAGACTGATTTAATCACATTGGAAGGGATAATTATGATTAACTTATTTGAAGTAGTTGAAACAAATGAAATGATTACCAAGGAAAATCTTGATGTTCGTACGATCACCCTTGGAATAAGTCTGCTCGACTGTATTGATTCGGATTTAAACAGACTGAATGAAAAAATTTACCGTAAAATATATGATGCTGCCAAGGATTTGGTAAAAACAGGAGAAGAAATTTCCAGAGAGTTTGGAATCCCTATTGTGAACAAACGGATTTCTGTAACGCCAATTGCACTTATCGGCGGCGCAGCCTGCAAGAGCGAAGAGGATTTTGCATCCATTGCAAGAACGCTTGATAAAGTAGCCCATGAGGTTGGCGTTAATTTTATCGGAGGTTATTCTGCGTTAGTCTCAAAGGGAATGACGCCGGCGGATGAACTTTTGATCCGTTCCATTCCTGCTGCATTATCTTCTACTGAGAGGGTATGCAGTTCGGTAAACCTTGGTTCCACCAAAACAGGAATTAATATGGACGCGGTGAAACTGATGGGAGAAATCATCAAACAGACGGCCAAATACACGAAAGACCAGGATTCTTTGGGCTGTGCTAAGCTGGTGGTCTTCTGTAATGCGCCGGACGATAATCCTTTTATGGCGGGCGCTTTTCACGGTGTGACAGAGGCTGATAAGATCATCAATGTTGGTGTCAGCGGACCGGGAGTGGTTAAAAATGCACTTTCAAGAGTACGGGGAGAGAATTTCGAGGTTCTCTGTGAAACCATTAAGAAAACAGCGTTCAAGGTTACCCGTGTAGGGCAGCTTGTAGCACAGGAGGCTTCTGCAAGGCTGGGAGTACCGTTTGGCATTGTAGATCTATCTCTGGCACCTACACCGGCAATAGGGGATAGTGTAGCGGATATTTTGTGTGAAATCGGGCTTGAATATGCAGGCGCACCGGGCACAACGGCGGCTCTTGCACTTTTGAATGATCAGGTGAAAAAAGGAGGTGTCATGGCATCCTCCTATGTGGGCGGCTTAAGCGGCGCATTTATTCCGGTAAGCGAAGATCAGGGAATGATTGATGCAGTGGAAGCAGGGGCGCTCACCTTAGAAAAACTGGAAGCGATGACCTGCGTATGTTCGGTGGGATTAGACATGATTGCGATACCGGGTGACACAAAAGCGACTACGATTTCGGGTATCATAGCAGATGAAATGGCAATTGGGATGGTGAATCAGAAGACTACCGCAGTCCGTATTATTCCGGTAATAGGAAAAGGCGTGGGGGAAACGGTGGAATTTGGAGGACTTTTAGGGTATGCGCCCGTCATGCAGGTGAATCAGTTTTCATGTGATGCATTTGTTGACAGGGGAGGACGGATTCCAGCCCCGATACATAGTTTTAAAAATTAAAGTCAGCAAAAGCAGTAAGCACGGCTTTATTGCTTTCAACAATTGTGCAAGGAGGTTACAATATGGATTTTAATGCAGTTTATCACAGGGCAAATGATAATTATTGTTATCCGCTGGATAGCGACAGGCTGGTCATCAATATCAGAACCGGATGCGATGTGCAATATGTCAATATTATCCAGGGCGACCCGTTCAGCGCAGGAATCTTAGGCGGCGGAGAAATGTGGACTGGGGATGCCATGAATATTCCTTTCAAAAAACGGCTGAAAAACCAGTTATGGTGGACAACTACCATAGAGCCTTACTATAAACGTCTGAAATACTTTTTTGAGATAAAAACAGAGAATGAAAAGTGGTTTTATTTTGAGGATGGTATTGTCAGCGAGGCGCAGATGAATCTGGAGGGAAGAAGCCGCCAGTGTTTTGTTTATCCATGGATGAACCCTGGGGATATCAATGAAACGCCTGAATGGGTGAATAAAACGGTGTGGTATCAGATTTTTCCTGAGAGATTCTGCAATGGAGATCCGTCCAATGATCCGGAAGGAGTACTCCCCTGGAGAGAGTCGGGCAGTGTCCGGAATGAGGAGTTTTTCGGAGGAGATCTGCAGGGAATCATCAATAAATTGGATTATCTGGAGAATCTGGGGATTACGGGACTGTACTTGACTCCTGTCAATGAAGCGCCTTCCGCACATAAATATGATACCTCTGACTATATGAAAATCGATCCTCATTTTGGAGATGAGAATACGATGTGCACTCTGGTGCAGGAGGCGCATAAGCGCGGCATCAGGATCATGCTGGATGGGGTATTCAATCATTGCGGCGCCAATTTTAAGCCTTGGGGAGATGTGGTGGAGAGAGGACCGGAATCTGAATATTATGATTGGTTTATGATACAGGAGTGGCCTTTTAACTTTGAACAGGGGGCGGCGCGATCAAGGCAGTACTACAGTTTTGCATTTTATGATGATATGCCGAAGTTAAACACCAATAATCCAAAAGTGCGGGAATATTTCCTGAATGTCTGCGAGGAATGGGTCAGAAAATATGATGTTGACGGTATCAGACTGGATGTGGCAAATGAAATTTCCCATATATTCTGTAAAGAGCTCCGCCGCCGTATGAAGGCAATCAAACCGGATATCTACATTCTGGGAGAAATCTGGCATGATGCCATGCCATGGCTGCGGGGAGATGAGTTTGACGCGGTTATGAATTATCCTCTGGCGGAAAGCATCAAGGATTTCTGGATTGACAAGTCGCTGTCAAACGAAGACTTTGAGTATACGATCAACAGATGTTATACGGGATATATGCAGCAGACCAACGACGTTATGTTCAATCTTCTGGACTCCCATGATACCAAGCGTCTGCGCTCGGATGTAAAAAATATGGATGAGTTTTTCCAGCAGCTGGCAGTGCTCTTTACTATGCCGGGCAGTCCCTGCATCTATTATGGGACGGAAATTGCCATGGAAGGTGGTCATGATCCCGATTGCCGCAGATGTATGCCATGGGGCAAGATTGATGCAGGAGAGTATGATGAGCGGATTGAGATGGTACGAAGCCTGATTAAACTGCGGAAGGAGGAGCCGCTTCTTCGTGACCGTAATTTCCATTTTCCGAATAAGATCAACCGCCGCAGGGTCATTGAATTTAACAAAGTGGGCTGGATGGACAACTATATAGAGGTCATCATCAATTGTGAGGAAGATGATATTGAGATTCCAAGAGAGGGTGAGGTGCTCTACAAACGCCATTATATCGACAGCACGCTTCTTAAAAACGGAATTTTGATACGAAGAATCAAAAAGTAATTTAGGAAAAAATTAAGATTATCTGCGTTGTCTTGTCATGCATAGTATGCTATAGTTTGTATGGAATTATTAATATGAACACAAGATTATGCGGTCATATTTGAAAGAATATGTAAATGGCTTTCAACCCAGTACCGCAGATTGTGCTTGTGGTGTGTAGGGAGTGTATTATGAAAAAAAACAAAAAAATCATTATAGCGTTAATATTTGCGAGTGTGCTTCTGGCATCTCTATCCGGATGCGAAAAGAAAGACACAGGAGACGCAGCGCAGAATGAAGAGCCTAAAACAGGAATTGTTTATGTTCCTGAATATGCGCAGTTTAATATCGAGTGTGATTATATGGATTCAGCTGTGGTGACGGGGGATACTCTTTTTATTAATGCGGCATCGTGGGATGAGGATACTGGATATCACGGCGGGATATATAAATATGATCTGCTGGAAAATAAGGCGCAGCTGCTGTACGAGGAGGAAGAGAACAGTAATATATATAGCATGATTGCAAATGAAGACGGCAGCCTTACGGTTGTCAGAAGCAATGATAATTATGTTTATGACGATGATGGTGAGATCATAGACAATAACCCTGAGATGATCATATGCAGGATATCAGGGGAAGACGGGACTGTAACTGACGAGACCGAAATTGCTGATTTTTTTGAAAATGAAGAGTATGTCTACATACGCGATATGAGCGGTGATGCGCAGGGAAATATTTATTTGTACAGCGGAGACAGGAACATTTGCGTGTTGGATAAAGATTATCAGAAGATTTGCGATATCGATGCAGGGCAGCAGTGGATTAGCAGTATGGCTGCATCAAAAGAGGGAGAGGTATATGTATCCGTTGAAACCACTCTTAGAAAAATTGATCTGACAGGCAAAAAGCTTGGCGACGCTGTCAAAGATATGGAGATGGACTGGAATGATAAATTATACACCGGGCTTGAAAAAAGTTTTCTTGTAAGCGGCAACCGTCAGGTTTCCGTTCTGGATTTATCTGCGGGAACAAAAGAAACTCTGTTTGACTGGATCGATGTGGACATCAATCCGGACAGTATAGAATGTGTAGGCGAACTCTCTGATGGACGCATCTGGGCAATAACAAGAGAATACAGCAATGATGGGGAAACTACTCTTGGTCTGGTCTATCTGGTAAAAAAGGACAAATCTGAGGTGGCTGCTAAAGAGGAAATTGTCTTTGGTACGATGTGGATGGATTCGGATATTAGAAAGCAGATTATCGATTTCAATAAAAATAACAGTCAGTACCGTATTGTTGTAAAGGAATATGGAAATGATGATTACGAGACGGGACTCATACAAATGGGAGCAGACTTGACCACAGATAAATGTCCGGATATCATAGATCTGTCCCAGATTGATTTCGCTCAATATGCAAGCAAGGGTATTTTAGAAGATTTATATCCTTATATGGAGAAGAGCAATATAAAGAAAGAGGACTATCTGGAAAATATTTTAGAAGCATATGAAGTGGACGGAAGTTTGTACGGCATTATGCCAGTATTCTACATTAATTCCATTGTTGGGAAAACTTCTCTGGTGGGAGAGGAGAGCGGATGGACCCTTATGGAGATGCTTGATTTGGTAGATGAAGTTAATCCGCCCTACGTTATGATGTATGATTCCAGGAACACAATGCTCTGGTATTGCGTCTATCAGGATATTGATGAATTTATTGATTGGGAGTCAGGAGAATGCTTCTTTAATGGAGAAGAATTTATCAGAGCGCTTGAATTTGCCGCCCAGTTCCCCGAAGATGATGATGTGGATTATAGTGAAAGAGAGTCAACCTCAACTTTGCTTCGTGAAAATAAGGTTTTGCTCATGCAGACCACGCTCAGTTCAGTACAGGAATATCAGATGATGAAAGGAATGTATGGAGAGGAGATTACTTATGTTGGCTTTCCGAATAACGAAGAGAAAGGAAATCTGATTTCCCCTGCCAACGGAAGTTTCGGTATGTCATCCAAATCGAAGTATAAGGACGGTGTTTGGGAATTTATGAAGGAACTCATTGACCAGGAATACCAGGATAGTCTGGTACGTGAGTTTGGAAGCAGCTGGGGATTCCCAATCAGAAAAGCATCTCTTGACAAGCAGTTTGAGTGGGATATGAAACCTGATTATTATGAGGATGAAGAAGGAAATCAGATAGAACGGCCTAAAACGACCTGGGGCTGGGACGATGTTTCTATTGAAATCATGGCTGCGACACAGGAGGAAATAGATACGGTAAAGACTTTGATTACTTCTGCAGAGAGAATCGTTTCCGAAACCCCAGATCAGCAGATTATAAATATTATAACAGAAGAGGCGGAGTCCTTCTTTAACGGGCAGAAATCCGCAGCGGATGTGGCAAATATTATTCAGAACAGAGTTCAGATTTATGTAAATGAGAACAGGTAGGTTGAGAGAGGATAGAAATGCATGTTTCTAAAAGCAGGGAAAAGAAAAAAGCCCTGCAGCTGCAACAGAATCATAGCGAGACGAAAAAGTCTGGCAAGAAGAAAAGAAAATCTGGCAGTAATCCGAGAACGCGCAGGGGGAAATGGATATCCGCGGGATATCTGTTTCCCAGCGCCGCCGGCGTACTGCTGTTTTTCGTGCTGCCCTTTTTGATCGTCATTTACTATTCGGTGGTAGATAATCCCATCAGTCATCAGTTTGTATTTCTGGACAATTTTGTGATGGTCTTTCAGAATGCTGCCTTCAAACAGGCAGCCAAAAATACGCTTACGTTTTCAGCAGCGGCAGTTCCTCTTGCGGTGGTTCTATCCTTACTTCTGGCAATGATGCTGGAAAGCAAGATACCCTTTAAGAGTCAGTTCAGAACCTTCTTTTTGAGTCCCATGATGGTTCCTATTGCTTCGGTGGTTTTAATATGGCAGGTTCTTTTTCACTATAATGGTATGATAAATGAAGTACTGGCATTTTTCCATGCAGATAAGATTGACTGGCTGAATTCGTCCTATGCGCAGGTGGTGATCATTATTCTTTTCTTATGGAAAAATCTGGGATATAATATGATATTATTTATGTCTGCTCTAAGCAGTATCCCTAAGGATATCGTTGAAGTTGCAGTGTTGGAGAGCGCATCTTCCTTTCAGATTTTTTGGAAGATCAAACTGAGGTATATGTCTTCAACGATTTTATTCGTGACGATTATGTCGCTTATTAATTCTTTCAAGGTTTTTAGGGAAATCTATCTTTTAAAGGGCGAGTACCCTTACGATACGATGTATATGCTGCAGCACTTTATGAATAATACATTCAGCAGATTGGATTATCAGAAAATGTCAGCCGCAGCAATCATGATGGCGATTGTGATGGTGATTATCATAGGAATTTTATTCCTTACCGAGAACCATTTCGGAAAGGATGTGGAGGGATGAGCGGACGAAAGGAACAAAGCCGTGATGCGAAAGAAATTGAACTGCAACGATGGGACAGGGAAGTAAAAAGGAAAAAGAAGATAAGGAACACCAGAAATCTTGTGAGGATTTCGATGGCAACATTGATGGCAGGCTGCTTTGCAGTACTTTTTCTGTTGCCGATTGTGCTGACGATTACAAATTCTTTTATGTCGGCATCGGAAATTTCCGCAAACTATGGTCAGGTGTTTGCGACCACAGATACGGGAGGGAAGGTCTATATCGCAGATAAGGTGAATTTGAAATTTATCCCCGATATGGTTTCCTTCAGCCAGTATATAACGGTTTTGTTTAAAAGCCCTGAATATCTTTTAAAATTCTGGAATTCTGTGATACTGGTGGGACCGATTGTGCTCTTCCAGCTTCTTGTGGCGGCAGGGGCATCCTATGGCTTTACCAGATACAGAGGACGTATAAAAGAAATCATTTTTTTTGTATACATTATTTTGATGCTGATGCCCTATCAGGTCACGCTGGTGCCCAATTATCTTGTGGCGGACTGGCTGCACATATTGGACACCAATTGGGCAATCTGGCTGCCGGGTATTTTTTCGCCCTTTTCGGTTTATCTTCTGACCAAATATATGAGGAGAATTCCGACTTCTGTCATGGAGGCGGCACAGATTGACGGGGCAGGTGAGTGGCAGATTTTCAGACGGATCTGCATGCCCCTTTGCAAAGGTGCAATGTGCTCTATAGCGATTCTTATATTTATAGATTATTGGAATATGGTGGAACAGCCTTTGATTCTTCTGGCAGATCAGGAGAAACATCCGCTTTCCGTCTTTTTATCAAAGATCAATTCAGGTGAAATAGGACTGGCGTTTGCGGTGGCAACCATATATATGGTACCGCCGATATTGGTATTTTTATATGGAGAGGATTATCTGGTAGAGGGAATTACCTATCAGGGAGGTATCAAAGGATAACAGCGGGCGTTTTTTAGCGCGCAGGAAAGGCAAGGGTTTTGGATTATGAATGAAAGGGATGGAAAAAAGAGAAGAGAGTGGGTCAAAAATGCGGCGATTATTTTTCTGACGATCATGCTGCTGCTTACATTTTTTTCTAATACGATAATGAATTACTCCCTGCCGGAGGTGGCAACCCAGTATGTACAGAGCGGTTCCATTACTGCAAAGGTCAGAGGGACGGGAAACGTGGAAGCTACGGACCCTTATAATGTGGAGGTAAAAGGATCCAGAGTGATTGCCAGCGTTGCGGTAAAACAGGGAGATCCGGTGGAAAAAGATCAGGTCATCTATTATCTGGAGGATACAGACAGCGAGGAACTAGCAGCGGCTGAGAAAGAACTGGATGATTTGGAACTTGCATATATGAAAGGACTCTTTGGCAGTAATGTATCTTCTGAAATCATCAGCAAGGTTGCCAATGGAAACACCGACGGCTTTGCGGCATTGCAGGCAAAGGTGACGGATATGCAGAACCGTCTGGATGCGGCGGAGAAGAGGGTGAAGGAATGCCAGGATGCGTTAAATAACCTGTCTCTGCAGAGCACAGTTAACACCAATAATGCAGGTGTCAATACCATTGACGCAGAAAATGCAGTGACACAGGCTACTTCAGAGTTATCTAATGCACAGGCTGATGAAACTAATGTGGAAGCTGCATTCAGCAGGATGAAAGCACAAAAAATAGAAGAAATTAATTATAAAATTACCGAAACACAAAATGCTATAAGTGATTTGGAAAAAATAGTTAGTAGTGCTACTGGAATTACAGAAAGTGTTTATGGTGTAAAGGAAAATCAATCCCCATCTCAATCTGACTCTGTACAAACAGAAAATGCTTCTGGCGGGATAGACGTATATATTCAGCGACGTGAGGCGGCTAAACAGATAGTTGATAATAAGTTGAATGATATTTATAGTGCTGCAATCAATCAGCAACAAGCAGATTATTATACTGGTGACCAAAATATTGATGCTTTAAAGGCATGGATAAATCAAAGTGAAGATCGCTACAAAGATTATGAGAAACTTTTAAGTGATTATAATGCTGCAGTTTCACAATATAACATAGCGGTAGAACTGGTGAATGATGCTTCGAATCAATTGAATATCTATGGTGATAAGAAATCGGAATTGGAAAGTAAAAGGGCTGAATTGAAGATATTGCAATCAAAACTTGCGGAGATAAATGCACAAACTTATACACCAGGTGATAGTATTGAAGAAGCAAAGGCTAAGCTTGATCAAGCTAATAAGTATCTCTTAGATCAGACTAATGCAAACAAGCAGACCTCCGCCGCTTATCAGAATCAGATTGCCAATGCAGAAGCTGCTCTTAAAAATGCGCAGGCAGTATACGAACTTTTGAAGGAAGAGCAGGCGGAAATGACTGCGGATATCAATGCCGAACTTGATTTGGCAAAGGCAAGTAAAGACATTGCAGATAAGAAAGCAGAGATTGCCAAGCTGAGAGCGGAGTCTGTGGGAGCAACCATAACGGCTCCGGTAGCGGGAACGGTCACATCCCTTGCATACAAGGCAGGAGAGACCACGAAGCCGGAGGAGGCTGCGGCAGTGATTCAGGTAGAAGGAAAAGGCTATACCATGACGATTTCCGTGACCAATGAGCAGGCAAAAAAGGTTCAGGTGGGAGATACTGCGGAACTCCAGAATGCGTGGTATTATGATGATGCGCAGGTGATTTTGTCGGCAATCAAGCCCGATCCGGATAAGCCGGGACAGAACAAGCTGCTTGAATTCAATGTAAATGGCTCCAGTATTCAGGCGGGGCAGGCGCTGAATGTTTCTGTGGGGCAACGCAGTTCGGAATATGAACTTGTAGTACCCAACAGTGCGGTGAGAGAGGATAATAACGGTAAATTTATCTTAATCGTGGAGTCCAAGAGCAGTCCCTTGGGCAACCGATATATTGCCACAAGGGTGGATGTGGAGGTCTTAGCATCTGATGATAATAACACTGCCATTTCAGCCGGACTTTACGGATATGAGTATGTCATTACTACTTCCACCAAGCCGGTGGAGGCAGGAAAGCAGGTAAGACTGAACGAATCATAAAATGAAGGAAGTTTTGAGAAGGAAAGGAGAAAACCGATGCTTGTAAGGATAAAAGAGTTTTTTCGGGCATTAACGCCCAAACAGATTGTGTTTTCTCTGATTACAATCGTATCTTTCATTCTGTATTTAATTTTGACAATCTGGTCCGATTATAAGGTGGCGAATCTGATTGACCAGCAGGTGGCAGAGCGCTGGGATAAAGAGGGCGGCAGTGCACAGGTCAGCTGTTTTTTTGCTGAGGGTGTGGAAGTGGATGATTATATGATCATAAGCTTTGAAAAACAGTTGGAGCAGAGCCTGAATGAGGTTCTTCCGCCGGAAGAGAAAGAAAGAGAGAATGGGGAGAGACTGTTTATCGACGCGTATAGTTCCATGGGAACAATTGAGGTTGTCAGTGAAAAGGGACATCTGAAAGCGACAGCTGTAGGGTGCGGAGGCGATTTCTTTCTGTTTCATCCGATACAGCTGGTTTCAGGCGGATATTTTTCGGGCAGTGATCTGATGAAAGATGGTATTATTTTGGATGAGGATGCTGCATGGCAGTTGTTCGGATCCAGCGACATTGCCGGAATGACGGTATGGATTGGAGACGTCCCCCATCATGTGACAGGTGTGATCAAACGGCAGGAGGGCAGATTCGCCAAAAGAGCCGGGCTGGATAAGACGGTCGTTTATGTTTCAGCCGAAACCCTTGCCAATTATGGAACCAGTGACGGAATCAGCGTTTATGAGGTGACAGCTCCTAATCCGGTGAAGGGATTTGTCTACAATTGTATTAAAGAGAAGTTTGGGGTGGAAGAAAACGATATGATCATGGTAGAAAATTCCTCCCGTTACTTGAAAGATGCGTTGATACCTGTTATTCTTGATTATGGAACCAGATCTATGCAGGATCGGGCAGTACGGTTCCCTTATTGGGAAAATATTGCCAGAGGATGGGAAGATGTAAAAGCGTTGGTTCTCTTATTCCAGTTCCTATTTTTACTGATTCCCGCAATTATTATTTTTATTTTCTTGATCGGAAAATGGAGAAATCGGAAATGGAACATGAAGGATGTGGGGAATTTCCTTATTGATATGAAAGGCAGACTGTTATTGAAAATGAAAGGGGAAAAAGACAGATGGCAGGATTTCTAGGAAAAAGAAAACAAAAGAAGACAATCCTACCGGTGTTGATTGCTTTGCTGACGGTATTCTTGGCAGGATGCGGAAAAATAGAACCAGATCATCCGCAGACAGCAACCGTATCCAAGGATTATGTATACAAAATGCAGGATGTTAATCTGGGGAAGGAGAACCAGAACATCAATAAGGTCATCCGCGCAGGAGAAGATTTTTATGCATATGGATATTCATGGGAAAATGATGGCTCGGATTCCGCCATAGTCTTTTTTGAATTGAATGAAGATGGGACAATGGAAAAAGAGTATCGTATTCCCATGCAACAGTATGTCAGTATTGATTCGAGGTCGATTAATATAGATGATTCGGGAAAGATTTTTTGTGTCAAAAATGATTATCATCCAATTGGTAGCGCTGGTGATGCGCAAGCAACTGATGCGGGGGACGCTGGAGAAGATGCGGCTGCTGCAGAAGATATTGAGGAAGATGCGGCTGACACAGAAGATATCGGGAAAGATGCAGCTGACGCGGAGGAAGCTGAGGAAGAGGCAGCGTATGTTGAGGATGCTGATAAATGGGAGTACACCGGAGAAGAAGAATATGTAGATGAATATTATCTTGTAAAAATGGACTTTTCCGGTGAGGAATACTTTTCTGTTAAGTTGAATGACATACCGGATTTTGCCCGGCTCGGGGAGGAGAATGGATACTTTTATGTGAGAGATGTGATTCTGGACAAGGGAAACGCAATCTATATTAATTCTTACGGCATGTTCATGAAATTTGATTTGGAGGGTAATTATTTGGGAATTATGTCCCCAAATGAAAATGAAAATCTGTTTGAAAGTGCAGATTTTATTGTACTTGAGGATGGAAGGATGGCAGCCGTTTTTTATGAGAATAACGGCGTATTTATTGCGACTGTTGACTTGGAAACGGGAGCAATCGGAGAGAAATATGAGATTCCCGGAATGTCCTATGGCTATAATTTCTATGCAGGAAAGGGATATGATTTATATCTGAGCGACAGTTACGGTGTGTACGGATATAATCTGGGGGATTCCGATAAAAAACAGCTTATGAGTTATATTGATTCGGATATGGATATTTATGGTCTTTATCAGGTGGTGGGAATCAATGACAAAGATTTTTTTGCCACATATGATAATATGGAGGGCTACAATACACTTGCGAGATTTTCGAAAGTGCCGCCTGAAGAGATAAAGGAAAAACAGGAGATTGTTCTTGCCATGGCTGATTCCAATTGGTTCGTGAGACGTCTTGTGATCAATTTCAATAAAGAAAATGAAGATTACAGAATTTCTATTCTGGACTACACTTCCCAGTATGGCTCGGGCGATGACTATATGGCAGGAATCAACAGGATGAATACAGATATTGCATCAGGAAAGGTACCGGATATTATACTGGTCAATTATGCAATGCCGGTGGAAAGCTATATCAACAAGGGGCTTTTTGAAGATTTGAAACCATACATTCAAAAGGATGAAGCTCTTGATATGAATAACTTTATGCCGAATATTGTAGATGCATTTTCTTTGGACGGGAAAATGTATTCTCTTGTCCCTTCTTATTCCATTCAAACCCTTGCGGCAAAGGCTTCTGATGTTGGAGAAGAAAGAGGATGGACCGTGCAGGATGCAATGGACTTGCTCTCTGCCAAGCCGGAAGGAACCCAGCTTCTAGAAGGTACTACAAGGGGTATGATGCTGGAGTATTGTATGTCTATGTCCGGAAATCAGTTTATTGATTGGGAAAGAGGTGTCTGCAATTTCAATTCGGATGAATTTATTCAAATGCTTGAATTCATCGGAACTTTTCCTGAGCAGATTTCTGACGATATATACACGGATGAATATTGGAACAATTACGATACCATGTGGCGGGAAGGCAGGACCCTTGGAACCGTATATTATTTCGTCAGCTTCAGGGATTTTAACAATATGGAAAAGGGAACATTTGGAGAAAAAATTACCATGATCGGTTTCCCTTCTTCCAATGAAGACGGATCTGTCATTTCACCGGATCTGCAGTTTGCATTGTCCGCAAAGTCAGCGAATAAAGAAGGCGCATGGGAGTTTTTGAGAATCTTCCTTACGGATGAATATCAGGAAGAAAATGTGACTTATGGCTTCCCTATCAGCATAAAGCGTCTTAATGAGCTTGCAAAGGAGGCAATGGAGAAGCCCTACTATCTGGATGAGAATGGAAATAAAGAGGAATATGAAGATGTTATGTATATAGGCGGTCAGGAAATTCCAATTTCGCCAATGACCCAGCAGGAGGCAGACGAACTGGTGGAACAGCTCTACAGCTTTACCCAGATTTACAAAAGGGATGATACATTGGAGAACATCATCGAAGAGGAAGCAGCGCCGTACTTTGCAGGACAGAAGAGTGCTAAGGATGTAGCTGCCATTATCCAAAGCAGAGTGCAGATTTATGTAAATGAGAATCGTTAGATTCCATGAAATTATTGGAGGGGCGGATGAAGAAGAGGGTTAAACAAAATAGTTTATATCGGGAGTTACTCGGGATTTCTATCATACCGATTATTTTGTTAGTGCTTGTCATAACGGCTTTTTGTATGAAAAGTCTTGATGATTCAATAGGGCAGGAAGCGCAGAAGGGACTTAAAAATTTATGCAGTACCATTCTGATGATATATGATGATGTATATCCAGGAGACTACAGTGCGGTAGATGAGGATGGTGTTATTTCTCTGTTTAAGGGAGAACATCAGATCGGCGTTGATTTTTCCATTATTGATAAGGTTAAGGAAAATACGGATGCAGATGTCACTCTTTTTTATCAAGATATACGGATTCTTTCGACGATTATGGATGCGAAGGGCAAACGTGTGACAGGCACGAAGGCCAGTGCGGTGGTGACAAAGGATGTATTGGAAGGCGGGATGGAAGCATTTTATCCAAGTCTCATGATTGACAATAAAAAATATTTTGCCTATTACGCTCCGCTTATCAATTCTGATGGCAGCTGTATTGGGATGATTTTTGTGGGAAAGCCATCAGAATATGTGGACGGGCTTGTCTTTCATGCAATCCTGCCCATTGTGCTGTTGGCGATTGCAGCTGTTTTGTTTGCAGGATTTTTTACCATACGATTTTCAAGGCAGTTGGTCAGTGCGATTCGAAAGATAGAAGGATTTCTGGAAAAGGTTACAAATGGCAATCTGCACGCGGAACTGGACAGCTATGTGTTAAAGCGAAGCGATGAATTGAGCGAGATGGGAAAGCATGCGGTAAAGATGCAAAAATCTTTAAGAGAGCTGGTGGAACAAGATATTTTGACAAAACTCTACAACAGAAGAAGCGGGGAAAAGATGGCAAGACAGATACAGGATGAATACAGACGCTCAGGAATCCCCTTTTGCGTGGCGTTAGGAGATGTTGATTATTTTAAAAAGGTAAATGATACCTATGGGCATGAGTGCGGTGATATTGTATTAGTTCATCTTGCAGACCAGTTGAAAGAACATATGCGCAGAAGAGGATTTGCTGCAAGATGGGGCGGAGAGGAATTCCTTCTGGTTTTTCAAAATTCTAATTTGGAGGATACGGTAAAGTCTGTTGAGGAGCTGATGGAGAATATTCGCAGCAGCGCCATAGGTTATCAAAATGAAAAAGAAATCCACATCACGATGACATTCGGTGTGGTGGAAGGCAGCGAGGACAAGATCGACCACATCATCAGAGAATCTGATACAAAACTCTATCTTGGGAAAAAACAAGGGCGCGATCAGATTGTGTTTTAAGTACAATATACCGCCGCGACACGCGGCGGTGTTTTTATGGAAGGATAATCGGCGACTGCTTTAGTTCGTTTAAAGGCGTCCTCCCAGTATGGTGGAATACCGCAGATTCATAAATGGACGCACAGAGGATATCCTGCTGTAACATAGCAAATGCATCCTCACTTAAAAGGGAACCGGCATCAGCGAGTTTGGAAAGCAACGGAATCTGGCTGCTTTTTTTGATGGAGGAAAGGAGCGGAGCCGCTTCTTTCTTAAAACCAAGCAATCTGGCATAAGGGACAAAAAGACTCCTTGAAAGCAGAGGCGGACGAAAATATTCAGGAGTTTTGATATTGAATAAAATATGCATCAGCACACGGCTTAATCTTGTATAAGTTAATTCTTTTGACTTCAGCAGATGACAGAAATCAATAAACCCGGTAAAGTCAGGAAGATTTTTACAGATTTTATCGGACAGATCGGGTGTGCAGTCCAGATACTCTGAAAAACCATGCTCTTTTTCTGTAAGCAATTTGTAGTAAAGCGCCATGGAAAAAGCATCCTCCGTGAGAAAGGATGTAAGAAGACTGTTTTCCGCAAGAAGCTGATATACTTCGCGGGGAACATACTCTGCAACAATCTCGGGAGTCTTAATTAAGGCATTTCTTATGGCGGAAGCGGAGATATGGCTGGAGGTATGATCCAAAACAGAGATATTATGATAACCGGCATCTTCACGTTTTAAGGTGAAGGGGCGGATGGAGCTTTTAAGGGCCATCAGCGCTTTACAGTATTCCAGTCCAAGAATGTTATTTGGATATGTAAAAAGTGCATTAAGTTCCTCTGCGTCTGAATGGTTGATGAAAATCTCCGACATTGCATCTGCCCTTGCAGCCGGGTAATGGAAGCCGTTTTTTAAGCCTGCCTTGATTCGGGAGATCAGTAGATCCGCCTGCTCGATCATAGTCCGGGAACTCTTTTCAAAAAGAGACAGATTTCCGGATTCACTGCCAAAGGATAAAGTATCGACTACATTTAGCTGATTCAGCAAAGTGACTGCGCCTCCGGCAAAAAATTCTGCACTGGAGAGGGCGTAGAGGCTTGGCAGTTCGATTACCACATCGGCACCGCCAAGAAGAGCCATCTTTGTACGGATATATTTGTTGCAGAGTGCCGGCGCGCCGCGCTGGACGAAATCGCCGCTCATAAGGACAAGAATAAAATCTGCGCCTGTTTGGCGTCTCGTCTCCGCAATATGATATTGGTGACCATTATGAAATGGATTATATTCGGCTATTATAGCAGTAGTTTTCACGAATTATCCTCACAATTTCCGGCATAAAAATGCTGTATTTAATCTGACAGGAAAATACGTCCTGCCAAACAATATGTTTATTATTTAAAATGTATCACAAAAACTGAAAAGAGGCAAATTGTGTATTAAAATTTACACAATTTTTTACAAGGTTATCCTTGCCGTGAAAAGCGGTTTGAAATATAATTACAATATGAAAAAAATGACAAATAAGGCGGGTTATGAAAGGAGAATGGGGTATGTCATACATTGATGTGATAAAGGACAAGGCACGGATGGACAGAAAGACGATTGTTCTGCCGGAAACGACGGACAAGCGAACATTGATTGCTGCTTCACACATTGTAAAAGAAGGTATTGCAGACATTATTATGATTGGGAATGAAGAGAAGATTATGGATGGAGCTACGTGGCTGGAGATAGAGCTTGACGGAGTTAAGATTATCAATCCCGAATTGTGTGATAAACTGGATGACTATGTGAATCTGCTGTATGAGACAAGAAAGAATAAAGGCATGACGCTTGAAAAGGCAAGGGATATCCTTCTTAGTGATTATCTTACGTTCGGAGTCATCATGGTAAAGGCAAATGATGCCGACGGCATGGTTGCCGGAGCCTGCCATGCAACGGCAGACACACTGCGTCCTGCGCTGCAGATTTTAAAAACGGCGCCTGGTGTGAAGCTGGTTTCAGGATTTTTCCTGATGTGCGTGCCGAATTGCGAGTTCGGCGAGAATGGAACTTTCCTGTTTGCTGACTGCGGATTGAATCAGGATCCCACACCGGAGGAACTGGCGGCAATTGCTGATACCTCTGCCAAAAGCTTTAAGAGTCTGGTGGGAGCAAAGCCGATTATTGCAATGCTGTCCCATTCCACCAAGGGAAGCGCCAAGCATCCACTTGTAGATAAAATGGTTGAAGCCACCAGAATTGCACACGAGCAGTACCCTAATCTTATGATAGACGGCGAACTGCAGACCGATGCCGCACTGGTACCGCAGGTGGCGAAATCTAAAGCACCGGGAAGCGATGTTGCTGGTAAGGCAAATGTGCTGATTTTCCCGAATCTGGACTGCGGAAATATCGGATACAAGCTGGTACAGAGACTGGCAAATGCAGAAGCCTACGGACCAATGCTTCAGGGAATCGCAAAGCCGGTCAACGACTTGTCAAGAGGGTGTTCATGGCAGGATATCGTCGGTGTAGTAGCGCTTACGGCTGTTCAGGCTCAGCTGGCATAAAAGATATTGCATTAGAAATAAACGGATAGAGAGGAAAAACAATGAAAGATATTAATGTTCTGGTAATCAACTGCGGCAGTTCTTCCCTGAAATTCCAGTTGATCAATTCCAAATCTGAGGAAGTGATTGCAAAGGGAATCTGTGAAAGAATCGGTATTGAAGGAAGCAGGATGACATATTCGCCTGCCGGAGGAGAAAAACAGGAAACAGTTACGCCTATGAATGATCATACCCAGGCGGTAAGGCTTGTGCTGGATGCGCTGACGGATGCCAAGAACGGCGTGGTAAAGAGTCTTGACGAGATTGGGGCAGTGGGACATCGAATCGTGCACGGGGGAGAGGATTTTGCATCTTCCACCATTATTACGCAGGAAGTCATAAAAGCGATTGAAAAGTGCAATGACCTTGCACCTCTTCATAACCCTGCAAATCTGATTGGAATCAGAGCTTGTATGGAATTAATGCCAAACACGCCCATGGCAGCCGTTTTTGACACTGCCTTTCATCAGACGATGCCGGAGGAGGCATATCTGTATGGAATTCCATACCACTATTATGAAGATTATAAGATTAGGAGGTATGGTTTTCACGGTACCAGCCATTCTTATGTATCTCACAGGGCGGCCGAATTGTTAAAAAAGGAATATGAGGATTTGAAAATTATTGTCTGTCACTTGGGGAACGGAGCAAGCATTTCTGCGGTAAAGAATGGCAGATGTGTAGATACTTCCATGGGACTGACTCCTTTAGAAGGACTTATCATGGGTACACGTTCAGGGGATCTGGATCCTGCCATCATTGAATTTTTGTGCAATAAAGAAGGCAAGTCCGTAAATGAAATTCTGAATGTGCTGAATAAAGAGTCCGGTGTGCTGGGATTATCAGGCGGTTTCTCTTCTGATTTCAGAGATTTGGAAAAGGCATATCGCGAAGGGGATCATGCTGCCGAAAGAACAATCAAGGCATTTGCCTACAGGGTAGCAAAATATGTGGGGGCATACACAGCGGCGATGAACGGTGTGGATGTTATCTGCTTTACGGCAGGAATCGGAGAGAACAATGCGCTTATCAGAACCATGGTTGCTTCATACTTAGGATATTTGGGAATAGAACTTGACGAGGAAGCAAATGCTATGCGAGGGGAGGATATGCTGATTTCTACCCCTGAGAGCAGAACCAAGGTGTTTGTCATACCCACCAATGAGGAACTTGCAATTGCAAGAGAAACGGTAGCATTGATTTAGGGTCAATTGATTTGATAAAAATAATTTGGCGCAGGTATTGACAAATCTCATAACCATCGTTATAATTGTTGGAGTGTGTGATTCATAGGGAGCTTAATATGTTGATTAATCTGACTGATGTATTTACATCTGAAGGAAAAGACAGAAGAGAAAGTCTCATATACGAGCCGGACAGCTTTTCTTACATGGGAAATGATTATAAGATTCTTGAAAAATCTCCTGCCGAGATGATGTTTTCTAATCTGGGAACCGGAAAGGTTCTGATTAATGGAAACATTAGGCTGGTATTAGAAATCCCCTGTGACAGATGTCTGCAGATGGTGAAACAGCCTCTGGATGTGAGATTCGAGCAGGAAGTGTTCTCGCCGGATGTTGAACAGCAGTCGTATGATCAGGACGAGCAGGAGTTTATGCTTGGGTATGAACTGGATACAGAAGCTTTCCTGAACAGTGAAATCTTAGTTAATATGCCTGTTAAAGTATTGTGCAAACCGGATTGCAAGGGAATATGTAAGCAGTGTGGGCACAACTTAAACGAGGGAGAATGCGGATGCGATACATTCGTTCCGGATCCCAGAATGGCAGCTATTAAAGATATCTTTAACGCGGATAAGGAGGTGTAACGATGTCTATTTGTCCTAAGAATAAATCTTCAAAAGCCAGA
>CAYOED010000029.1:0-40085 GCA_964402925.1 uncultured Lachnospiraceae bacterium | reverse complement strand
TGCAAAATCCCATTGCCGTAGGCAATTTAGGATGGATTTTGCATTGTAACTGTGAGGGGACTGAACAGTTACATTCATGAAGATGATGAGGAAGAGTATTAACATATGAAGAAGAAGGTAGTGGTAGGCATGTCGGGGGGAGTGGATTCCTCTGTGGCGGCATTTCTTTTAAAGGAACAGGGATATGATGTGATTGGCGTCACAATGCAGATCTGGCAGGACAGAGATGATCCTGTTTTCGATGAGGAAAACGGGGGATGCTGCGGCTTGTCTGCGGTGGAGGATGCGCGGAGAGTCGCGCAGATATTGGATATTCCGCACTATGTTATGAACTTTAAGAAAGAATTTCAGAAAAATGTGGTGGACTATTTTATCTCTGAGTACCTTGCCGGCAGAACGCCCAATCCCTGCATTGCATGTAATAGATATGTAAAATGGGAATCCCTTCTTACACGCAGTATGGAAATTGGAGCGGATTATATAGCAACCGGGCACTATGCCAGAATAGAACAACTGAAAAATGGCAGATATGCTGTCCGCAATTCTGTTACAGCCAAAAAGGATCAGACCTATGCTCTTTATAACTTGACGCAGTTTCAATTGGCCCACACTCTGATGCCAGTGGGAGAGTATACAAAGGAAGAAATCAGGGAAATTGCCGAGCAGAATCATCTTCCGGTGGCAGCGAAGCCGGACAGTCAGGATATTTGTTTTGTGCCGGATGGTGATTATGCAGCTTTCATTACGAATGAGGCGCCGGATAAGGTGCCCGGACCGGGAAATTTCGTTTCAGAAAAGGGTGAAGTTCTCGGCGCGCATAAGGGCATTATCCATTATACAGTGGGGCAGCGAAAAGGTCTGGGACTTTCCATGGGACATCCGGTTTTCGTGTCGGAGCTTCGCCCGGAAACAAATGAGGTGGTCATCAGCGAACAGGATGTGTTCAGGACAGAACTTGACTGCAACCATATAAACTTTATGGGAATGGAAGATTTGAAGGTACCGCGGAGAATGTGGGCAAAAGTCCGCTATGCCCATAAAGGAGAGTGGTGCACCTCTTATCAGACGAAAGCAGATGAGATTCACGTGGAATTTGAAAAGCCTGTCCGGGCCATAACGCCGGGACAGGCAGTGGTGTTCTATGATGGTGAATATGTTATGGGAGGCGGAACCATCCTGTAATGTGTGGGGTGTTTGTTTAAATGCGGTGAAATTCAGGGGTCCTTTTTTCAAAGGTAGTATAGTACTGAAACCCGCAGGCAGTGAGGACTTCAGCAGCCTGTGCGAACCCTCGGGCAATTGCCCACGGCTCATGGGCATCAGAGCCTACCGTGATAATTTCACCGCCAAGCTCCCTGTACCGTTTCAAAATTCCGGTGCAGGGGTTCAAATCATGGAGCCCATACGAAATGGCGCCGGTATTGAGCTCCAGTCCCTTTTCTTTTTCAATCAGTGTTTCCAGAATTTTATCCAGAATATCCTTGTATTGTTCATAGCTGTAATCGGCATCCTTGGTTTTTCCGTAACGGACTACGTAATCCAGATGCCCGTAAACGTCAAAGTTACTGAAAGCTTTCAAATTGTCCAGTATAGAAGAAAAGTACTCCCTGTAGGCATCCTCATCCGTGCGGTTTTCATAAAAATAAGGGTAATAAGGATCCTTTCTGTTGCATAAATGAGAAGAAGCTATGATGAAATCAAATTCAAAACTCTTGGCATAGACGGCAAGTTCCCGGCGAAGATGAGGCTGGACACCCAGTTCTACCCCGAAAAGAAGCTGGATCTTCCCGGAATACTTTTCTTTTAGGTTTGCCAGTTCATATAGATAGGAATCTGTGTTCAATTCAAACATACCATTTTCCTCAGGTTTAACGTAAACATAATCCATATCCATATGTTCTGTGAAGCACATGCTGGTCAGTCCCAGCTCGATTCCTTTTAAAATCATATCCTCCATAGGAGCGGTAGAATCCCCCGAAAACGAGGTATGCAGGTGATAATCTGTTTTGATAGCCATAGACAGCCTCCTTCCTTACCTTTTTAGTTTAGCGAATTTGAATAAAAAATACAATGGATTGTAAAATATATAAGATAAATATAAAAAGAATATTAAAATTTCCAGTAAAATACAATTATTTTTCAATTACATCTTGAACTTTTGGGACAAATTAGGTAAAATAATCCTGCTGATAAAATTTTGTCAATCTTAAAAGATTGCAAAATAATATAAAATAATTATTCAATTTTAGGAGGAAACTAAAATGGCAGTAAGAGTAGCAATTAATGGTTTTGGCCGTATTGGTCGTCTTGCATTCAGACAGATGTTTGATGCAGAAGGTTATGAAGTAGTAGCAATCAACGATTTGACAAGTCCTGAGATGCTTGCACACTTATTAAAGTATGATACCGCACAGGGCAAATACAAATATGCAGACAGCGTATCTTACGGAGATGATTCCATCACCGTTAACGGAAAGACTATCACAATCTACAAAGAAGCAGATGCTAAGAATCTTCCTTGGGGAGAATTAAAGGTAGACGTTGTTCTTGAATGTACAGGTTTCTATACCTCCAAGGACAAAGCAAGCGCACACATTGCAGCAGGCGCTCGTAAGGTAGTTATCTCCGCACCTGCCGGAAATGATCTTCCTACAATCGTTTATAATGTAAACCATAAAACATTAAAGCCTGAAGATACAGTTATTTCTGCAGCTTCCTGTACAACAAACTGCTTAGCTCCTATGGCTAAGGCTTTAAATGACCTGGCTCCTATCATGAGCGGTATCATGACAACAGTTCATGCTTACACAGGCGATCAGATGATTCTTGACGGACCTCAGAGAAAGGGCGATAAGAGAAGAAGCCGTGCAGGCGCTCAGAACATCGTTCCCAACTCAACAGGCGCTGCTAAGGCAATCGGACTTGTTATCCCTGAATTGAACGGCAAGCTGATCGGTTCTGCTCAGCGTGTTCCTACCCCTACAGGTTCTACAACAATCTTAGTTGCAGTTGTTAAGGGACAGGTTACAAAGGATCAGATCAATGATGCTATGAAGGCTGCTGCTACAGAATCCTTCGGATATAACACAGATGAAATCGTATCTTCCGACATCATCGGCAGCACATTTGGTTCCATCTTCGATGCTACACAGACAATGGTAGCTCCTATGGAAGACGGAAATACACAGGTACAGGTTGTATCTTGGTATGACAATGAGAATTCTTACACAAGCCAGATGGTAAGAACAATCAAATACTTCTCTGAGTTAGCATAATAACAAAGACCTTAAGGGTCCGGTCTTATGGGACCGGACCCTTATTTCTATTAAGAAAATGGAGGAAATAATCATGGGATTAAATAAGAAATCAGTTGATGATATCAATGTTGCTGGAAAGCGAGTACTTGTAAGATGCGATTTTAATGTACCTCTTAAAAATGGTGAGATCACAGACGAGACACGTATCGTTGCAGCGCTTCCCACAATCAATAAATTGTTATCAGACGGCGGCAAGGTAATCCTTTGCTCCCATCTTGGAAAAGTTAAGAATGGTCCGAACGAGGGAGAATCTTTAGCGCCTGTTGCTAAGAGACTTTCCGAAAAACTGGGCAAGGAAGTTAACTTTGTTTCAGACTATAATGTAACCGGCGAAGCAGCAACCAAGGCAGTGGAAGAAATGAAAGACGGAGATGTGGTACTGCTTCAGAATACACGTTTCCGCGGAAAAGAAGAGACAAAGAACGGCGAAGAATTCAGCAAAGAACTGGCTGACCTTGCAGACGTTTATGTATGTGATGCTTTTGGTTCTTCCCATAGAGCACATGCGTCTGTAGCAGGCGTTACAGAATATATCCGTGCAAAAGGCGGCGAATGTGCAGTTGGGTATCTGATGCAGAAAGAAATCGATTTCCTCGGCAATGCCGTAGAAAATCCTGTAAGACCTTTCGTTGCAATTTTAGGCGGCGCTAAGGTTGCAGATAAATTGAATGTAATCAACAACCTTCTTGAAAAGTGCGATACACTGATCATCGGCGGTGGTATGGCATTTACTTTCTTGAAAGCACAGGGCTATGAAATCGGAAAATCCTTAGTGGATGACGAAAAACTTGATTACTGTAAGGAAATGATGGAAAAGGCAGAAAAGCTTGGAAAGAAACTGCTCCTTCCTATCGATACTACAATCGCAGCATCTTTCCCGGATCCTATTGACGGACCTATTGATGTGGAAGTAGTGGATGCTGATAAGATTCCTGCTGATATGGAAGGTCTCGATATCGGAACCAAGACAGCAGAACTTTATGCAGATGCTGTTAAATCAGCTAAGACGGTTGTATGGAACGGACCTATGGGCGTGTTCGAGAATCCGACTCTTGCAAAGGGAACTATTGCAGTAGCAAAATCTCTTGCAGAGACAGACGCAACAACGATTATCGGCGGCGGCGATTCCGCAGCAGCTGTCAATCAGTTAGGATTTGCTGATAAGATGAGCCATATTTCTACAGGCGGCGGCGCTTCCCTTGAATTCTTAGAAGGCAAGGAACTGCCGGGTGTAGTTGCAGCAGACGATAAATAATTGCTTAAAATGAATGAAGGAGAAAAGAAAATGGCAAGAAGAAAAATTGTAGCCGGTAACTGGAAGATGAACATGACTCCCAGCCAGGCAGTAGCTTTATGTGAAGAACTGAAGGATTTAGTTAAATCTGATGATGTAGATGTCGTTTACTGTGTTCCTGCAATCGACATTGTTCCTGTAGTGGAAGCTGTCAAAGGAACCAACGTTGAGGTTGGTGCAGAAAACATGTACTTTGAAGAAAAGGGCGCTTACACCGGAGAAATCGCTGCACCCATGCTGGTAGATGCAGGTGTTAAGTATGTCATCATCGGACATTCAGAGAGACGTGATTACTTTAAAGAAGACGATGCTCTCTTAAATAAGAAAGTAAAGAAAGCATTCGAGGCAGGACTTACACCTATCCTTTGCTGCGGCGAGACACTGGAACAGAGAGAAATGGGTATTACCCTTGACTGGATCCGTATGCAGATCAAATCTGATTTGGTAGATGTTACAGCAGATCAGGTTGCTTCCATGGTAATCGCTTATGAGCCAATCTGGGCAATCGGAACAGGAAAGACAGCTACTACAGAGCAGGCGCAGGAAGTATGTAAAGCAATCCGTGACGGCATCGCAGAAGTTTATGATGCAGCTACTGCAGATGCTGTTCGTATTCAGTACGGCGGTTCTGTAAATGCAGGCAATGCAGCTGAGCTTTTTGCACAGCCTGACATTGACGGCGGTCTTGTAGGCGGCGCTTCTCTGAAAGCTGATTTTGGCAAGATTGTTAACTATAAATAAAAGTGTTCAAAACATGTATAGTGAGTTATAAAGTAAAATAATGCACATTTGATGAAATCAGCAGTGGTGTTATGCCGCTGCTGATTTCCATGCTGGAAGCAGGTAAGGAGAGTCTTCATGGAAAATGTTTTGTATCTGGTAATCCCTTGTTACAACGAGGAGGAGGTATTACCTGAAACGTCAGCACGCCTTCGGGAAAAAATGAATGAATTAATTGGAAAAAAGAAGATTGATGCAAGAAGCCGTGTGATTTTTGTGAATGATGGTTCAAAAGACAGAACATGGGAGTTGATTGAAGAGCTGCATCAGAAGGATAAGATTTTTGGAGGTATCAATCTGAGCAGGAACAGGGGGCACCAGAATGCGCTGCTTGCCGGTCTGATGACGGTGAAAGACCATGCAGATATGGTGATTTCCATGGATGCAGACTTACAGGACGACATAGATGCCATTGATGAAATGGTGAATAAATATTTGGATGGAACAGATATTGTGTACGGTGTGCGGAGCAACCGGCAGAAAGATACCTTTTTCAAAAAGGCAACTGCAGAGGGATTTTATAAGGTGATGAATGGGATGGGAGCAAACACCGTGTTCAATCATGCAGATTATCGCCTTATGAGCAGGCGGGCGCTGGAAGGATTGGCACAATACGGTGAAGTGAATTTATTCCTGCGGGGGATCGTACCTATGATTGGGTATTCGACGGATGTAGTTTACTATGAACGGGGAGAGCGGTTTGCGGGTGAAAGCAAATATCCCTTGGGAAAGATGTTGTCCTTTGCAGTGGAGGGCGTGACATCTCTTAGCACAAAGCCAATCAGAATAATAACAGGGCTTGGGTTTTTCATTTTTCTGGTCAGCATCGGTATGCTGATTTACAGCCTAATCCGCCATTTTATGGGAGCGACGATTGTAGGCTGGACAACACTTATGGTTTCGGTATGGGCAATTGGAGGATTGATTTTGCTTTCCCTTGGCGTGGTGGGAGAATATATTGGAAAGATCTATTTAGAGACAAAAGCACGTCCAAGGTTTATAATAGAACAGTTTTTAAATGATGAAAATGAATGAATGGATGGTAGATAAATTGGAAGAAAGAAAAGAAGAAATAGAGAATAAATTAAAATATAGTGATTCCGGTATTCATCCGGATATCTTAAAAGCAGTGGAGGAAATGGGATTTGAAACCATGACGCCCATTCAGGAGCAGGCGATTCCGGTACTTCTTGAAGGAAAGGATATTATTGGACAGGCGCAGACCGGTACGGGTAAGACAGCGGCATTTGCGATTCCCATGATTCAGAGTGTCGATCCGCAGCTGAAAAAACCGCAGGGAATCATTCTCTGCCCTACCAGGGAACTGGCAATGCAGGCGGCGGAAGAGATACGGAAACTGACAAAATATATGAGCGGGATCAAAGTACTGCCGGTTTATGGCGGTCAGGATATTTTAAGGCAGATCAGAGCGCTCAGCCAGGGGGTACAAATTATCGTCGGCACGCCGGGACGTGTCATGGATCATTTAAGGCGCCACACGATTAAGACGGCTCATATTAAAATGATTGTGCTTGATGAAGCGGATGAAATGCTGAACATGGGATTCCGTGAGGATATCGAGACAGTTCTGGAAGATATGCCAACGCAACATCAGATGGCGCTTTTTTCCGCGACCATGCCTCAGGCAATTTTGGACATTACAGGGACTTACCAGAAAAATGCTGTTTATATCAAGGTGACACCTAAAGAGATTACAGTGTCTGCCATCAAACAAGCGTATTACAGGGTGGCAAAAAAAGATAAGGCGGAGGCGCTGATCAGATTGCTCGACTACTATCAGCCGGCAAGAAGTCTTGTTTTCTGTAATACAAAGCGGATGGTGGATGAAATTAACGGTATACTGAAGGAAAGAGGATATGAGGCGGAAGGGCTTCACGGTGATCTGTCACAGAATCAGAGAGATACGGTCATGAATCTGTTCAGGAATGGCAGATGTGCCATTTTGATTGCTACGGATGTGGCAGCAAGGGGCATTGACGTAAGCGGAGTGGATGCGGTATTTAATTATGATATTCCAGAAGATATTGAATACTATGTGCATAGAATCGGGCGTACTGGAAGGGCAGGCAGAAAGGGCAGAGCCTTCACGTTGATATCAGGGAGAGAAATCTTTAAGATCCGTGATATTGAGAGGATTTGTCACACGACCATCAGGGAGAGAAAGATTCCCACACCGGCCGATATCACAAAAGTAAAAACAGGCAAGTTATTCTTAGAAGCGATGGAGATCATGGAGCAGAAGGACTTAGCTGATATCAAAAAGTCCATTCAACAGGCGGCGGAAGAGAATGGATTTTCAGTGCTTGATCTGGCAGCGGCTTTCATGCAGATGAATATTGGAGATGAGCCGGAGGAGATAAAGGAAGAAAAACCTTATTTTGAAAGAAACAGAAGAGCAGGAAGAGGTGACAGGACCGGAAGAAGGGACAGAGCCGGAAGAAAAGACAAAGGCGGAAGAGCAGATAAAGCGGGCAGAAGTGAAAGAAACAGCAGAAGCGATAGAAGCGGAAGGAAAGAAAAGCCGGATAGAAATACAAGGACAGGGCGGGGCAATAGAAGTGAGAGAGGTTTTTTTGTCAAAAAAGAGCAGATATGATGTGAAGTTGTAGTTACTGTGAAAACAAAGGCTGAATTGTAACTATAAAATCGATGAATGAACCAGAAATCGTTTGTCAACCGACTTCCATTGTGTTAGTATGAAAAAGGTAGTGTAAAAACACTGCCTGCAATGAGGATTTTTAAGTTGAGGTTATATTAAATATGATGGAAAAAGAAGTTAGAAGAAAGAAAATGACGGCGACGGCAAGAGAGAGAAGAAGAAAGCGCAGAAAAAGAGCCGTAATGCTGGAGAGAATCTTCGTTCTTTTCTTTATAGTTGCCGGTCTTGCAGGCGGGGGTATGCTCTTCTATAATCTGCTGCCTGAAATAAAGATAGCAAAGCAGCTTGAAGCTGCAGGAGAGTATGTGCAGACGATGGACTATGAGGAAGCTATTGCATCCTGTGAGGAAGCTTTGAAGATTGATTCAAAATCCATTAAAGCATATAGAGCTATGGCAGGTGTTTACCTGACCCAGGAGGATTGGGAAGCGGCGGAACAGGTTTTATATAGAGGATGGGAAACGACTCAGGACGAAAGTCTTCTGCAGGAATATTGCGTACACCTTTTGAATGACGCTGTTGCAGATATTAATGCACAGAATTGTACTTTTCAGACGCTTGAAAAATGTGTTATGGCTCTTGAAAAGGATCAGATGAATGCAGACGTGTACAAACTTCTTGATGCCTGTTATGGACGGCTGTTCATGAATGAGAATACTGAATTATTTTGCAATGAGGGCGAAAATGGTTTATGCGGTTTTGAACAGTATCTGGAGATCATGAACAGAATGTTTGCAATTTATCAGGCAAATCCGGTGGAAGAACTGAAAACAGAAATTGTGAAGTTTGCAGTACCGGGTAATCCGGTGCTTTGGCTTGATGTAAAACATATTTCTGATTATCAGAATCTCCTTGCCCAGATAGAAGCAATGGATGAGGCGGGAGAGACGGCACAGCTTACTGCCTGTCTTGCAAAAGCGACATGGGCGCAGGAAACTTTTGCAGAAGCATTTGGAATATTTGAGTCTGGTGATTTTGCACCAATCAAAGGTTTTATACAGTCAGATGAATATGTTTCCCTCAGAGACCAATTTATTGAGGGAACCATGGAATATTGGGGCGGAAAGACATACATACCTGTGAGTCGGGAGAGAATGAAGCTGATGCAGGAAGAGGGACGCTGGACCTTTTCTTTTGCAGATTTTGAGGATTGTCCGGGAACTGCCGGCATCATCAAAATCTGGGGAGCAAAACAGGAGGATGCAGGTGTGCAGAGGCTGTGTATTTCCTATGAACCGGCGGCAGAAAACGGAGAATACTATCCCCATACGACATATGAATTTGTATACCTTTACAGCAATGTGAAGATTGGCGGCGAATATGTACCGCAGATGAACTATCGGTTTGAAACAAGAGTATCGACGCCGGAAGGCACTACCTCCCAGCTTATTGGAGACTGGGGAGGAGAACACGAGTGGACTACAGAATATTGACGAATCAAACGTCGATACGCATCGCGAACTGCTTTATAGGATGTAAGCAGCCTCCTCGGTTTGAGGAGGCTGTCACTATCTATAAGAAAAGGTAACTATTCAGTACAGGTCGAAGCATTTACAAAAAAGTGAGTAAAGAGGAAAATGATTTCAATATTAACGAAAGTATTTATTAAGGATTATACAAATACATCAAATATGAAAGTCCGCCAGCTATATGGTATGCTCTGCGGTGCAGTGGGAATCGCGCTGAATGTTTTTCTGTTTTTAATGAAATTTATTGCAGGTCAGCTTTCAGGGTCGATTGCCATAACGGCGGATGCGTTCAACAATCTCTCAGACGCAGGCTCCTCTATTATCACGCTGGTGGGATTTAAAATGGCAGGTCAGAAACCGGACAGTCATCATCCTTTCGGACATGGCAGAATCGAATATATATCGGGGCTGTTGGTATCGGTCATCATTTTACTTATGGGGGGTGAACTTTTAAAATCTTCCATTGATAAGATGCTGCATCCGGAAGCGATAGATGCAAGCCCCTTGGTTTTGGTGATTCTTATAATTTCCATTTGCGTGAAATTGTATATGTTTTTATATAACAGCCGGATCAGTAAGAAAATTGACAGCGCTGCAATGATGGCAACGGCCAAAGACAGTATCAGCGACAGCGTTTCTACGATGGTGGTTTTAATTACCACACTTCTTGCATACTTCACGGGTGTGAAGGCGGATGGCTTGTGCGGTATACTGGTGGCATTGTTCGTTATTTGGACAGGAATCGGAGCCATGAAAGACACTGTAGGGTCGCTTCTTGGACAGCCGCCGGAACCGGAGTTCGTGAAACATATAGAAGATATCATTATGGAATATAAAAATCAGGGGGTGCTGGGGCTCCACGATCTGGTGGTACATAATTACGGACCGGGAAGAGTAATGCTTTCGGTTCATGTTGAGGTGCCCTCCACGGGAGACATTCTGGCTTTGCATGATATGATCGATCTGATAGAACATAGGCTTGCTCATGACCTCAATTGCAGTGCGGTGATTCACATGGATCCTGTCTGTGTGAACGATGAACTGACCAATCATATCAAATATAAGATAGAAGAGATTGTTGCCGGAATGGAAGGAAATGTCAGGTTTCATGATTTCCGAGTCGTACATGGTCCGACGCATACGAACCTGTTTTTTGATGTAGTGGTTCCGTATGATTATGTAATGTCGGATGAGGAAGTGATATCATATATGGAAAAGCAGATAAAAGAAATGGATGAAAATTACTTTGTAGTGATAGATGTAGATAAAGCTTATGCATAGGAGTGCGGGATACGAAACAGGATGAATAGGGTAGGGGAAGAGAGAATGCATCAGATAAGAAAAATTAATTATTATTTGATATTCAGTCTGGCGGAACTGCTTTTATTGCTTTTTTTTAGCATGAGCATTTTGTCAAAGGGATTTTTTACATATGATTTTCAAATTATTTCTACAGATCGCTCAGATGCGGCAGTTAAAATCTGCACAGAAAGAATCAGTGTGCCCAAAGGAATCTGCACAGTAACGGTCCAATATGAAAAAGGAAGAGGGAATGGACTGTGTTATGCGCAGGCAAGTGAAAAAGGAGTACATAGCCTTTACACGGATCATGTAAAACTTTCATATCTGCAGTCGGAGAAAAGATTTGATATTTATGTTAATGATGACGTGGATGATCTGCAGCTTGTGATTGAACCGGAAGCAGATGGTGATTTTGCAGTCAACAGGATTCACATTGAAATGGCGGCGAATTCAAAGATTTATCAGATCTTCTGTATGGCTGTAAAATTGCTTCTGATAAATGGAATAGCTGCTCTGATTTATTATAGAAATAGAAGATTTAAGAGATGTACGGAAATCATCGGCATATTTGTGATAGGCATGATAGCGTCTTTAGGTCTGATGGAAGAGTATATTCTGTACGGGCATGACCTGATGTTCCATCTGCTTAGAATAGAAGGGCTTAAAGACGGACTGCTTGCAGGTGGATATCCGGTAAGATTGCAGCCAGGCTGGTTTAACGGATGGGGATATCCGGTATCCGTCATGTACGGGGATCAACTGCTGTATTTTCCGGCACTTTTGCGGCTTGTGGGCGTGAATTTGCAAAATGCGTACAAATGTTATATAGGGGCTGTGAATATTGGAACAGCAGCGGTGGCTTATTATGCTTTTTTGAAAATAGCCAAAGATAAAAATGCAGCTTTGTTCGGAAGCTGCCTGTATACATTATCACCCTACCGGCTAAGCTGTATCTATGTACGTGCGGCGCTGGGGGAATATTCCGCAATGCTGTTTCTACCTCTCGTGCTTTTATGCTTTTGGTATGCATTTGAAGCAAAGGAAGATGAAAAAATTACAGCGGATAAGTTGGCTGCGCCCATAGTAGGTTTTACCGGTCTGATTCAGACCCATGTATTGTCTTGCTTTCTGACAGCTTTTATAATTATAATTTTCTGTATGATATATCTCAAAAGAATATTTAGAAGAAATGTGTTGATTTATTTATGTCAGACAGCATTTATAACAATACTGGTAAATCTTTGGTTTATTGTACCGTTTTTCCAGTATATGGGGGAACCCCTTGTGGTAACTGCCAAGGCGCAGATGACTCCGGCTTTTCAGAGATGGGGGGCAAATTTTGCAGAATTATTTGCTGTTTACTGGAATGGGACCTTAAACACTGCATGGGGAGAAATCGCTTCCATTTCACAAAAGTTTCCCAAGCCGGTTGGAACGGCATATCTTATGATTCTGGTAATGGCAGTGTGCATGTATGCCAAGGGAAGGGTGAAAAGACTGGAGAAAAAGATGTTCTTGTGTATCAGCTTCTTTCTCCTTTCGGTTTTCATGGCGTCTACCGCATTCCCTTATTATGCCATAAATAAGATCTTACCGGCTTTGGGAAGTCTCTTTTTGCATATACAATTTTCCTATCGTTTTCTGACATTGGCGGGGCTTTTTGGAAGCATACTGGCAGTATTTGTTATAATGGAGATTACAGGTACATGGGGGAAAAGAGCTGCCGCGGCTGTTGCAGCGCTGGTTGGACTGGTAGCTGTTTTGCAGGGCTCACAGCTTATTTACAGCACAATGTACAGAGGAGATTATCTCCTTGCATATGACATTGCAGCCTTGGATAACAATGCTGTTTCAACCGGTGAATATCTATACGAAGGTACCTACGGACCGAATACAGAAGGGCAGCAAATTCCCGTAGGAGAAGGGGCTGTAATAGAAAGCTTTGAAAAGCGGTATAATGAAATCACACTGACCTGTAAAAGCGAAAGGGAAGACGCTTATATTTTGATGCCGCTGTTTTATTATATTGGTTATGAAGCACGGGATCTTACGACGAATAAAACACTGGAGATTGCTAGAAGTGAAGATAATAACAGAATAAGGGTTAATCTGCCGGCGGGATATGAAGGAACGTTTCAAGTGCGTTTTAATGAGCTTCCGGCATGGCGTGCGGCAAAACTGGTTTCACTGCTGACGATTTTGTATATCCTGTTTAAGTGGATCAATAAGAAAAAAGGAAGCATCTGCGGCAAGGGCCTTTTTCAAAAGATGAAAGCCGGCATAACAAGAGTTTGGGGAGGATTTGGAAATTCGACATTTTTTTGGAATTTGGTCGTTACGGGGATTGGGTTTGGAATTCTGCTGATCTTAAATTTTCATGCGGATTACACCTCAGATGATTTTAAGTATCATTTCTTTTTTGACACGATGGGAACGCCTCACGAGGCGACGCACCGTATGCGGATATGGGAAGTGTTTTCCTCCATGGCAAATCACTGGAAAATGTGTAATGGACGGATTGTTGCCCACGGCATGCTGCAGCTGGCGCTTATGCTGGGAAAAACAGGATTCAAGATTTTAAATTCTTTTATGTTCATTTTACTTGGCACCCTCATTTACCTTCATGCTTCCTATGGTAAAAAGAAGAGTACGCTGCTGCTTATTTTTATTTATGTATGTCTTTGGTTTTTCATCCCTCAGTTTGGGATGACGGTCATATGGGCGTCAGGAGCGGCAAACTATTTGTGGAATACGGCTCTCATTCTGGCTTTTGTGCTTCCCTATCGAGTGTATCTCATGAATCAGAAAGTGATGGAAAATGGAGTCCGTAATCTGGCTATTATGGGAATTCTAGGGATTTTTGCCGGATGCAGTAATGAAAACAGCGGCGGCGCTATGGTATTGCTTTGCTTGATGTATATCTTTTTGTACCGTTATCATAAAATACCGGTTCCTAAATGGGGATTTAGCGGGATTGCGGGAGGAATTCTGGGAATCATCCTGCTCATTTCGGCACCGGGAAATTACAGGATATCCTCCAAAACAGACTTGGCTGGACTTATGGAAAGAGGAAAGAGAATTATAGCTGTCTCAAAACAGGAATTATCCCTGCTTATCCTCATTTTTGCACTGATTATACTTGCTTTTCTGGTGTTTCAAAAAAAGATGGATGAGGAACGGTTTAAGATGCTTACGTTTTTATATGTTCTTGCAGGGGCAGCATCCATCTGTGTGCTGGTGTTTTCAGCTATGCAGCCGGAGCGTACATGGTTTATTGGAATTATATTTTTGATCATTGCGGCGGCGTATCTGTATGGGGATCTGGTCATGCTGCCGAGTGTCCTGCCCGCCGTTTTGGCGGTGGTGATGGTGCTGTCTTTTTCCTATTCTTTCCAGAGAGAATATCGGAAAATCGACGCAACATATATGCAAGTGATGGAAGGGGTCCAAAGAATTGAGCAGGCGGTGAGACAGGGAAAAGCATCGGTCACGATTCCTATGGTAAAACCATCTGACAGCAAATATGACGCCTATAATGGAACCAGTTACGTCAAAGAACCGGCAGATGACTGGATGAATGCCTGGATGGCATGTTATTATGGGCTTGAGGCGATTTATGGAACGGAAGAGATAATGCCTGGCGAGTAAAAGTTGTTGCATAGCCTATTTAAAACGTGTATAATTCGTAAGTGGTAAGATTTGTTATTAAAGTAACATAGTTTAGCATAGATGAAGTAAAAAGAAAGAAGGAGAATAGCGATGAAAAAACCTACAGTATTAATGATTTTAGACGGATATGGTCTGAATGAACGTCAGGATGGCAATGCCGTAGCGGAAGCAAAAACCCCTGTTATGGACAAGTTGATGGCAGAATGTCCCTTTGTAAAGGGAAATGCAAGCGGTATGGCAGTAGGACTTCCGGATGGTCAGATGGGTAACTCTGAAGTCGGTCACTTGAATATGGGAGCTGGCCGTATCGTATATCAGGAACTGACAAGGATCACGAAGGAAATTCAGGACGGAACTTTCTTTGAAAATTCGGCGCTTTTAAAAGCAGTGGAGAATTGCAAAAAAAATGATTCCGCACTCCATATGTTCGGACTTCTTTCAGATGGCGGCGTTCACAGCCATAATACCCATCTGTACGGTCTGCTTGAACTGGCAAAGAGAAACGGTCTGACCAAAGTTTATGTGCATTGCTTCTTAGACGGACGTGATACGCCCCCTGCAAGCGGAAAAGGTTATGCAGAGGAACTTGAGGCGGAGATGAAGAAGATCGGTGTGGGAGAAATCGCATCTGTCACTGGCCGTTACTATGCAATGGACAGGGATAATAACTATGACAGAGTTCAGCTTGCATATGATGCCCTTACCAAGGGAGAGGGACTTACAGCATCAAGCGGTCCCGAGGGAATCCAGGCTTCCTATGACAGAGAAGAGACAGATGAGTTTGTGAAACCCACGGTAGTTGTGAAAGACGGTGCGCCGGTTGCAACCATCAAAGATGGGGATTCTGTTATTTTCTTTAACTTCAGACCTGACCGTGCAAGGGAAATCACCAGAAGTTTTTGTGACGATGACTTTAAGGGATTTGAGAGAGGCAAAAGACTGGATATCACTTACGTATGCTTCTCTGACTACGATCCTACGATTCCAAACAAAGAGGTTGCTTTCCATAAGATTTCTGTGACCAATACCTTTGGAGAATGGCTTGCAGCAAACCATATGAAGCAGGCAAGAATTGCAGAGACCGAAAAATATGCCCACGTAACCTTCTTTTTCAATGGAGGCGTAGAGGAGCCAAACGAAGGGGAAGAAAGGATTTTGGTAAACTCTCCGAAAGACGTTGCAACTTATGATCTTAAGCCCCAGATGAGTGCTTACGAGGTTTGTGATAAGTTGGTAGAGGCAATTAAATCCAATCAATATGATGTAATCATCATTAACTTTGCCAACCCGGATATGGTTGGTCATACAGGCGTGGAGAATGCCGCAATTAAAGCAGTGGAAGCAGTGGATGAATGCGTAGGAAAAGCAGTTGATGCAATCAAAGAAGTAAACGGACAGATGTTCATCTGCGCAGATCACGGCAATGCGGAGCAGCTTGTTGATTATGAGACAGGAGCGCCTTTTACTGCCCATACCACCAATCCGGTTCCTTTCATCATCGTAAATGCAGATCCGGCATATACGTTAAGAGAAGGCGGATGTCTGGCAGATATCGTTCCTACTATGATTGAGATGATGGGAATGGAGCAGCCGGAAGAAATGACAGGAAAATCTCTGCTGATCAAAAAATAATTTAAGCGATAATATAGAAGCCCACAGATTAAGATTTTATTAATCTGTGGGCTTTTTCTTGACAGGGGATTGCCTGTAATGTATCATGAGTGTATTAATAATATTAGTACACTACATACGATGCGTGCAGAGAAAGGAGAGTGTGCATGATACTCATAGATTACAGAGATACAAGACCTATCTATGAACAAGTGGTAGAAAGATTTAAGATGCTGATACTGCGCGGTGTGCTTGGTCCGGATGATAGGATTCCGTCTGTGCGGAATCTGGCGGTTGATCTGTCTATCAATCCCAATACGATCCAGCGCGCCTATGCGGAATTGGAGCGGCAGGGCTATATTTTTACCGTAAAGGGAAAGGGGAATTTTGTTTCAGACAGCAGGCAGTTACTTGCCAACTACAGGAAGGAAATATTTGACGAGCTTCATAGAATCTGCAGCACTGCCTTTGAGATTGGCATTACGGAAGAGGAACTTGTTCAAAGCATAAGAGGGGAGAGAGGTCTATGATTGAAATTAGGAATGTGACGAAATCATATGATAAGATAAAAGCGGTCGATAATGTCAGTGTGACGATTAAGGAAAATACCGTGTTCGGTTTGATTGGAACAAATGGAGCAGGTAAAAGCACGGTGCTTAGGATGCTTGCCGGCGTATTGGAACCTGAACAGGGAGAAATCGCAATAGATGGTTTGCCTGTATTTGACAATATGGAGGCAAAAAAGAACATTTATTTCATTGCTGATGAGCCTTATTTTTTTGCCAATAGCAATGCTATGGATATGCAGAAATATCTGTGCAGCATCTACCCGGAATTTGTGGTGGAGGATTTTTATAATTATCTGGTGAATTTCGGACTGGATAAAAAGCGCAAGATTAATACTTATTCAAAGGGCATGAAAAAACAGCTGGCGCTGATATGCGGTGTATGCAGCAACGCAAAGTACCTGCTGTGTGATGAGACTTTTGACGGTCTTGATCCGGTTATGCGTCAGGGAATCAAGAGTATTTTTGCCAGTGAAATGGAACGGCGGGGAATGACGCCTGTGATTGCCTCCCATAATTTGAGGGAACTTGAGGATATCTGCGATCATGTAGGACTGCTGCATAAAGGAGGCGTTCTATTATCCAAAGACCTTGAGGATATGAAGTGCAATATCCAGAAAGTGCAGTGTGTATTCAAAACCATTGAAGATGAAGCCAAGGTCATTTCTGCCCTTGACATTATGAAAAATGAAAAGAGAGGCTCTTTAAATGTGCTGACAGTGCGGGGAAATAAGGCGGAAATACATGCGATTTTTGCAACAGTCAACACCATTTTCTTTGAGGCGCTGCCTCTTTCCCTGGAAGAAATATTCATAAGCGAAACGGAGGTAGTAGGATATGACATCAAAAAGCTCATTCTTGGTTAGTATGAAAGAGAATAATAAGAGGCGTTTGTGGGTATGGATCATATCGGCATTAGCATTTATGCTGACACTTCCGGCGCTTGCGGCACTTACACTCAACACTATTTTCCGGCAGTGTCAATGGACAGCGGAGAATTATGGAAGTACGATAGCCGGACAGATTATTCATGAAAAATTAGTCAACAGCATGTGCGGTATATTGGGATTGAACTTTGGATTCGTTTTTTTAACAGCGGCAATTGCCCTGATTAGTGCGGTTCAGGGGTTTTCATATCTGTACAGCAGAAAAAAGATTGATTTTTATATGGGAATGCCGGTTAAAAGAAAAAAGAGATTTCTGGTAATCTGGGTCAATGGAATCTTGCTGTATATCCTGCCTTACCTTGCAGGAATTGTGATTACCATGCTCATTGCGGCAGGAAACGGCGCAATGGATAAAACAGTATTGCAAAGCGCAGCCGCAGCCTTGCTGGCAAACGTTTTGTTATATCTGGGGGTATATCACATGGCCATACTGGCAGTGATGCTGACCGGAAATATCGTAGTTACCGGATTTGCATTTCTTACCTTTTGCCTGTATGAGTTTATGCTCAGAGTTGTGGCGGAAGGATATAAGGAAATCTTTTTTAAATATTATACTTATTTTGGATTTGATAGGACACCGAGGCTTTCGCCGTTTAGCATGTATTTTCGGCTGGCAGACACTTTTAATTATTTAAACCGGATGGATGTGAAATATCTGATTGAATTACTTGTATTTGCAGTAATTATAGGGGCAGTTTCTTATTTTTGCTATTTGAGACGCCCTGCGGAAGCTGCAGGGAGGGCAATGACCTTTGAAATCACTAAGCCCTTTGTCAAAATTCTTCTGGTCATTCCCACAGCGCTTTTGATGGGCGGAATCGTTTCTGATCCTATCAACTTTAATCCGGAGGAATCTATGGACGGAATTGGCTGGATGATTTTTGCCATGACTCTTACCGTGATTATCGGAAGTGCACTGATACAGGTGATTTATGAATTTGATATTAAGGGATGTCTCCATAAAAAGTCACATATTGTGATAAGCGCTGTCTTTGTGGCACTGATATTTATTGCATTCAGATATGATTTGTTTGGATATGATGGTTACATTCCAAAGCAAAATCAGATTAAAAGCATTGCTTTTATTCCGGAATATTATGGGGAGGCATATGGGGGGACTTACTTTGACAGTGACAGCGGTTATATGTCCAGTCAACAATATGCCCGAAAATATATGTATCTTGACAGTATAGAAGAAATTTGCGATATGGCAGAGCGTTCCATGGAAGAGTACGACAAGATCAACTGGTATAGGAAGAATGCTTCAACCGATGAACTGGGAACATGGGCTTATTTTACTATCATTTACCGGCTGAAAAATGGACGTGAGGTAAACCGATGTCTGTGGGTGAATTTGGATGATGCTCAGACAGTGAAGGCGCTGGATCAGATCATCGGTTCGGAGGAATTTAAAAAAGGCTTTTCAATGGGAGCATCCGATACGCTGAGTGCAATGATTGACAATAAAGACGGCAGATATAAGGTGGGTATATCCTATGGAAATATGATTTATCAGCAGAAAATGAGTGATGCCCAGGCGAAGGAATTTTTAGAGATTTATCGGAAGGATCTTGCTTTAGCGAACTTCAGTAATGTCAGAGACAGTGCGCCTGTGGGTATACTGAACTTTGACATTTCGGAAGAAATTTCAGGGAGTATCTATATGGGCATGAACGGCAGTGTATCAAGAGCCACCAGAGGATGGAATCTGGGATTGTATATTTATCCATTCTATGAAGACAGCATTGATTATCTGAAAGAGCATGGATATTATATGGATGTTCAGGCGAGTTTGGAAGATATAGCCAAAATACAGGTTGTAAACTTTAATTCCGAAATAGAGCAGAAACTGCTGAAGGAACGGTTTGCAGCTGCCATCGGGGAGTATGATCCTGCCACGCTGTTGGAATTAGGAGCATCAGGAATGAACTATGATTCCGATCTGGTAGATACCCGTGTCTATGTGGATTACGTGGAGGCGGATCAGATGAAGGAAATCGTGGAATATATTTATCCCTATGATATGATCATTGATGATTGGGATCGAGGAATAAAACGAGACAGAGAGTATGAAGTGGTAATCTATTTTAAGACGGACAGCGAGATGACTAAAAATTACGGAACCAATGCACTGTACGGCTTTCTGGATGGTCAGGTACCGGATTTTGTAAAGGAGGATACTGTTTATAAAGAATAAGATACCTGATATAGAATTTTGGCGGCGATAATGATATAATGTAGTAGGATAAAATCAGCAGTGGATGTATCCACTGCTGATTTTGATAGATTTAACTTGTTGATTATTTCAAATAAAAATGCTGGCAGAGGTTGAAAATGGAAGAGCGTATTATAGACAGGATAATGACGATAAGGGTAAGAATCGGAAAAATTGAACTTAAAGTAGTGGATCTGTTGTTTATCATGTGTCTGTTCGTATTTGCATTTATAATCAGGTGGAAGCTGATGCCCATTGAATCGGCAGATTATTGGGGATTTCTGGAGGACTGGATGAAGCAGATCCGCGCCGCGGGAGGATTCCCCTCCCTGAATCAGCAGATTTCAAATTATACATCACCATATATGTATATCATGTGTATCATCTCATACATAACCGATAATGATCTGTATGGATTGAAGATGGCGTCCATTTTGTTTGATTATCTGGCATCGATAGCAGTATTTTTGATACTATATCAGATTACGTCAAATGTCAGGAAATCCATTCTGGGGATGGCGGCGCTTTTACTTTCGCCTACGGTGGTACTGGACAGCGCTTACTGGTGCCAGTGCGATATTATTTATACTGCCTTTATCCTGTTTGCATTATATTACTTTTTTAAAGACGACAGCAGGCGGTGTCTGATTTTTGTGGGAATCTCATTTGCATTCAAGCTGCAGGCGGTCTTTATCCTCCCCTTTCTTTTCATCATGTGGCTGAAGAAAAAAACGATAAGGCTGCGGGATTTCTTGTGGATACCGGTAGTTTATGTGCTGAGTGCCCTGCCGGCATGGATGATGGGGCGCAATTTTAAAGAGTTAATGATGGTCTATTTTGAACAGACGAATACCTATCCATGGGGGACGTTGGAATACCCCAATATTTACGCGCTTTTAGGAGAGGCTATGCCAGATATGAGGCATGCAGATGAAGTCAGCGGAGCGGGAACCTTCATGGCACTCATACTGCTGGGCTGCATTGCGTACTATGTTTATACCAAAAAGATAAAGCTGACAAAAGAGCTGATGGTTACGCTGGCTTTATTTACGGTAGCGGTTACAGTATATTGCCTGCCCCATATGCATGACAGATATGGATTTTTAATTGATCTACTTGCAATTATATACGGTATGCTGCGGGTGAAGAAATTACCTGTCACTTGCGGTTTTATGGTGATATCGGTACTGACATTTATGCCTTATCTGATAGCGGTGCATATCGTACCGCTGCAATATGTTTCAATTGCATTGCTGGGGCTGATCGTCTATGTGGGAGTGGACTTTTATAAGCAGATTCAGGAAAATACAGTCTGTGAATAGCAAAGTGGGGAGAGAATCAGGAAGTGAAGAAGATACTGACGCTGTTTGCCTTTGTTTTAGCGATAGAATTATTTGTATGTAATTTCAGACACTGGGAATCCTTGGGAAAGGATGAATTAAGCAGCCTGTCTCCTGTGCTTGGAAGCGGATATATAGATCACGGAGACGGTACCTATACGATTGGTGAAGGAAATCTGGATATTGATATTACAGAACTTGATTGTGAGTTGGATACGGCTTGTATTGAGATTGCCGTGTTAAATCGCACGGAGGATGAAATCAGACCGATCATAATCAGACAATATGTGTCAGATGAATCCCATAAGCTTAATTATGGACTGCCGGAAAGAGAACTATGGGAAAATGAAAAAAGAAGCAGCTACATGACTTATCACCTGTATGGAAAATGTACCGGATTAAAAATTGTTCCGGAACTTTTTGAGGGGCAGGAAATTTCTCTGTCCATCATCTTAAACCCCGTCATTCCGTTGTTTTTTTCCTTGGAGCGTGTAATGATTCTGTTTCTGCTGGCAGTAGGTGCATTTGCATTGAGACCATCCTCTGTGTTGCACCGCATACCCTATATCAGACTGAGTGGGAAAAAGAAAGCGGTATGGCTGCTAGCCTTTTTTCTGATGCATCTATTTTTATTTTGGAATTTGACGATCATAAATCCTTATTTTAGGGAAGAGCGCGGAGACAATCAAGAGCAATATCAGGAATTGGCAAAGGCATTGAAGAAAGGGAGCTTTTCTTTACTGGATGAGCCTCCCAGGGCACTTCAAAGCATGGAAAATCCATATGATTATGATTACCGCACGCAGGTCATGAATGAAGCGGGCACATGGTATAAATGGGATCACGCATATTTTGGCGGGAAGTATTATGTGTATTTCGGGGTGGTTCCGGCAGTGCTGTTTTATCTTCCGTACTATGTAATAACGGGGGAAAATCTGCACAATTATCTATTGATTTTTGCGCTGGCGCTATTGTATTTGGCGGGTATCATGGGAACCATTGACGAGATGATAAAAAAATGGTTTCCCAAAACATCATTGGCAGTATGGTTTCTGATTACAGAGCTGACACTGATTGGCAGCGGTATTCTGTACATGACGAAAAGACCTGATTTATACACGGTTCCGATCCTCTCAGGGCTTTCCTTTGGGATGCTTGGATTATGGTGTTTTCTCAAGGCGGATCAAAGAGGAAAAGTATCACGGGGATATCTTGTCGCCGGCTCTTTTTTTACGGCGCTGATTGCAGGATGCAGACCTCAGATGTTCCTTTTTGTGATTTTTTCATTTATTTTATTGGGGAAATATGTGATTCCCTTTCAAAAAATCAAAAAGGAGAGATCGGCCATTCTTGTCTTCCTTCTTCCAATGTTGGTAGTGGCAGGATTTTTAATGTATTATAATAATAGTCGTTTTGGGTCTGTATTTGACTTTGGAGCAAATTATAATCTTACCTTTAATGATATGAGAAGAAGGGGATGGGAATGGGATCGGATTCCCCTTGGCATAGCAGCATACTTGTTCTGGCCCCCAAGGATGGCGATAGCATTTCCTTTTATGGAAGCAAATTATTTTGGCAGCCAGTATATGGGAGTTACCATACAGGAAGCAACTTATGGGGGAGTATACCTGACGCATCTTTTTGCATGGTTTAGTCTGGTACCCATATTGTTTCACAGACAGTTGAAAAAAAATGGAAGAACACCATGGATGCTTGTGGGCGCAGGACTTTTGATAGCGCTGGCTGTGATTGCGGCGGATACGAATATGTCAGGGATTTTGCAAAGATATTTTAATGATTTTTCTATTTTTATCATGCTTTCTTCTGCCATTGCTGTTATGCTTGTGCTTTGTCATGAAAAGGTGTCCGGAAGCATTCTGGAGAGAATGGTGATCTGGGGATTATTGCTATGCTTGGCGGCGGAAATTGGATATCAGGGCATGGCGTTCTTTTTAGATACAGGGGAAGCTCTGCGTGATTTGAGACCTGATTTATATTCTCATTTTAAATATCTGACAGCCTTTTGGCTGTAGAAGAAACAGAGGACCGAATAATGGCGGCGATAATAAATAAATTAGAATCAAAAATAAATTGGAAAACAAGTTTTTTGTTTTTGGTTATTTATGGATTGATTGCAATCAGGGTAATCGGCTTTCCACAGATTCCCGGAGGGTTAAATCAGGACGGCGTGATGGGAGCGGTGGATGCAAAGGCGCTTGCCGAATATGGTACAGACCGTTTTGGGACCTTTATGCCGGCGCATTTTGAAGCCTGGGGATATGGGCAGATGAGCGTCCTGCTTTCTTATCTGACGGTGCCTTTTATCAAAATATTTGGTCTTAATAAGCTGGCAATGCGGCTGCCCATGTTGCTTGCAAGTCTGGCAGGAGCGGCAGGGATTTTCGGAGTGGTTAAAAAGCTGTTCGGAGAAAAAACGGCAATGACGGCGCTGATATTCCTTGCCATTAATCCATGGCATTTTATGCAGAGCAGATGGGCGCTTGACTGTAATCTGTTTCCGCATATGTTTGTGATTGGTCTTTTTTTTCTGATCAGCAGTTTTAGCAAAAAGAGAAATTTATACATATCCATGATCTTTTTTGGATTGTGTATGTATTGCTACGGGGTTTCCTTCTATATGGTTCCTTTTTTCCTGCTGGTATCCTGTATCTTTTTGTTGATTCAGAAAAAGGTAACATGGAAGGATGTATTCTTTTGTCTGATCGTTTATTTCGGCATTTCCTGGCCTATATATGGAACAATGCTGATTAATTTTATGAAATGGGAAACGGTAAGGCTTCCCTTTGTGACGATGCAGTTCTTTGCAGGAAATGTCCGTTCAGCGGATATCCTATTTTTCTCTGAGAATATGGGACAGCAGTTTGTCAGTAATTTGAAGTCTTTGCTTAATGTGGTGTTTTTGCAGAAGGAAGACTTGATTTGGAATTCCATCAAGGAATTTGGAACAATGTATAAGTGCTCCATGCCCTTTGTGATTTTAGGGGTAGTCAGCGTGCTTGTAGGTGCATTAAAGGAAAAGGACAGTAATAAGAAAGCCGGTTGTCAGCTCCTGATCTGTTTTTGGATTTTCAGTCTGCTTGCGGGAGTGATGATCAACTATGTAAATGTAAACAGAATTAATATTATTTTTTATATACATATTATCTTCTCGGCAGTGGGCATTTATTTCGTGATAAAGAAATGGCGAATCACACTTTATATCTTTCTGGCAGTATACAGCATACAGAGCGCGATGTTTTTTAACCAGTACTTCACTACATGGGCTGAAAATATGGAAACGGCATTTTATGCGGATTTTGTGGATGCCCTTGAATATGCGAAAGAATATGACTGCGATCATTATTACATCACGCCTGACACACAGTATGAAGGGGCTTGGAATGTATCGGAAATACTTACATTGTTCGTGTTTGATATAGATGCAAGATATTATCAGGGGGTAGATGGTCTTGCGGAGAACAGAAATATTACCTATAGGGACAAATTCCGGTATAGTAATCCTCCGGAGGACCTGTATGCATCCCCTGAAAATACAGTGTATGTGACAAGGAGCAGCATACAGGAACTTTTCCCAAGAGAACGTTTTAGCGTGACGGTATTTGGAGATTATGCCGTAGCAGTTCCCTGGTCGTTGATTTATCAATAAATTTTCACAGAACCAGGATCCAGTCTTTCAGCCACCTTAGAGACAGTCCATATTCTTTTGATACAGGAAGACCGGATATTACAGGAAAGAATAGGAAGAAACAAAGTATGGCTATTACCATGTAAGTGGTAATGGCCTTTTTTCCCCATGAAAAATGCTCCTTTACATGCAGCATCGTATATCCCATCATAAGGATCATAAATAAAGAAGCCGGGAAATAATGGTAGATAAAGGTGATCCGGCTGATGGACATCCACGGAATATACTGGGCGAGATAGGAAATACATAAAAATCCTGCCTTTTTATCTCTTTTGAAGACCCAACGGAAAAGTACATAAAGCTGGCAGGGGATACCAATCCACCAGATGGCAGGATTGCCCATGGTGCTGATTGAACTCATCTGGGAAGTACCCACCGCATCACATGCGTCCAGAAGCGGCATCCAGATGATGGGCCATTCATAAAAAGGTGAGCTGTAATAATGTTCGGCAACCAGATTTGCGTGATAATCAAACATGTATTTCGTTCCCTGAATGGCTTTATCGATCAAACTGTTGTATTCGGTATAGCCTACAACGGGAATGAAGCAAAGAGTATATGCGATTAACGGAACTACAATGAAAAACAGACAGCAGAAAAAGAAGATCCGGAGAGTCTGTTTCCCGGGAAAGTGTGTGATGGTGTACCAGATAAAAAGGACGGCAAGTCCAATGCCTGCATAGATGCCCGTCCACTTGGTGGCGATGCCGAGCGCCATACTGATGCCGCAAAGCGCAAGAGGGACATAGACACTTTTAGGCGGAAACTTATCTTGTACGGAAAGATTTGCACTGCGGTAGAGAGAATCTTTCACAAAATACTGATACATATAGTAATACATCAGCAGTATGAAGAATGCTGCAAAAATATCAATAGTTGAAATTCTTGCAAGGGTATAATGCATGCAGTCAAACGTTAAAAGAGCGGCGGTAGCTGCAGCGATAAAGGTATTTTTAAATAGTTTTTTGGCAAAGATATACATAAGAGGAATGATCAATATGCCAAAGATCACAGACATAAAACGCCATCCAAAAGGATTCATGCCAAGCAGGAGAACACCAAGAGAAATCAAAATTTTACCAAGATGAGGATGAGTCGTCTCATAGGTGGTGAGTCCATGAAGAAATTCATAGGCAGTACGGCCATGATAGACTTCGTCAAACATGGTACCTGTCATATAGGTTTTTGATTCGGGAAACATTTCCTGTTCGTCAAAAAGAGCAGGATAGTCGGCAGCGTTGACTGGCACAATGATAGAACCGTCTGTACCGATGACTGTCATTTCGTTTATGACCGCTGTATCGTCTGTTGCAACGATGCCAAGATACCGCAGCCGGTAATTGATATCTATTTTATTCCATGCAAATACAGATTCTGCAATGGCATCTCCATTGAACACTTCCCAAGAATTCGTCACCTCATTAAATGCGGAAATGGAAAAATGTCTGGTATTCAGATTTCCTAAAAACACAGAGATAGAAGCAATATCGGTATATTCACCGAAATCAAGAACGATATCACGATTCTGGGCATCGGTGGTGTGATAGGAGGACGGTGCATAAAGATTGCCGAGCCTGAAAAATGCCAATATGGTAAATAGGAAAATCAGAATGGACATGCAGATATAATCAGTTCTGGTGAGCAGATCAGAATCTGTCAGTATTCTTGTTTTAGATGTAAATAACCGTTTCATTTGCTGGTTGCCTCCCAAAGCTTTTATTTTATTTATATAATATATTACAATTCACAAGATAGAACTGCTTGCCGTCATAATCTGGCACAATCCTATTGGAATAGTATAGCAAGTTATAAAATCGGATACAATAGTTATAAAATTTTTTATTACAGGAGGAGCTAAATGAAAACATATATGCAGATTACAAATGTTCATGGAAGAGAAATTCTGGACTCAAGGGGAAACCCTACCGTTGAGGCGGAGATCACGCTGACAGATACCATGACAGGAAAACGGTATGCCGGAAAGGCCTCCGTGCCGTCCGGAGCAAGTACAGGACGCTTTGAGGCAGTGGAGTTGCGGGATGCGGAAACAAGATATTTTGGTCTTGGTGTAAAAAAAGCAGTCAGCAATATCAACACAAAGATCAAAGAAGCGATTGTCGGAAGAAATGGATTAAATCAGATTGAGATAGACCGTATTCTGATAGAGACAGACGGAACGGATAATAAAGGGAATTTAGGAGCCAATGCTACCCTGGCGGTATCCATGGCTGTTGCCAGGGCGGGCGCCAAGGCACTCAATATTCCGCTTTATCAATATTTGGGCGGAGCATATACACGGCTGATGCCGGTTCCCATGATGAATATTCTAAACGGAGGAAGGCATGCTGCCAATACCGTTGACTTTCAGGAATTTATGATTATGCCGGTGCAGGCGGAGAGTTTTGCAGACGGACTGCGCATCTGTGCCGAAATATATCATTTTCTCAAGAAAATATTAGAGGAAAAGGGGCTGGCGACCAGTGTCGGAGATGAGGGTGGATTTGCACCTGATCTGCCGGACGCGGAAGCGGTTCTGGATCTGATTGTGGCGGCAATCGAGAAAAGTAATTATTTTCCAGGGCAGGATATTAAAATAGCCCTTGACGTGGCATCCAGTGAATTATACAATGAGAAAACAGGCATGTATCATTTCCCGGGAGAGAGTTCTCTTAAGGGAAGTGATGTAGTGCGTGATACGTCTGAAATGATTGCCTATTATGAAGAGCTGGTCTCTAAATATCCCATTCTGTCTATAGAGGATGGATTGGCGGAAGATGACTGGGATGGATGGAAACACCTGACAGAAAGACTGGGTGACAAAATCCAGTTAGTCGGCGATGACCTCTTTGTCACCAACACAAAGAGATTAGACGCGGGAATCAAACTTCATGTGGCAAATGCAATTCTAGTGAAAGTCAACCAGATCGGTACGGTTTCAGAGGCCATGGAAGCAATTGAAATGGCACAGAAAAACGGATATAAGGCAGTGATATCCCATCGCTCGGGGGAAACGGAGGATACCTTTATTGCAGATCTTGCGGTGGCGGTTAATGCCGGTCAGATTAAGACAGGTGCGCCCTGCAGAAGTGATCGTGTCGCAAAATACAATCAGCTTTTGCGGATCGAAGAGGAACTTGGCAGTGTTGCGGCTTATAAGGAACCGTTCAACAAAATTTAATTCATGTTGATGATATCAGAATTACGGATCATGTCTGGAACACATAAGAAGAGAGGAAAAGAAACAAATGATAAAAAAATGCAGAACAATGATGCAGAGAATCTGTGCGGCACTGGTGATCATTGCCGTGCTTGGCATAATGCCTGCCGACAACGTCATGGCAGTGACTTCAAGCGGAGCAATTGCCAAAGGAATTGATGTTTCCAAGCACAACGGCGCAGTCAATTGGGGACAGGTGGCAGGTACAGGAATTACTTTTACTTTCATTAAAGTGGGAAGTACCAACAGCGGAATCGACCCGCAATTTGCAGCAAATATCACGGGAGCACAGGCAGCGGGATTGAAAACAGGTGTCTATCTTTATTCTTATGCAACAACACCCGAGCAGGCGGCAAACGAGGCGAATCTGGTGTTGCAGTGGATAGAACCTTACACGGTAAATTATCCGATTGTTTTTGATATTGAAGATAAGTGCCATAAGAACCTCTCCGAACAACAGCTGATCGACATCATCAACGCTTTCTGTACAACGATAGATGCTGCAGGCTACTACCCAATGGTATATTCCAGTAAGAATATGTTCGTTCAGAAATTGAGCATTACCGGCTGGGATAAATGGGTGGCACAGTATAACGACAGCTGTGAATATAATAATAACGTATGCTTTTGGCAGTACTCTAGTCACGGAAGCGTAAATGGAGTAGGCGGAAGGGTTGATGTCAATTATCAGTATAAGGATTATAGCAAACTGATTATACCGGAAGGCTTTATTGAGCATAACGGGAATGTGCGTTTTTACCGCAACTGGAAAATGCAGAGAGGATGGACGGCATATAATGACACGAAATACTATCTGGATGGGGCGGGAAATCTGGTAAGAGGATGGTTTACGGACGCATCAGGCACCTACTACCTGTCTCCGGCAGATGGAAGTATTGCAAGGGGACAATGCCGTATAGACGGGGCTGATCATTATTTTACGGCGGATGGTGTCAAAATGACAGGCTGGGTAGTATTAAATGATATGAAATACTTTTATGATCCTGCAAACAATGGAACCATGAAGCGGGAATGGCTCAGTGATGAAAAAGGGAATTTTTATTATTTTGATAAAAATGACGGACACATGCTGACAGGTGATCAGGTAATCGATGGAAAGAGGTATCTGTTTAACGAAGAAGGCATCAGAATAACAGGAATGACAGCAAGGGAAGACGGAAGCTATTATTATGATCCTGCCACCGGAGCGATGGTAACAGGCTGGTTTTCGGCAGCAGATAAGACTTATTATGCAGATGCGGCAGGTCATATTGTGACAGGTGTCTATGAAATTGATAAGCAGCCTTACTATTTTGATGAAACAGGGGCGCTTGTAAGAAATCAGGATCTTGAACTTAATGGGATTGCTTACCATACAACTCCAGAAGGAGTGCTGACAAAAGTAGAAGCAGCCATGGCTGGTGAAGGCGAACCCGCGGCATAATTATTACTAAACCGATAATGATACAAAAGAAAATAAAATACTTGAAATCTGCTGATTTATGTGTTACACTAACTCTTGCTTGACATTAGGAGGTGTAAGGATGGGAGCATTGAGAATCGTTATTCAGATTATATTTATCATATTATGTATTGCACTTACAGTGCTGGTATTGATGCAGGAAGGCAAGTCAGCAGGTTTGGGAGCCATAAGCGGCGCGGCTGAAACATATTGGGGGAAGAACAAGGGACGTTCCATGGAAGGAAAACTCGTAAAGTTTACCTCGTGTCTGGCTGTTGGTTTTATGTTGCTGACAATTATTTTAAATCTTGGTGTATTTTGAGACTTAAGGCATTCTTGTAAAAGGATGCCTTTTTCTTAACATAAGAATGTCTCGCGAAACGTGGCATCCGTTGTTTGTGAAGAAATGCATCCTGTAAGATAAAAGCTATGCGTCAGGATGCGCACGTTTAATGGAAGGATTATGGAAAACAGTAAATTGGAAATGCGGAAAGAACGTAAAAAAAGAATATGTGAGTTGGTGGAAACAGATTTTTATGTTCCCATGAAGGAAAAAGAACTGGCTGATTTTATGCAGGTAAAGCCGGAAGAACGCGGAGAACTGAAAGATATACTGGCTGAATTAGTGAAGGAAGGAAAGCTTCAGACTACCAAACGGGGAAAGTATATTAAGGGGAACGGTATGCCGGCGAACCTTTCCGGGACTTTTATCAGCAATGCCAGAGGATTTGGCTTCGTGGAAATAGAAGGACAAGAGCAGGATCTTTTTATACCGGAAAGCGAAGTAAACGGTGCATTCCATAAGGATAAGGTTTTAGTGGAACTTTTGCCGGGACAGCATGGAAAAAGACCGGAGGCGAGGGTGACTGCCGTCTTATCCCATGAACTTACGAGGATAGTGGGCACTTTCGATAAGGCAGGAAGATTCGGTTTTGTGATTCCCGATAACGATAAGCTGCCCTCGGACATTTTTGTTCCCATAGAGCGTTCTAAAGGAGCGGTCACAGGGCATAAAGTAGTAGTAGAACTGACAGATTACGGTGATGAAAAGCACAAGCCTGAGGGAAAGGTGGTTGAAATTCTGGGACATGTCAATGATCCCGGAGTAGATATCCTTTCTATTGTGAAAGGTTTTGAACTTCCCATGGAATTTCCCGAAAAAGTCTTAAACCAGGCGCAGCGTGTGGCAAAGGAAGTAAGCCTTAAGGATATGGAGGGACGGAAAGATTTGCGTGCCCTTCAAATGGTGACCATTGACGGGGAGGATGCGAAGGATTTGGATGATGCCGTCAGCCTGTCAAAAGATGGAGATAGATATTACTTAGGCGTGCACATTGCCGATGTGACAAATTATGTGCAGGAAAATTCCGCCTTAGACCATGAGGCAATAAAGCGGGGAACCAGTGTTTATCTGGTGGACAGAGTAATCCCTATGCTTCCCCACGTGCTTTCTAACGGTATGTGTTCCCTGAATATGAAAGAAGAGAGGCTCGCGCTCAGCTGTCTCATGACTTTGAACGAAAAAGGAGAAGTCATCGACCACGAAATTGCAGAGACAGTCATATGTGTGGACCAAAGGATGTCATATACAGATGTAAATAAAATTCTGGAGGGGGATATCGATACCCAGAAGAAGTTTGAGACACTTGTGCCTATGTTCTTTTTGATGAAAGAATTGGCGGACATTGTAAGGGAAAAAAGAAAGAAACGCGGTTCCATTGACTTTGATTTTCCAGAAAGCAAGATTATTTTGGACAAAGAGGGCGTTCCCATTTCCATCAAACCATATGAAAGAAATGCAGCGACAAAGATCATAGAGGATTTCATGCTTCTTGCCAATGAGACGGTAGCACAGCACTTTTACTGGATGGAGATTCCCTTTGTATACAGAACCCACGATTATCCCGATCCGGAGAAAATCTTAAAGCTAGGCACCTTTATCAATAACTTCGGATATCATATTAAAGTAAAAAGCGGTGATAATGAAATACATCCCAAGGAAATCCAAAAACTTCTTGGAAAAATAGAAGGAACCCAGGAGGAAGCGTTGATCAGCAGGCTCACGCTGCGGAGCATGAAGCGGGCACAGTATGCGGCGGAATGTACCGGTCATTTTGGACTGGCATGCCAGTTTTACTGCCATTTCACCTCGCCCATAAGGAGATATCCTGATCTGCAGATACATCGCATCATAAAGGATCAGCTGCGCGGGCGGATGGATGGAAACCGGATAGATCATTATCAGGGGATCCTGCCGGAAGTGGCAAAGCATTCATCTGAAATGGAGCGAAGAGCAGATGAAGCAGAGCGGGAAACTGATAAGCTGAAAAAAGTTCAGTACATGGAACAGAGGATAGGTGAAGTCTTTGAAGGTGTCATCTCAGGAATCACTGCATGGGGAATTTATGTGGAACTTTCTAATACCGTAGAGGGACTGATTCATGTGTCCAGACTTGCCGGAGACTATTATTACTACAGCGAAGAAACCTACGAAATGATAGGCAGAGATACGGGTAGAAGTTACAAGCTGGGACAGAGGATCAGAATCGTGGTAGACGGAGTGGATTATTTCCAGAAGAGCATTGATTTTGTGCTGGCACCGGAGGATGATTTTGATGAGGACTGACTTCACGGTCTGCACACAGAAAGAAAGGATGCGTGGATGATATGGCGAAAGAAGAAATGAAGCTGGTTGCAAACAACAAAAAAGCATATCACGATTACTTTATAGAAGAAAAATATGAGGCAGGTCTGGTGCTCCATGGGACAGAAGTAAAATCTCTGCGCATGGGCAAATGCAGTATTAAAGAGGCTTTTATCCGGATTGAAAACGGAGAAGTGTTTATTTACGGCATGCATATAAGCCCCTATGAAAAAGGAAATATCTTCAACAAGGATCCCCTGCGGGTAAAGAAACTTCTCCTGCACAAGCAGCAGATTCGCAAACTGATTGGAAACAACTCTGAGAAAGGATATACAATTGTACCTCTGCAGGTATATTTTAAAGATGGCAGAGCAAAAATAGAGATTGGTCTTGCAAAAGGCAAAAAATTGTACGATAAACGTCAGGATATTGCAAAAAAAGATCAGAGAAGAGAGGCGGAAAAGGAACTAAAGGTAAGACTTCGGGCATAAAATAAAGTGCGGAGGTTGCATTTTAACCATCATTTTATTATAATTAAATTATTCAGGGATAGTAAAGGTTTCGACAGGGGCCTTGCAGCTGGAGAAGCTATCCGCAGGCGATGCGTCAAATCGCAAAAATAAATATAAACGCTGAAGATAATTTAGCATACGCTGCCTAAAGGCAGCTGTCCGACCTAGTGCACCTACACATTAGGAACCGGGCATCGACTATGTAGGAAACGACACAGGCTAAGCTTTGCACCTGTGGGCGTATCATGAAGCTACTGAATAAACCGGGGTGTCGGTTTCCTGGTTTAGGAGGGAATGAGGGGTTCCCGAAATAATCGACTATGATAGTAGAAGGACAGGGAATGGGTCTTTGGACGCGGGTTCGACTCCCGCCTATTCCATTTATTATTGTAAAAATAGTTGACAGAATCAGCAAAAGTGAGTATATTATTAACAGATTAAAGTAAATAAATGAAACCGATGAGGAAGAGGAGTAACCAGTCGGAACTTTCAAAGAGAGCTGCAGGCGGTGGAATTGCAGTAAAGGGATGTGTGGTGAATGGACTTTCGAGGACAGCCTGAAAAAACAGTAGGCGCTGGCGGGAAACCGGGTCCGTTATCAAACCGGCATGTATGACAGTACATGAATGAGTGGACATTGAGTCAATTTGAGTGGCACCGCGATAATAAGATATATTACCGTCTCAAGCATATATGCTTGAGGCGGTTTTTATATTTAATAAGCTGGCTTGCGAAGCGGGACAGCGTTTTATTTTAAATAGGGAGGAAAAAATTATGAAGAAAAAAGTATTATCTATTATGATGGCGATTGCAATGACAATGGCTATGACTGCCTGCGGCGGTACCAGTGAGCCAAAGGAGGAAGACGCATCTGTAACAGCGGAAGCGTCAGATGAGGAAGGCGCATCTACAACAGCGGGAGCATCGGCGGAGGGAACATTCACGATTGGCATTTCCCAGTTTGCGGAGCATGGATCTCTGGATAACTGCAGGAAAGGTTTCCTTGCAGGTCTTGCAGAGGAAGGTATTGTCGAAGGGGAAAACCTGACAGTACTGTTTGATAATTCACAGGCAGATATGGGTACAGCCAGCACAATTGCGGATAGTTTTGTATCCCAGAAAGTAGATTTAATCTGTGCAATTGCAACGCCCAGCGCAATGAGTGCATATAATTCCTGCATGAAGACAGAAATTCCCGTAATCTACACGGCAGTATCGGATCCTGTAGCGGCAGGACTTGCAAATGATGACGGTACGAGCGTTGGGAATGTGACAGGTACCTCAGATGCACTGCCGGTGACTAATCAGCTTGAAATGATCCGTCAAATTTTACCGGAAGCAGAGAAAATCGGTATTTTATATACTACCAGCGAAACAAACTCTGAAAGCACGATTGCGGAATATAAAAAATATGCCGCTGATTATGGATTTGAAATTGTAGACAGCGGCATCAATACCATTGCAGATGTGCCTATGGCGGCAGCTGATCTGGCATCCAGAGTGGACTGTATTACAAATCTGACAGATAATACGGTGGTATCTGCATTACAGACCGTTCTTGATGCGGCAGATAAAGAAGGAATACCGGTATTTGGCTCAGAAGTGGAGCAGGTGAAAAACGGCTGTGTCGCTTCTATGGGATTAGAATATTATGAATTGGGCAAACAGACAGGCGCTATGGCAGCAAAGGTGTTAAAAGGTGAAGCAAAGGCTTCAGAACTCGATTATGAGGTTATCACGGAAGCAAGTCTTTACGTGAACACAGCAGCAGCGGATAAAGCAGGACTTGTACTGGACGAAGAATTTGTTAATGGTGCTTATGAGAAATTCGATGAAATTATCGTAGAATAGTGCTGGGAGTGATTTAAGGAAGGCAGGTAAGAAAAGTGGCTTTAATTTTAAGCGTTTTAGAACAGGGAATGATATATGCCATCATGGCGCTTGGCGTTTATATTACGTATAAAATACTGGATTTCCCGGATTTGACGGTGGATGGAAGTTTCCCAATGGGAGCAGCCATTGCCTGTATTCTGATTTCGAAAGGAATGAATCCGTATTTGACACTGCCCATTTCTTTTGCGGCAGGGGCGCTTGTGGGGATGATTACTGGAATGATTCATGTGAAATTAAAAGTGCGCGACCTGCTTTCCGGCATCATTATGATGACGGCATTGTACACTGTTAATCTTCGCATAGCGGGAAGAGCCAATCTTCCTATTTACAATCAGGATAATATCTTTGATAATCAATTTATAAATGTTATTTTTCCGCCCGTGTTGGAAAAATACAAGACAGTTATTATCATTTTTGTTATTATGATTTTAACCAAATATGTTCTGGACTGGTATATGAACAGCCAGTCGGGATTTATGCTTCGGGCAGTAGGTGACAATGAAGCAATCGTTACCTCTCTCGGTGTAGACAAGGGGATGGTCAAGATTATTGGTCTTTCCATTGCAAATGGACTTGTAAGCTTGAGCGGATGTATATTTGCCAATCAGCAGAGGTTTTTTGATATATCCAGCGGCACGGGAACTGTGGTCATAGGGCTTGCAAGCGTCATTATTGGAACCAGTATCTTTAAGAAGGTAACGTTCCTGCGTGTGACCAGCAGCGTCATAATAGGTTCCCTGATTTACAAAGCATGTGTGGCGGTTGCCATCCGTGTGATACCGGCATCCAGTGATCTGAAGCTGGTAACAGCCGTTTTGTTCCTTGTGATATTGGTAATCGGGACAGATAGAAAGAAGAAGGTGAAGAAAAATGCTTGAGCTCATGAATATATATAAAAACTATAATCCGGGCCGGGTCAATGAACTTTGCCTTTTTGAAGGATTTAATCTGGCAATCGAAGATGGTCAGTTTGTTTCCGTGGTAGGAAGCAACGGTTCCGGCAAAACGTCCATGTTGAACATCATCTGCGGCAGCATTGATGCGGATGCGGGGCAGATATTGGTAAATGGAGAAGATATAACGAGGAAAAAGGATTATCTGCGCCAACGTAAAATTGGCCGTGTTTATCAGGACCCGGCAAAAGGAACCTGCCCGGGAATGACAATTTTAGAAAATATGTCCATCGCAGATCATAAAGGAAGAACTTATGGCTTAGGGCGCGGTGTGAAAAGGCAACGAATGGAGGCATACCGGGAAATGCTTAGACCTCTTGGTCTGGGACTGGAGGATAAGATGCATACAAAGGTAGGCTCTTTATCCGGCGGACAGCGTCAGGCGCTTGCTCTTTTGATGTCAACCATGACGCCCATTGAATTTCTGATTCTGGATGAACATACAGCAGCCCTCGATCCGAAAACGGCTGAAATCATTATGGAATTGACAGACAAGATTGTAAAAGAAAAGAAAGTAACGACAATCATGGTGACTCACAATCTCAGATATGCTGTAGAATATGGAAATCGTCTCATCATGATGCATGAAGGAAAAGCAATTTTAGATAAGAGCGGTGAAGAGAAGAAGCAGATTCATACAGAGGAAATTATGCGAATTTTCAATGAAATCAGTGTGGAATGCGGCAACTAAAAGGAAAGGGTGAATCTTTTGGCTGATAAAACAGATTATTTTGCACAAGGGTATTGTTTTGCAACGGAAGAGGATGCAAAACAGGCACAGTTGGAACGGAAGAAAGCGGCATATTTTGAAACAAAAATGGTCAATAGAAGTGCACAGAATATGTTGTCGGTATATGATACTATTTTAGATGAAAAGGTCTTCCTCACGCCGACAGGGTGGGAATATCTGAAAAAATTACAGGAAAAACTGCGCCTTTTGGGGATAGAAGAGGAAAAAATCAGACCGATTCCCATGTATGTTACATTTGTCCACAATCATGATGACGGAGCAGCTGTAAAGCAAAGAGTCAAACCAACCCAAAAGAGGGATAAGCAAAAAGAAAAGTTCAGAATTTCTGTCCTTATCAATATTATTCTTGCCATCATGGTGGCGGCGATGTTTGCTATTTCATTAAACAGTAATAATCCGAACATTTTAAATTATAAGAAGAATATAGAAAATGAATATGCAGCATGGGAACAGGAACTTACACAGAGAGAAAAAGAAGTCCGGATAAAAGAAGCACAATTGGAAAGCGGCACACAGACAGCTCCGGCAGAAGAAGAATAACGCAGAATCAAGAGGGCAGATGATATGGAAAGGTTGAAAATTCTTGTGGTGGACGATGAGTCCAGAATGAGGAAGCTGGTAAAAGATTTTCTGGTAAAGAATAACTATGAGGTTCTGGAAGCGGAGAATGGCAGTCAGGCACTGGACATTTTTTATGAGCAGAAAGATATTGCGCTTATTATTCTGGATGTCATGATGCCTAAAATGGATGGATGGGAAGTCTGCCGTGAAATCAGACAGTATTCTAAAGTGCCTGTCATAATGCTGACTGCCAAGTCGGATGAGAGGGATGAACTGCAGGGGTTCGGACTTGGAGTTGACGAATATATCACAAAGCCATTCAGCCCTAAGATATTGGTGGCAAGGGTAGAGGCTATTTTGCGCAGAACCAGCCAGATTGGAAAAGAAGAAACGTTGGAAGCTGGAGGAATCGTACTTGACAAAGCGGCGCATAATGTAATTATTGACGGAAAATTTATCGATTTAAGCTATAAAGAATTTGAACTTCTAAATTATTTCATGGAAAATAGGGGGATTGCACTGTCTCGTGAAAAAATATTGAATAATGTATGGAATTATGATTATTTTGGAGATGCCCGGACTATTGACACCCATGTGAAAAAGCTGCGGAGCAAAATGGGAGAAAAAGGCGATTTTATCAAGACAATCTGGGGGATGGGGTATAAATTCGAAACGGAGAACTGAACTTTATGAAATATTCAATCCGTAAACAGTTCGCACTTGTATTTTGCCTGCTCATGGCGGGAACGATCCTTCTTTGCTGGTTTATTAATAATACGTTTCTTGAAAGGTTTTATCTGGAGAATAAACAAAAAGCGTTGCTGAGTGTCTACACCATTATCAATAAAGCATCTAATGAAGGAACGATAGGGACGGACGCATTTGATATTGAATTTCAAAAAATCTGCGGTAGAAATAATATCAATATTATCCTTCTTAATGCGGAAACCAGAACCATCAAGACCTCTATCAATGATTATGAAATACTGAGCAGGCAGTTGATGGATTATTTGTTTAAGAAGGATGAATATGATGCCGGAAACCTTCTTTTGGAAGAAGAAAATTATGAGATGCTGATCAAGCTGGATACGAGAACTCAGCTTGAGTATGTGGATATGTGGGGAGTGCTGGATAATGGAAATCTTTTTCTGTTCAGAAGTTCGCTGGAAGGAATTCGTGAAGGGGTTGAACTTGCCAATAGATTTCTTGCCTATGTGGGAACCGGGGCGGCGATATTAAGCGCCTTGATTATTCTTTTAGTTTCCCGTAAAATAACAGAGCCGATTATGGAACTTACCAAAATCTCTGGAAGGATGAGACACCTAGATTTTGATGCCAAATATGAGGGAAACAGCAAAACGGAAATCGCGCTTTTGGGACAGAACATTAATGAACTATCGGAGACCTTGGAAATTACCATATCAGAACTGAAAAGTGCAAACAATGAATTGCAAAGAGATATAGAAAAGAAAAATAAAATCGATGAGATGCGCAAAGAATTTTTATCCAATGTATCTCATGAGTTAAAAACACCCATTGCATTGATACAGGGCTATGCGGAAGGGCTCAGAGAAGGCATAAATGATGATGAGGAGGGCAGGAATTTCTATTGCGAAGTCATAATGGATGAAGCTGCTAAAATGAATGACATGGTAAAGAAGCTGCTTTCATTAAATCAGCTGGAGTTTGGCAACAACACAGTTACCATGGAGCGCTTTGATATAACGGCACTGATCAAAAATTATCTTCAATCAACAGAAATACTGTGCAGACAGAAGGAAGTCGCAGTACAGATGGAGGATTATCCATCCATTCATGTCTGGGCAGATGAATTTATGGTTGAAGAAGTTTTTAATAATTATTTCAGTAATGCAATAAATCATGTTGCAGAAAACAGGCTAATTGATGTAAAATTAACTTTGAACGAGAATGCGGTGCGCATTTCTGTTTTTAATACAGGAGCACCCATCCCAGAAGAAAGTATTCCGCATATATGGGAAAAATTTTATAAAGTAGATAAAGCCAGAACCAGAGAGTACGGAGGCAGCGGAGTGGGACTTTCCATTGTAAAGGCAATGATGGAGTCCATGAATCAGAAATATGGCGTAGTCAATTATGACAATGGAGTGGAATTCTGGTTTGAATTGGAAATAACAGAGAAAAGAGAATGTTAATGCCTCTATATGAGAAAGGCTTATACAGGAAAGGTATAGGGATTAAGATGAAAAAACAAATAACAGGCAGTGTGATTGTGCTCTTGATGACCGCACTTGTAACAGGCTGCGGCAATGCAATACCCAGTTTAAATGATCAGCAGCAGGAACTTGTAGTAGAATATGCAGCAGGAGTATTACTCAAGTATGATCAAAATCATGAGAGTAAACTGATCGAGTTGACACTGGAGCAGGAGGCTGAAATGACTGCACCTGCGGAGGAAGCGCCTGAAAATCCTATAACAGATGAAATGGAAAATGCAGATACGGATCAACAGGAAGATGCGCTGGAGGATGTGACAGTGATTGACAACACCCAGGATATAGTGGATGTCTCTATAGAATCTTTTTTAAATCTGGATTCTGTGAAAATTACTTATACCGGCTGTGAAGCCTATGATTTCTATCCGGAGCAGGGGGAAGAAGAAGGCTTTTTCTTCATAATGAATGCGACAGAGGGGAATAAGCTTCTGGTTTTAAAATTTCTGACAGAAAATGTATCAGGAACTGAAACAACACTTGACATTGGTGAAAAGCAGACCAGATTTACGCTTATGGTAAACGGAGAAAGAAAAAATGCATTGACGACGATGCTGCTAAATGATTTGGCACATTATCAGGGAACGCTTGCTCCCGATGAAAGCATGGAATTGGTTCTGGTTTGTGAGATACCAGATGAGCAGGCAGGTACGGTTCCAACTCTGGAACTGATTTTGAAAAATGTAGATGATAGTGCTACAATTTCACTGAATTAAAGTGTTAAACAACTATTTGACTACTGTAAAAGACCCGTAAAATGGGTCTTTTTCTATAAGTTTTAAACTGTGTAAAAAAATTCTACAATTTTTTTAAAATTAGTGTTGACATTATGTGGAAGGAGTGATATAGTATATTTCGCTGCGGGTGATAAATCACCGAAAACAGCAAGCAGAACCTTGACAAATGAACAGCAATGCAACCCTGAAAATTCTAAAGAATATATC
>CAYOED010000028.1:0-40852 GCA_964402925.1 uncultured Lachnospiraceae bacterium | reverse complement strand
AGGATAAATAATCCATAAGGAGCCCCTTAAAAAGCGTCAGCACTTAGCGAGGTTCTTTCGAGCTTAGTGTCTGCTACGCTTTTTGCGGAGCGAGAGCGCGGCGACGTTGGATTATTTATCCTCTCAGAGCGTCACTCTGGCCAGTGTGTGAAAAGTAACTGTAGACATTTTATCATAAAAGTGCAATGGTGTAAATCTTGACGTTACACCTTCTGACTGCTATACTGGATTAGGTGTAAAATTAAAATTTACAGGAGGATTCAGCATGGCATTGGTACAGATTGTTTTTAGTCCGACAGGAGGAACCGGGAAAGTTGCTGACATTATCGCAGGGGAATGGGAAGGACCGGTTACCCGCGTTGATTTATCAGATGCAAAAACGGACTGTTCAAAGATTAAATTAGGACAGGGGGATACGGCGCTGGTCGCGGTGCCTTCCTATGGAGGCCGTGTTCCGGAGCTTGCCGCAAAAAGGCTTATGAAAATAAACGGTAACCAGGCGAGATGCGTGATTGTCTGTGTATATGGGAACCGTGCATATGAGGATACTCTCGTTGAGTTGCGGGATATTGTGGAAAGCTGCGGCTTTTGTGCCATAGCTGCCGTTTCTGCGGTAGCAGAACATTCCATTATGCATCAGTACGCCGCAGGGCGACCGGATGAAAAAGATGCGGAAGAGCTGCGTGGATTTGCAAAAAAGATTTACAGGAAACTTATGGACGATGAGCCGTCAGCATCCGCATTTGAAGTACCGGGCAGCCGGCCTTACAGGAAGGCGGGAGGAGCAGGTCTTGTCCCAAAAGCGACAAAAGAATGTGTCAGCTGCGGCTTATGCGCTGAGAACTGTCCGGCGCAGGCAATCAGCAGAGACAGCCTGAAAACAGCGGATTCTAAAAAATGCATTTCCTGTATGCGGTGTGTTGCCGGATGTCCCCGGTCTGCCCGGAAGGTAAATGGGGCGTTGGTATCCGCCGCTGCGCTGGCAATTAAAAAGGCCTGCAGCGAAAGAAAAGAAGCTGAACTTTTTTTGTTGAGACAAAGGGAGGAGTACTATTTATGAAAACAGGTGTAATAGATGTAGGCGGCGGTTTCCGGGGCATCTACGCTGTCGGTGTACTCGATTACTGCATGGATCAGAAGATTTCTTTTGATCTTGGTATCGGCATATCGGCGGGAAGCGCGAATTTATGCTCCTACGCTGCCGGACAGAAGGGGCGGAATTACTGCTTTTACACAGAGTACGGCTTTCGAAAGCAGTATATGAGTCTCGGAAATTTTATCAGGAAAGGCTCCTATGTGGATATGGATTATGTCTATGGGACGCTCAGTAACAGCGGAGGTGAAAACCCCTTAAATTATGCGGCATTTCAAAATAACCAGATGGAATTTTATGTTGTTGCCGTGAATGCGCTGACAGGTCAGGCGCAATTTTTCGATAAGGCGGATATACGTCAGGATTGTTACGACGTCTTAAAAGCCTCTTCATCCATCCCCTTTGTTTGTAAGCCTTATCAAATCAACGGGATTCCTTACTACGACGGCGCGCTGGGCGATCCTGTTCCGGTAGAAAAAGCGTTTGAGCTTGGCTGTGACCGGGTTGTCCTGATTCTGACGAAACCGGAACACGTCCTGCGTACTTCCAAGCAGGATGCACGCTTTGCTGCAGGAATCCGAAAAAAATATCCGTTGGCCGCAGAAAGATTGTGTGAGCGGGCGCGAAGATATAATGAAAGCGTTGCGCAGGCGCAGGAGTATGCAAAGCAGGGGAAAGTGTTGATTATTGCGCCGGATGATACCTGTGGGGTCGATACATTGAGACGTGATAAAAATGCTTTGCAGAAGTTATATCAAAAGGGATACCACGATGCACAAAGGATATCAGCGTTTATAATATGATTGGCCAATAATTCAATATCAGCATGGCAGCGCCAAGCACAGTAAGCACGATGCCTGTCCCTACAAAACCTGTGCCGAATCCAATGGTCAAACCGAAAAAAAGAGATATGGCTACACCTCTTCAGTCAAGCTTTTCTCCCTTACCCACTGTATTTTCCCGTGACGTGTCCGGTTTTATCAGAAAACGGATGCCAATGAAAAATGTCAGAAACAACGTAAAACTGCCTAATACTACATTTCCTGCAAGCCATGCTGCATAACTGCCTGCTGTACTCATAGTGAGGATACATGTCAGCATGATCCAACCGCGTTTCAGGTCAATATTCTTATGCTTCCCATACGTAATTGTTGTCACTGTTGATCCAAGAATATCTGATGCAAGGGCAATTGCAGTAGCCTGATAAGCACCGGTTTCTCCGCTAAAGCTTGGACAAAGCACAATCAGTATCGGCACCATCACGGTTGCTGAAATATTTATGAAAAAGTCAACCGAAAGGGAGCGTGAAAACGCAGGACTTGGTGTGAACCCAAAGATATTAGTTGTCTTTTTACGTTTAATAAAGTATATATAGAAGAAAGACAAATACGGAGGATAGTAGGATGAAAAAAATATTTCTGGTAGAAGATGATAAAACAATTTCTAAAAATCTAATGCTTCTGCTTTTGTCAGAGGGATTTGCAGTCAGCCTTGCTTCCACGCAGAAAGAAGCAGTCAGTATGCTTGCAGAAGGCAGATTTGACATGGCATTGGTAGATATTTCTTTGCCTGACGGAAATGGTTTTGCTGTTTGTACAGAAATCAAACAGACACAGAACATTCCTGTTATCTTTCTGACAGCATCCGGTGATGAGGCCAGTGTTGTGACAGGGCTGAATATGGGGGCAGATGACTATATTACAAAACCATTCCGCCCGCGGGAATTGATTGCAAGGATTGGAGCCGCTTTACGGAAAACAGGCTGTTCGCCCGCTGTTTTTGATATAAACGGGCTTTCTGTTGATGCTGCCAGTGGTATTGTGAAAAAAAATGGCAAGGAGGTATTTCTTTCTGCTTTGGAATATCGTTTACTGCTGGTATTTATCAATAATCCCCAAAATATTCTTACTCGGGAACAGCTGTTAGATGAGCTGTGGGATGCAGCAGGGGAATTTGTCAATAATAATACATTGACAGTTTATATTAAAAGGCTGAGGGAAAAAATTGAGGATAATCCAGCGGAGCCACAAATCATCCTGACAGTTCACGGAATGGGATACCGGCTGGGAGGCAGTTATGTTTCGGAATAAAGAGATCAGGCAGGCAGCTATATTATTTCTTATCATAACCTTTATCTTTACAGTAGTGGGAACTGTGTTCTGTCCGATGGCGGGAATACTGGAGTTTGCTTTGGCAGCAATATTGGGAACCGTATTTTATATATTCACAAAGAAACGCTATCAGAGTATTGCGCAGCTTTCAGAGCAGATTGACAAGGTGCTGCATAATGCTGAACACTTATATATCAATGAAGAGGATGAGGGTGAACTTTTTATTTTGCGGAGCGAGATTGTTAAAATGACTTTGCGTATCCGGGAGCAAAATGATGCATTAAAAAATGAGAAAAAGCATCTTGCAGATTCCCTTGCCGATATTTCCCATCAGCTCCGAACTCCGCTTACATCAGTGAATATTATCCTGTCTCTGTTAGAAAAGAATACGGATAAAAAGGAACAGAAAGAATTGATAAGGGAAGCAGGGGAATTGTTTGGGCAGATGGATTTTTTGCTTACATCCCTGTTAAAATTTTCCCGTCTGGATGCAGGTATTGTGGCTTTCAAAAAGGAGCAAATAGATATAAGCAATTTAGTATCGGTTTCGCTCCGTCCTTTCTTAATTTCAATGGAACTGCATAATATACAGATACAAACTGACATACCAGAGAAAGCAAAAATTTCAGGTGATTTCAGGTGGCTGTCAGAAGCATTCCAAAATATTATTAAAAACAGTATAGAGAGTGTGGGGGATAACGGAAAAATTGAAATTGCGTGCGAGGACAATCTGCTATTTACAGAAATAACATTTCATGATGATGGAACTGGATTTGAGAAAGAAGAGTTACCGCATTTATTTGAGCGTTTCTATCGCGGAAAGGAGGCAGGTGCCACGGGGTATGGAATCGGGCTTGCTCTTTGCAGGACTATTATTATGCAGCAGGGCGGAACCATTACGGCCAAAAATCATCCTCAGGGAGGAGCCGTATTTTATGTCCGCTTTTTAAAGTGACAGATCTCTCACAGAAATGTGACGGATCAGTCACCAAATAGTCACAGAAAAGTAAGTTCAAAGTCCTATGATATGGGTATAGCAAGTTAAAGGAGGCTCATAAAATGGAATTTTTGAAAATTGAAAATTTGTCTAAAGTCTATGGTAAGGATGAAAATATGGTTACAGCATTAGACAATGTTTCTCTGACTATCGAGAAGGGAGATTTTACTGCTATCATAGGCACTTCTGGTTCCGGAAAATCTACACTTCTTCATGCGATTGCAGGCGTGGACGTTCCAACGAGCGGGAAGATTTACCTGGACGGACAGGACGTATATGCTCAAAACAGTGAAAAACTCGCCGTATTCCGCAGGCGGCAGGTGGGTCTGATCTATCAGTTCCACAATCTTATTCCTACGCTTAATGTGATTGAAAATATTACCCTGCCCATTCTCATGGATAAAAGGAAAGTCAACAAAGAGCGGCTGGATGATCTGCTGGAGCTGTTGGGGCTGCAGGAAAGAAAAACACATCTGCCCAACCAGCTTTCAGGCGGGCAGCAGCAGCGTGTTGCTATTGGACGTGCCTTAATGAATGCACCGGCAGTGATGTTGGCAGATGAACCGACAGGAAGTCTGGACAGCCGTAATGGACAGGAAATCATTCGTCTCCTGAAAGAAAGCCATCGTAAATATCACCAATCACTGATTATTGTCACGCATGATGAAAACATTGCCTTGCAGGCAGATCGCATTATCAGTATTGCAGATGGAAAAGTGGTAAGGGATGAAAGGCAGGTGGCGCAGTCATGAATATATTTCACAAGGTTGCTCTGCAGGGGCTGAAAAAAAAACGCACCTGTACATTTGTGACAGTAATCGGTGTGGCATTATCGGCTACATTATTTACCACAGTTGCTACTTTTGGGACATCGCTTTTGCAATATCTGATCAACGGATCGATGGCCAGATGTGGCAACTGGTACATTGATTTTGTGGATGTGGATTCAAGCTTTGTGCAGGAACGGATAAGCGATTCTCAGGTTACGGATACAGTGGTTTTTGAAAATATTGGTTATGCCTTGTTAAACGGGACAAAAAGTGTTGAAAAACCTTATCTGTTTATTGCAGGTTTCACAGATGAGGCATTTGAGCAATTACCGGTTACACTTATTTCCGGCAGACTCCCCCAAAATGATACGGAAGTCATAATTCCGAATCATGTTTCCATTAAAGCAGATGTACGGATTCCGGTAGGAGAGACGCTAAGGCTGTCGGTCGGCAGCCGCGCGGCAGATGGGAACATACTGACGCAGCATGATCCATACAACCCAGGTGAAATGTTGGATATTGTGGGAGAGAAAACCTATACTGTCGTAGGAACTTATGAAAGAGCCGGATTTGAAGAACATGATTCACCGGGCTATACGGTAATTACGAGATCAAATTTTTCCAATACGACAGGACGGTACAGCCTGTTTATTACACTGGATGGTCCGCAAAAAGTGAATGCATATGCGGATCGTTTTGCAGATTCGGTTCCTTTCGTCTTGAATGAAGACGTACTGCGTTTTTATGGCGTGTCGGAAAATACCCTGTTTAATGTCATTATGTTTGCAGCCGGGGGAATATTAACCGCAATTATTATGATCGGTTCAGTCTTCCTGATTTATAATTCGTTCAATATTTCGCTGAATGAACGTGTTCACCAGTTTGGTATTCTTATGTCGGTAGGGGCAACTGCCAGACAGCTAAAAAGTTCTGTGTTGTTTGAAGGGCTTTGTATTGGCGTGCTTGGCATCCCGTTTGGTGTGGCAGCCGGCATTGGAAGCGTTGCTTTGGTGCTGCCGATTGTCGAAAAAAATTTTGCTACCATTTCCGCCAGTAATGTACCGCTAGGTCTGTCTGTGTCTGTTCCGGCACTGGCAGCAGCCATAGCAGTCAGCATGATTACTATTTTAATTTCGGCGTATATTCCAGCGAGAAAAGCTGCTGCTGTCCCTGTCATGGATTGCATTCGCCAGACTGGTGAGATTAAGACCCAGGCAAAGGATGTCAAAACCTCCGGATTTGTGGGATTTGTTTATGGACTGGAGGGGATGCTGGCCCTAAAAAATTTCCGGAGGAACAAACGCCGTTACCGCAGTGTGATACTGTCCCTGACATTAAGCGTTGTATTGTTTGTAACAGGCAATGCCTTTGGCAGTACCCTGAAAGGAATTGCAAAAGAACTGACTGTGGAAGCTGATGGTGACATTTCTCTTTATGCGCAGGAAATGTCCGGAGACGAATTGCTTACTTTGTACGACAGATTGAAAAACGTTGATGGGGTCAGCAAAGGCACATGGCAGACCAATGTGCTTTATTCAGGCACGGTGAGCGGGCTTTCTGATGATTTTGTAAGCGGGTATCTTCAGACCGTTGATGGAGACAATGCGGGGGAAGTATTGGAAATACCAATACATGCCCAGTTTATTGAGGATACCGTTTATTATGATTTTATAGAAAGTCTGGAGGTTGATGAAAGAGAATATAGCGGACAGGATGCGAAAGTGCTTGCTCTTATTATTGATACATTAGAACATAAAACTTTCTTTATGGGGCAGGAGATGGAGGTTGACATTTATTCTCCCACAGGAGAGCAGACAAAAACAGTCTGTACAACCGTGGTGGATAATTACCCTTTAGATATGCTCCCGTTTGATTCCACACCGCAGTATTTATTTATGATGGTCATTCCGTGGTCAATGCATGCCGGTTTTGACGGATTAGGGGAAGCTTCAAAATCGGGGCTGACTTTTTGGACGGATACCCCCACGCAGACAATGGCGCGGATTCAGTCTGAGATTTTAGATTCAGGGCTTACCTGTGATTATACACTTATCAACCTGTCTTCCGCATTTGAACTGTTACGTAGTTTAACTTTTGTTGTGGATGTGTTTACCTATGCATTTGTTGCTATGATTTCATTGATTGCGATTGCAAATGTATTCAATACCATTTCAACGAATATCCGGATCAGACGGCGGGAACTTGCCATGTTGCGCTCAATTGGAATGTCGGAGCGTGGGTTCAATCGGATGATGAATTTTGAGTGTTTCTTCTATGGGCTGCGTACATTTCTGTTCGGAGTGCCTGTCGCAGGTATTCTTTCCTGGTTGATTTACAAAGGAATGGCAGCCAGTGAACAGCTTGAGGGATTTGCGTATCATTTCCCGTGGAAAAGCATGATGGTCAGTATACTTGGCGTATTTTGCATCGTTTTCATTACGATGTTGTATGCTACCAGTAAGGTCAGGAAAGAAAATATTATTGATGCACTCAGGGATGATATGGCTTAAAAATAACAGTGTTATTTGGAACTTACAGGAACCATCCAGTAAATAATAAAAATCCCCACCGTAAAGGGTGGGGATAAATGTTCGCACAGAATAACTTATATCCCGCACCCATCAGTAAGCGGCAACAACTTGCCTAATAAGAAACAGCAATTCTCCTTTCATTAATTCCGAAAGCAATATAATGTTCATATAAGGCATCTTTATCATAACCAAAAACATTTTTTAAATCCGGATATCTGTCTGCATATGCCACATGATTAAATTCATCTTTGGTCCCGGTAAACGGGCGGTATTCTTCATGTCCTGTTATCCATGGATTATTAATATCCGTATCTGTTGGATCCCACCCTCTATATGAAGAATTTTCATCTATTTGGATTGCTGCCGGTTTTCCAAGTTCTCCGGCTTCCTCAGCGTTGGAATACACAACTACGGTAGTTCCCGGTTTGCAGTTATCATAAATCCACTTAGCATCTTTTACAGACATTCTGACACAGCCTAAAGACGCATTCTGTCCCAGCTTATTATATTCTTCCCACTCTAAAGTGTCTGGTGTTTCCTCGATATAAGGTACGGAATGAAAGAGAATCTTCCCATTAAAGCGCACTGCATATCTGCCATAAGTGCTATCTACCATTTTACGCCATTCATAATAATCAGAGGTCCGAAATGTACCTTCCGGCGTTTCGGAACCTTCCCGCCCGCAGGAACAAACCATTGACTTAACTGGCGTCAGGGTACCAGCCTCACCCAACTGCTTAATCGTAACGCAATTTAAAGCTCTGTTCACATAAATGACATAATCCGGTCTTGTATCGACTACAGTATTTTCAGTCTGCACATCTGGCAGCTCCGCCGCATTAGCATGACTTCCCATCCCCCAAAGGAATAATATAGCCAAGCATACTATTTTCTTAATTGAATTCTTTAGGTTTTTCATACTTATTCTCCTCGTTTCTGCATTCATTCATATTCTGTTCTGGTCACCCCATTCACACATTCCGTCCAGAATAGGCATCAGGGATTTTCAGCGCTCAGTAAGGCTGTAATCAGTTCCTGCCTTGTTGATTATCTGGTTTTATATTTTGAACAGTTTGACGGACTTTCAGTTCCACATCACAGGTGATGGGAGAGGCGGGGATTTTATCTTCTGCTATTGCATGAAGCAATAATTTTACGGATTTTTCCGCCTTATTATGGACATCCTGTGCAACAGTAGTGAGCTCCGGTGTTGAAATAGTACATAGATCCAGATCATCAAATCCAATCACAGATAGGTCATTAGGAACAATATATCCGTTTAGAGCACACCCTTTAATAATCCCCAGTGCCAAGTGATCGGAAGTGGCAAAAACAGCGGTTATGTCATATTTATGATTTGCAATATCCCGACCGATCGTCAGTCCGGCTTCGTATTGGGTAAATGTGTCGATTATGCAGGATTCGGATATTCCAAATTCCTTTAAGGCATCTGAATATCCTTTAAGACGGATGGAAATAACATCGCTTTTTTCGCCAAAGTAGCTTGCGAAAGCAATTTTTCTATGACCGTTCAGCAATAAATGTTTTGTGGCAATATATCCTCCCTTGTAATCATCTATATTTACGGATAGAAAATATCTGTCAGACTGAAAATAATTATCCAGAAAAACCATAGGGCAGATTTCCTGTTTGCGCAAAAGTTCCATGTCTTCTTCCTTCTGCGGGGTAAGGAAAATGGCGCCATCCACATTCCAATTACGAAGCAAGGTTATAGAATCTTTTATATTATCAACTGTCTGGACAATGGTATAGTATCCGGTAGCACGGATAGCTGTTTCGATTTCTCCAAATAATCTGCTGATGTACGGGTCTTTGAATACATTGTAGTCTAGGACAAATGTATTTACCAGAAGTGCTATCATCCTTGATTGGTGCTTTACCAGAGAGCGTGCGCTCAGGTTAGGAACATAATGTTTTTTTTCAATGATACCCTGTATCAATTCAATTTTCTGACTGGAAACTTTATCAAATCTCCCATTAATCACATTTGAGACTGTCATTTTGCTTACGCCGGCTTCATCGGCAATTTGTTGTAGTGTGATCATAATACCCTTCCGTTTATCGATAAACATGGTTTCGTGAAAATAATTTATTTTTTATATTATAACACAAAAAACAAGAGTTATCAATTATTACCAATATTTAAGTACAAAACTTGGAAAAAATAAACGAAATTAATACTGCACTGTTGACAAAAAAAGATAATGATAATATTATAAAAATAGTTTAACGATAAACTAAATGAAAGGGAGGAAAAGATATCACATGAGAATGAAAAAGTTAATGGCATTGATGATTGTAGCTACAACGTTGATTGGAACTGTCAGCGGGTGCAGTTCATCTGGTGAGACAATGGAAGAAACAGGAAATTCTGCAAAAACAGATGCGGAGGAACAGGCTGGTGTACAAACAGCAGAACCATGGGAGTTAGCGGCAACAGATCCGTATGCCCCTTATCCTGAAACAGTTAATTATACGATTGGCGTCACGGTAGATCCAAGCAGAACTTATCCGGAAGATTGGGAGAATGGATCGCCGGAGCATAGTGCATACACAGAATTCTATAAAGCAAAGCTGAATGTTCAGAATACAGATTACTTTGAAGCGGCGGATGGAGATGACTATAGAACGAAAGTGTCTATGGCTATTTCCAGCGGAGATCTGCCGGATATTATGTCTGTTACGCATGAAGAACTTGTTGCGTTGGTTGAAAATGATCTGGTGGAAGATTTGACAGATGCATATAACAATTGTGCAAGTAATCTGATGAAAGAAATTTATGATTCGTATGAGGGAAGATCGCTTGAAATGGCAACTTTTGATGGCAGACTTTACGCAATGCCCACCACTAATATTTCCGGTGGACCTGAATTTTTGTGGTTACGAAAAGACTGGATGGATAAGTTAGGATTAGATGAACCGGAGACCTTAGAGGATGTAGAAGCAATTGTTACTGCTTTTGTAGAACAGGATCCGGGCAATAATGGAAAGGGTAAGACAGTAGGTATTCCTTTATGCACGACAGAAAGTAATTTTTTATATGGAAATTATTCTTCCGCATATAAAATGAATAATGTATTTACCATGTTTGGCGCAACTCCCGAGCAATGGATTATAGCGGCGGACGGAAATGTGGGATATGGATCAGTACAGCCTGAAATGAAAGAGGGTCTTGCTGTATTGGCGGACTGGTATCAGAAGGGACTGATTGACAAGGAATTTTCAACGCGCAAGTATTCCGAGGTCACGGCTCTTATCACGGATGGGCGGTGCGGCTCTGTATTTGCGGGCTGGTGGCTTCCTTACGACTTAGGAGGATGCTATGAACTTGATCCGGAAGCTGAATGGGTATCGTATCTGCTCCCAGCCGGTGAAAATGGAAAAGTTACAACGTGGACAGGAAATCCGAATCAGGAAGTTTATTTTGTTGTAAAGAAAGGATTTGAGCATCCGGAGCTTCTTATCAAAATCAAATCGCTTACGTTGGATTACAATCAAGGGGATGCTGCTTACACAGACGACAGTGCGGAGGCAGATGCTTACATGGAGTGGGTAAATCATGGATATGGTATTGAATTTATCGGCGGCTTTGACTGGTACGATGCCGTGGCGAGAAGCTATACACATATTAAAGAGGCAATTGATGGAACTAGAGATCCTCAAAATATGACAGCCTATGAAAATAGTTTATATGAATCCTGTAAGGATTATCTTGCATCTGTAGAAGCAGGGGAGCAGCCTGATAAGCAGAACTGGATTGATTATAATTGCCGTATGGTTGCGGCGAAACAGATGCTGGAAGCGGATACCGATACCGTAAATCCTGTATTTTTTGGTCAGACGGAGTCTATGGGCATGATGTGGGAAACGCTGAGAACGCTGGAGAGAAAGACAATTATGCAGATTGTCACAGGGGAACTGCCGCTTGATGCCTTTGACACCTTTGTAGACGAATGGAAAGCGGCAGGGGGAGATATTATTACTGCAGAGGTGGATGAGCAGGTTAATAAATGATAATGCCCCAAATAGCCTGAGCCGGAAACGGCGGCTTGGGCTATTTCTGCCTTAATTTTGAGTGTTTTAAGTGATGATAGGAGGGCAATATGAAAAAGAAACAGCTTTATTATCATTTAATGATGTTTCCGGGGATTTTATTATTATTTATTTTTACATTTATTCCAATGTTTGGCATTGTGATGGCATTTCAGAATTATGTTCCGGCTAAAGGAATCTTAGGTTCAAAATGGATAGGACTGCAGAATTTCAAAACGATTTTTATGCTTCGTGACAGCAGGCAGATTTTTATAAATACGGTCATTATTTCTTTTTGGAAAATTTTCCTGAAAAGTGTAATTCCGGTGTCTTTTGCTCTGCTGATTCATGAAGTAAAAAATAATTTTGTCAAACACAGTGTACAGACCATTGTATATCTGCCGCATTTTCTTTCCTGGGTGGTATTTGCATCTGTGGTGCAGATGGTATTTTCTTTGGATGGACCGATTAACAGATTAGTTGATTTGATGGGGATTGAGCCGATTATGTTCCTCGGTACCAATCAGTGGTTTCGCAAAGTTATTATTTTTACGGAGAGCTGGAAAGAGTTTGGATATGCATCTATTGTTTATTTTGCGGCATTAACCGGAATTGACCCTGGTCTTTATGAGGCTGCGTCTATTGATGGGGCGAGTCGTTTTCATAAATTGATTTACATTACACTGCCGGGAATTATGCCGATTATATTAATTATGCTTACGATGGAACTTCCCAATATTTTATCAGCGGGCTTCGACCAGATATATAATCTGTATAATCCGTTGGTTTATGATACCGGTGATATTTTGGACACCTTTGTGTATCGCATGGGTATGGCAAAGCGGCAATATAGTATTGGCACCGCGGTGGGACTGATTAAATCCACATTAGGTATGATTCTGATCCTGATAGCAAATAAGCTGGTAACAACTTTTTCTGACAGACGGATGTTCTAGGAGGGATTATGAAGAAAAAAATCAAAATTATGGATATTGCTATTTATCTGGTTGTAATCCTGTTGGCACTGGCATGTCTTCTTCCGCTGATCAATATGCTGGCAATTTCTTTTAGCAGCAGTGCCGCGGCAACGGCTGGGCGTGTAGGCATTATACCGGTAGATTTTACATTGAATTCCTACACAAAGTTGCTTAAGGAAAGCCAATATTGGAGATCCTTGATGATTTCCATTGAAAGGACGGTACTGGGAACTTTTATCAATATTGTATTGGTAATCATCATGGCATATCCGCTGTCCAAGAGTACCCATGAGTTTCATGCCCAGAAAATATATATGAGAATTGTACTGTTTGCTATGTTGTTCAATGGAGGGATGATTCCTACATATCTTGTAGTAAATAAACTTCGGCTTTGTGATACGCTTTGGGCATTGATTCTTCCTTCTGCGGTTGGTGTGGGAAATATCATCCTGCTTATGAATTTCTTCCGAAGTGTGCCAAAAGAGTTGGAGGAGGCAGCGCAGATAGATGGTGCAAATCCGTTTCAAACACTATGGAATGTATTTATTCCGATATCCAAGCCGTGTATTGCAACGATTATTTTATTTTGTGCGGTAGGTCATTGGAATGATTATTTTACAGGAATACTTTATATTTCAAAAGTCAGAAATTATCCATTGCAGACCTACATTCAGTCGGTAACAGCATCCTTTGACATTTCCCGTGTTACAGATCCGAAAAAAATACAGGAATATCTGACCATTTCTGAAAAAACGCTGAATGCCGCTAAAATTGTGGTATCGACGCTGCCGCTAATGATTATATATCCCTTCGTGACAAAATATTTCAAGGATGGAATTGTAGTTGGAGCAGTAAAAGAGTAATTGAGTTATGGGCGATATTAATAAAAAATGGCAAGGGAGAATGAGCATGAGTAAATGGCTGGAAAGCGTATATAGTGATTCAACAAAATATTTTGTGAGTAATCCGTATCCTAAAGTAAATGATATGGTAACAATTTCCATACGAATGAGGAAAAATGACGAAATCAGGAAAGTATTTTTGCGCTACAAGGAGTTTGGAATTGAGCATCTTAGAGAGATGGAGTGGGAGGAGAAAGGAAAACTCATTTATTTTTTCAAGGAAGTTGAAATTCGTGAGAAGCGGTTTCAATATCAATTTTATTTGGTAACAGATGGGAATATTTACTATTATACACAGTATAGAATCACGGATTATATACCCGATGAATCCAGAGACTTTGTAATTCTGGCAGATTTTAAGGGTGCAGAATGGGTCAGCAATTCTGTGTTCTATCAAATCTATCCGGAGCGCTTTTGCAATGGAAATCCCAAACTTTCTGTTAAAGATGGAGAATATTCTTATCAAGGCTTTGAAACAATTGCTATAAAGGATTGGAATACCCCGGCAAAGGGATATCCAGAGGTAAGGAATCTGGATTTTTATGGAGGAGATTTGGAAGGAATTATACAAAAGTTGGATTACTTGCAGGAATTAGGAGTGAATGCTATTTATTTGAATCCTATATTTGTATCGCCCTCCGTGCATAAATATGATGCTCTAGATTACTTTAAAATTGATCCCCATTTTGGCGGGGATGAAGCATTGGCAAGGCTTACTAAAGAATTACATAAGAGGGATATGAAACTGATACTTGATATTTCCATCAATCATACTAGTTCTGATGGAATCTGGTTTAATAAAAGCGGAGAATTTTATGATGCTTCTATGGGAGCATATCATAATCCGGAAGCAAAAGAGCGGGAGTTTTATTTTTTTAATGAGGATAATGCTTATGATATGTGGTGCAATACAGAAACCATGCCCAAATTAAATTATAGTTCTCAGGCACTCCGGGATGTCATTTACCGGAAGGAGGATTCGGTACTAAAAAAATGGTTGAAGCTGCCCTACAACATTGATGGCTGGAGATTCGATGTGGCGGAGTGCATGGCGCGCAACCAGTATGTCGATGTACATGGGGAAGTGCTGGAGGAGATTAGGAAAAATCTTAAACAATTGAAGGAAGATGTTTTTCTGTTAGCGGAGGATTGGGCAGATTGTTCAGAGGATTTACAGGGGGAAAGATGGGATTCTACAATGAATTATTATGGATGCGCCCGTCCGGTTCGTGAGTTTGTGGGAGAATGCGATTTGTTTTTGTCAAGAGACCCTGATCTGGGAAAAAAGAGAAATAAGCTGACTGCAAGACAGCTTGGAGCGCGTATTAAGCAGTTTTATGGGAAATTGCCAGGGGTGATTCAACAGCAAATGTTCAATCTTTTGGATAGCCATGATATAGCTCGGCTTCATAATAACGAGCAGATTCAGATGAGTGATTATGAAATGGCAGTTATCATGATGTTCACACTGCCCGGGACTGTAAATGTGTATTATGGAGATGAAATTGCCCTTTCAGGGGGAACTGAATTAATTGAATATTGCAGAAATCCTATGGATTGGAATTGGAAACAGAGAGAAGAGGCGGTGGAGAGGTTTGAATTTTATCAAAAGTTGATTTCACTGAAACGAAACGCGCCGGCATTGGGAAATGGAGGTTTTCGAGTAATCTGTGAAGAAGGATATGTATTTTCTTATGCACGTTTTACCGATGAAGAATTGATTATCGTGATAAGCTCTACGGATGATAAGGAGACAGAGGTATTGCTCCCTATTGAGGAGTTTGGATTTGAGAATCGGGTTTTTGTACAGGATTATTTAGGTAAACGCATTGTAAGCGAAATTACAAAAGACGGTGTTCTGGTATTTGTGCCTGCTCATACTGGGGTTCTGCTATATGAAAAATCAAGCACCTGTGGATAAAACCGCGGAAAATAGTTGTTGACAATATCCTTTGATAGTGAGAACATAAATAAAGAATTGGAAAAGTGACAATAGAATGTAATGAAAAGCTGATGAAAAGGAGATACCTTACATGGATATCTCCTTTTATATGCGTGGTGTAGGGAGAGTAATTCATGAAATTGATGCTGCATTATATAAAAAAACATATGGGCATGTTCCTTATAGCGGTAGTGTTCCTTACGATAGAGACTTTTTCGGATCTGCTGCAGCCTACTTTTATGTCCTACATTGTGGACCAGGGAGTGAAAGGGCAGGAGATGGGGTTGATTCTGCGGTATGGTCTGATCATGCTGGGGATTACCGCCCTGGGAGCCGTCGGTGCTGTGGTGCGCAATATCTATGCCACTAGGACTTCTCAGTTGATTGGAAAGGAGATTCGTCTGGATATCTATGAGAAGGTGCAGACTTTGTCTTATGAAAATATCGACCGGCTGCAGCCGGCATCCATTATCACCAGAATTACCAATGATGTGACCCAGATGCAGAATTTTATTAACGGCATTATGAGGATTATGCTGAAAGCTCCGGTGACTTGTATCGGTGCAGTGGTGCTTATTATCTTTCAGATGCCCAAACTGATTCCTTTAATGCTGATGATTCTGGTTTGTGCAGGACTTCTGATTTATGGCAACATGAAATTGGGGTATCCCCGTTTTGACAGAATGCAGAAAAAGCTGGACGAACTGAACCGCATCAGCAGAGAATTCCTGAGCGCTATCCGGGTGGTCAAGGCATTCCGGGCAGAGGAGCAGGAACGAGAGAAATTTAAGGATGCATCATTGCAGTTGGCAGAGGCGGGTATTTCTTCCATGCGGGTTATGGCCGTATTTGGCCCTTTGATTAATTTGACGGTCAATGTGGGAATTGTGATGATGTTGTGGCTTTCCGGACGGGAGATGAGCGGGGAAATCGGACGGCTGATGGCCTGTGTTAACTATATGACTCAGGTGTTGTTTGCGTTGGGGATGGTGTCAAATATTTTGAATTCCGCTGTCCGCGCTGTGGCATCTTCTGCCAGAATACAGGAGATTCTAGACGAAGTGCCCGCCCAGAAGGAAGCGGAGAGGACGTCCTTACAGGAGCAGATTTTGGATGGGAGTGTCATTTTCAGGCAGGTTTCTTTTGCCTATGCTGGGACGGCACGTCCGGCACTGCAGGATGCCGGTTTTTCAGTCAAAGAGGGGGAGACGATTGGTATTATCGGTCCCACCGGTTCTGGTAAATCTACGTTGGTGAACCTGGTTCCCCGGTTTTATGATGCTACAAAGGGGCAGGTATTGGTGGGCGGACAGGATGTGACCCGGATGTCCACGGCACAACTGCGTCAGATGATAGCTGTAGTACCTCAAAAAGCACTGCTTTTCACGGGTACGATACAGGAGAATCTGCGATGGGGTAATGCGAAGGCTGATATGGAGGAAATCCGCCGGGCAGCCGAGGCGGCATGTGCGGAAGAGTTCGTGGCACAGTTGCCGGAGGGCTATGATACTCAGCTGGGGCAGGGAGGTGTGAACCTCTCCGGTGGTCAGAAGCAGCGGTTATCTATTGCAAGAGCACTGCTGAAAAAGCCCCGGATATTAATTTTGGACGACTGTACCAGTGCGCTTGATGCCACCACGGAGGCACAGGTGCTGGCAGGAATTCGCAGAGAGGCGGCAGGCATGACAGTACTGTTGGTGAGCCAGCGGATTTCTACGGTTATGAAAGCAGATTCTATTCTCTGTATGGAAGACGGGAGAATTTGCGGTTTTGGTTCTCATGAGAATCTGATGGCAAAATGCGAGCCTTATAAGGCAATATATCGCTCTCAGATTGGGAATGAGAATTCTCAAACGGAAGGAGATGTATTCCATGGATAAGAATATGACCACACCACCCTCTCAATTGGGTCATGCAAGAGGTGTTCCCGCTGTGAAGCCTAAGGATATGAAAGGCACGCTGATCAGACTGTGGCAGTTGACCAAGGGTCACCGAAAAGGGCTGGGATGGATTATGTTGTTGTCTGCCCTTGCCTCCGGCTCTGCTGTTCTGTCCCCTTACCTCATAGGCAGGGTAGTCAATTGTATTGACGGTGGAGAACCAGGTCTTAGGGTGCTGGCAATTTTGGCGGCATTGTATTTGGGAGATTGGCTGATACGGTTTTTACAGCAGTTTCTGATGGCGAGTACCGGGCAGCGGATGATTCTGCATATCCGCACCAGTCTGTTTGACTATATGGAAAAGCTTCCGCTGTCTTTTTTTGACACCAGGCAGCATGGCGAACTGATGAGTCGTTTGACCAATGATGTGGACAATATCAGCGTCACCATATCGGACTCCCTGACCCAGCTGATGATGTATGTGTTTACGATTACGGGCATTTTTTTCGCTATGGTTTACATGAGCCCGCTGCTTACTGTCATTGCGCTTTTTGCGGTGCTGTTGATCTTTTTACTGACCCGGGCTGTGACGAAGAGGACAAAGGTACTGTTTAGGCAGCAGCAGGCTATCCTGGGAAAACTTAACGGTCAGGTAGAGGAAAGCATCTCCGGAATCAGTATGGTCAAAGCGTTTGCCCAAGAACAGGAGATGGTGGCAAAATTTGTGGAGAACAATGATGATTTCTGCCAGGTTGCCACTAAAGCTCAGATTGCCTCCGGCTATCTGATGCCTATGATGAATGTGATTAACAATTTGACTTATGTCCTGATTGCTATAGCAAGCGGCATGATGGCTTTAAATGGGAGACTAACTATGGGTGAAATCTCTAGCTTCCTGTTGTATTCAAGACAGTTTGCCCGGCCTTTCGTGGAGATTGCCAATATTTATAACAATTTTCAGACAGCAGTGGCCGGGGCAGAGCGAATTCTGGAAATTTTGGATGAGGTCTGCGAACCGGAGGATGTGATTGGGGCAAGAAGTGCTGCAGAAATCCGAGGCGCTGTGAACTTTAGGAACGTGACTTTCGGCTATCGAGCAGATAAGCCGATATTGCAACATATCAATTTGGAGATTCCGGCGGGAACCAGAGTAGCGGTAGTGGGACCCACAGGCTCAGGAAAAACCACCCTGATTAATCTGCTCACCCGTTTTTATGATGTGCAGGAAGGTGCTATCCTGTTGGATGGTCATGACCTGCGCGAATATCGGCTTGGGGAGCTGCGTCAGGCTTTTGGCGTAGTGCTTCAGGATACGGCGCTCTTCGGTGCTTCCGTCCGGGAAAATATTGGCTACGGACATGAAGATGTGTCTATGGAAGAAATTGTGACAGCAGCGAAAATTGCGGGTGCGGACGGATTTATTCAAAGGCTCCCTCAGGGATATGAGACGGTATTGCACCAGGGTGGCGCAGAACTAAGTCAGGGCGAGAGACAGCTGCTAACAATCGCCAGGGCTGTGCTGGATCAGGCTCCTATCATGATATTGGATGAGGCAACCAGTTCTGTGGACACGGTGACGGAGCAGCACATTCGACAGGCAATGCTGACCATTACGCAAGGGCGAACTTCTTTCATCATCGCTCATCGTCTATCCACAATACGGGATTCTGATTTGATTCTGCTGATAAAGGACGGCCAGATTGCGGAGCAGGGTACCCACCAGCAGCTGATGGCACTTGAGAGAGAGTATGCACAGATGTATCTGACCCAAATGGGGAAGTTATAAGATGAAGTTTGCCAGCAATATTTTCTGATTCATACTTTGACAAAGAAGAAGAATTTATTTATAATAGTTTGGTCGAGTGGCGAAAAGCGTAAATCCAGATGTAGGGTTTATGCTTTTTTTGTTTAATATAAGAATGGCTGGCAAAGTCTGGCATCGTTGTTTAATAAGCCGGCTCGCAAAAATATGGTTATGGCAGCTTTCCGCAAAAGTCTCCTGAGAGATTACACCGTAGGTTATCCCAAAGCATGGGATGGCAGGTTTCTCAAAAGAAACGGAGGAAAATTGAGTAAAGAAGTAACAACAAACAAAATGGGGACGGGAGCCGTCTCAAAAGTGATGTTAAGTATGGGGATACCTATAGTTCTATCAATGGTATTACAGGCTTGTTACAATATTGTGGACAGTATGTTCGTGGCAAGAATGCCGGATACAGGCGGAATCACAAATGCAGGCGAGTATGCGGTAAATGCGCTGACGCTTGCCTTTCCCATACAGATGCTGATTGTGGCATTTGGAATCGGCACAGGTGTGGGTGTGAATGCATTGCTTGCCAAAAGTCTGGGACAGCGGGATGAGGAAAAGGTAGCAAAGGCGGCGGGAAATGGGATATCTTTAGCCCTCATCATCTATGCTGTGTTTTTAGTGTTTGGCTTGTTTGGCGTGAAAGCCTATATTGGAAGCCAGACGAAGGATGAAGTGATTCTTGCAATGGGAAATTCTTATCTTTCCATATGCGCAGTTGCTTCAATTGGGATTGTGATGTTTTCTATATATGAAAAGCTTCTGCAGTCAACAGGTAAGACTATGTACTCTACCATTGCACAGGTATCTGGTGCAGTTGTTAATATTGTTCTTGATCCGATTATGATTTTCGGTTATTTTGGATTGCCGGAAATGGGGATTCGCGGTGCAGCTTATGCCACTGTGATCGGACAGATCGTATCCATGCTGATAGCGATGTATTACCACTATAAGAAAAATACGGAAGTAAAATCGGGCAGGAAGTACCTTAAGTTGGAAGGTTCCATTGTGAAGGAAATCTATGTGATTGGGCTTCCGGCAATTATCATGCAGGCGCTGATGTCATTTATGACTTATGGTATTAATATTATTTTCGGTACGGTATCACAGGCAGCGGTAACGGCATATGGCATTTTTTACAAAATCCAGCAGTTCATTTTCTTTGCCGGGTTCGGGCTCAGGGATGCCATTACTCCTATTGTATCCTTTAATTATGGGATGGGAGATAAGAAGCGTGTAAAGCAAGGTGTCTTTTATGGCATCCTGTATATTGAAATCATTATGCTGGTTGGATTGATAGGACTGGAACTGTTTGCAAATCCTTTGATTGGGTTATTTGCCATGTCGAAGGAGACCGAAGCGTTATGTGTCATGGCAACCAAGATTATTGCGGTTGGCTTTCTGTTTGCCGGAGGTAACATTGCGATACAGGGAGTGTTTCAGGCATTGGGCTGCGGTATGGATTCCCTGATTGTTTCCTTGCTCCGTCTGTGTATTGTTGTGCTGCCATTGGCATGGCTGTTTGCAAGGCTTGAAAATGCAGATGTTATGATATGGTGGTCATTCCCAATCGCAGAACTGGTGGCTTTTGCAGCGGCAGTCTTATTCATGCTGCGGGCAGAGAAGAGGATTATTAAACCGATGAAAGGAAGGGAATCATAATGAAAAAAGTAATTACAATCAGCCGTGAGTTCGGCAGCGGCGGAAGAACAATTGGAAGGGATGTAGCCGAGAATTTAGGGTATGCATTTTATGACAAGGAATTGATTGAGCGGATTGCGGAGGAATCGGGGCTTTCAAAAGAGTATATTGAAGAGCATGGAGAAAGTTCACCGGGCAGGAATTATTTTGGATATGCATTTGTGGGAAGAGATACATCCGGCAATTCTGTGGGGGATTATCTTTGGAGAGTGCAGAGGAACATTATTGAGGAACTTGCAGAAAAAGGTAATTGTGTGATTGTAGGACGATGTGCCGATTATATCCTCAGGAAAAGGACGGATTGTCTGCATGTATTTATTCATGCAGATATGGAGAAGAAAAAAGAAAGAATCGTAAATCTTTATGGAGAGACAAGTGCATCACCGGAGAAAAGACTTCGTGAAAAAAATAAGACAAGAGCTATGAACTATAAGTATTATACGGACAGGACATGGGGCATGGCAGAAAATTACCATTTGTCGTTGGATAGCGGTGTGTTAGGGGAGAAAAAATGTGTGGAGTTGATCACTGGACTGGCAAAAGAATGACTGAGCAGCATTGTTTATGATATGTGAGGTTATGAAGGTTTTAACCTGCCGGTAATTTTATCAATGTTACGAAGGAAGGGAAGAAAGAAATGTCTATAGAAAGAGTAAAAGCATATTTTGGGAAATATGGAATGGAAGAAAAGGTTCAGGAATTGGAGGTATCCAGCGCGACGGTGGAACTTGCTGCTGCTGCATTACACTGCAAGCCGCAGAGGATAGCGAAGACACTTTCCTTTATGGTGGATGGTCATGCGATATTGGTGGTGGCGGCAGGGGATGCAAAAATTGATAATTCCAAATACAAAGCGCAGTTTGCCACGAAAGCAAAGATGCTTTCGCCGGAAGAGGTAGAGACGTTGGTCGGTCATGCCGTAGGCGGCGTATGCCCATTTGCGGTCAATGAGGGTGTGGATACTTATCTGGATGTATCTTTGAAACGATTTGACACCGTTTTTCCTGCCTGTGGAAGTTCTAACAGTGCAATTGAACTTACAATCCCTGAACTGGAGGAGTATTCCGGATATGTAGGCTGGGTGGATGTATGCAAAGGGTATGAAAGCTGAATCGTAAGGAAAAGATTGGACTTGGGAGAACAGGAAACAGATGGAAAAGCAAATTGATTTTACATTAGATGAAAATAGGAAAAAGAAGGGAACATTTTGCATTGCCATGACCGGTGCAGTTATTTTAGCGGTCAGTATGCTTGTTTCATGCGGATATAAGCAAGGTGAGTCAGAGAAATCCGGCTCACCTGTTTTAGAAGATGGTGAGTCGTCAGATGTCGCCCTTACAGATGGTTCTGAAATATCGGAAGAGTATGAGATGGCTGGAACTTCAGAAGAGGAGAATTTGGAGCAGACACAGCTGGTTTTTGATTATAATCATGAGTACAATGAAATGATCCGCTGCTATGAAGAAGATGTCTATCTGGCAAGGGAGGACGGAATCTATCGCATAAAAGGCGGGGAAGGGGAAGAGGAACTTCTTTATGAAAATTCCTATAAGGCAAGGAGAGGGATGGAGCTGTATCAGGATTTCCTTTATTTTTGCGGCTCCGTACCAAGAGGCGAAGAGCAGGCAGCGACCATCTATCGGATGGATTTGGACACCCTTGAGGTGAAGGATACGCTTGCCGCCTTTAGTCAGAAGTTTGATCTCCTATATGGCATAACCATATATGAAAATAAATTATATGTGGCAGCCGGGGAGGAACAGAGAATTGGTTTTGAACTGAATCAGGACGGGGAGATTGCCAGTCAATTGGATGAAAAGGCAGATGATTTTCTCTACAGAGAGTACAATGATTATATGGAACTGGAACTGCAGAGATGGAATGCGCAATCTGAGGAGGAATACTGGAAGTTCACAGCGGAAACAGGAAAGAGATATCAGGCGGTGATGGATGTTGCTTCCTGTAAGAAAATGCTGCAGGGAAAGCAGGTAGTCAGTCGGTATAAAGATGAATTATTAAGAAGCGTTTTTCTGGAAGATGAAGAAGGAACCTATGAGCATATATGCGATGTTGCGGGCAATCCGCTCATTGTAACGGAAACGGGAATTTATTATGCGGCGAATGAAGCGGGGGATATCTGGTATGTGGATTATGAAACAAAGCATCCCCAGCCCTTTTTTGAAAAAGACCCGGAGGAATGGGAAGAAATTCTTCTGGCAAACTATGATGCCGATTATATTTATCTGCTAAGAAGCAGACGTATCGACACGGATGAACAGGAGGATCTTGTGATTGAACGGTGTCTGATTCGTGTTTCAAGACAGGACGGTGAAGGAGAGGAGATTTATCGGTTTGAAGATGGACTGAATATTTTTGGACCGCTTGGACTGTATAGACATTGCGGAGTATATGGCAGTAACATGTACTTTGAAAATTATGGTACGATAAATCTTAACCCGTGATATTCTATGACGATTCTCGCACCTTTATCCTGCATAACCAAACCGATGCGGCAACAAGGAGAGCAGGATAAACGTCATTGGCAATCAGATCTTCCATCTTAAATTTAGCGCGAAAAGAATTTTCATTCCATTCATCCAGTGCATCCGCCAGTTGTGATACAATTTCTTTGGACAGGAGCTACTTTGCCCGTTAAAGTATAGTGTATGGTATGCCATGCTTGGTCGATGCTAAGAGATTTTCCAGTGTCAGCAGATGGAATCTCTTCCCCGGATATAAGATTTTGCAGCATACCATCATCTGCTTGGAGGTAGCAGCAAATCATACTCATATTTTTTATTCCTTTCTTATACACGGAAATGGCGCTCCGTTTTTGGTTGAAGAAATTATATCATTTTGCTCCTATCATGAGGCGTTATTAGATTACAGAAGGAAAGAAAGGAATAGTTTGAAAAATGAAATCTATAGAAGGATGACAAAGAGGAAGAAGGATCAAGGCTGTAGACTTTAGATAACTTTTCACTTTTCCGATATATAAGGAAACTGTTGTGAAGTACGAGGCGAAATTAGGGAGGAACTTTAAATGTCAACATCAGGAACTGGAACTATCGGCACAATAGGAACAGATTATCATAAGTACCAGAAGTCAGAGGAAGATATTCTTTTTAGGGCATATTCCTACCAGAACGGTAAGGGACAGGAAAAAGTATATTATGCGAAGGATTGTGTGGAATTATCACTGGATTCTCATACAATACCCATCAGCTCAGATAATTATGAAGAAGTCAAAAACATGTTAAAAACGCAAAGCAGTGGAAAAATTGCTTCTATTGGCAATAGGATGTTTAGTGAGACTTACGAAGTGATGCAAGACTATTATAATGGTAAACTGAGTTGCGAAGAAGTAAAAAATATCTTTAAAGAATATTTTTATCACGCTATGGGAACGACCTTAGAGGAGCGGGGAGAGTGCGGTACACAAGAAGCATCGCTGAATAATAACTATGTCAGACAGTTTGCCACAAACTTTCTTTCAGGGCTGTATGAATATTTCAGCAGGGCGAATACGAGAAATGCATGTGCACAGAATATGGAGGAAGGAAAAAGACTGATGGAAAGTAATGGGATGAGCTGGAACGGAACCTATTACTATAATGCAGACTGGTATTATGCGTGTGAGGAGATGCAAGAGTTGTTTAGAGAAACAGCAAACGAACTGGCGGACGAATACGGCGCTGAGCATGTAGATTTCAAATATGTGGAGCAAAATACGAAATTTACCTTAGACGGAGGGATTACCTATAATGGCGTATGGGATTCCAGAGAATGGCAGATTAACCATGACAGAGCAATCGGCGGCAGCTTTTTGAACGCTAACATGGCTCCGCCGAAAGGATTTGTGTATTGCAGCACTGCATATTGGGATGGAAAAAATGAGTTGGATGGAATCATAAATGACATCATCAGGAAGAAAGCAGGATATGCATCTATGATGTTTCTCATGGCAGCAGTAAAAAACACAGATGCGAAAACAAGCCTGCTGCTTGACCAGAAGAATTACCATAGCGTCAGCGATTGGAAGGAAAATAGTACATATAACGATGCGATTGCTTTTCTTAAGAATTTTAATATTAACTGGAATTTTAGAGGAAACCGTATGGAGTTTTTGTGCATGAGAAGTGTTTTATATTGATCAGAGCTGTGCTTCGGCTACCTGTAAAAAATGTAAGAATAAGTCATTGTTGACAAAAAAGAGCAAATATCATATTATTAGCGAGAAAAGAACATCTGTTCTGAATGCATACAAAAGAGGTACATAGCATGGAACTCGTGCAGATACTTTGGGATAGAAGGGAATTTTTCCTGACCTGCCTATTGGAACACATCATAATATCCCTGACGGCGGTTTTTTTGAGACCTTCTTTGCAGGTACGGTTGTCAGAAAAGATACTCTTGAAAAATATCCCGAGTTACAAGGCGTATTGGAAAAGCTGAACGGAATGATTACCGAGGATGAAATGCAGCAGATGAACTATGAAGTGGAAGTAAATGGAAAAGAAGATAAAGACGTGGCAAGGCAATTTTTGGAATCTAAAGGATTTTTGAATCAGTAGTGACTGGGTTGGAGGAAAAATGAAGTATAAACAAATCGTTTTTGATATTGACGGAACACTGATAGACAACGAGAAGGCAATCATTTATTCCCTGCAGGATACCTTACTTAAGGAAACCGGAAAGCAATTTTCCTATGAACAGCTGACATTTGCTTTAGGAATTCCCGGGGAAGATACCCTAGAAAGACTTGCTGTCGAGCATATTCCGGAGAACATGCAGGTATGGATAGAGAAGATGCAGCAGTACGAAGATATGGTGTCTGTTTATGAAGGAATAGAGGAGCTATTAAAGCAGCTTTCAGAAGCGGGGTACGGGCTTGGCATTGTATCATCGCGGACAAGAGAAATGTATGAACAGGATTTCTGCAAATTAGATATCAGCAAATATTTTACTATCGTGGTATGTGCTGATGATACGGTAGGACATAAACCAACTGCGGATCCGCTTTTAAAATATATGGAATTGTCAAAGGCGGCGGATCATGAAGTCATCTATATAGGAGACAGCATTCATGACAGTCAGTGCGCACAGAATGCGGGGGTCGATTTTGCACTGGCAGTCTGGGGCAGCCACACGGAAGATAAACAGGCAGATTATTATTTGCAAAAGCCAGCAGATTTGCTTTCTGTCATAGCTAACGAAAAATAGCGTTGCTATTCTATGTTTTTTTTAGTAAAATGAAATGCTAAGAATAGTATATGGCAGAAAGGAGTACTCATGCTGGAAAGGTTTTATCCTGATATTTATATGAACTCTGCATATAGCATAGATTTTGGCAAATATTATGAAGCAGGTTATCGGGGAATTATTTTTGATATAGACAACACGTTGGTCCCCCATGGTGCACCGGCAGACGATAGAAGTATAGCGCTGATTCAAAAGCTGAAGGATCTGGGCTTTTCAGTTCTTTTTTTATCAAATAATAAAGAGCCGAGAGTGAAAATGTTCAATGATGCGGTGAATGCCCAGTATATCTTTAAAGGAGGAAAGCCAGGCAGGAAGGGATATCTGCGGGCTATGGAGATGCTCGGAACGGACAGGTCATCCACTCTTTTTGTAGGAGATCAATTGTTCACGGATGTGTGGGGAGCCAGAAATGCAGGAATTTTTTCTATTTTGGTAAAGCCCATTGACAAGAAAGAAGAAATACAGATTGTACTTAAGCGCTATCTGGAAAAAATTGTACTCGCGTTTTACAAGCGTAAATGTAAAAAAGACGGTAAAGAGTATCTGATATCAGCTTAAGATACGCGGGAATGGAGGAAAAATGACGATCGACGGATATACGAGAACCTGCGGACTGATAGGAAATCCGGTGGGGCATACTTTGTCGCCGTTTATTCATAACACCTTGGCAGAGAAACTTTCCCATAATCTTGTGTATGTACCTTTTCATGTGGAGGAGGGACAGGTTTTATCTGCAATAAGCGGGGCATATGCACTGAATCTCTTGGGGCTTAATGTCACAGTTCCTTATAAAAGCCAGGTGATGGATGGATTGATTCAGGTAGATGAGTTGGCAAAAAAAATAGGCGCAGTAAATACATTGGTGCGTATGGAGGGCGGCTTTAAGGGATACAATACGGACATGCCGGGGTTGTATCGGGCGATGAGCAGCGAAGGAATACAGATAGAAGGGCAGGAGATTATCTTGCTTGGAGCTGGCGGTGCGGCGAGAGCAGTTGCATTTTTGTGTGCTTCTAAAAATGCATCCAGAGTCTATCTGCTGAACCGTTCTTTGGAAAAGGCGGAGGCGGTTGCCGGGGAAGTAAATGAAAAGACTGGAAAAAAAGTGATTTATCCTATGGCACTGTCGGACTATCATCGCCTTCCGGATCAGAAGTTCCTGGCGATTCAGGCTACCAGTGTCGGTTTATATCCCGATGTAGATAAGGCAGTTATAGAGGACGAAGCATTTTACCGGAAGATCCATACCGGTTATGATCTGATTTATAAACCTTCTGATACCAGATTCATGCAGCTGGTAAGAGAGCAGGGGGGAAAAGCATTTCATGGTTTGAAAATGCTTTTATATCAGGGAATTATTGCCTATGAACTATGGAATGATTTATCTGTTCCGGAAGAAATGGCATTAGAGATATACGAAGTACTGAAAGAAAAAGTGGGAATCTAAAAGTATGAAGGATAATATTATTTTAATCGGCTTTATGGGCAGTGGAAAGACCAGTGTGGGCATTCGGCTGTCTTATCAGTTAAAGCGGACCATGATTGATACGGATAAATGGATCGAACAGAAGCAGAAGAGGACGGTGTCGGAGATTTTTGCACAGAGCGGGGAAGAGGCTTTTCGGATGATGGAAACGGATTGCTTAAAGGAACTGATCCGGACAGCAGATAAACAGATTATCTCTGTAGGCGGCGGTCTGCCTATGAAGGAGGAAAATCATGCCCTCCTTAGAGAGTTGGGGACAGTGTTTTATTTAAGTGCAACGCCGGAGGCTGTGTATGAGAGGTTAAAGACAGACACCACAAGACCCCTCCTGCAGGTAGAAGATCCAGAAGAAAGAATCAGGACGCTTCTAAAGCAGCGCGCACCCGTTTATGAAGCCTGTGCAGATGTGGTTCTGGATGTTTCAGACCGGTCTTTTGATGAAATCTTAGAACAGATAGGGAAGGAATTAAGGTTGAATAAATTGCTTGATAGCAATTTGTTCAACCAAGAATTTGTGCCGAAGCGTCACAAATTCTTTTGAGCGCACGCGTTCCTCAGCGTAAAACGCTTCGGAATGGAGGAAAAAAAGAATGAAATTATTAGTGATTAACGGACCCAATATTAATTTCCTTGGAATCAGGGAAAAAAGTGTATACGGAACTCAGGACTATGATGCACTGCTGCAGATGATCGGTGAAAAGGGAGAAGCCTGCGGGATTTCTATAGAGGTTTTTCAGAGCAATCATGAGGGGGCTTTGATTGACAGAATCCAGGATGCGTATTTTGACGGGACAGAAGGGATCGTCATCAATCCGGGCGCTTATACCCATTACAGCTATGCCATCAGGGATGCCCTTGCCAGTATTTCCATGCCCAAGGTGGAGATACATATTTCGGACATCACGAAGCGGGAAGAATTCCGTAAAACCTCTGTCACAGCACCGGTCTGTGATAAGCAGATTTACGGGCACGGACTAAATGGTTACCTTGAAGCCATTGATTTCATCATTGAAATGAAAAAGTAGTTGAAAAATATCAATTTTTATATTAAACTGGTAAAGAATTATAACGTGAAAAATTTAGGAGGAGTATTTTATGATTTCTGCAGGTGATTTCAGAAATGGTATTACAATTGAGTTAGATAATAACGTTTACCAGATTATTGAGTTCCAACATGTTAAACCCGGTAAGGGAGCAGCATTTGTCAGAACGAAACTGAAGAATATCAAGAGCGGCGGCGTAGTGGAGAAAACTTTCAGACCTACTGAAAAATGTCCACAGGCACGTATTGATAGAAAAGATATGCAGTACTTATATGCAGACGGAGAACTGTATAACTTTATGGATGTTGAAACATATGATCAGATTGCATTAAATGCTGAAACTGTCGGCGATGCACTCAAATTTGTAAAAGAAAACGAAATGGTTAAGATCTGTTCCCATAACGGCAGCGTATTTTCAGTAGAACCTCCGCTGTTCGTGGAACTGGAGATTATTGATACCGAGCCCGGATTCAAAGGAGACACAGCAACAGGAGCTACGAAGCCTGCTACTGTAGAAACCGGAGCTAACGTAAACGTTCCTTTATTTGTTGAGATGCATGATGTAATCAAGATTGATACCAGAACAGGTGAATACCTTTCCAGAGTATAAGTCAGCAGGGAATCCTATCAATAAAAACAGCTTGAAAGACAATGATTAAAAGTCATTGTCTTTTTTTGGCATTTTTTCGTACCCGAACACATTAAAACAGTTTTGAAAGAATGAGGTATTTATGAACGACACATCTATGGAATTCACATCATTTACACAATCAATTCTAAAAGAACTCCGAAGGAAACTTGGAGATAATTATTCTGTATTTTCCCATCATGTCAAGAAGAATAACGGTGTTGAACTTACCGGAATCGTGGCAAAAAGAAAGGGATGCAATACTTCCCCTACCTTCTATATTAATGATCTTTACAGGTCAGATATTACCCAGGAGGAGATTAAGAAAATATCGGATATGCTATATGATCATTTTCAGGCAGCGGAATTTGAAGATGATCTCGATTTGTCAGAATTCATTGAATTTGACAAGGCAAAAGAAAAACTTGCCTTTAAGCTTGTTCATGCAGAAAAAAATAAGGAATTACTCAAACAGGTTCCGCATAAATTGTTTCACAACCTTGCCATAGTGTTTTATTATACAGTTCAGGAAGCTCCGTTTTATGGAAAGGGGGCGATTTTGGTTCACGACAGCCATATGAAACACTGGGAAGTCAGCCCGGATACACTTTATCAGACAGCATTTAGGAATACCCCGGTTCTTTTTCCAAGTATAATAGAAAATATGCAGGAGGTCATGCGCAGCATCCTTATGGATGGTATTGAGAATGACAGCTTATGTGGAAAGGAAACAGAAGAGTTATTGGATGCAGCCTGTATTCAGGAACTGACACAGACAAAGATGCCTATGTATGTACTTACTAACAAGCAGAAGCTTTACGGAGCGGCCTGTATGCTTTATCCCGGAGTGTTAAAAATATTTGCAGAGAAGATACAGAGGGATTTTTATATACTGCCCAGTTCCATTCACGAAGTGATTCTTGTGCCTGCTGACGCAGATACCGACAAAGAAGCACTTCATGAGATCGTGACAGAAATCAATAGAACACAGGTGGCAGAAGAAGAAGTACTGGCAGATTCTGTCTATTTTTACAGCAAAAATATGGACAAAGTGCTGTGGATTTCATAAAAATGACAAATAAAACATTTTTTTCACAATTTTTTTGCAATTGATAGACTAGACAATCTGAAAGTCATATGTTATTATATTCAAGGTGATGTAACAAATTTGTAATATTTTATGATATGCACCCGTAGTCTAACGGATAGAACGAAGGCCTCCGACGCCTTTAATGCAGGTTCGATTCCTGTCGGGTGCATTTGCATCACCTTGGATATAAAATAAAGAAAGGAAAGCTATGAATCATTCAGATCAGAACAAAATGCATATACTAAAGGAAAAATTCATGATAGCCAGGGACTGGGTCATGGATCATAACAAGATTGTAATGCCTCTTGTTCTAGTTGTTTGCGTGCTTCTTACAGTAGTGGTAGCAGTGAATGCCAATCATAGAGAGGCTCTGGAGAACGAGGCAAAGGAGGCTGCAATGGCAGTTTCAGCCGAGGAATCAGGCTCCACAGTGGAGGGGCTGGAAGCGCCTGTCTTTGAATTGGAAGAAAATGCCCATCCGGAAATAAATAACCTGGTCCGCACTTACTATGATGCTCAGGCATCAGGAGATATTGAAACGATATCCTCTTTAAATAAGTATTTAAATGAGATTGAAACTATACGTGTGGAGGAATTAAGTAAGTATATTGATTCTTATCCAGTACTGGATGTCTACACAAAGCCGGGTATGACAGAAAATACCTATGTGGCGTACGTGTATTCAGAGGTGCAGTTTACAGACGTGGATCAACCTCTTCCGGGAATGCAGACCTACTATATCGGTATGGATGAAGACGGGAATTACTTCATTAATGATGGTACCTATGATGATGCAATCTGGAACTACATTAAGGAAGTTACCTTGCAGGATGATGTGGTGGATTTGAACAATAAGGTTGTAGTGGAATACAATGAACTTCTTGCGGAAGATGCAGAGTTAAATGAATTTATTGCTTATCTGAAAGAAAAGATCAATGAAGAGGTAGGCGAGATTCTGGCTCAGGCAGAGGTGCCGGAAGCAGGCGAGATACCGGAGGAAATACCGGAATCGGAAGAAGGAGAGGCTTCGCAGGAAGCCGCGCCGGTGATTACGATGGTACGTGCTACAGACGTGGTTAATATCAGAAGTTCAGACAGTGAGGAAGCAGACAAAATAGATAAGGCGCAGATTGGTCAGGAATTTACACTGCTTGAGCAAAGAGGCAATGGCTGGAGTAAAGTAGCGTATAACGGAGGCGAGGCGTTTATCAAGAGTGATTATCTTGAGGCAGTGCCGGAAGAAGTATCAGATACGCAGGTTGCACAGACGCAACAGCCGGCGGAAGAACCAGAAGCAGCTGTGGCAAGCAATAATGAAACGAGTATGGGAACAGTTACGGTGGTCGAGAGTGTCAAGGTTCGTGAAAGTGCCAGCACCAGTGCAGAATCACTTGGAACTGCTTATACAGGAGAAGTACTGGAGTTGCTCATGAAGCAGGCTGACGGGTGGTGCAGGGTCAGATATAATGGGCAGACGGCGTATGTCAAGTCAGATTATGTGAAATAAGCGTGAAATCGTAACAGTCTATTCAGCTTTTATTTCACGAATATGATCATATAAGAGCAGAAAAGCATTTTACTTTGTGGGGAATTGTAGTATACTTACAAAGTAAAATGCTTTCTGTTTTATATGAGAATGTCTCAGAAAGCGCAGCGGTGTTTGGTTGAAAAAGCGTGAGAGAGTTATACGGGAGGGGCATTTGGAATGTTGGGAAAGTTTCAAATAGGAATCATAGGAACAGGAAATATTGCATCAGTCATGGCTGATACTGTTAATAAGATGAAGAACGTTAAGCTTTATGCTGTAGCATCCAGAGAAAAGGTAAAGGCGGATGTCTTTGCAGGAAAGCATGGATGCAAAAAGGCATATGGCTCCTATGAAGAACTGGTTTCGGATAATAAGGTGGATTTAATCTATATTGCAACGCCTCATTCTGAGCATTTTGCAAATGCCAAAATGTGCATAGAGCATGGCAAGCCGATATTGTGCGAAAAGGCTTTCACCGCCAATGCCGACCAGGCAGCTGAACTGATCCGGTTGTCGGAAGAAAAAGGTGTATTTCTTGCGGAAGCAATGTGGACACGCTATATGCCTATGCTGACAACAATACGTGAAGTGATTGGAAGCGGCGTGATAGGTGAGCCGAAAACACTTACGGCAAATCTGGGATATGTCCTTAATCATGTTGAGCGGCTTAAAAATCCCAGTCTGGCAGGCGGAGCACTGTTGGATTTAGGTATATACCCATTGAACTTTGCACTCATGCTGTTTGGATACAATATAGCCAAGATAAATTCATCGTGTACCTATACTGATACTGGCGTGGATGAGCAGGACAGCATAACTCTTGAGTACATGGATGGGAAAGTAGCACATTTAAATTGCTCCATGGTCTCTTTAAGTGACCGAAAGGGAATTATCTATGGAACAAAAGGTTTTATTATAGTTGAAAACATTAACAACTTTGAGAGCATAGCAGTTTATGATTCTCTTTACAAAAAGGTTGCACTATATAAATGCCCTAAGCAGATTTCAGGTTATGAATATGAAGTGGAGGCAAGCATCAAAGCAATCCGAAGCCGTCAGAATGAATGTGTGGAGATGCCTCATGCTGAAACACTCCGCGTTATGAAAATCATGGACAGTATCAGAAAAGAGTGGGGAATCGTATATCCATTTGAAAAGCCGGAACCGACCGCATCAGATAAAGCGGAAACATCAGAATTAGATAGTTCAGGGCAGACAGAAAATCAGGAATAGAAAATCAATATCAGGAAATAATAAAGCAAAGCGGACAATGGAATCTGCTTTGCTTTATTTTATAATAAGCTGGTTCACAAAGCGTGGCAGCGTTTGTTTTAGCCAGTAAGCTGCTTTGCGGAGCGCTTTGACGGCTGCTTCAAATGCTGCGGACAGAAAGGAAAGAAAAAATGAAAAGTGATGATGTAAAGGTACTGCAGGAAGTGCAAAGAAATACAAAGATGGCAATGAAAGCCATTGATGCGATAAGCAGCAAAATATATGATGATGATTTATCCATGCAGGTTGCCAGAGAATCCATGAAGTATGCAGATATTTACAATCAGGCAACGAACAGACTTCTTGATGGAAAAGCTTCCAGCTATAAAGAGACAGGCTTTGAGGACATCATGCTTAAAGGGGGAGTGCGTGCCAACACGATGCTCAATACCAGCACAAGTCATATTGCGGAGGTAATGATACAAGGATCAAACAGAGGGCTGACCAGTATGTGGAAAGCAATCAATCATCACGAAAATGCAGGAAATGTTTCCATGGAAATAGCAAAAGAGCTGATGGACTTTGAAGAAAAAAATATCGAAAGATTAAAGCAATACCTGTAAGTAAGAAATTTTTTTAAACTTTTACAATTTAATTGCTTAAAGTGTCTTGAGATTTTTGGAAGCACGTTATATAATACGATATGGAATCAAGGTCTGCAATGGTGAATTGATGTCATTATTGTATACAATGATACTGTACTACAATAATACTAAACTTAAAGGAGGACATGTTGTATGTCATATGTTGATGAAGTGTTTCAGATGGTAGTGGATAAGAATCCCGCTCAGCCGGAATTCCATCAGGCTGTCAAAGAAGTTTTAGAGTCCCTCAGAGTCGTAATTGAGGCAAATGAAGAAGCATACAGAAAAGATGCTCTGCTCGAGAGACTGGTTACCCCTGAAAGACAGCTTTTATTCAGAGTACCTTGGGTGGATGACAAGGGTCAGGTTCAGGTAAACAATGCATTCCGTGTACAGTTCAACAGTGCAATCGGACCTTACAAGGGCGGATTAAGATTACACCCCAGTGTAAATCTCGGTATCATTAAATTCCTTGGATTTGAGCAGATTTTCAAGAACTCCCTCACAGGACTTCCTATCGGCGGAGGTAAAGGCGGTTCTGATTTCGATCCTAAGGGAAAATCAGACAGAGAAGTAATGGCATTCTGCCAGAGCTTTATGACAGAGTTAAATAAATACATAGGAGCTGACACAGACGTTCCTGCCGGAGATATCGGTACAGGTGCAAGAGAAATCGGCTATATGTACGGACAGTATAAGAGAATCAAAGGCGTATACGAAGGCGTTCTTACAGGAAAAGGTTTATCCTACGGCGGATCACTTGCCAGAACAGAAGCAACAGGCTACGGTCTGTTATACCTCACAGAGGAAATGTTAAAGTGCAATGGTCATGATTTAAGCGGTAAGACAGTTGTTATTTCCGGTTCAGGAAACGTAGCTATCTATGCAACCCAGAAGGCACAGCAGTTAGGTGCAAAGGTTGTAACGGTATCTGATTCCACAGGCTGGGTATATGATCCGGAAGGAATCGATGTAGCGCTTCTTAAAGAGGTAAAAGAAGTAAAACGTGCAAGACTGACAGAGTATGCAGCAGCAAGACCAAGCGCAGAATATCACGAGGGCAGAGGCGTATGGAGCATCAAATGTGATGTGGCACTTCCTTGTGCAACACAGAATGAACTTCTGCTTGATGATGCAAAGGCTCTGGTTGCCAACGGATGTATCGCTGTGGCAGAAGGCGCTAATATGCCTACTACTATTGAAGCTACAGAATATCTGCAGGCAAACGGCGTACTGTTTGCACCCGGCAAGGCTGCAAACGCAGGCGGTGTAGCAACTTCCGCACTGGAGATGAGCCAGAACTCCGAGAGACTGAGCTGGACCTTCGAAGAAGTTGACAGCAAGTTAAAAGGAATTATGGTGAACATCTTCCACAACATGGACGAAGCAGCAAAGAAGTACGGCATGGAAGGCAACTACGTTGCTGGTGCAAACATTGCCGGATTCCTGAAGGTTGCTGATGCTATGACAGCTCAGGGTATTGTGTAATAAAAATAGAAAAACGGCTAAACTCCCACAAGCACTGGTTTTGTGGGAGTTTTTTCTGTTCTCCGAAAGAGAGATAAATGCAGATAAATGCACTTATTACCGCATGGGTAGCCCTCACAGGAAAATGAAAAAGGTGTTAAGCCTTGATAATTCAATAGACTTTACACCTTGTTATGTGTTAGTTATTTGGTTACTACTTTAAAGTGTTATATCTTCAACATTTACGCCTAAAGATGATAACTTAGCGACTAATAACTTGATTGCATAATCAAGTTCTTTGTTTTCTTGATTACCGTTTGCTTGTTTAATACGCTGTAATTCGGCATATCTGTCAATCGTGATTGTGATTAACTCTTTGTCTGACATCTCTTGTACCATCCTTTCACCGCCTTTTTAATTGATATGATTATTATAGCGGATTATGTACAAGGTGTAAAGCCTATTCAGTTATCAAAATGATTGACTAAGATATGAGAATTGCGTATACTATAAGTGAACAAAAAGATTTGTTCAGCGCGAATAACGCTCAGAATATTATTCACTTGTATGTTTGGTCTCCGCGAATGACGGGACTTGAATTTAGAATATCATTCACTAGTAAGTTTGGTCTCCGCGAATGACGGGACTTGAATTTAGAATATCATTCACTAGTATGTGTATAAGCTGCCTACATGGCGGCTTATACTACTTTAGGAGATACAAAAGATGCAGTTGGTGACAGTTGAAAAAGGCTTCTTTGCACAATGTAAAAAGTTTGGAACAGATAGAGAATTACTTTATGATAAGCAGGGCAGACCGTGTGTTTTGATTGTTGATTTGGTATATAAAGGGCAGAAGCATACCTTCGTGGTTCCCATTCGTTCCAACATAGCTAAAAATGTACCCACAAGTCAGTATTTCCCATTACCTCCCAATGCTTTTACGCAGCCAGGGAAAAGGCACGGAGTGCATTACATTAAACTGTTTCCGATGGATAGAAAGTATGTACATCCATACAAAATATCGAAAAGCGCTTATCTGGTGATGGTAAAAAGTATCTTGGATAAGAATGAAAGTAAGATTGTAAATGCCTGTCAGAACTATCTTAGCGAATATGAAAAAGGGCAGGGTAGTTTCATGACACCAGATATAGATGGAATTTTGTCCTGGCTATAATTAAGGGCCATTTATAAATCATTGGTTCCTCAAAGAACGAAAGTTTATAAGCAGGCGAGCACAGAATGGCTTGCCTGCAAGGATTTATCAAGAAAAACGAAAGAGTGATTGCTTTTTTATAAGAGTGGGTATATAATAGAAGCATGAAGAACTTGACAAATACTTCTTGTAAGTGTATTCTTATAGAAGTTTTGGCATACTATATAGTGTGCACAATATAGCTCATCTACCATTTATAGGAAGAAGGAGTAACGAAGGCGCTTGTATTACAAGCGCCTTTTGTCATTTTGATTTATTGATTTTGCGAAATATAATGATTATATTCCTTTAATAGTTTCTTTTTGGTGTGAGAGTAGGTAACTGGATAAGCAGTCCAAAAAATGTAGTAATCTGTTCTCTGGTCTAATATCACAATATAATCTATTGACTGACACCATAAAAGAACTCTGGTTTTTCCCTTCCTACTATTTTCCCAGATTAAAAGTTTGTCGCAATTTAATTGACAGTAACTTAATAAATACGCTGGCCATTGGATCCTCTCATACCTTCTTAAATCAGGAAGACGTGTTTCTTCTTGGGGACCATCTGATATTATATGCCAAAATGTTCCAGACTTATCTTTATATAAAGGATGTTTTTTATGAGCGATTCTTTTTCCCCTAAAATAAAACTGATTATTTTCAAATGTAATTTTATATGCATTATATACGGCATTTTCATATTGCTCATAGTCGCCATTGTAGGTATCGAGTTCAATCAGCTTTGGAATTGTTTCACATTGCATAATCACACCTCTTTAGGCAACCATCTAAAAATGTTTATTTTTGATTCACTTTTAGGGGAAGTTATTTTAAGACTACGTCCACCAACTTCTTCAATATGCTGAATTAATTGCATTTTAGCTGGATTGGAATCTAGTCCTCGATTAGAATAAGAAACTGCGCCAATGAATAAGTCTGCAAGTTGTAATAATTGTACTTGATCTGAGCGTAGTAACTGAATATTTTTAACTGTTTCTTCATAAAAATAGCCTACAACATTGTTTAGTACTTCACGTAGTTTATCAATTTTTTCAGAACCTTTTGTATCTTTTATATCAACATAGACATGATAAATATGCCCTATGTCAATCATTTCGCGCAGGGTTAGAAAATAAATTCTTTGATACCAATCATCATGTGAAAGATGAAATTTTTTATAATTCAAATGAGATTTGTTCAACGCAACTACTGCTCTGAAACTTAAAAATGTATTATCAAAAAATAAATCAACGAGTTCTTCATACATTTTATATTTTGACATGGATACCTTAGTCCATTTGATTTCGGCAAATTCATATACACCGTTTGCAATTTTTATGTCACGGATGGCTTTATTTATATATTCAGCCTTATCTTTAGGACATGAAATACCACCAATAACCATCAAATCTGAATTATCATGTGGCAGATGGCAGCTTTCATCGCAATAAATATTACATTCCATCACTTTTACCTCCGTATGTATTTTAACTTATTTAATCTTTTTTAACAATACTATATTACCCACCGTAGGCGCTAAGAAAGCAGTGATTTAATCAGCGCTTCCTTAGAAACAATTGTTAGATAAAGCTGAGTGGAAAGAGCAATAGATTTGTAATAAGAAAATAGTTTGCAAATGTAGTCAAATTGGATATTCCCGTGTTAAAGAAATGGCAGTGTATGTGTTGTTTAAATAGAAATGTACAAACAAATGGAGCTTATTACATGTAGCGGATCCCAAACATTAGAATAATCGGTTGACAGAGAAAAATATATCGCTTACAATATGAATGAACAAATATTCATTCATAAAAGGAGCTGATCATATGCCAAAATCCCCAGAACGGTGTCAGGAAATCCGAGAGGAAACGCGTTCAAAAATATTGCATGACGCTATGCTGTATTTTGCCAAAAATGGATTTGCAGGAACTAAGATAAGTGATTTATCAAAAAGCATAGGAATTGGTCAAGGAACGTTATACCTATATTTCAAATCGAAAGAAGACTTATTCCACGAAATATATTCCATGATTGATTACGGAAAGGAAACGCAGAAACTGAAGCTTTTAGCAGGATTGCCTCTATCCGCCAAGCAAAAAATTCATAAGTTGTCAAATTTTTTGATGGATCGTCTGGAAAAAGAGGAAAGCTTTGCCGCCATGATTGCCTTAAATGCACAGGCAACCCTTGAAAAGAACGATTTTACATACGAGGATACTTCTTACCAATCGGACTGGTATCAATATACGGCAAAAATAATTGAACAAGGACAAAAGGAAAAAAGCGTAGTAACCGGTTCACCAATGAAATTAGCTGATTATTATTGGGGAGTAGTGTACTTATATTCGCTGAAAAAGCTATTTACCGCAAAATACGAAACAATTACGGTACATGACCTAGAGCGTATTTTGCTCAAGGATTGAGCGGAATCGGAGGATTTTTATGGTGGGAATGACAAAAGAAATAGCGATTGTAACAGGTGCGACGGGAGGTATTGGGAGAGAATTTATCCGCGTACTTGATAAAGAAGCGCTTGATGAAATCTGGATTATTGGCAGAAATAAGGAACAGCTCACCAAAATTAAAGAACAATATGGGGAAAAGATAATCCCTATATGCATGGATTTAACAAACGCGCAGGACTTACAGTCAATCCAGACTTTGCTGACAGAGAATGTGCGGATTTCTTATTTGGTCAATAATGCAGGAATGGCACGGATGATGCCGTCAAAAGATTTCGAGGCAGAGGAGATTGCGAAAACAATTCAGTTGAATTGCAATGTGCCGGTCACATTAATAAATTATTGTATTCCATACATGGCAAGAGGGAGTAAAATTATTAATGTATCTTCTGCATCTGCTTTCCAGCCTGTTCCTTTTATCAATCTGTACGCTGCCACAAAGGCGTTTGAACATAACTATTCCCGAGCTTTGCACATGGAATTAAAGCCTGTGGGAATAACGGTCACTGCGGTCAGTCCAAGTTGGGTAGACACAGATATGTTGGAAAAAGAAAGAAACGGAAGAAAGATAAAATTTCATGGGATTATAAGTCCTCAAAAGGTTGCAGAAAAAGCGATAAAGGATGCTAAAAATGGAAAAGATGTATCGATCTGTTCATTCTATGTAAAATGCCAGCATCTCAATGTAAAACTGATTCCGCACAAGTTGGTGATGCAGATTTGGATGCGGGGAATAAAGAAGTATTTGTGAGGTGTGCTGACGCCCAAATTTGCAGGCTGCTGGCAGAATGGAGGATTATTATGCATGAAATCGTAACGGAACGTCCAAATCTGTTTGAACCGGATGACTATATAACATTTTATATTGAGCTCAGTGGAAAGGCTTGCGCTGAAGAACTGGCGGATGCGATAAAGTCAGCTTATAGGGCAAACGAAGCTACGATGTCAAAAGTCGTCTTGAAACCGGATGGCGTTGCTTATTATGAAAAAACTCCTCAATCAGGCTGCAAGGTTGAAATTGCACAAAATGATTGGCAGGATGTTATAAAGCAGAATGAAAAAATCCCATTTGAATTGGAGCATGGAGAGTTAATAAGGTGTTTTATTTTCCCGGTTGGAGAAAAAATTTCTTTTGTAATCATGGCGCATCATTTGGCAGGTGATGGAAAAGGAATTACCTATTTTATTGAAAATATTATGGAAGCTTTGTCGGGAGAAGAACTTGAATATAAACCTTTGTCCTTGCTGTCTTCTCAAACAGTTCCTAAAATTGGGAAATACTCGTTTGCTGTAAAAATGTATACAAAGTTCTGTAATTGGAAATGGCTCAAAATTGGAAAACCCTCATTTTCATGGGATGACTACTATAATTTACACAGAAACTATTGGCGAACCACTTCTTCCTATGTGCAATACAAACATTTTTCAAGAAATGAAACGAAACTTATATTGGATAACGCAAAACGGATAGGTGTTTCTGTAAACAGTTATATCATAACCGCATTCTTACAGGCAGACAGCAGAAACCATATAGTTGGAATCCCCATAAGCGTGCGCGAAAATGGGAATAAGTCAATGACGAACCTTACATCAGGCGTTCAAATTATTCATTCCTTTGCAGACAACGTTGCTTTTTCAGAAAATGCAAAGCAGGTGCAGCAAAAAGTTTCAAAGGAACTTGAAAAAAATCGTTGGTTTGTTTTGCGGTTTCTTTCAAATTTATCGCCATCATTGATAGATGGCGTTTTGCTTTATACACATCATTGCTATGCAAATCCGCTAATCGAACAATTGGCAAAAGTAATGAGATATGTAGGGGATAATACAAGGGATTTGGGCATTACCAATTTGACTGTGCTTGATATTCCTGCCGTCTATAATACTGTAAAAATAGAAAAAATAATTTTTGTTCCCCCGAATGTCTCCTATTCGTCTAATATCATTGGAATTTCGACCTTTAATGGAGAAATGATGATTACATATCATGGGACCGAGGACAAGAAAGAGCAGCAGAGGTGAATATTTCGCACTAGCGACACCACCAGCACGCTTTTGAGCTCCACCTATACA
>CAYOED010000027.1:0-40933 GCA_964402925.1 uncultured Lachnospiraceae bacterium | reverse complement strand
CGCATGGTGATTTTTACCAGTCTGCAAAGTTATCCACATTCGCTTTTTCTGTTGTTTTCTGTTATATTTAGTACGTGGGGGATACACAATGAACAGCGATAGAAACACGAAAGACCAACTCATAAAAAAACAGGGGCTGTATATCCGGCAGCTGGAAGAACAGCTGGCAGTTTATGAAGCAAAAGACAAAGCCCAGGAACTTTTGATAGAAAACCTTAACCAGGCGCTGGCTCTTTTTGCGGGAGAAGTCTCTGGCGCAAAGGCGTTAAAAGAAAAAAAGGATCCCGGGGAGGAATAAGGGCATATGAATGACCGGGAGTATTTTCTGACAACTTCGTTATCATACCAGTTGAAAGCGGCACAGCGGGAGCTGTCTTCCTTCCGGTCGGGTGACGCCTATACAAGACTGCGCGCGGAGTATGAAAGCGTTATCCGTGACCTGAATAAAACAATAAAAAAGCTGCAAAAAGAGCGTGATGACATTTCCTTTTCCCGTAAAGAGATCACAAGACAGTGGATGGATGTGTTGGAAGATGTCCGGAAAGAACATGAAAAAGAAGTTCAGAGGCTCAAAAAGACCATTGCAGAACTTTTAGATATTATCGTAAGTCTGAAGAACCTGAACGGTGACCTGGATGAAAAAAGGAAAAAAGCGCTGAAGGATTATTACGAAGCAGCCACAAAGCTTGAAGATGCACAGGGGCTCATCGTGAAGCTTACAGCGCAGGTGAATCATGATTATGAAAACTCATCCCTGCCCTCCTCCAAATGTATCAACCGCAAAAAGATCACAAATAACAGGGAAAAGACTGGAAAGAAGCCAGGGGCCCAGCCAGGGCATCCCCATCATCCCCGCAGGTCCATGAAACCGGACAAGGTGGTTGCAATACCGACCGAGGAAAGGCTGAAAGACACCACCAGATATATCCCTACCGGAAACACCATCTGCAGACAGGTGATAGGGATCACGGTTGTTCCGGTGGTTACTGAATACCGCACCGAAGAGTTTTATGACAAAAAGAAAGGCAGGAATGTACACTCTGCATTTCCCCTCACAGCGAGGGATGACGTGAATTATGACGAATCAATGAAAGCTTTCCTTTTCCTCTTAAACAGCAGGTGCAATGTATCCACGGAGAAAACAGCGCTGTTTGTTTCAGACGTGACAGACGGGGCGCTCCCGCCATCTGTCGGAATGATAAACGGACTGTGCAGAGAATTCTCGTCCAAGAGCAGAGCGGAGCAGGACAGGCTGTTCAAGATGCTTCTTGATGCGCCTGTGATGCACGTGGACGGCACAGTGGCAAGGGTCAACGGCAGCAATAACAATGTCATCGTGTGCAGCAACGGCATGGCCACCATGTACTTTGCAAGGGAAAACAAAGGGCATGCAGGGGTCAGGGACACGCCTGTGGAGAGCTTTGGAGGGATCCTGATCCATGACCACGAGGCATGCTTTTACAGTTATGGCTCTGACCATCAGGAGTGTATGGTACACATAGAGCGCTACCTTAAGGACAGTATGGAGAATGAGAAGGACCTTACCTGGAACAGGCAGATGTTAGGGCTGATACAGGAAATGATACATGAGAACAACATTTCTCCAGCAGACGGGATAAAAGAGGAAAAGATCGCTGAATTTGAGGCAAGGTACGATGCCATCGTAAAGACAGCAGGGGAAGAATACGAAGACACTCCGCCGTCAGACTATTATAGGGACGGATACAACTTGTATCTGCGGATGGCGGAATACAAGCACAACCATCTCCTGTTCCTGTCAAATCCGCTTGTGGAACCGGATAACAATCTGTGCGAACGAAAGGCCCGAATTCTAAAGGGAAAAATAAACCAGGCTATCTCGTTGAGGAGTTTTGAGCATCTGACACACTTCTGTGAATGTTTAAGTGTGCTCGACCATTTCGCAACAAACAGTGAAGATAACCTTTATCAATCTGTAAAAGGAGTTTTTAAAAGACCAAATCCCATTAAACCGAAATCCGAAAAATCGGAACCTTCCAATACAACACCGTCTGAATGTAAGGCAGGATAAGGGACCACGAGAGTCCCTTGTTAGCATGCTCTATTTTCCCCACCCCATGAAAAGTAACCTTCGCAGCCCAAATAATGAAGAGTTGCATATTATCCGGTGGTAAAAATGAGCATTCTATTGTATAATATTTCCATGCTAAACTATACGAAAAGCAGAGAATAAAAAGGATTCCAAAGAAAAGCTGGAAAAGGGGAAATATGAATTCAATATACCGTGATATCTTTCGTGCTATACATGAGGGAAAATGGCTGGGGATAGAATATTGCAACAAAGAAAATCAGATTACGAAGTATTGGATCGGTATTCGTAATCTGAACATTGCAAAGCGCACCTTGGCGGTGGATGGGCTTCATCTTAGCAAATACACAACAGATACCTACGATTATATTTATATTGATTCTATTCTGTCATCTAAAGTGATTGAGGGTTCTTATTGTCCTGTCAATCGGGAATTAGTCCGTGATATCTATTTAAACCCACATAAGTATAAAGGATTATTTGATAATACAGCCAATTTGAAAATCTTAAATTATTTGGAAATGTGCAATCGAATGGATGCTGTTCCATACTATTTAGATTTCGAATTGGTTCGATTTTTAGACAGGGAAAGTTTTAAGGGAGATGCTTATGAATTAAGTGAGGAGCAGTTCCGCACGATTGTACAGAATTTTCAATACAAGGCAGAAGAAAAAAGAAGCAAAGATGGACGACTAAAGATTCAACAGCTTGCAATGAATGTTCTTAGCATTCATACTGCGAAGGGACTTTATGTGCTTGCATATAGAAAGCTGCAATTGGACGTGAAAAGAAGAGTCTTGCGACCGGATGAAGAAATCACGATTTGTACAGAGTATACTTTGGATGGAACAACGGAGAATATACGACGATACCTTGATGCAGAAGAATATGAACTTCTGAAAAATTTTGAAGAAAATCAGGAGACAATAAAGGACTGCATAACGAAACGAAGAGGACAACGTCTTGGAACAGATGATATGCCTTATGTGATAGGTCTGGGAATGGATATTGCATTAGACTTGCATAAGGAATATGAGTCGATTGTCGATATGTATCATAAAAACGAGGTGCCGGTACCGATTAAGGCATTTTTTGGAGATTTGCTAAATCGGCCTATTCGTAAAAAGGCATATCCTATTGCGCTGATTAATCAGCGTGTCAACATGGACCAGCTTCTGGCGATAAACAATGGGATGAAATATCCTGTTGCTTATATTCAGGGACCGCCGGGAACGGGCAAGACGAATACGATTATCAACACCATCGCCACTGCTTTTTTTAACGAAAAAACAGTGTTGTTTGCATCATATAATAATCATCCGATTAATAGTGTGTTTGAAAAACTTACAAGCATGCAGTATAAAGGGAGAACGATACCATTCCCTATCCTGCGCCTGGGAAATAACGAGAAAGTAAAAGAAGCATTATCATACATGAAAGCATTGTACTATCAGGTTCAGGAGATAACCGTGTTTGAAAAGACGTTGGACAGAAATAAGGATGACCGGGTAGGGCGCGCCAAAAAGCTGTCGGATTTGTTAAAGCGATATGAGGAACTGCTGGATTTGAAAGAGCGAAGCGAGACCTTGAACAGACTGTTGGAGTATGAAAAGAAGGGAAAGCAGTCTTTGCAGATGCTGCCGTTCCAGACAGACTTAAGCGGAAGGCAGTTGAGGCGGGTAAACATCGAAATAGAAAAGACAGGTGTGATTACTGATGAACAAGCATTAGAACTGCTGGACGACCATCCGGAAGAACTTGGAAAGTATCTTTATTACACATCAGCAAAATATATTCAAAAGCTGAACGAGCCTAAAAATAAGGATTTAAAAGATATTATTCTGACAGAGGATAAAGAGACGCAGGCTGTCAGTTTCGCAAAATACTTAAGCGACTCAGAAAATATAAAGAAACTGCAAAAGATATTTCCAATTATTGCAACCACCTGTATATCTGCACATCGATTGGGAAAACCGGAACCGCTGTTTGACATGACGATTATCGATGAGGCAAGTCAATGTAATACAGCAATTTCTCTTGTACCTATTATCCGCGGTGAAAGTCTGATGCTGGTAGGGGATCCACAGCAACTTAATCCTGTAATCGTACTGGATGAGATGACGAACCAGAAGTTAAAGAAAAGATATAATGTTTCAGATGATTACGATTATCGAAAAAACTCGATTTATAAAACATATCTTGCATGTGATGCGGTTAGTGATGAAATTCTTTTGCATAATCATTATCGCTGCCATAAACAGATTATAGAGTTCAATAATAAGAAATATTATAATTCTAAGTTGCATGTCATGACAGAGAGTAAAGAGACACAGCCGCTGGTTTATGTGAACGTACAAAATGACGAGGCGGATTATAAAAATACTGCGCCTTCAGAGGCATCGGAGATTATAAAGTATGCGGCAGCAAATAAGGATAAATCCATTGGTGTCATTACACCTTTCGTCAATCAGAAAAACCTGATTGAAAAAATGTTGAAAAGCGAAAACCTGTCTAATGTAACCTGTGGTACGGTCCATGCCTTTCAGGGGGATGAAAAGGATGTGGTACTATTTTCCACGGCAATTACGAATCAGACAAAAGCAGGAACTTACGAATGGCTGAAAAACAATAAAGAATTAATTAATGTAGCAACTTCCAGGGCAAAGGAGAAGCTGATTGTATTGTCAAATACCCCAAATTTGGAGAGACTGCACCAAAAGGACGGGGAGGATGACTTATTTGAATTGGTACAGTATGTCCGGACAAATGGACAGTCAAAGGTCACACAAAAGCAGACAAATTCCCGGGCGTTGGGAGTAAAGCCCTTTAGCACAGCTACGGAAGAAGCATTTTTGCAGAATCTGACGCATGCGTTGGAAAATATCTGGCTCTCGCAAAGTGCATATAAAGTATATAAAGAGGTGGCGATTTCTCAGGTGTTTACAGATAATATCAATTATAGCGATTTGTTTTATAGCGGACGATTTGATTTTGTCGTATACGAGGTGTTGGAGAAGCATGAGATACCGGTTCTGGCGATTGAACTGGATAGGAAAGAACACTTTGAAGATGATATTGTAAAGAACAGAGATTGCAAGAAGAATGAAATATGCAAAGCACATAATCTACAGATTATCCGTGTGGAAAATTCTTATGCCAGACGCTATAACCATATCAAGGAGATATTGTTAAACTATTTTTCAATAAGACACTAGGATGCGCAGGCACACATGCAATTGCAGGTTGCATATTATCCAGTGGTAAAAAGCAGTATTCTTTTATATAATAGAAGGCAGAAAATAAGCCATGGGTTTGACCAAGGAGGGCATGAATTTGTTAGAAAAAGTGCACGCTACACTTTACGGAAACATTCATTATTGGACAAACGGTGAGCAGCCAGGCAGTGAAAAATTAAGCAGTGATTACACGCTTGTATTTTTGCCCGGATTGACCGCTGATCACAGGCTGTTTGACAGACAGGTAGAGTATTTTGCAAATAAATACAGGATTCTTGTCTGGGATGCACCGGGGCATGCTTCTTCCTGTCCGTTTGAGTTAAAGTTTTCTTTAATGGACAAGGCGGGATGGCTTGGTGAGATTTTGGAAAAGGAAGAAATAGATAAACCGATTATCATAGGACAGTCCATGGGAGGATATGTGGGGCAGGCTTTTATGGAACGGTTTCCGGGGAAGCTTGGAGGATTTATTTCCATTGACTCCGCACCGCTTCAAAGGCGGTATGTAACAGGGATGGAAATATGTCTGCTCAAAAGAACGGAGCCTGTGTACCGCCACTATCCATGGAAATCTCTTTTGAAATCGGGAGCAAATGGATGTGCGGTTTCTGAATATGGCAGAAAGCTGATGCGCGATATCATGACGACATATGACCAAGAATATTATGCTAAATTAGCAGGTCATGGATATCGAATATTGGCGCAGGCGATAGAAGCAAATCTGCCTTACATAGTTGACTGCCCGGCGCTTTTGATATGCGGTAAATGCGATCAGGCCGGTTCTACAAAACGATACAATAGGGCATGGCATAAAACTACGGGTATTCCGATTGAATGGATAGATAAGGCAGGGCATAATTCCAATACCGATCAGCCTGAATTAGTAAACTCACTTATCGAAAGATTCATTGAATCTATCTCCTAAAAAGGTTTTACTTTCAATCTAATGAGCAAAGTTTTCAATGTGGAGGAATGTCTATATGAAAAGTGAACTTGAAAAGTGTCTGGCAGGAGAGTGGTATGACTGTCATGACCCTGTGTTTTTGGAATTTAAGACAAGGGCAAGGAAACTCATGAAGGAGTATAATTCGCTGCCCTATGAGGAAAAAGAAAAAAGAAGAGAAGTTCTTGCACAGTTGTTCGAGTCCATAGGAACAAATGTGTCGGTGGGAAATCCCTTTATCTGCGACTATGGCAGGAATATTTCCCTTGGCGATAATGTGTCCATCAATATGAACTGCACTTTTGTGGATTGTAACAAGATTACGGTGGGAAGCAATGTACTTATTTCCTCTAATGTACAGATTTATACTGCCACGCATCCGGTAGAACTTAAAGACCGCCTGACGCCGGGATGGACAGCGGAAAGCGGAGAATATTTCTGCCGTACCTATTCACTTCCGGTCACCATAGGAGATGGATGCTGGATTGGCGGCGGAGTCATTATCCTGCCGGGAGTTACGATTGGAAGGGGAAGCGTGATAGGAGCGGGAAGTGTGGTGACAAAAGATATACCGGAGAACTGCGTGGCAGCAGGCAATCCATGCAGAATATTAAGGAGGATTAATGAAAATGATTTTTGAGGACAGGAAAATAAGGATGCAGGAGCAGGAATTGGAGTATAAGAGAGGTTTTAAGTGGTATGCCCTGCCATACGAAGAAATAACCCATGCGTATATGAGGATCGAGGAAGTAAGGGGAAGGCTTTGCTGTAGTGTTGGTAACTTTGACATGCATTTTCTTGTAGTGAAGACAAAGGCAGGAGAAATGCTTAAGATAGATGCTTCATCCCAGAAAGTAGTAAAGCGCGTGTTGGGGGAACTTGCGGAGAAAAATCCTGAGATTGAAATCGGATATAAGAAGACGGAAACCTGAATGCGTGGAAGGAAGAGCGGGGAATGGCAGTGGAGAGAAGAAATTTGATAGTAAAGCAAATTTTATTTACTATTGGGATTATGCTGCTGGGAGTTATTTTAGGAACATTTTCCAAGTATCTGGATTATCATCAGGCGCAATCACCTCATCTGTTGGGAGTGATAGATAGAAGACTGGATGTTCATAATTTCCTGAGCGGTTTTGCACCATGGATTTTTATAGCGGTCTGCATATCAATTTACAGTTCCACTCCGGTCAGGGCTGCTATCAATGTTTTTGCCTTTTTTGTGGGAATGATAGCCTGCTATTATTTATATTCCAACTATGTGGCGGGATTTTTTCCAAGAAGTTATGCCATGATATGGGTTGGTTTTACAATCGCATCACCATTTTTGGCATTTATATGTTGGCATGCGAAAGGGAAGGGAATGTTGGCAGTTATCATTTCTGCAGGAATTATTGCAGTATTTTTTAATTTGGCATTCGCCTATGGCTTAGTGTATTTTGATATTAGATCGGTATTGCAGGTAATGACTCTTGTGCTGGGCGTGATAGTACTGCACAAATCTAGAAAAAAGACGTTCATTATGATAGGAATGGCAGTGGTGATTGCAGTCCTTTCCGAAATCATATTACCGTTCCGACTCTGGTAGGATGTATATTCGGCGAAAATAACTGAACATTATGTTACTTTGCAGACCAACCGATAACGTAGCACAGGACAGGTAAATATACCAAAAGGAGTCCCTTTAAAAACGTCAGCGCTTGACGAGGTTCTTTCGAGTCTAGCGTCTGTTACGTTTTTATGGAGCGAGAGCGCGACGACGTTGGTATATTTACCTGTCCTGTGCGGACTACCGGCTACCACATGAAAAAAACATCAGAAAGATTTCCTGCAAAATGCTTTCCCCATAATTGAACTTGTCAGAAATCTGTAGTAAACTATTTTCATACGAAGCTGGTAATCATTCTTCCAAGTGCCCTTCATCAATACAGCTGGAGATATAAGATTTGACTTCATCCCGCGGTTTGCCAAGTGCAATGGACAGTTCCCCGTAGAGAGAGGTTTCTGCAAGATTAAAGTAACGGTTGTCCAGTGCAGTTACCTTATAACCTTTCATAATCCGGCGTTCTTTCCGCAGGTAAATTGTTTTGATCAGCTGGACCCATGCTTTGCAGTTATTGGAACGCATGTATTCTTTGTAGGTCTTTTCCAATGTTTTTTCATCGGCCAGCGGAATCAGAGGAATATCGGGAATTGACCGAATCAGACTATCCGCTTCATCTTTTGACAGGGCATGACGAAGAGAAGTTTCTGCTGTATCTACAGGGGTATATACGGTACTGCCAGATGCATATACCGGTTTTAGCAGATAGTATTGCCTGTCTTTATCAACACCCGGAATATTCAGAGTAGTAATATCTTGTATGAGGCATATTCCATTGTTACCATAGATTACATATTCTCCTTTTTGAAACATTTTGTACCTCCTTCAAAATAAACTATATTATCTATTATACCAATTTTTTGAGAAAAATGTCAGCGGAAGACGAGAATATGAGAAAGTTTGGTTGATATGCGCAAGAAGAAGAGGCGGCATATTGTGCAAATGTTACGAAAGGCATAGGTGTAAAATGAAGCTTTATCTAGTAAGGCACGGCGAGACCGATTGGAACATTGAGAGCAAAATTCAGGGACAGACGGATATAGCATTAAATGAAAGAGGCAGACAACAGGCGGAAGAGTTTGCTGCCAGAATTGCGGGCGGAGATTATCAGGTGGATAGCATTTACACCAGTTTCAAGCGCAGAGCACTGGAAACTGCCAGAATCATTGGCGCTGCGCTAAAGATAGAACCCAAGGTACAGCCCGGGCTTGAGGAAATCTGCCTCGGAAAATGGGAAGGTTATACATGGAAGCAGGTAAAGGAATTGTTTGGGGATGAATATCAGTTATGGCGTGACAACCGCCGTTATCAGGCGCCTCCTTTGGGAGAATCCTATCAGCAGCTCCTTGACAGGCTTCTTCCGGCGATTTGCGAGATTACACAGAAGGAAAAGGGCAATGTACTGGTGGTGACGCACAGTGCCGTGATCATGACTTTGATGTCATATATTTATGATACACCTTTTGAAGATATGGCAAAGAACTATAAAACAGGCAATGCCGGAATCGTGGAACTTGATGTAGATTTACTTAGGAACCGCAAATAACAGGAGGAGAAAAGGTATGAGACTGGGCGCATTAGAGGCAGGCGGTACCAAGATGGTATGTGCTGTTGGGGATGAAACAGGAAAGAGTTTTGAGCAGATATCAATACCTACCGTAACACCACAGGAAACAATACCTCAAATAATCGAATATTTCAAGAACGCCCAAATAGATGCATTGGGAATCGGATGTTTTGGTCCTATTGACCCTAACAGGAACTCTGACACTTATGGATATATTACCAGTACCCCCAAGCTGGCATGGAGAAATTACAATATTGTTGGAGCGTTCAAGGAAGCACTTGCCTGTCCTGTGGGATTTGATACAGATGTGAATGGTTCTGTTCTCGGAGAAGCTACATTTGGACAGGCTAAAGGTAAAAACTGTGTGGTTTATGTTACCATAGGAACTGGTGTGGGGGCAGGTATCTTCATTGAAGGAAAGCTGCTTCATGGGATGCTTCATCCCGAAGCGGGACATGTGTTGATCCAAAAGCGTTCCGATGATCAATATCGGGGAAAATGCCCTTATCATAAGAATTGTCTGGAGGGACTTGCGGCGGGACCTGCCATAGAGAAAAGGTGGGGACAAAAGGCAGCAACATTAAAGGTAAGAAAAGAGGTCTGGGATCTGGAAGGTTACTATATTGCCCAGGCGCTCAGCGGATATATTTTGACGCTCTCCCCGGAGATGATTATTTTGGGAGGCGGGGTCATGCATCAGGAACAGCTATTTCCTATTATCAGAAATTATGTAAAAGAGATGTTGAACGGATATATTATAACAAAAGAACTGGAGCATATGGAAAACTATATAGTTCCGGCAAGTCTTAAGGATAATCAGGGGATAATGGGATGTCTTGAACTTGCAAGAAGAGCCGCGGAATTATAGACGACAGAAGGGGATATTTTCTATGGAAGATACGTCTGAAAATAAATTATCCGGAAAGCCATCAAAACGTGTCAGCATCGCGCTGCTGGCTCATGTGGATGCCGGAAAGACAACTTTATCAGAGGCAATGCTTTATATGGGCGGCAGCATCCGCAAGCTGGGCAGGGTGGATAAGAAGGATGCTTTTCTGGATTCCTACGGACTGGAAAGGGAGAGAGGAATCACGATTTTTTCCAAGCAGGCGATTTTGAAAAGAGGGCAGTTAGAGATTACCTTGTTGGATACACCGGGGCACGTAGACTTTTCGGCAGAGATGGAGCGCACGCTGCAGGTTCTGGATGCTGCAATCCTGGTGATTAGCGGAAGCGACGGTGTGCAAGGGCATACGCTTACCTTGTGGAGGCTGCTGAAACGCTATGGAGTGCCGGTTTTTCTTTTCATCAATAAGATGGATCAACAGGGCACGGATAAAGCGTTGATTCTGTATCAAATCAAGGAGCAGTTGTGTGAGTCCTGTGTTGATTTTTCGGAGCCGGAAACAGATGGATTTTTCGAAAATATTGCGGTTTGCGAAGAAGATGCCTTGAACGAGTTTCTGGAAAAGGGCAGGATAGAGAAAGAACATATACAAAAGCTGATAGGGGAAAGGAAACTCTTTCCCTGCTTTTTTGGCTCCGCATTGAAGCTTCTGGGAGTGGAAGAGATGCTGGACGGGCTGGAGGAATATCTCCCGGAAAAGGAATATCCGGTAAAGTTTGGCGCCAGAGTCTTTAAGATTACCCGGGATGCCCAGGGGAACCGCCTCACTCATATGAAGATTACCGGAGGCAGCCTTAAGGTGAGAGAAACGCTTACCGGAAGCAGGCTGTTTACGGGAAAATCAGGAAAAGAAGGAGAGTGGGAAGAAAAGGTAAATCAGATCAGGATTTATTCGGGAGAAAAATTTGAAGCTGTGAGCGAAGCTGATGCCGGCATGATCTGTGCTGTCACGGGACTGACAGAAACTTTTGCAGGGCAGGGGCTGGGAATGACGAAGGAGATCATTTATCCGGAACTTTCGCCGGTTCTTTGCTACAGCATTCTTTTGCCGGAAGGGTATGATGCTCCGCAGGTGCTTCCCAAATTGAGACAGCTTGAGGAGGAGGAACCGCAGCTTCATATTGTCTGGGATGAAAAGAGCCAGGAAATCAAGGTTCAGATTATGGGACAGGTTCAGATAGAAATCTATCAAAATCTGATTAAAGAGAGGTTTGGCATCAATGTGGAGTTCGGTGCAGGGAGCATTGTATATAAAGAAACCATTGCAGATACGGTAGAAGGGGTGGGACATTTTGAGCCTCTCCGTCACTATGCAGAAGTGCATCTTCTCTTAGAACCGGGGGAAGCGGGCAGCGGTCTTGTAATTGAGGCGGACTGCAGAGAGGATATCCTGGATTTGAACTGGCAGAGACTGGTGCTGACCCATCTGGAAGAAAAAGAACATCTGGGCGTGCTGGTAGGAGCGCCTATCACAGATATGAAAATCACACTGAAATCAGGGCGCGCTCATCAGAAGCATACCGAGGGCGGAGATTTCAGACAGGCCACTTACAGGGCGCTGCGGCAGGGACTGATGCAGGCGGAAAGCGTACTGCTTGAGCCATATTATGACTTCTCTTTGGAAGTGCCGGATCACACGGTGGGGCGGGCTATGACGGATTTAGATAAGATGCATGGCACATTCACCATACATCACAGCGCAGAGGGAATGACTGTTCTTAAAGGAATGGCGCCTATGGCGCTTTTGCGGGAATATCAGCAGGAGGTGCTTGCCTACACGAAGGGAGAAGGGCAGTTATATTGCACGATGAAAGGTTACTACCCCTGCCACAATACGGCGGAGGTACTGGAAAAAGCAGGGTATGATCCGCTGCATGATACGGATCATCCATCCTCTTCTGTATTTTGTGCCCATGGAGCCGGTTTTATTGTGGAATGGGATCAGGTTCCTGACTATATGCACTTAGAGAGCTGCCTTTGTGAGAAAAAGGATTCCATGAAGGAAGAGGAATATTGGGAAAGATATCTGGGAGAAGAAAGATCCGGTGTGAGCGGAAGGGAGCGATTCGGGAGAACGCATGAAGGCGGTGAGGAAGAAAAGTGGATTGGACAGGATGAAATCAACGAGATATTAAGCCGAACCTCCCATGCCAATCGAAAAGAAAACAAGGCAGGAATAAGAACCGGATGGAAAAGAACCAGAGGAAAGAGTGATTTAACAGAGAGACAGCCCCAGATAAGGACTTATCAACCTGCACAGAAGAAGGAAGAATATCTGCTGGTAGATGGGTACAATGTCATATTTGCATGGGATGAACTGCGTAGGTTAGCTGAGCAGAATTTAGATGGAGCAAGGGGAAAGCTTCTTGATTTACTTTGTAATTATCAGGCAGTCAAAAAATGCAGCCTGATTGCGGTGTTCGATGCTTATCGCTTAGTGGGACATCCCACGGAAGTTCTGGATTATCACAATATCCACGTGGTATATACGAAGGAAGCGGAGACGGCCGACCAGTATATCGAAAAATTTGCTCATGAAAACGGCAGGAAATATGATGTGACGGTTGCCACCTCAGACGGACTTGAGCAGATTATTATCACAGGGCAGGGGTGCCGGCTGATTTCCTCAAGAGAATTGAAAGAAGAAATGGAACGCGCTTCCAGTCAGATACTTGAGGACTTTAAGAATGCACATCCGGGGAGGAAAAATTCGCTAAAGGACATGCTTTCCAGTGAAACAAGAAAAGAAATGAATGCATTTAAGGAAAGCTTTGAGGAAAATTCCTAGCGGATGTGTTCTTTCAAGTCGTCATCTTCAAAATCAAACACACATCGTTCAAATGCGTTGATGATGTGGGTATCCAAATATTTGTCATATCGTTTGTGCGCCCGCCCATAGGACATATGCACATGTCCGTGGAGAAAAAATTTGGGCTTGTATTTTTCAAGCAAAGTCCGAAATACCTGAAAACCCTGATGGGGAAGATCCCGCCCATCATTCAGCTGATAGGCGGGTGAATGGGTCACTAAAATGTCAAAACCGCGGTGGCGCAGCAGTTTAATCCACAATCGGGCAACTCTCCGTTTCATACCCAATTCTGTGTACTGGTGCGGTCCCTGCTTATAGCGCATGGAGCCGCCAAGACCCAGAATGCGGATGCCGTTGTGGACATAAATCTGGTCCTCAATACAGATGCAGCCTTCCGGCGGGGTCTTTTCATATTTTCCGTCATGATTTCCGTGCACATATAGAACAGGCACATTGGAAAGAGTCACGAGGAAAGAGAGATATCTGGGATCTAAGTCACCGCAGGAGATAATAAGGTCGATTCCCTCCAGCTTGCTTTTTTCGTAATAATCCCAAAGGTATTTCGATTCTTCGTCTGCAATTGCAAGTATTCTCATATGTAAATCAGCCTTCCTCTTTCATTACTCCCTGCTGATTGATGACAGGCGCAGCCTGCTCATTCAAGTCTTCCTTTTTAGGAATGGAACCAATCACATTTTCTGCGAGCCAGTCCATGTTCATGATTTCTTCAGGCGTAAGCTTTCGTTCAGGGTCATCTATGACAATACCTGTCTGAGAATATAAGATACCCGAAAAAGGATTAAACAATTCCGAACTGATGGTAGCTTTAAGTAATTCCACCAGACGCTTGGTGCCAATTGGCAGATGGTTGGAGCAGACTACGTCTATGACGCCTGCCGACATGCCCCACCAGTAGTTAATTGCCTTGGAGGAGGATGATTTTTCATCATATTTCCAGGTGCCGTCAACAATGGTACGTAAGAGCTGCTCATAAAACTTGCCCCAATGATATAAGGGCACGGCAAGATTTCTCGGATGATCGCCTTCCATATGATACAGACCGAAGAACCGGGAAGTCTCCTCGGGGATGGTCATATCTCTGCCGGAGATACAGGAGGACTGTGTCTCCCGGATTCTCTCATCAATGTCCACTTCCTTCATGCTGGACCACTCCAGATGAACCTTCGCTCTGGGATTGATCATCTTTGCACCAAGGGCAAATGCGTTAATGTTGGCAATAGTACCGAAAATAGGATAGTCTGCAATATAGGTCAGAGTGTCGTTTGCGGCCATTGCGCCTGCGATAGCGCCCATCAGGAATTTTGCCTCATGCATCCTGGAATAGTAAGTACGGATGTATCTGTGCGACGTATTTAAGGAACAGTTCAGAATACGGACATTCGGATTTGCAATGGCAGCCTTTACGCTTGCCTGCACAAAAGCAGGAGTGGTGGTAAAGAGCAGATTGCAACCCTCAGCAATTGCCTGCTCAATCAGAGCATCTGCATTCTCAAGTGTTCCGTTTTCATAGCAGAGGGTCTGCAGTTCCTCTGGGAAGGTCTGTTCCAGATAAAGCCTGCCAAGTTCATGGGCATAGGTCCATGCGGAGGTGCCGGAGGTTTTTTCATAGATAAAAGCAGCCTTCAGCTTCGGAGAACTTACGGGCAGAATAATGCTGAGAAGTGGCTTCTTCTCCTGGCTGGGATTCATCTTAAGTTCAATATCTTCTTCCTCCTGAAGAAGTTCAAATTCTTTCCAACTCTTTGTAATCAGGTTCTTAAGGTCATTTGTGGTTTTGTCTTCTACCTCGTTATATCCATGCAGTGTGATGAAGGCAAGAAAGGCATCACCGGGTGTGATATGCAGTTTGCTGCCGCCCTTTGCAAGGTATTCGGCTTTGAACCGTGTATATAGGGCGCTGAAGGTTAAGAGATCTTCGTGACTCCACATTTCGCCAGGCTCTTTACCCACTGCTTTCTGCAACTTTGCAAAATTTCCCTCTTGGGAAAACCAGATATAGTTGATTGGCGCTGACTGGTAGAATTCCATGAACTCATAATAGATTTTGTTTTCTTTTTCTTCGGTGCGCTTTGGTACGATTCGTGTGACGGTGCCCGGTATGGAGACGGCCCCGTGATATTTCATGACGCTGACACGCTTATTTCCTTCCAGTATATAAAATTTGTTCATAAACTCGTAGGCAATGATCGGGTCGCGGATACCTTCTTGCACATGACTGGTGCTTAAAGCAACCCATTTGCTCGCGAATTCCGAGTTCTCTTTTAAGATTGGCATGAAGTTTCCCGCAAAAGAATTGCTTCGACCAATCGTTTTGGTTCCTGCAATCTGTTCGGTAGGAATCTGGACCAGGCCAAGAGGCATCTCATAGTAAGCGCCTTTTTCCGGCATAATATCGTCCAAAACCTGTAAAGTAGGTTTTTCTCCCCGAAGCATCCGCGTCTGATAATCTTTTTTCCCAAGCTTAAGTGCCTTGCTATAATCTTCTCTTCCCATAATTGACCTCCAAAATTAAAATATTTTGTAACTGTTCAGTACCTTCACAGTTACAATGTGGATAATTGTGATTCAGTAAACGGAAGTAACGTTAGTGATTTCATTGTCAAGTATCTGAAAGCGCCAGATTGAATGGCCGGGAAGGCGGTGTTCTGTCAGATACCAGCTGTCCTCTATCATGGTTATATAATAAGGAGTGCCGCCTCCGATAAAGTAATGGTAAACATCCTCATAACTGCCGGCGGATAAGTCGCCCAAATCTTTAACCCGGAGCACGGTTGCATAATCCTGATTACCGGTTATGTCGGTGGATATGGTGATATAGTAGTAATCCTGAATCCGTGTAAGCTGAATCATACCTGCCATTTCCGGCGGAACGGGATATTCCTTTTTGATTTTAAAACTGTACAGGTCCGCTTCTATGATACTGGAATTGCCGGATACAAAATAAATGCGGTCCCCGATAATCGTGAACGAGCGCACATACACGTTGGACAGAGAAGGTATGGAACGCACTTCGGTCAGATACATACGGGAATCTTCTTTTGCATGACGAAACAGATACATTTCCCCGTTCTGGGAACTCCACACATAAAATGTATCGGTATATTCATCATAAATGATATAGTGCGGACGGTTGCCAATATCTAGAAATTCCTGTGTAGGTACAAAAATGGTCTGGCCATTTTCATTCTGATCCTTCTCCATGACGAGCACCCGGTTGTTTTCCGTGTCATCGATCAAATACACAAGCCCGTCGCTTGCAAGGGTGTGTCCCATAGCAATATCATTTGTCATGATCTGCCATTCATAGAGAGGATCGGTCAGGTTGTCGTGATAGATAACCTGATTGTTATAACAATCCACAATAAAAAAGGTATCGTCCACTTTGGTGATATAGGTGGGCACGTTTAGGGAAGCATTGGGATTGTCCGGTATGGCATTTAGGGAGGAGCGGTCGAAGGATATAAGCTGCGACTTAAGCAGGTAATTCTCCGGGACGTAATCCTCCGCCGGCTTAGGGCTGGATGCGCCGCATGCCGTGAGCAGACCCATTATAACACAGATAAAAGATAAAAGGGAAAATGATAATCTATTCATATTGTTATTATAGTTTTTTTGCTTTTATTGTACAATGCTTTTTTGTATACTATAGATAGATTTATTTTTGACAAACGTCAAAATGTTAAGAAATCACTACATAGAAAGGGATAAAAACATGACAGCTTACAAAGAAAATAAAACCTTCCGCATCTTATCAGCGATAGGGATCATCTTCGTGGTAGCGGGGCATCTGGGATATAATCTTTTTGAGATAGGAGATCTATTCCCCTATTATTCGTTTCATGTCTTCATTTTTTTGTTTGTCTCAGGATATTTTTATAAGAAAGAAGCGGAAGAGAGAATTGGAAGCTATATCATCGGAAAATGTGTGACGCTCCTAGTACCTTATTTTTTGTGGAATTTATTTTATGGAATTCTTGCGAATCTTCTGCATGGTGCAGGATTTTCCATGGGAGAGCCGTTGTCCGTGAAAACCTTGTTTTTATCGCCCTTTCTGGATGGACATCAATTCATGTACAACTTTCCGGCATGGTTTGTTCCTGTGTTGTTTATGTTGGAGGTCATCAATGTGCTGATGCGAAAGGTATTGTCCCTGATTCGCTTAAACTTTGAGTGGCTGATATTTGCCGGATGCCTTGCAGCAGGCATACTGACGGTGTGGCTGGCAATCGGAGGACATGTGTGGGGGTATTACAAATTGCCGGGAAGGCTGCTTTTTATGATGCCGGGCTTTCAGATGGGAAGGATTTACCGTGAAAAGCTGGAGGTGCATGATACATTGGAGGATGGACCGTACTTTCTGATCGTGATGGGAATGCAGATACTGATTACGATTTTGTGCGGCGGGCTGGCATTCAGTGCGGTATGGGTCAGCAGCTTTGCCAATGGGCCAATCGTTCCTTACCTTACTGTTGCGACCGGAATTGCTTTTTGGCTCAGGATTGCCAGAATCATAAGCGGTATTCCTTATCTGGCAGGAAAAATGACTTACATAGGAAGAAACACTTATTCCATCATGATGCACCATGCGGCATGCTTTATGCTGGTGAAGGGGTTCTTTTATTTATGCAGCCTATATACGCCGCTGTGCAGTGAATTTGATCAGGAGATGTTCTCCCAGGAGATTGGATTTGTTTATCTTGCAGGAGGGGCGGAGGCGAGCAAATGGATCTATCTCTTCGCGGGAATTGCACTGCCGCTTGTTATTGCAGAGTTTCAGCAACGCGTGAGCAAAAGGATAAGTGGGGTAATGGTTAAAAAAACACAAAATGTTTGACAATGCCCCTCGTTCCGTGATAAACTAAGTTCACTTACCGCTTAGAAATCTAATCAAGTGAATCATGAGTTATGTACAGTTGACCTGTCTATGGAAATTCCATGGGCAGGTTTTTTGCGCTGCCGAAAGCAGCAGAAAGGGAGAATCATAAAATGAGAAAAAGGATTTTAAAGCGGAAAAAGAAAGTAAATGTATACAAGAAATGTAAGGGAGCCGGAAAGGCGCTTACTCTTGCAGCGGCAATCTGTTTGTTTTTAACGGCAGCAGTACCGGTCTGCGGTAAAGAAGCGGAAACCACATCTAATAGTCAGCAAGCGCCCCGGACGATTGTCACCGATATAAATCACAGGCATGTAGGGAATGCTTCTGTGCCTGGCGGATGCTACAACATTGCGATTGAGCATGAGCATATCGGAAATGAAATGACGGGAGGACCGTGCTTTCTGATTCCAGTGCCGCATACGCATCAAGGAAATGAGAATGAAAAAGGCGGATGTTATGTGATAGAGGTTGAGCATGATCATGAGGGAGACGAGATAAATGGAGGACCATGTTATGCACCGGCGGAGACACATACCTGCACAGACGATTGTTTTGTGGAGGAAAGCTGCATGGTTCATTTTACTCCGGAGGAGATTCTTGGTACAGAGCAGGGTAGATGCTTTAAGCATCAGGAAACAACTTTTACGATTGCACGGGGGAGTGAGGTGCATGACAATTGTTCGCAAGGAATCATAAGCAGTGAGCGGAGTTACTGTCAGATTTGCGGACCCATTTCACCTACGATCCATGATTTTCAGAAGAAAATCTGCGGAATGGAAGATGGACAGGTACTCCGTTATGAAATAGTTTGTCCCCAGAAGTATACGATAGGCTGTGGAAAAAGTGATAAGGACGCTGATTCATACCAGAAAACTTGCGATAAGGAAGTAGACGGATACAAGATTGGATGTGGATTTGAAGAAAATGAAGTATGCGGCAGACTTATCGTAACCAATGAAACACCGGGAAAAGAAGAGCAGGTTACCTTAAGCGTCAGGGTGGAAGATTTGTCAGGCGGAAAATTGAAGCTGAGCGCTCATCCTTTTACGTGGAAGGATGAAAGCGGAAATATTCTGGGAGAAGGTGAACGGATTCAGGTAAATGAAAACGGCACTTACTCTGTTGCAGTAAACCTGAAAAATGATGATGTAGATAAAAAAGGGCTCAGCAGCAAAATCTTAGTAGACAATATATTTAAAGCTCAGATAACAGCTTCACCTAAGCCGTCAGCAACACCGTCTCCAACGGCGATACCGTCTCCAACAGCGACACCGTCTCCAACGGCGATACCGTCTCCAACAGCGTCCACCGTACCGTCAAGCACGCCGAAACCGGATTCCAAAGATGACATACTCGATGATTCGGGAGATTCCGATTCAAAGGAAAACGAACAGAAAAAAAAAGAAGAGAAGGCAGACATTACTAACAGTGAAGGAGTGGATGACAATAAACCCACAGGTAATAGCGGTAGGAAGTTTACAAGCCGCGTGCCGGAGACCACGCCAAGTCCATCACCTGCGGCAGTAAAGCCGATTCAAAAGGAGACAAAAGAAGTAACTGTACCGGAAAAGAAAGCGGCAGGGGAAAGCCAATATAAGACAGGACAGCAAACAAAAGGAGACAGTTTCTTTGCATCTCCCGCGGTCAGGGTGGTTTCCATAACAGCAGGGCTGGCATTACTTCTTCTGGGCATTGCTTTACTGCTGCTGTACTTAAGGAACAGTGTAAAAGTATACAATGACGATGGAAAAGGCAGGATGATCTATCTTGGAAGATGTATGGTCGAAGAGGAAGAGAATGCATATGCTGTCACGATTACAGATGCTATGGTGGAAAAGGCATATACCAATCGTTATTGCATCAAACCGGGATTCTTCCTCATTGGAAAGAAAGAGGGCGAAGAGCTGATCGTGCATAAAGAAGCAAAAAGGATTGCAGTCTGTTTGGACAGAGAAATGATTGTGATGCTGTGACAAAATGCAAATTGAATTAAAAAAAGTGCATTTGTTTTCAGGATAAATCCTTGATTTTGCCCAGCGAACGTGATAGACTCGTAGTGTTTATTAAGTTTGTGCATAATTATGCATAAGGAGGAGAGTATTATGAAAAAATTATTAGCATTGTTACTGGCAACAGTAATGACAATGAGTCTGCTCACAGCCTGCGGAAGCAGTGAGACTACTGCGGATGCCGGAAACGGAGAGACACAGGCTGAAGCGGGAAACGAAGAAGCAAATGTAGAAGAGGCAGCCGATGAAGCAGGCGCAGAGGCAGCAGCGCTGTTTGATGGAGTACTTACAGTCGGCACCAACGCAGAGTTCCCGCCTTTTGAGTATGTTGATGACAATGGCGAACCGGATGGATTTGACATCGCGCTGATTAAAGCAATCGGTGAAAAACTTGGTGTAGAGGTTGAAGTGGAGAATATGGAATTTGCTTCACTGGTATCTTCTATCGGAAGCAAGATTGATGTTGCTATTGCCGGTATGACAGTGACAGAAGAAAGGCAGCAGTCTGTTGATTTTTCTGATGCATATTATGAAGCAGTTCAGTATGTAATCCTTCCTGCAGATTCTGAAATCGCAACAGCACAGGATCTTGAAGGCAAGACAATCGGTGTTCAGTTAGGAACAACAGGAGATTTCATTGCAACTGATGATATTGCAGATACCACTGTAAACCAGTACAATAAGGGAGTAGATGCCGTAAACGATCTGATTAATGGAAGAGTTGACTGTGTAATCATCGACAAGAACCCTGCACTTGTATTTGCAAGCAAATTTGAAGGTCAGCTGATTGCCCTTGACGGTGCACAGTTTGATTTCGGCACAGAAGAATATGCAATCGCACTTCCTAAGGGAGATGCAGCTTTAGTAGAGCAGATTAACGCAGCTTTGGCAGAAATCAAGGCAGACGGAACTTTTGATGAATTAGTAAAGACTTATATCGAAGCCGAATAAGAAATCAAAGAGGCTTGCAGCCGTAATATAAGAGACAAGCAAAGAGGATAGCATAAAAATACATGCTATCCTCTTTTAGGAGAGAAAGGAACTGAGGATATGGGGGCATGGTTGGAAAAAGTTGGAAGGATGTTCAAGATAGCATTCATTGAAGGCGATAGGTGGAAACTATACATAAGTGGTCTGGGAATTACGCTGCAGATTGCTCTTTTTGCGGCAATTTTAGGTCTACTGATCGGTACAGTCCTTGCGCTTATGAAGCTGTCTACAAAAAGAAATGGTAAGAAGACTATATGGGCGAGAATCGCCAATGCTTATATCGACATCATCAGAGGAACACCTTCGGTACTGCAGCTTTTGATCATGTGGTTTATCATCATGGCGAACTGTAAAAACGGGATGCTGGTTGCAAGCTTATCCTTTGGTATTAACAGCGGCGCTTATGTGGCGGAGATTGTGCGTGCCGGCATCATGGCGGTAGATAAAGGGCAGACAGAAGCGGGACGCTCCTTAGGACTATCCAAAGCACAGACCATGATTTATATTGTGATTCCCCAGGCAGTCAAGAACGTGCTTCCCCCCATCGGAAACGAGTTTATTGTTCTGCTTAAGGAAACGGCAATTGTAGGTTATGTGAGCCTGACAGACCTTACCAGAGCGGCGAACCAGATTTCCTCAAGAACTTACGAGGCATTCATGCCGTTAATCGGGGCAGCTGTTATATACTTTGTCATTATTAAAATACTGACCATCTTACTGGACAGACTGGAGAGGAGGCTGCGTAAAAGTGATAATCGTTAAAGACCTGCATAAGAAGTTTGAATACAATCATGTACTGCGCGGAGTGAGTTACCATATCCATCAAGGAGAAAAAATCGTCATCGTGGGACCTTCCGGCTCGGGGAAAAGTACCTTTTTACGCTGCCTGAATCTTTTGGAGACGCCCACTGACGGCGAAATCTGGTTTGATGGACAGCTGATCACGGATCCTAAAGTAAATATTGATAAAATCAGAGAACATATGGGAATGGTATTCCAGAACTTTAATCTGTTCAATAACCTGTCCATTATGGACAATATTACGCTGGCGCCTGTAAAACTGAAATTGATGAGCAAAGAGGAAGCGAGCGAGAATGCATTGAAGCTTCTTGCAAGAGTTGGTCTTAGTGAAAAGGCGGATGCTTATCCAAGCCAGCTTTCCGGCGGTCAAAAACAGAGGATTGCCATCGTGAGATCCCTTGCCATGAATCCCAGGGTCATGCTTTTTGATGAACCCACCTCTGCCCTTGATCCGGAAATGGTGGGCGAGGTTTTGGATGTTATGAAGGAACTGGCAGAAAGCGGCATGACCATGGTGGTCGTAACCCACGAAATGGGATTTGCAAGAGAAGTGGGAACCAAGGTTCTGTTTATGGACGAGGGAATCATCATGGAAGAAAACGAACCGGCGGAATTCTTTAATAATCCTAAATGCGAACGGCTGCAGGATTTCTTGTCTAAGGTTTTGTAGGCAATTTGGAGTGATTTTTTATTGGGGCATATCAGATAGAGATATCTGGTATGCTTTTTTTATTGGATAGTTTCAAAGTTATAGGAACCTGAAGCAGCTATATCAGTGTTGCCAGAGTTATCATTTTTTTCGGTTGGGAAAGCATTATGATGCAAAAATGATGCAAGCCTATATTAAAATACTATTGTTTGCAGACGTGAATAAATCTGGAGATTATTTTTGTATAAACTTGACGCCTTAGAGAGGGCATGGAGAATAAGCTATGAGGAAAAGAACTAAAAGTGCTTTATTTGTTACATTTGTGGTATTAGCCATAACGATAGTATGCGTGTTTTTGGAACGGATAATTGGCGGATTGCCAAAAGAAATACAGGAGATAGCAAAAGTAGAAGAAGTAAAAAGGGCACAGGAGAACGCAGCAAATAAGGCTGATTTCTACGGAGTTTGGTATATTGATAAAGCAGCCTTATGTTCAGAGGCATATACAGGTACTCTTAAGGATGGAGATTTTGAAGAAAATTTATATGATCCGTCAGACTATATTGGACTGGAAATAGAATATCATCCGGATTATTTTCGATTGGGCGATGAAAAATATATTAATCCGGAATATATTTTGACAAATCGGACTGTAAAAGATGTTAATGAAGGGGGAAATTTTCGCAATCCAGATCTATATGAATTTATAATAAATGAGAAAATAGAAATTACGGGTGAAAGAGATTACGAATATCTGGCAGAAGTGCCATTGTCACAAGTTGAAGTAAGGTTTAATAATGAATTAAGTTACGGTGATTATAATTTTATTCCAGTAGGAACGCAGATTTTGGTCTTAAATGAAAATGCGATGCTGATAGGACTTTGGGGGAAAGTTCTTTTTGCATACAGAGTGGAAGAATATAGGGAAAATGATATCGAAAATTCTATACCTGAAATAATCGACATTATCATAGAAGATGACTGCTGCACTGCATTGTGCGAGGATGGGACTGTGTGGGCATGGGAGAATATTTACAGCAGGGACAATCTACATAAAATATCAAATTTAAATAACATTATCAAAATTGTAGATGCAGGTCCCGCGATGTATGCGTTGTCGGAGGATGGACATGTATATGCATGGGGAAGCAATGAATGGGGGCAGATGAGTGTAGAAGATAGGGATGCCTATTTTGATGAAGCGATACAGTTGTCTGGGCTATCAGATATTGTAGATATGGACGTCAATCTGGATGCAGATTCGGAAAAAGCAAAGGGATTTTGTATAGATGAAAACGGCAATTTCTATGAATGGGGATTATATCTGTATTTTGAGGAAACAAAAGATTGGGAGCCAGGGTTTCCGCAGGAAAATATAGAATTAGTCCAAGGAACCAAAAAGTTATTTACAGGGACAGGCAATTATAATTATTTTATCAGGGAGGATGGCTCTGCTTTTTCAATTATGGAAACTGACCTCTGGGAAAGTACACGGGATTTTATTTTTCCGAGACTTCCTGTAGAGGAAAACAGGTTTGATGCTGATGCGGCACCGCTAACAGGGAATGAAATTCCATTTAGGAATTTAAACCAGGGAACAAAATATGGAATGACGATTCTATATGAACTTGGAGAAGAAGAAGGCATTGAAAAGATTGCGTCAGACCCCTATACCATGTATCTATATAAAGAAGACGGCACCCTCTGGTATTGGAACAGTGGAGCAGTACAATATCATGATTATAAATATGCTATGTCCAATCCAGAAATTTATGGAGAGGATTATCAGGGCGGATTTGAAGAAGTTGATTTGAAAAAAATTCTGGGAATAGATGATAAGGAGGAACACATACCGAAGATTGTAGATATGTGTGCCGGCAGTGAAAATGTTCTTTTCTTAACAGATGACGGACAAGTGTTTGTGAGCGAATATGTGACCAGTGAAATAAGAGATGTAGAGTATTATATTTTAAGAAACACCAATCCAAACAGAGCAAGAACAGGATGGATATACGATCTGCCGCTTAAGACAGTTAACTTCTATAAGCTGGACTGGGAGAGCATCGTAAGCATTAATACAAATGGGGAATACTGCTTTTCAGCGGTAGATGAACAGGGGGCATATTTTTATCTGGATATCTCCGCATCTGCTTCCTCCGGCAGCCCAAGCACGGAGGACATCAGATAAAAGGGAAGAGATAGTACCATAAAATATACATACCGGAATTCCGTGGCAACAGGGGTTGCAATGAGCACTGTTAAGAGCAGCGCAAGGCTTGGCAGATAAAGAATCAGCTTCCTTTTTTCATTGCGGACAAAAGCACTGCCGATGCAGAAAATCAGCACCCAGCACACGACGCCCATGCTCCAGAGAGTTCCGTAAAGGGGAAGCATGCTCCCAAGTTTGATGGCAATTTCCTTTGTTTTGATGACCAGAGGACCTCCAATTAAAGGAGTGTGTGATACGCCCAGGGAAGTAGCGCTTACGCCCTCTGCTTCTGCCACCAGATAGAAGGAATCGGGGTACCAGTAGCCGTAAGTCTGATGAACGTAGGCAGTCAGATAATCCCCCGGATAGCGCAGCAAAAGCGATGCCCACAGCTTTAAAAACGCTCCTTTGTGCTGCACTAAGTAGTCTTGATTGCCGGCTCTCACCAGCTCTTTGATGTTGTCGGCAAAAGAAGGATCATATAATTCTTTGATATAAGTCAGATCTACAACCTGTTCAATCAGTGTCCGCTCCTCGCTTGTCAGTTCCCGGTCATTGCAGATGACAGCGGTGATCTGCTGGGCGGGAATGGAAAGAGATTCAATGAAATCCGGCTGCACTACATGCAGGTGATTCATAACTGGGTACTTTATGATGACAGCAGCCAGAAAAATTCCGCACAAAACAGGAAACATCATTTTTTTCTTTTTCCTGAAATAGAAAAACAAAAAGGGAAGACACAGGAGAAATGCATACCAGCCATTGGAACGGAACAGGCACAGCATCAGACCGCATATCCCCAAAACACACAAATCAAAAGCATTCGTTTTTCTAAAGAGTCTTAGAAGCGCACACCCAAAACCAAGCACAGCAGCCGCAAAGAGAATATCCTTCCAGATGGTGACAGAGTACACCGCATGATAGGGCACCAGCGCATAAAACAGCGTGATGACAAAGCAGATAGCAGGTCTTACCCGAGACTTCTTTAAGGTTCCAATGAAATAGGATATGCTTAATGCGAGCATGCACATCTGGAAAAAAGTATAAAAGGACAAGGCAATGAGCATGCTGCCGGTTATTTTAAGACCGATGGTGTATAAGAACTTGATTAAAAGTGTGTGCATAAAGGGATGGTGGTTGCTGTATGGAATCACCCCCAGCACCTGCTCAAACTGGTTCAGACTGTCGGGAGTCATGATTCCCGGATACTGATAAAGAAAGTAAGGGAGCCAGCAGAGCATGGTGAGTAAAAATGCGCACAGAACGGTATGCTTCACGTAAAAAGTAAGCACCCTGCGCTGGTCTATGCCGTCATAGCAGTCTGTAAAAATCATGGAACGTAAAGAGTTCTTATCTTCCACCAAGGAAAACAGCATTCTCATCAAATAATAAAAAATCGACACAAAACCTAAAAACACAGCGCAAATAATTCCAAGTTTAAATAAAGGACTGGTCAGGGTTTCTATGTAATGGGGATAATCCACAGCCATATAAAGAATTGTAAATAATGCAGCAGTAACTTTAGATACACGGGATAGCTGCTTCTTATTTTGACAGGAGGATTTGGAAAATTTTTCATCTGCATACAAATAAAAAATGAAACTCAGCAGAAAAAAGATAAGAGTAAGGATATTGCCCGGCTCCATGCGGCTGGCTTTCATGAGTGCCCATGTGGAGAAAAAACTCTGAGCGGCTTTTGAAATCAGTCTGATCCTTGGCATGGTATTCATGGCAATAACTCCTATTCTAAAAATGAATCCTGTGATATGATATACAGTGTATTATAAAACACTATAGTTGAAAGCGACAAAGTTGTCAATCACATAGTTTTAAGGAGAAAACGCATGCAGAAAGAAAAGCATTCCAGCATTACAATCAGTCTGTGTATGATTGTAAAGAATGAAGAAAAGGTTTTGAGGCGCTGTCTTGACAGCATCAGGGATTTGATGGATGAAATGATTATTGTGGATACCGGATCTACAGACAGGACGAAGGAGATTGCAGCGGAGTATACGGACAAAGTATATGATTTCGCGTGGACGGGCGACTTCTCTGAGGCAAGAAACTTTTCCTTTTCTAAGGCGGAGTGTGATTATATTTATGCAGCAGATGCGGATGAGGTATTAGATGAAGAAAACCGTGAAAAATTCCGAATCTTAAAAGAAACCTTAGTAAGCGAAGTGGAAATCGTCCAGATGTATTACGGAAACCAGCTTTCCCACGGTACGGTATATAACTATGATAAAGAACTGCGCCCCAAGCTTTTTAAAAGACTCCGCAGTTTCTGCTGGATTGAGCCGGTACATGAAACGATACGCCTCCTTCCGGTGGTCTTTGACAGTGATATAGAAATTACCCACCTGCCGGAAAATAACCATGCCGGCAGAGACATGGAAATCTTTGCAGGAATGACGGACAAAGGACAGGAACTTTCTAAGCGCCTTGCCAATATGTATGCAAAGGAACTGCTCATTTCCGGTAATGAGAAGGAACTTAAAAAGGCGGAGGATTATTTCACCCGCCTTGCCGACGGAGAAGAGACAGAGCCGGACCAGATGAAAGAAGCTGTGTGCGTGGTAGTACGTGCCGCAAGAATGCGGGGAGATTTCCTTAAAATGTACCGCTATGCCATGAAGGATGTTGCAAGTGAGGGCGTAAGCGAGGTCTGCTATGAACTGGGAGAGTATTATTTTGCACAGGGAGAATACCAGGAGGCGGCAATCTGGTTTTATAATGCGGCTTATGAGACCCAGAGCATTTTAAACATCCACTGCAGCAGCGACCTGCCCCTCAAAGGACTTGCACGCTGCTACGAAAAAATGGGAATGCCGGAACAAGCAAAAGAGTATGAGCGAGCTGCGGAGAGTTTGTAACCTTTGGGGTCCCACTGTCATTTAGATTAGGGGCGATACCGTCAGAGCAGAGTTCACCCTGTATCAGGCGGGACAAAAATCTATTTCGGATCCTATGTACAGCGATAAGAAGGACTAAACAGCCCTAATTTAGGAGTCGATATCGGACGCAAGCGGCGTATTGACCCATCCATGGGTCAAATTACGCCTTCGCCGGACCTCCCGTCCGTCTTGCAATATCGACATCCATTCCGTTAGTGAAATCCGATTTGGAGACTAGACCTGCAACCGGAAGCACACCGCCCCTCAGCCATTTTATCCCAGCCGCCGCAGTCCCCTATCCCCGGAGCCGCGCATTGATAAGCCATGATATTTTAAACGAATAATACTTGCAGGCAAGTCTGGATAATGTTACCATAGGGAGCAGAGATTTAAGAACGCTAATCTCATAACTTATAATAGATAAAAGAGGATAAATGATGAACTGGGAAAAAAACGTGAGGAGGGTAGAACCCTATGTTGCAGGGGAACAGCCCAAGGCAGATAACGTGATCAAGCTAAACACCAATGAATGTCCCTATCCGCCTGCTCCGGCGGTTAAGCGGATTGCGGAGAACTTAGATTGTGATAAATTTCGCCTCTATCCGGATATGAATGCGGAGAAATTGGTGAATGCGCTGGCAGAGTACTATCATGTATCACCCGCCCAGGTTTTTGTGGGAGTGGGATCGGATGACGTGCTTGCAATGGCATTTATGACTTTTTTTAATGGGGAGCAGCCAATCTTGTTCCCCGATATTACGTACTCCTTTTATGATGTGTGGGCAGAACTGTTTCGAATACCTTATAAAAGATGTCCGCTGGATGAAAATTTTAGTATAAAAAAAGAAGATTATCTGGCGCCCAACGGAGGAATCATTATACCAAATCCCAATGCGCCTACAGGTGTGCTGGAAGATATCAGCATGTTTGAGGAAATTGCCGCTGCAAATCCTGATTCCGTGGTGATTGTTGACGAAGCATATGTGGATTTTGGCGGCAGGAGCATGATACCCCTTGTTGACAAATATGACAATCTGATGGTGGTGCAGACCTTTTCAAAATCCCGGGCAATGGCTGGAATGCGGATTGGTTTTGCCATTGCAAACGAAAAGATGATTGGGTATTTAAAGGACGTGAAATTTTCCTTTAACTCTTATACTATGAATATGCCTGCTATTGAGATGGGGACGGCGGCTGTTTTAGACGACGCTTATTTTAAAGAGATCGTGGGAAAAATCATTAAGACAAGGGAATGGACGAAGGAACAGCTGGGAAGGCTTGGATTTACTTTTTCGGATTCCCAGAGTAATTTCCTGTTCGTCACCCATAAGAGCGTTCCGGCGAAGGAGATTTTTCTTGCACTGAAAGAGAACAACATTTATGTGCGATATTGGAATAAACCCAGAATAAACAATTATCTGCGCATCACCATTGGAACAGATGAGCAGATGGAAAAATTGGTTGCATTTTTAGAAGATTACCTAAAGGAGAGAACGGTTGAATAAATTGCTTGATAGCAATTTATTCAACCAAGAATTTGTGCCGAAGCGTCACAAATTCTTTTGATCGCAGAGCAGAATTGGAGATTCTGCTCGCGTTCCTCAGCGTAAAACGCTTCGGAATGGAGGAAAAAATGATTGAGATGATTAAGACGATTTTAAAAGGTATTGTGATGGGGACTGCGAATATTATTCCCGGTGTCAGCGGAGGAACTATGGCGGTTTCCATGGGAATCTATGACAAACTGATTCATTGCGTAACGCATTTGTTCAAGGAATTTAAGGAGAGCATGAAGTTCTTGATTCCGGTAGCTATTGGGATGGGAATTGCACTGGTGGGGTTATCCTTTATCATAGAGCCCGCGTTTGCTCATTTCCCGCTGCAGACGAATTGTCTGTTCATGGGGCTGATTGTGGGAGGGCTTCCGGCGGTTATTAAGAAGGTAAAGGGAAAAGGCGTCAAAGTAAGTTATGTACTTCCCTTTTTGATTTTCTTTGCTATAGTAGTCGGCATGGCAGCCATGGGAGAAAAGGAAGGCGTTTCGGCGGATCTTTCCTTTAGCCTCTGGTCAGTTATTAAGTTGTTTGTAGTTGGTATCATTGCCTCTGCGACCATGGTAATCCCCGGTGTCAGCGGATCCATGATGTTGCTGCTTATGGGATATTATAATCCTATTGTAGCTTCCATCAAGAATTTTGTAACCGCTTTGGTTTCTTTTGATATAAATGGCATCCTGCAGGGATGCGGCGTTCTGGTTCCCATGGGATTGGGGATTGTGGTGGGAGTTTTTGCCATTGCAAAGATGATTGAGATTATTTTTGAAAAATTTCCGATTCAGGCATATTGGGCAATTATCGGTCTGATTGTGGCATCTCCTTTCGCCATCTTTTTATTAGGAGAAGTGGGAACTGTGACGGTAGTAAGTGTGCTGGTAAGTGTGGTAACATTTGCAGTCGGATTTGTGATAGCGATGAAGCTGGGGGAATGATTTGGAAGCGTATACAGATTTTGCAAGTGTGTATGATATTTTCATGGATGATACGCCCTATGAGGCATGGGCGGATTTTCTTGCCGCTTTGATAGAAAAGTATGGAATCTCTAGACCATGTATATTTCAAAAGGGTGATGAGGAGGATGGTACTTTTCAGAGGGAAGAAAAGCAGGAGGAAATTCTAAAGAGCGAAAGAAATCTGGTGCTGGACCTAGGGTGCGGGACCGGGACTCTGACAGAGCTTTTGTATCAGAGGGGCTATGATATGATCGGCGTGGACAACTCTGAGGATATGCTGAACATTGCCCTTGCAAAAAGAGAAAAGACGGGCAGTGAGATTTTGTATCTTTGTCAGGATATGCGGGAACTGGATCTGTACAGTACCGTTGGGACGGTGGTATGTGTCTGTGACTCCATTAACTACCTTTTGGAAGATGAGGAGGTGGAGGACACCTTTGCACTGGTTCACAATTATCTGTATCCCGGGGGCATTTTTATCTTTGATTTTAATACCGTCTATAAATATGAAAAAGTCATTGGAGATACGACTATTGCAGAAAACAGGGAAGAATGCAGCTTTATATGGGAAAATTATTACCATGAGGAAGAAAGGATCAATGAATATGATCTGACCATCTTCGCAAAGGAAGATACAGGTCTGTTCCGGCGTTTCGCGGAGACACATTTGCAGAGAGGGTATACTCTTTCCGAGATGACTGCTTTTGTGGAAAAGGCGGGGATGGAAGTGGTACTTGTGCTGGATGCAGACACCCACGAATGTCCGGAGGCGGACAGCGAGCGGATTTATGTGGTAGCAAGGGAAAGTAAGAAACAGTAGAAAGGGATGTAACTGTGAAGGTACTGAGCAGTTACAAAGGAATTACGATGTCAGATTATATTGTCAGGGCTACAGCTGCAAATGCCCAGATTAGAGCATTCGCGGCAACCACCAGAGATCTGGTGGAGACAGCAAGAAAAGCGCATGATACAAGTCCTGTGGTGAGCGCTGCCCTTGGGCGGCTTATGACCGGCGGTGTTATGATGGGCGCAATGCTGAAAGGGGATAAGGATTTATTGACCTTGCAGGTCAGCGGAGACGGACCTTTAAAAGGGATGACGGTGACGGCTGACAGCAAGGGAAATGTAAAAGGCTATGCCAATGAACCTCAGGTAATGCTTCCCCCTAACGGGGGTGGAAAGCTGGACGTGGGCGGAGCTGTAGGACAAGGGCTTTTGCGGGTGATCAAGGATATGGGATTAAAAGAGCCTTATGTGGGGCAGACTGTACTACAGACAGGTGAAATTGCAGAAGATCTTACTTATTATTTTGCCACTTCAGAGCAGGTGCCTTCCAGTGTTGGATTAGGCGTTTTGATGGAAAAGGACAATACCGTGAAGCAGGCAGGCGGTTTTATCATACAGCTGATGCCCTTTACAGATGATCAGGTGATTGCTTCGTTGGAGAGGAATCTGGCGGAATTCACCTCTGTGACCCAGGTGCTTGACGAAGGAAAAACACCGGAGGAGATGCTGGGGCTGCTTTTAAAGGGACTGGATCTGGAAATCACGGATACCATGCCCGCACAGTTTTATTGTAACTGTGATAAAAAGAGAGTGGAAAAGGCGATTATCAGCATTGGCAAAAAAGATATTCAAGACATGATCTCAGACAACAAGAGCATTGAGGTCAATTGCCATTTCTGCAATACTTCCTACACTTTTTCAGTGGAAGAACTTAAGGAACTGTTAAAAAAGAGCAGATGACAGGATCACGCGAGGATTGGGCGTGTCTGATAGTGAGGAATTGTATATGAAGCATGGATTTGTGAAGACGGCGGCTGTTACGCCGAAGATCAAGGTGGCGGACACTGTTTATAATGGAGAACAGATTTGTGCAGGAATCAAAGAAGCTTCCGGGAAAGGTGCGAAAATAATCGTTTTCCCGGAACTTTGTATAAGTGGTTATACCTGCGGCGATTTGTTTTTGCAGGAGAGGCTCCTTACAGCCTGCAAAGAGACACTTGTTAAGGTGACAGAGTGCACCAAGGATATAGATGCGCTTGTGTTTGTGGGACTTCCTATGGAGAGGGAAGGAAAGCTTTATAATGTTGCGGCTGCAATTCATGACGGGGAAGTGCTCTGTTTTATCCCCAAGGCATTTATCCCTGCCTATGGGGAGTTTTATGAGACGAGGCATTTTACGCCGGGGAACAAAGAGGCGGTAGCTGTACTTTTTCAGGGAGAGACGGTTCCTTTCGGTACCAATATTCTTTTGGAAGCGGACGGAATGGAGGGACTTGTAGTAGGCTGTGAAATCTGTGAAGATATATGGGTGCCGGATGCACCGGGAATTTCCCATGCACTGGCAGGAGCCACTTTATTGGTGAATCTGTCTGCGTCCAATGAGACCATCGGCAAGGATGCCTATCGGGAAATGCTGGTCAAATCCTCCAGCGCAAAGCTGATTGCGGGATATGTCTATTGCAGCGGAGGGGAAGGAGAGTCCACCCAGGACTTGGTTTTCGGCGGTCATGATATCATAGCGGAAAACGGAACGGTGATTGCCCAGAGTAAGCGTTTTGAAAGCCGGATTCTGTATGGAGATATCGATATAAGCAGGCTGCGGATGGAGCGCAGAAGAATGAACACGTTTGCATGCGATGCCCGCCGGGGTTATCTGGTTCTTCCATTTACCGTTCGGGAGGAGGAAACCGAACTTACAAGAACTTTCCCGAGTATGCCTTTTGTACCTTCTGATGTAAGCGAGCGGCAAAAGCGCTGCGAAGAAATTCTCTCAATCCAGTCCATGGGATTGAAAAAGCGCTACGAGCATACCGGATGCCGTAAGGCAGTAATCGGCGTGTCAGGCGGACTGGATTCCACCTTAGCCCTTCTTGTAACAGTCAGGACCTTTGATATGCTGAAAATAGAGCGGAAAAATATTATTGCAGTCACCATGCCTTGTTTCGGAACTACCGACAGAACCTACGACAATGCATGCAAACTGACAGAAGTTCTTGGAGCGACACTGAAAGAGGTGGATATCAAGGAAGCCGTCACGATTCATTTTAAGGATATCGGACAGAATCCGGAACACCATGATGTGACCTATGAAAACGGTCAGGCAAGAGAGCGGACCCAGGTCCTTATGGACATTGCCAACCAGGAAAACGGCATGGTCATCGGCACCGGCGATATGTCAGAACTTGCCTTGGGATGGGCAACTTACAACGGCGACCACATGTCCATGTATGGTGTGAATGCAGGCGTTCCCAAAACCTTGGTGCGCCACCTGGTACAATACTATGCAGATACCTGCAAAAATGAAGAACTTATGCAGGTTCTTCTGGATGTACTGGATACGCCGGTAAGCCCCGAGCTGCTTCCCCCCGTTGACGGTACCATCTCCCAGAAGACGGAAGATCTGGTAGGACCTTATGAACTCCATGATTTCTTCCTGTACTATATGCTCAGATGCGGCTTTGAACCTTCGAAAATCTACCGCATTGCCAGAGCGTCCTTCGCTGGGCAGTACGAAGCGAAAGAAATCCTCAAGTGGATGAAAACCTTCTACACCAGATTTTTCACCCAGCAATTCAAGCGCTCCTGCCTCCCGGACGGACCCAAAGTAGGAAGCGTTGCTCTTTCTCCGCGAGGAGATTTAAGAATGCCATCTGATGCATGTGTCCGTATATGGATGGAACAGATTGAGGGGCTTTTGGCTTAATGGGGGGCAGCGTCGGGGGAGATATCCTTCTGCATCAGGCTGGACAAAAGTCTATGTTGGATTCTATGTACAGCCTGATGCAGAAGGATATCTACCCCGCCCCTCCCCCGTCCTCACTTCCCCCAGCCTCTTCGTCCTTTTACAAATATCCTCCAGATAAAAAACTCCCCTCCCATGCATAAATCCCCATCATAAATAATACTATAGTAAAAAGAATGTAACGGGGATAGCCTATGAGCTCCAAGACCAAAATTGTTGTACTTCATCTGAAAGAATTAATATATACCGGCATCTTTGCATTGCTGGGAATATTATTTATCATTCTCCTCATTATCATGTTCGTACCAAAAGATAAAAAGGAAAACTCCGCCGTGGAGACGCCTTCCGCTTCTTACGTACCCGGCATCTATACCACATCCCTGATCCTAAACGATAATGCGGTGGATGTGGAGGTTACGGTAGATGAAACCAACATCAACGATATCCGCATCGTAAATCTGGATGAAGCTGTGACAACGATGTTCCCGCTGCTTGAGCCGTCCTTCGACGACCTTGCAAGCCAGATCATCAAAAACCAGTCATTAGACAGCATTACCTATTCGGATGACAACAAATATACCTCCATGGTCTTACTAAATGCCATCAAGACTTCACTGGAAAAGGCGGCAGTCCCGTCCCCTTCCGCATCACCATCGCCGACCTGAAACATTTACTATTGACAAAGATGTAACAGGATTGTTATTATAAGACGGAACAAAGGCGTTCTTATCGCAGCAGGCATGTGCCGATAGCTGGTATAGGAACGCCTTTTGGCTTAGTTTAAGGAAAGGAATAGATTGACTATGAGAAAACACTATTCAAAAGAAGATATCATGGAACTGGCAGGTGATGAAGATGTGGAATTTATCAGACTGCAGTTCACAGATATGTTCGGCAGTCTTAAGAATGTAGCGATTACTGCCAGCCAGCTTGAGAAGGCGCTGGATAATAAATGTATGTTTGACGGTTCCTCCATAGAGGGATTTGTACGGATTGAAGAGTCGGATATGTACCTGTATCCCGATTTAAGCACATTGGAGATTTTCCCTTGGAGACCCCAGCAGGGCAAGGTGGCGAGGCTGATTTGTGACGTGTATCGTCCGAACGGAGAGCCTTTTGAGGGGGATCCCAGATATATTTTAAAGCGCGCCATCAAGGAAGCTGCGGATATGGGATATACCTTTGAAGTGGGGCCGGAGTGTGAATTTTTCCTGTTCCATACAGATGAAAACGGCATGCCTACGACGCTGACTCATGAGAAAGCAGGATATTTTGATTTAGGACCATTAGATCTGGGAGAGAACGCAAGAAGGGATATGGTCTTAAATCTGGAGGATATGGGATTTGTGGTCGAGGCATCTCATCATGAAGTGGCGCCTGCACAGCACGAGATTGATTTTCAGTATGATGAAGCGCTGGCAACAGCCGATAATATCATGACTTTCAAGCTGGCAGTCAAGACGATTGCCAAAAGGCATGGACTGCATGCAACCTTTATGCCAAAGCCGAAGTTTGGCGTAAATGGTTCTGGAATGCATATCAATATGTCCTTATCAAAGGATGGAAAAAATATTTTCAATGATCCTTCCGATCAGCTTGGGCTAAGTCAGGAAGCCTACTACTTTATTGGCGGTATCATAAAGCACATGAAAGGGATGACGGCAATCACCAATCCGCTTGTGAACTCTTACAAGAGGCTGGTGCCGGGATATGAAGCTCCGGTTTATATTGCATGGAGCGCTACCAATAGGAGTCCGTTGATTCGTATTCCCGCATCAAGAGGGGAGGGGACAAGAATCGAACTGCGATGCCCCGATCCATCGGCAAATCCTTATCTGGCTCTGGCAGTCTGCCTGCGCGCAGGGTTAGATGGAATTGCCAATAAAATAGAGCCTCCGGCAAGCGTAGACCGCAATATTTTTGCTATGGCTGAGGAAGAAAAGAAGGAACTTGGCATTGAAGCAATCCCAGGAACTTTGATTGAAGCCGTATATGAACTGGAAAAGGACGAGTTCATTCAGGAAGTGCTTGGCAGGCATGTGTCTGAAAAATACATCGAAGCGAAAAAGGCGGAATGGGCGAACTATCGTTCACAGGTCACAGACTGGGAAATCAATCAGTATCTGAACCAGTTCTGAGCACAGAAAATGCATAAACAGGAGGAGGTGTGCCAATGACCGGTGTGATTGTAGTCCTCCCAAAGATAGATGATGCAAAAAAAATGAAGAATCTGCTGGTCCGTAATGGTATATCAGTAGCTGGAGCCTGCACAACAGGCGCCCAGGCCATTGCGCTGGCAGACAATTTGAATGATGGCATCATTCTATGCGGGTATAAACTGGCGGATATGATTTATTCCCAGCTGCACGAATATCTTCCGCAGGGATTTGAAATGCTGCTCATAGTTTCCCAGCATATCATAGGCAGCGGCATGGTAGAAGAGGGAATCGTATGCTTGCCCATGCCTCTCAAGGTCCATGATCTAATTAACACTATTGATATGATGATTCAGACCATCGAACGGCGCAGACGCAGACTGAGGGCAAAGCCTAAGGAGAGAAATGCAGAGGAAATAGAATTGATTCAGAATGCAAAAGAAGTTCTGATGAACCGGAACCATATGACAGAAGAAGAGGCCCACAGGTACATACAAAAATGCAGTATGGATAGCGGGACCAATATGGTTGAGACGGCACAGATGGTGCTGACGATGATGAAAGGGTGAAGACTTCTTGATCAACACCAAAGCATTCATGGAAAAATAGGACAAATAGTACAGGTCAAGCTTCTCCTGTCCGATGATATCGGGCAGGAGAAATTTATTATGAAACTGAAGGTTAAATAGGTTTGACCGGATGCCGGATTACCGTCCGCAATTTGGAGGGAGCGGTCCGGCGGGGATCGCTTAAATAGATTTCGTGATGGAAACGTGTCTCTGAAAAATTAGTGGAATAGCCATTGACAGACAGATATTCATCCATCTGTGCGATTGTTGCAGGTTCTTCGTCATAGCTGCCGATGTGCATACAGTGTACGCAAAGACCTTCATGGTAGGGAAAGAATTCCACTTTGGAAAAATCGTTTTGTTTCTTTTGAGTTGCTTCACGAACAGCCCAGTCAAATTCTTCTTTTGTCACGAATTCCGGTAACCGGATCATGGAAATCCATTGAAAGTTTTCTTTATGTGCATAATCAATATTGCCGCTGCCTTCCTGCCACCACAGACCTTCTAAGGGCGGAACGACATAGGAGAAATAACCTTCTATTTTGTGACTGCCTTTATAGCTCATTTTAATGGTAAATGCAATGCCATATAATAATCCTATTGTTGCGTTATATTCTCCATCGGGATCATTGGGATTGCCAGAGCCTCTGACGGCAATATAGTTCATTGCAGGTACATCCACGATACAGGGCTTTTTAGGCGGCAAATAAAATTCCCTGTATTCTTTCTTATAGTCAAATGGCATGTGACGTTTTTCCTCCTTTATGTTTGCTTCAAATTTTACATATATTCCCATATTTTGGCAGCTTCATCAGAATCAATAATTTTTGCAGGAATTCATTGCTCTGTTTGCTCGGTCATAATTCCCCAACGAATTCCAAATTTATCAACAAAAACAACTCGGCAAGAGCTGTATGGCGTGGCTTCCAGTTGATATATTGTCTTACTTCCTTCTTTCATGATTTCATATGCTCTTTGCACTTCTTCTTTTGTATCATACATAACAGTGAGGAAATTTGAATAGCACGTTTGAAATTCAACATCTACCTGGTCGCTCATAATGATTCTTTGATTGCCCAATACAAGTTCCGAATGGTATATATATTCTTTTTGATTTTCTTTAAGCAACGGATTATATTCGGGATCATCCGCTTCTCTATATGTAATCAGACAACTAATCTTTCCATTAAATGCCTTTTCATACATTTTAATCGCTTCTCGACAACTCCCTCCCAAATTTAACGTAGGTACAATCTGCATTTTTAATCTCCTTCCATAAATCCAAATTAATCTTATTCTATCATTCTGTCTTATATAGAGTAATCATAGAATACAAAACGGCTTTTCTTATACAAAGTTTATCCTCAATGCGAAAGCAAGCTATTTAGTTGCACTTTGGTTACACCTTGCAAATGATGTGCCAGAATGCCCCTTTCTATCAGTATTTTTGAAAGTGACAATATTTCAAGTTCCGTATCAGCTTAGACCAAGAAGCTCGCGTTGCTTTTTCTGGCTGAAACTCTTTAATACCAGTTTGTAGGAGCGAGTCAGCATGTCTTTTAGAAGATTATCTGGCACGTTTCCGTCCGGTTTTATGGAATTCCAGTGTATCTTGTTCATGTAGTAGCCCGGAATGATATCCGGGTACTGGCTTCTTAGAAAATCTCCTTCGGAAGGTTCTAGTTTTAAGGTGATGTAGTAAGGCTTATTTTCCTGGTCCAGACAGACGGCTGCAAACATTTTGCCGCCAATCTGATAGCGGATCCAGTTCCAGTCAGCCTGTAAATCTTTTGTGACACCTGCCATGGAGAGCAGATATTCATCAATCCAAGGGTATTTCATGTCTGTTCTTTCCTTTCTTGTTCCGTTTGGTATTGTTTTAGAGTAGCGGTCAAAGCGGAACAGATTTCTTCTCGTATATCTTCTGGCTCTAGAAGCTCCACTTGATCTCTGAAGGATAAAAGCCATGTAATCAGATTTTCCTTATCGGTATAATCGGCATGAAACAGCAGTTTGCCATCATCCCGAACTTCAAAGCATTCTGCTCCGAAATCTTCCACCAGGCGCCATTTGCATTTTGCATCAAACAGAGCCTTTACACGGATGCCTCCGGGAAAAATCTGCTCGTTTTTCAGGTCAGGCAGAGCGGCAGGCTGTCTGGTGAAAATATTGCCTGATAATTGAAGCTTGTCCATACGATTTAGCTTGAACAGTCTAAAATCCCTGTGGCTTTTGCAAAATCCCCATACATACCAGCTGGACCAGCGGAAAATCAAATAGTAGGGTTCAATGGTCCTTATCGATTCTCCCTTCGGGGAGTAGTAGAGAAATGACAGCTCACGGCAGTTATCAATGGCGCTTCGTATTAACTCAATTTTAGGTGCAAGCGAATCCTTGTACCAGGAGGACAAGTCGATCAGCACAGATTGATTGCCTGTCATGAAGTCGGAAGATCCCACAGATAGTTTTTCCATCAGCTGTCCGTAGCGGTTCGTTCCATTGATGCTGTCAAGGCTCCGCAGCCCTGCGAGGATGTCCTGCATTTCCGTATTGGTCAGTAAGGTGCGTTCCATTCTGTAATTTTCCATGATGGAAATGCCTCCATTTACTCCCTGCCTTGTCATAATGGGAATTCCGGCTTTACACAGGTCTTCTATATCGCGGTTGATGGTTCGTCTGGAAACCTCAAACTGCCTGGCAAGATAGGGAGCGGTGACAACATCCTTTTGCAGCAGGATGGATAAAATTCCAATCAATCTGTCTATTTTCATGGCGGCTCCTTCTTTTAATCAGATTATCATGATAAACACGACAGCTGTATGTCGTGTTTGTATTGTAATAGAAAAGAAAAAATTGGAAAGTAGAATATTTATAAATTATTCTCCCGATACAGCTGCTCCCGATAGCTCCGGTCAGAAATGGAGCGGTTTGCGTCATCAACTCTGCCTTCTTTCATAAGAAACTGCAGGAGCTTTGAGAAACGCTCTTCGCCCTCTTCACGTCCTAAAGTGATACCCTCTTCACGTCCTAATATGATTCCCCGCTTGATTCCCTTCTCAATTCCGGCGTCCTCGCCGTTTTTATATGCCAGCTCCCTTTCGTTCTTAAGGTGCTTTTCTTCATCATACTCAAATATACTCACAGCTATCGCCTCCGCCCGATTCTTTGACAGGAAATCCGCCAGTATCCCGTTCCTGATGCAGTAATCCACTGCCTGCTCCACTGCTTCCGGAAAAAGCGCTTTCTTTGCAAATTTCCTGACCTGCTCCACATACTGTGCATATTCCTTTAATAAACGGCATGCCTCCATCAGCTCTGCATTGTACCCCGGATTTATGTTGTACACGCTTACCGTCAGCTCTAATTCTGGCTGTTCCATCCTCTTTTCAAATGCATCCGACAGCCGGAGAATCTGTTTTCCGGGCTGGGGATCGGTCCCGTTATAAAAAACCACAAATCTTGGTGCAGGCAGTCTGATAAGCATCGTGCTGTACAGGGTTTCATTTCTTGTGATATTCTGCAGCACCTTTGTGACATAGATCAGATTTCTCAGTGGCATGTTGGGGTTCACAGTAGACTGGTGCTCATAGAGCATCAGCTCAAAATCGAACATGAAGGAGATATCATTTTTATAATTCATGTAGACTGCATTCTCCAGTGTCGTGATCTCCAAATCCGCCACATCCGTATAGGATGTCTTGTTGACCGCGTTGTAAAGGCTTAAGAGATTTTCCTTTTCCTTAAACAGCATGCGGAACATGGTGTCCTTATAGTTGCGCTGTACGTGTGTTTCGCTCATTCATTGTCCTCCTTTGATGAACCTGTTTCTAAAAAGAAACGGTTGATGTTGCAGGAGGTTTATTCCAGAGCCTCCTGCCTATTTAATGTGTTGATAGGGGTAAAAGCATGGATTTTCTGAAATTTTAATTGAATATTTTACAGAATGTATCGGATTTGCCTTAAAGAAAATATGCTTTTTCATATTCTATCATAAAAAAGTGCAAAGTACAACAATAAGCAAAAAAATACAGCTTTGAAAGGTAAAACCTATTTTATCCAGCCATCTTTTCTCAAAAGAGCCTATTCTCAACAGTAACGCTTGTAAAGAAATTTGCAGGTGAAAATCTGCCTATTGCAGTTACCAGAGATATCGGTCATGGAACGAATGCAAAAGGAATTTGGATTGGTAGGGAATTCGCTTAAGTAATAAGGAAGTAGATAATAGTCCGCACAGGACAGGTAAATATACCAACGTCGTCGCGCTCCCGCTCCATAAAAACGTAACAGACGCTAGACTCGAAAGAACCTCGTCAAGCGCTGACGTTTTTATAGGGACTCCTTTTGGTATATTTACCTGTCCTGTGCTACGTTA
>CAYOED010000026.1:0-41135 GCA_964402925.1 uncultured Lachnospiraceae bacterium | reverse complement strand
ACCTATGGACGGCTGCGCCGTTCCATCGCAAATCAATGCATTTAACAATTACCTAATTTTTACTTTAAATATATCTCTGATTGACCAGCCTACAGGGAAAGAAACGCTATCTGCTTTCTCTGCAAAGCAAACCAGCATTATTATAGCATAACTTACTTTCAAAGGACAAGAGCATGGACATGCAAATCCCCCTGTTTTTTGAACAGGGGGATTATCTTTGAGGTCATCTCAAATTAGGATTTCTTCCATGGCATCTTCGCAGTTACTTTATTGCCTTAAATGCCTCTTCCAGATCTTCTATGATATCGTCGATATTTTCCGTACCGATGGACAGGCGGATCGTGTTTGGTTTGATTCCCTGTTCTTCCAGTTCCTCCTCGTTTAACTGGGAGTGTGTCGTGGATGCCGGATGGATGACTAGGGATTTCACGTCAGCCACATTTGCCAGCAGGGAGAACAGTTCCAAGTTATCAATAAATTCCTTTGCTTTTTCTGCATCTCCTTTGATTTCAAAGGTAAAGATAGAGCCTCCGCCATTAGGAAAATACTTTTTATAAAGCTGTTGCTGCTGCGCGTCATCTGTTGCAGAAGGATGATGCACCTTCTCAACTTGCGGATGATTCTTCAGATAATCTACCACCTTAAGCGCATTTTCCACATGCCGCTCCACTCTAAGGGACAATGTCTCAAGCCCCTGCAGGAAGAAAAACGCATGGAAGGGAGAAAGGGTAGCTCCTGTATCGCGAAGCAGGATTGCGCGGATCTTTGTCACAAACGCCGCTGCTCCAACCGCTTTAGTAAAGCTGATTCCATGATAGCTGGGATTAGGCTCTGTAAGGGATGGGAATTTCCCGCTTTCTTCCCAGTCGAACTTACCGCTGTCAACGATCACTCCGCCAATCGTTGTTCCATGTCCTCCGATAAATTTGGTGGCAGAATGTACCACGATGTCTGCACCATACTCAATCGGACGTACCAGATAGGGAGTAGCAAAGGTATTATCAATTGCCAGCGGGATTTTGTGCTCATGCGCAATTTTTGCAATTCTTTCTATATCAACCACATCAGAATTGGGATTTCCCAGCGTTTCAATGAAAACAGCCTTTGTATTTTCCTGTATTGCTGCTTCCACTTCTTCATAGTTAAAAGGATCCACAAAGGTAGTTGTAATGCCGTACTCACGCAGCGTATGTGCAAGAAGGTTATAGGTTCCTCCGTATATGTTCTTTGCTGCCACGATATGTTCTCCTGCGCGGGCAAGATTCTGGATCGTATAAGAAATGGCTGCTGCGCCGGATGCCACTGCCAACGCTGCCACACCACCCTCTAAAGCGGCAATCCTCTGTTCAAATACATCCTGGGTGGGGTTAGTCAGCCTTCCATAAATATTGCCAGCGTCGCTAAGTCCAAATCTTGCTGCTGCATGTTCGCAGTTCCTGAATACATAAGAGGAGGTCTGATAAATCGGCACCGCTCTTGCATCGGTCACCGGATCGGGCTGCTCCTGTCCGACGTGTAACTGTAAAGTCTCGAATTTTAAATTTCTCTCTGCATATGTTTTCTTGCTCATAATTTACCTCTTTCTTCAGGTTTCCCTGTATTTTCATTTTTTTATTTCCTATCGGTTTACTATGATATCATCATAATATCTTCCGCTGCATCTGTCCAATATGAAAAAGCATGCGCTAGTTATAGGTTAAATCTATAACTAAAACATGCTTTTCCTGATGGTGCTGACCCTAATCTAAATGACAACGCTTCTCAAATGATATATTGGTCTGCTTTTTCCTGATGCCATTCTACCAGATCCGCTAAGGTTATATTGTCTACCACCTGATTGACTGCGTCATTCAGCTTTTCCCAGACTCTTACCGTCACACATCCCTGCCTGCGCTCGCATTCTATGCTGTCCTCTCCTACGCAGCTTACCGGGGCAAGACTTCCTTCTGTCAACCTTAAAATCATTCCCACGGTGTATTCAGAGGGTGCTTTCGCCAGCATGTATCCCCCCTGGGCGCCTCTGATACTCCTTACGAATCCGGCTTTGTTCAGCAGCGAGATAATCTGCTCAAGATATTTTTCTGAAATCTCCTGCCTTTTAGCAACATCCTTTAGGCTAATAGGCTCTCCCGTATTATAAACTGCCAAATCCAGCAGCAGCCTCAACGCATATCTTCCTTTCGTAGAAATCTTCATATACGCCCTCCTGATATCTTTCATATTCCTACTGTCGCTATATGAATTGTATATTTTCTTGATGGGAAAGTCAAGGAATTGAGAAAACCGATATTGACCATTACTAATACACTTGCGAAATATCGCAAGGAAATAAGCCGATGTAGTTAATTAAAATTGATTTATATCCCCCATTGAATTACAATAGAATAAATTATATTGTAAAAAAAGAAAGGAGAAGCAAATCATGAAGATGAATAAAATTACAAAGGCTGCCTATATTGTAGCGGTGTTAAGTAGCAACTTAATGTGTGCAGTTGTTGCATATAAATATTGCGAAATGCAATGGGGAATTCAATACAGAGGGTATAGTGCTCCTGCTAATGTAGCATTTCTCTGGGCTATCCCATTTGCAATTAGTATTGCAGTCTGCTTAATAATCGCAAAAATAGCAAACAGAAAACATTCTGACAAGATCCGAAAGTAGTTTACCGAAGACTACAATTTACGATGGAACGCCGTGTGCGGTGAAAGTCGCATGCACGGTGTGAAGCGGGGGAAAACGACCTATAAGTTAATTGCTGTTATGAGGTGAACGGAAATGTTAAAATTATTTTCTTTAATTTGTGCAATAATTACTTTTTTTATGAGTATTCTTCATATTTTTCTATTAATCGGAATGCCTATTGGCGAATATGTATTAGGCGGTCAAAATAAAATAATTCCCCTAAACAGAAGGTGGATTAATTTAGTGTTTGCATTTGTGTTTGCATTTGTGTTTTCATTTTTGGGATTATTTTATTTGGGCAAATCAATTTCTATTCCTTTTCAATTTTCAGAAGTACCTTCTAAAATAATTATGATTGTATACTCGCTATTTTTAGCATACGCGATTATTGGAAATATTTTTTTACAAAAAGCAAGAAAGAAAAAGTAATGATGATACCAGCTTCTATTATGGGATTTGCTTGTAGTTTTGCAACGCTGTTATTGAGTTGGTAAAATTAAAAAAGAAAAGGCATTCATTTATCAACTAGCAACAATCATAACAGCATAGTAACGCAGCGTCAGAACGTATAGAAAACAATCTATTCGTTCTTTTTTAATGCTGTAATTATCGCATTAAATGGAACAGGCAAAGCAAATAATGTAAAAAAGTCATGTAAATAATAGATGGCAATTAAATAAAATCCTATAAATAAATCTTGCTCTTTTCTTCGAAGCGCGCTACTATTAAATAGTACTTTATATATAAAGTACTCTAATCATAAACAAATAGGGAGGAAAAAGAAATGTTGTCAAAGCCGGCTACTTTGCTTTTAGGCATCATCTATGAAAAACCACTTAATGCATATGAAATAACGAAATTGTTGAATTATATGAACATTAAGTGGTGGTTTAATATTGCAGATTCAACAGTTTATACAACATTGAAAAATCTGGAGAAACGGGGGTTAATTGAGGGAACAATAGAGAAGGTAGGAAATATGCCAGATAGAACGGTATATTCTTTAACCGATAAAGGAGCAGATGAACTAAAGGAAACCATTAGAAAATCTATTTTGCAATTCAATTATGATACCAATATTTTTACAATAGCCGCTTTTCTTATGGATATTTTGGAAAAAGATGAACTAAAAGGATTGCTAGAGAAAAGATTGAATATCTTGCAATCTTATCTTAACGGAATCCAAAAACAAGATAATGAATTATGGGAACAAGAAGTACCTGCCACTCACGTGGCAAATTTAAGGCGTATGATTGATATAGTTAATGCTGAAATCTCCGGAACGAGAAGATTATTGTCAGCTTGCGGGGAGGAAAAAGATCATGAAGAATAAATGGTTACATTTTACGATTGATAAAGAGAGTATATTTGGATTGATTTGTGGTTTAATAATGGTTCTGTTAAGTGTCGCTATGACATTATTTCATAATGAGATTTCAAATATTATATTGAGAGATGTATGTATGATTTTGCTTTTAGGTTTTCTTTTGCCTATATATTACATTCTAATTGTAAAAAGGAAAAGCTTGTCGGTTCTAGGATTTCATAAAAATAAGCTGATTGCCAGTTTGGTGATTAATGTGGTTGCTGGTATTTCTTTATTAGGCATGTTTATCAGCAAAAATACAGAAGATGTCATCTTTAATATAGATTCATTTTATGCAATTACATATATTTTAGTTGCCGGAATATTTGAAATGATTTTTATATATGGATTCTTGCGTTACGAATTTGAGAGGGCTTTCGGAATACTGCCTGCCATTTTTATCACTGCTATTTTTTACAGTTTACATCATGCAGGTTTCCAGCCAGAATTTACAAAGCTCTTCTTTGTTGGCATTATGTATGTTACAGTATTTTATTTTACACACAATATTTTTTCAATATTTCCATTCTTTTGGGGTGTTGGTGCTGTCTGGGACGTTTTGGTAAACTCAGAAGCGGGCAATCAGCTAAAAAATAAAGAATCTTTTATCATAGCAATATTGATGTTTATTGCTATGATAGGCATTAGTATTTCTATTTATCGTAAAATAGAAATAGCAAGAAGAACCCTGTAAGATAGATCTCATATAAAATACAAGCCTCGAAGAGCAAAATACCGTTTTGCTTGCGTTACACGAAAAATGGGGAAACTCAAAACTAAAAATCCATTGACTAAATCCAAGAATATGGTATTATACTATTAGTGGTGAGTCCTACCGCAAAGTGGACTGCTAAAAGCGTTAGCAACTCTAATGGAGTTACTACAAAAATGGCTATGTGGAAGCGCATAGCCATTTTTAATAAGGAGGTATATGCAGACAGATTTTAAATTATACAAGGTAGATATGAAATATATCCGTAACTTACATAATATAGATGATAAAGTACTTTCTATTTCACCACAGATGGGAAAAGATAACAGAGTTTTTATTGGAATTGTTACTATTTGCGGTGTTCATAAATATTGTATACCGCTTTCATCGCCCAAAGAAAAGCATAAAAAAATGAAGAACTCTATGGATTTTTCCAAAATTGAGGTAAATGGAAAATTATTAGGCGTTCTAAATTTCAATCTAATGATACCTATTGAAGAGGAACAATTACAACTTGTTGATACAACCATTTTTAAGAGAGATAGGGAGAACATCAAATACTACAAAAAATTGTGTACTCAGGAATTAGAATGGTGCCAAACAAATAGTGAAGTGATTTGTAATAAAGCAAATGTACTATATAAGAAATACATATCCAACGAGCTGTTTACAGGCAGGAAACGTTGTCTGGATTTTCCTAAATTAGAATCAGAATGTGAAAAATATAATTCAAAAATAAAGAGAGGCCCAAAATGACCTCCTCCTTACTATTCTGCACAAATGATATTCATCTCTTATCCGCTATCAAAGTCTATAGTCTTATTTCTTCCCACATAAGAATGCGTATGCATCCATTATTTTGTTTTGTGTCTTTCCTGTAATGAAGTAGTAATCCATCTGGGCTTCATTTTCTGTATAGAGATAGGAGCCGTATGCAGGAATATTGCAGAAAAGGCAAGATGCGTCTGCCGCCGGTATGATTCCATAGCCTTTATCTGAAATCAGGAATGGAAGTTGTTTTGCATTTTCCCCATGGGAAATGTATCTTGCGGTTGTCTGCAGCATCATTCCGGCTTGATCTGTTGTTCCTGGGGCATACAGTGTTTCTCCCTTTTGCCATTCCAGATAGAGCCAGGTACGGATTTTTCCGTCAGCTCCTTTTTCTAACTGTCTGCATTCCCGAACTTTCTCCGAAAGCAGGCGTTTTTTGTCCCGCGTCAGATAGGTGATTGCACCGCCGTTTTTATCCACTTGTAAGCATAATTCATCTGTGTATAATTCTACTGCGCTTGTGTTTTCCTTATACATCCACGCTTTTTCCGTCTTGGAAACGGCAATAAGCGGATGCATCTTGTCCAAGATTTTCCCTTCTTTCGCAAATGTCACCCGGATGATATCGCTCCTTATTGGGCTTATGCGCAAAATTCCGTATCGGCTCTGGAGGTAAAGCCCATCCGGTTCCTTCATTGTCCAGCGCACAGTCAGGTCGATCTTTCCATGTCCTATGGGGCGCAGGGTTTCATTTGTCGGCATATCTCCAAATGCATGTCCCATATTCCCTGATGTGCGTTTTCTTTCCGCAGGTTTCGTTTTTTCAGGCATTGAAACTGAGGGGACAGAACTGTTTTCTGTCTGTCCGGTAAGGGATATGCCTATTCGTCTGCTGATAAACGGTTTTTTGTCCTCCGGCGTTTTTCTGTTGGCTGCTATGGCAACCGGCTTTTTCCTAATTGTAATTTTCTTGCTGGCATCTTCGGAAGAAAAGTCTTTTTTTACTTGTATTTCTGTACCGGCGGCGGATTTTTCTTTTTGCTCTGCTTCTTTCCCATGTAACGCGGTTATCATCTTTCTCTCGCTCCGCTTTGGAAGCGGAATCTTCGTCATCAGGCCTGTGATATTCCCTGTATGCAGCACACATAATTCATGCAATGCCCGGGTCGCTGCCACATAAAGCAGCTTGGCATGTCCGTCATCTTCCGGGTATGCCTCCTTCGTGGGATTCAGAATCAGTACTGCGTCAAACTCCAGTCCCTTCGTATAATCCACCGGCAATACCATGATTCCATTCCCAAATACTGCCTTTTCTAAATCGCTTTCCATTATTTCCACATACTTTTTAAGCGCCTCCGCGGTCCTTGCAGCATCCGCCTGATTCCGGCAGACAATGGCAATAGTGTCAAGTCCTTTTGTCTGCCAGCTTCTGCAGATATCTGCCGCTGCCTTTATCAATGCCTCGTGATTTAAAAGTTGCTGTACCCTAACCGGATTTCCATGCCTTATGATTGGCTCCACCGGATAGATGGGAAATTGTCCATGGCGCAGGATATTTGTGGCAAAATCGGATATTTCCACTGTGTTTCTATAACTCTTCTTTAAAATGCCAAAGCTGTCCATGGTATCTGTCAGAAGCAAGTTCTTAAGTTCCTCCCAATCATTCAGCCCGCAGCCAAAGTGGATATTCTGGGAGACATCCCCCATGATAGTATAGGTACACCCGGTCATACAAAACTTTAGTGCGCAGTATGCCATCATCCCAAAATCCTGTGCCTCATCAATGACCACATGATGAGCCTCTCTGATGACCTCCTTTTCTTTCACCCTTTTGTAAAGATAAGCCAGGGCAGCAAGATCATATACATCGAATTCATTCTCCGGCAGTTCCACCTCATATCCCTTTGTGATCTGTTTGGTTAAAAATTCCTGATACATCTCATAGATGGACCGCTTCCACACACTTCCTCCATATCGTTTTCGATATGCCTGCAAAATCGCTTTTCTTTCTGCTTCCGTATATTGAAGTCCCTTCTTTAAAAATTCATCCTTGATTTTGCCTGTTAAGCGTTTATTTAACATGTCTATCTTATTTTGAATGGATACGGCAGGATTTTCCCGTATATAATTTTCTATCGTCTCTCTATCAAGCAGGCAGACCAGACTATGGGGATCTGGCTCTGCTCCCGCGGTTTCATCAAACACGCCTGTCTTACCGTCTCTGATTCCTTCCACGAATTGCTTCTTATTCAAGAAAACACTGTCTCTGGAAATCGTTTCAACTTCCACTTGCCGACAATAGTTCTCCAAATCCTCAAACCATTCCTTACTGCCTTTGATGATTTCCTTTTTTCCGCCTTTTCCCAGACTTTTGACTTTATATCGTTTTTCATCCCAGTCTTCGTATAAGAGCCTTACAAAAAGCTGCTCCATGGTCATCTGACGCACACCATATACGTCCAAATCCGGCAGGACTCCTGTAATATAATTGAGTAAAATTCTGTTGCTTCCTACAATATAAAAATCATCCGGCTTAAACCGCTCTTTATAATTATACAAAATATAGGAAATGCGATGCATTGCCACCGTCGTTTTACCGGAACCTGCCACTCCCTGCACGATAATATTATGATAAGGGGATTTCCGGATAATCTCATTTTGCTCTTTCTGAATGGTGGCAACGATTTCTCCCAGCACTGCCTGCTTGTTTTTTGCCAGGTATTTTGTCAGCAGATCATCATTTGCGATCACTTCGCTGTCAAAATAGTCCAGAAGCCTGCCCTCCTCAATCTCATAGGTGCGCTTATGCTTCAAGTCGATTTTAATGTGCTCACCTCCCGGCGCTTCATAACTGCATTTGCCCAGACTATTCTCATAATAAGCATTTGCCGCAGGCGCACGCCAATCCACTACTACCTGATATGTTGCATCCTTTGCAATGCCGCCCCTTCCTATGTAAAGAGATTCCTCCTTGTCAAGCATCTCGTCATGGAAAATGATTCTCCCAAAATATGGTTTTCTGCGGGCTTTTTCATTCCGTGCAAGAGCCCGTTGCATATGTTCATACAGCGTCACCGTAGTGTTTAAAATAGAGAATACTTCCACATCATTGTCATGATAGCGCTCCAACATCTCATCAATATCTTCCTGCATCCGGGCAATCTCATGCCCATAGGATTTTATGTTATCCCTGATGATTGCAAGTGTCTTCTCCAGATACGCCTCTTCCGCCTGCCTCGATGTGTTCAAGTTTTCCTTTTCGTTTTTCTCACGCATATAGCTTTTCCCTGCCCTGTTTTATTTCACGCCCTCCGCCGCTGCATCCTATGCTTAAAGCCAAATCTGAACGGTTGCCTGATTACAATTATAGTTTAGTGGAAAAAGAAAAAATTACTAGACTTTAATTTTCAAATATGATAAACTGAATAATAGAGTAGTGGTAAAAATATTTACCACTTTTTTATATGGTTTTATACGTTTTATCGATACAATTATGACAAATATGAGGAGAGCTGAGTAATGGAAATCCGACGCGCTAAAGAAGAGGATATGGACGGAATAAATAATCTGCTGCAGCAGGTATGCCTGGTGCATCATAATGGCCGTCCTGATTTATTTAAATATGGAGCCAAAAAGTACACTGACGACCAGCTTAAGGACATAATCCATGACGACTGCCGTCCTATCTTCACGGCTGTAGATGAAAAAGGAACTGTTTTGGGCTATGCTTTTTGCGTTTTTCAGCAACATTTGAATGACAATATTCTCACTGATATCAAAACCCTGTATATCGACGACTTATGTGTTGACGAAAACATCAGAGGACAGCATATTGGCAAAAGCCTTTACGAAGCCGTACTTGCTTTTGCCAAAGAGCAGGGCTGTTATAATGTGACCCTGAATGTATGGAGTTTAAACGATTCCGCCATGAAATTTTATCAGGCATGCGGCTTAAAACCGCAGAAAGTGGGCATGGAGACCATTTTATAAACGGTTCTCACTATCTTAAAAAGAACCGCAGAATCTCATAAAGAACCGGCACAATCAGTGCCGGGAGCATATTTCCCACTCTGAATTTTTTACCAAATCCAATATTGACTCCCACGCAAAAAATCAGCGCTGACCCAATAAAAGACAGGTCATTTATCATTGCTTCGCTGACGAAGGAACCCAGAAAGGCTGCTGCCAGCGTAATGGCTCCCTGATATACAAAGATCGGCACTGCTGAAAATACCGCGCCTATTCCATAGGTTGCCGCAAACACCACCACAATGATCAAATCTAGAATAGCTTTCGCCACGAGCATAGAATAATCACCACTGATGCCGTCCTGAACAGATCCTACAATTGCCATTGCCCCCACGCAGATAATCAGGGACACATTTACAAATCCCTCCACGAACAGGTTATCGTTTTCCGCCTTTACAGCCTTCTTTATCCGTTCTCCAAGGAGATCCATTTTCTGTTCAATGTTAATCCATTCCCCCAGCAAAGAGCCAAGTACAAGCGAAAAAATGAGAAGCATCGTTCCCTGCGTCTCCAGCTTCCCATCCTGAAAAACAAGCATCTTGGACAGCGCACCGGCACCTCCTATAAAAATAGTCGCAACTCCGCACGCCTGCATCATAATATCCTGCATATTTTTCTTGATGCCGTTTTTCAGTCCTAAACCAATCAGTCCGCCAGCTATTACCCCCGCTGTGTTGATAATCGTACCAAGTCCGATCATGGCTTATTCCATCTCTTCCTGGATCTTCTTTTCGCAGGAACGCATTGCAAGAATCGTCTTTTCAAACAGATCATTCAATTCCCATCCTAAATTCTCTGCCCCCTGCTTTATGACATCGCGGGAACATCCGGCTGCAAACTTTTTATCCTTAAATTTCTTTTTTATGCTGGACACCTCCATATCCATCACACTCTTAGAGGGACGCATGAGGGCAGCCGCGCCGATCAATCCGGTAAGCTCGTCCACCGCAAAAAGAATCTTCTCCATCTCGTGTTCCGGCTTGATATCACAGCAAAGACCATAGCCGTGGGAACAGACGGAATGAATCATGTCTTCAGATGCACCGCCTTCCCGCAATAATTCCGGCGCCTTTATACAATGCTGTTCAGGATAAAGTTCAAAATCGATATCGTGCAAAAGACCTGTGATTGCCCAGTAATCTGCTTCTTCTCCGTAGCCCTGCTCATTGGCATACCAGCGCATGACACCTTCCACCGTGAGGGCGTGCTGGATGTGAAAGGGCTCCTTGTTGTATTTTTTCAGTAATGCAAGGGCATGCTCCCTTGTCAGATTGTTTTCCATTGTGAATTGTCCTCCCTTTGTACTTTTACTTTGGATATCATACCACAATTTGAGAAATTCGCAAAGAAGAGATATTAAAAGGTCATGGAGGGTTCCGATGCCACAAAGTCAGAAGGCAGCACCGTACAAGGAGGTCAGCATACACTCCGGCACCAGACCACATAAAAAATCTTCCCCGAGCCTATGTACAGTGGTAAGAATGACTAAGTATCCCTTTTATAGATGCATCCATGTGGACGCAAACGGCGTATTGGTCCATCCATGGACCAAATTACGCCTTCGTCGGACTTCCTGTCCGCCGATTGCTGTGTGTTCAAGGGATACTAAGTCTTTCTAACCACTTCCCATAAGGCTCGGGGAAGATTTTTTATGTGGTCTGGTGCCGGAGTGTATGCTGACCTCCTTGTACGGTGCTGCCTTCTGACTTTGTGGCATCGGAACCGTCAGTTCTTGGCATTAGGCGCGCATGTCAAAGCGTTTGTATCTTTGCTGTGGCTGTTCACTTAGGGCTTCTGTGTTCTGTTCATTTAGGATTTGTTCCGTCTGTTGTGAGAGGGATTCGGCTTCTTCGGCAGATTGATCGGTGAGGGACTCTGTTGTTTCTTCCAGAACTTCGGCTGTCTCCTCTATGGTTTCCTCTATGACTTCTGTGAGTTCATCTAGTATCTCTGTCAGGATGCCCTCTTCTTCGATTCCAAGTGCTTCTTTGGCGAGGTCTTCTGCTCTCTCTTCTGGTGTTTTGGGTTTTGTCTTTTCTACTGCCTTGGCTATTTTTTCGCCTTTTTCCATGGCTTCATCTAGGGTATGGTACATCTGTTCGTGATTGTACTGGGCTTTTACGGCGGCAATCTGGTCCTCATAGGTGTGCAGCATATCCAGTTTCTCCGCGATGTCCTCGAGATTGTCGCATACTACATTTTTCAGATTGTTTTTCTGGTTTTCATAAAAAGCGACTTGGTTCTCGCATTTCGCCTGTCTTTCCAGCTTCTGCTGGGTACTTTTCAGTCCGCTGTTTAGAAATAATGACTGTTGTACTAAAAGCAGGCTGTTGGTTCCCTGTAGTTTTATATTCATATTCATCATGCCTCCAATCCAGTTAAAATGGTTTTCTTTCTGTTCATATAGATTATCGGCATTATTTTTAAATTGTGATGGAAAATGAAATCAAATCCCTTTAATGTGAAATGAATTAATTAGGTGCCTTCTCCGCTTCCATAATCTTTTGCTGGTAGCGCTTTAGATTTTCATTAAACAGAATCGCACTTCTTCGGTCATTCAGCCACAAAACAACATATACTACCACAAAAACAACTGCAATCGCTGCCGCCAAGGCCCAAGTTGTCAGCGGATTAAAAATAGCCCCCGCCGCATAATTGACCCCTAAAACCAGTCCTTCAATTAAAAGCAGATGAACGCCTCTGCGGACCAGAACCTGCTTTACACTCAGTTCTTTTTTAGAATGTGTGACAAAACCAAACAGAACTGAGCAAAATCCAAAGATCGGAGGTGAGAAGAATGCCTCATATCCCATCTCTTGGTCAGGAAAAAACAGCATTCCTACAATTCCTTCCATAATCGTAATGCAGGCAGTACACACCATGAATGCTATGATTGGTTCAAAAAAATCTTTTCTATTTTTCATTCTCGTGTTCTCCCATTACAATCTGTTTCAATACTCCTGCATACTGTCTGGATATCATCAGCTTTTCCCCGTTTTTCATGTGGGCAAAAAAACGTCCGTTGAGTGCCGGGCTGATCCCCTCAAGCTTCATCAGGTTCAGCACCACTGATTTAGAACATCGCACAAAATGATGTTTTCCATAAGCTGCCTCCGCCTCATACAGCCGCATCTTTATCTCATATATCTGCTCATCTGCATAAGCAAACACCTTCTCGTCCACTGCCTCGAAATAATGCACATCCTCCAGGCGAAATCTCTGCATATGCTGATCATCCGCCAAACCGGACAATTCCACGCCTTTTGCTGTTATATAGCTGTGAATATCCCTGATTTCCGGGGTGATTTCCACACATTCAATGATGACCTGTTCATCTTCTTTTCTGGCTATTTTTTTAATGCATACTTTCATTTAAACTATACCTTTTAATCTATCTTAGTACTCTGCCTTCAAATCCAGCTGCCCTTTGTTTTTCAAATAATAATCAAACCAAGTGAGCACCATATCATTTACATTCTCAATGCAGGTTCTTGCATTTACCTTTCCCACTCCCAGCATTTTTGCAAGAATAGGAGACTGCAACGGCAGGTCTGTGAAATTAAGATGCCCTGCATCATTGAAAATCACTTCCCTGTAATCAACTGCATTTTTACCCACATAAAAATTTACATACTCGTCCCCTTCCAAGGTTTGCGCTTCTGCCGCCTCATGGGCTGCTCTTGAATTCACATCCAAAATCGGCACCGGATAGGGGTCTTCGTTAAAAAGCTCTATACCGTTTTCAAGTCCCACATATTCCCCAAGCATAGTACCTTCCAAATCAATGACCGCATCAATATCATCTCTCTGCCTTCCAATGGCTACTGAAGATGCTCCGCCCATAGAGTGACCGAACAGACCGATTTTTTCTGAATCAATCAGGCGAAAAGGTCCATCCTCACCTTTTTCTGCCTTGCTTAAAATTGTATCTAACACGAAATTTTCATCTGCAGTCCGAAGCGCCATCCATTCTTTATATTTTAAATAATTCCTCTCCTCTTCCTCTGGATCGGTCGTTCCGCTTCCTTCATAAACACTTCTAAAGAAATCCATGTCCACTGTAGTGACTTTTCCATTAACGTCCTTCACGAACATGGCATGATACGGATGAGCAATGCTCGCCACTACATAACCGTTGGACGCAAGTTCCATACAGGTGGAGTAATTGCTGTCAATTACACCAAATGCGCCGTGAGAAAATACCACAAGGGGATAACTTCCCTCCTCTTCGGGATACCAGAACTTCACAGTGAGCATCCTGTTTTCACCGGTATCAGTAAAAGTCTCTACTCTGCTCACATCTTCCCAGGTAAATTCCTTTATTGCCACGTTATGGCTCCCTGTAACAGCTGGCTGCTTATGCGGTGGAAACAAGGCTATTCGAAATAAAGCCAGAACAATCAAGATGATTGCCGCTATTTTAATGCATCTGACTGCAATTTTCTTTTTACCATGATATTTCTCTGTTTTTTCTTTTTTCATTACTTAAGTTCCTCCATCCTTTGATGGAGCCAACATAACACATATTTTTTCAAACCGAAAGATATGGGCGGATGAAATGCATTTTAACCGGATAAAATGCAAAACGCAGGCAAAGACCACCTGCGTTCTCAACTTTTACCGTTCTGATTACTTCTATTTACACACTGCTATCGTGCGAACCGCTATCTGCTGATATATTATCCTTTCAACCCCCTGGACTGTCTGTCCATATCCTCCACTACAATATCATAAATCTCCCCTAAAGAAGCACAATATTCAAGCACCTTCCACGGCTCATTGGTGTGGAAATGAATCTTGATCAATTCCTCATCTCCTACCGCCAGAAGACAATCTCCTTTAAAATTCTCCGTGAAGTATTCAGAAATCACATCTTCATCCAAATCTTCACCTTCAATCAATAACTGTGTGTCATACTTAAATTCCAACATATGTCCTTCCTCCTTACTCAAAATGCTCATTGATAAACTGAATATACGCTTTTTTCTTCACTTCATCCGGATGGTTTTTATACCATTCATAAGATTCCCGCAGTCCTTCCCGCAAATCTTTTACACTTGGCAAAAGCTGTTTTTGCTTTGTCACATCCAGTATGTATTCGTAATCATAGAAACTGAAATAATCTCTTTGATTCCTGTGATTCGTCACATAAACTTTTTGGAGCGGCACTCCTGCTATGGCATAACACATCTCCACATAAGTATTAATATCCACAACCATGGGATTTCCCACATTCAGAATGTGCTCTTCTGGATGTGTTTCCACGATGCACTCCATTACTCTGCACAAATCCTCCACATGAAAAAATTGCAGCTTCATCCTGCCGTCTCCGGGAATATAAAACTTCCTTCCAAGTTGTGCACAGTCAAAAACAAACGCTTCCCTGTAGATATTCTGCATGGGACCATAGAGATAAGGCGGTCTTAAAATATATGCGCCGGGCACTGCATCTCTTAAAGTTCTCTCTGCCTCCACCTTGCCTTCCCCATATTGCATCCAGATATTATTATAACCAATTTTCTGACTTTCTGTAAAGGGCTGGGGATTCGTTTCCGGATAAACTGCAGAAGAACTAATAAGCAGATAATCTTTAAACCCGTCGGGCGCCAAAGCGCCTAACAAATTTTTTATATCTTCTCCGTTATATGCGCACACATCAATCACCGCATCAAAAAAATAAGACTTCATAACATCCCCAAGCTTGTTCCTGTCAGCCTTAATCAGATGCACTCCCTCTGCCTGCTGCCTCGTTCCCCTGTTAAGAACGTAAACCTCATAGCCTTTTTTCACAAAATACTCTGCCGTAAACCTACTGACAAATACCGTCCCGCCGGTAATCAGAACACGCTTCACCACTCTATCCTCCTCTATCCGTTACCGTTCAGTGTATTATTTGATGCCCACTATTTTTCTTACAAACGGCACCATCTTTATCAGATGATATGCCAGTATTGTCAACCCAAAGCTGCCAATGCAGATGCCAAGTACCTGTATCGGCATGGAATCACATGCCTGCACCACGTAATAGGCAAGCGCAACCAGAATCGACTGATGCAGAATATAAACTGGATAGGATGCCCGATTAAAATAAACTGTAAATTTCGTTCGCTTACACAGGAATCTTTTTCCCAAAGCCAAAAGAACCAGAATGGAATTCCATCCAATATAGTTTATCCACAAATCTCCATAGTATGAAGCTTTATAATACAGCACTACAAGCGCGATTGTTCCGATTATGCACAGCATGGCGAGCCATTTTATATTCTTCGCAATTTTCTCTGCCGCCAGATCATTGCTCAGTACATAGTAGCCTATCAAATATAGTGCCAGGTTCTTCCCTATACTGAATCCGCCGAAATTGCCCAGATAATACATCAGCCATATTGGAATAAACAGAAGCAGGATTCCAAAAGCAGGTATTTTTTCCACCCTCAAAGACACTCTTTCGTAAGGCAGAAAATGGAATATAACTAAGGAGATGAGGGATATCAGAAACAAAAACAGGATGAACCACAAATGTCCCGGTGTAAATGCGCCGTCATAGCCGCTTAAGTCTGTCAGATGGGTAAAAAAATATTTCCAGTTATCAAGCAGACTCCCCTCATAATGATAAAAATATTTTCTAGCATAAAAAGTCTGAAAGGGCACCAGCAAAATCATTCCGCAGATAAATGGAACCAGCAATTTATGAATCCGCTGTATGATGAACTCCTTTACCGTTCTTTTTTTTAATGCATACCGCGCGCTCATCCCAGCAATAACAAAAAGGATTGGCATGAACCAAGGGTTTACCAGCACAATAAGTGTACTAAGCATTTTGTTTTCTTCAACCCAGATGTAAAACTTGGAGCCGAAGTCATTCCAGATCATAAAGGTATGTACCGGGAACAATAGCAGAATAGTCAGATTCCGCAAATTGTCAATATCATGTCTGCGTGGTTTATTTTCATTCATTTCCAGCTTCTTTCTCCTCTGCATGCTTTTTCTGCTTATCATGGAATATTTTTATCATAACATATTCATCTCTATAACTGCCGTCATCATATTTCAGCGCTCTCGGTATTTTCCCCATCACTTCAAACCCTAATTTTTCATACAGTGCTTTTGCCCTGTCGTTTCCTTCAGTAACCTCCAGTTCCATCTGTTCATACCCAATCTTGTCTGCTAATTCCAAGGCATATTCCATCATTAGAGTTCCCAGTCCCAAATGCCAATACTCTTTCTTTAAAGCTATGGCAAATCCGCATCTGTGATGTATTCTTCTCTGTTCTCCCTTGGACATGACTGAGCAGTTTCCGACAACCTCTTCTTCTATCTGGACAATCATCATAAGTTCTCTCTTTGCATCCAGCATTTCCTGTAAAAATCTTCTTTCCTCTTCCTCCGTGAAATTCACCTCATCTGCATTCCTTAGCAGAAAAGGTGTTTCTCCAAAAACAGTTTGCAGACACGCAATCATGTCCCCTGCATCTTCCGGCTGGGCTGCCCTCAGAATGCCTTTCCTCCCATCTTTCAATTCTATTTTCTTTTCCACAAAGTGCATATCTTTTCCCCTTACTTATACTTAGTATACAAGGCACATTTTCCGCCTGCCTTTTTACCTATTTTACAAATATCTTTTACATTTGAACAGACTATAATAAATTTTTTGAAAAATATCCATTTTTCACTAGCCCGCTTCATTAATTGAATCCTAATATAAATAGCAGCAGTTTGGCCCCGGCTTTCCGCATAGGTCAAACTGCTGCTATTAATAGATTGCATATAGAGATTTTGATGTCTGCACAATGACCTCCACATACTGTCTGATTTCCTTCTCGAGTTGCTTTTGATCATATATGCGTTTTCTCCTTTGAAAATCATTGCCGATTGGAAGCACAATCCCCGTGTTCCACTTTGAATTGTACGGAACCGTGCGCAGATTCATCCTGTTAAGTGCACCTGCAATGATATCGTTTACCATTATCTTATAACTCAATAATTTTTCCTGCAAAACCGTGGAAGTCTGATCTTTTGGCACTTCACCTCCCACCTCACCATAAGAAATGATTCCTGCCAGCATGCCCTCCGCCTTAGGCTGACGGGCATGCCCCTTTAGCCAATGCCCAGAAACCATGTTCTCCATTTTTTCCAAAAGCATGCTCAGCTTTGCCGGTATAGGTGCACAGTGGGGCGAAATGAAAAAGAGATAATCTGCCCCTGAAACTTTCTCGTAAATCCGGTTGAACCATGCATCCTGACCGCACCTTCTGTCCATGAGGCATTGGTCACACCCTGTACACGGCGTAAGGCAGAATTCCCGCAAATCCAGAATTTCACAGGAAATATTCTTTTCTAAAAGCACCTCACGAATGATTTCACTTATATAATACGATGTACTTTGTTTTTGATTTTTTACAATATTGGAGGCTGAAATACATATTGCTTTTTGATCCTTCACTTTTGTAAAAACCATGCCTTTCTTTTTAGTATCCTAACCCTCTGTCAATAATCGTGCCATCCATGGCATTAATCGTCAGCAGGCATTTATAGGGTCCCTCTTCCGTATAGGCTTCCTCCATGTCTCCATAATAGAAAGTCTCACTGCCAAAGAAATCCCATACCGGAATCATTGTTCCTTCCATAACATTTCCCTTTTCCATAACACGCATGTAACCAAGACGCACCTCATTAACATGAAATGTTTCCTCTACCTGCATATCTTTCCAGAAATCTTCCGCCTTTTTAAACAGCATTTCCTCAAATATGTTTTGAATATCCGAAAAAGGAAGGAGGAACACATCCTCATCTGACAATTTCTCCAGTTCATAGGGATCAGTCCACCTGAATTCAGTGAATCCTTCTTCATCAAAGACAATATCTATTACTTCATACGGCCACGAACATACATCATCTTTTTCTACAGTAGTGCCCTCACTGTCTGTATATGTCACGGGTATACCGTCAAGACATCTCGTAAAATGAACGCCGTAGCCGCATTTACTTGTCAGCGTTTCATCCTCTTCCTTAAAGGACGTAGAGCAGAAATACTCCTCGCCAGAGACTGCAAAATCTGAAAATCCCATATCTGCCATCAGTCGTTCTGCTTCCTCTCTGACATTAGCAACAACAATCTTCTCACCGCCTGCTTCCATATTTCTGCCTGTCGGATAATAGTTACCTTCTCCTCTGGGGCTTTGTATGGAAAACGAAATCCATCGCCAATCGTCTCTCAAATCATTATCCAGCAAGACCGCATAATCCTCTCCATCTATCGTCACATTCCCATACAAACTATTTTCTCCTGTGTATTCTTCCTCATCGCTTTCTCTTTTCTGATAGGATACGTTTGCCTCAACACCAACAAGAATTGCCTCCTCAGGAGCATCCTCTCTCATATTCTTGAATTCTTCAATTCTTTCATCATAGTACTTTTCGTCAACTTCCTTTGCCTCTCTCCGACTCTGCAAACGCTCAATGATTTCATCAATTTCCGATGCGGTATAGCCGTTAGATCCTTCCATCGCCTCGTAATCTCTCGCCCAGAGTTCTCCCCCATTTAACAGAACCTGATTTACTTTGTCGTAATCTTCCTGTGTGAACACCCTGCTGGTCACCTTATAGGTCTTAAATCCTTCTGCCTGAGGAATCATTACAGGCGCATCCACTGTGATATGAATATTTCCACTATTCCCTTCCCATGTATAGCGCTCCGGTGCCTGCACCATCTGGGCAATTCCGCCTTCCTCTGCCGCCCCGTTTCCTTCCTGCAAATCCTGCCCTTCTTGGTTTTCTTCCTCCTGGGTACTTTCCCCTTTCGGAATTACTATCTCTTCTTCTGACTGCATACTTTCGCCGCATCCCGTGAACAGCAGGGATAACATGCCGACTGCAGCACATAATACCGCTATTTTCTTTGCCTTCATTTCTTGCTTTCTCCTTTCTTGTTATATTCCAAAACACACGCCTCACACTGCGTTTTCTTTGCGGAATACAGAAAGCATACTCTACTGTCCTGTAAAAGGTATACAACAAATTGTAAACAAATTGCAAACAGACTTTATTTTTCCTGAAAAATAACAAATACCTTTGTCCCTTTTCCAATTTCGCTCTCTATGGAAAGCTGGGCTTGATGGAGCTGGGCAATCATACTGCACAGCGCAAGCCCAAGCCCACATCCTCCTGCCTTTCTGCTGCGGGCTTTATCCACCATATAAAAAGCTTCCGTTACCCTCTCGATTTCTTCCTTGGGAATTCCGCATCCCTGATCACTTACGGTAATGACATTATCTCTGGCAGTTAAGGAAATGGTTGTTCCTTCCTCACTTGCCTTTGCTCCATTGTCGATTAGATTAACCAGAAGACTTTCAAATAAATCCCTGTCCACCTGCCTGTTTTTCATGCAACAGGAATATACGAGGTGAATCCCCCTTTTGCTTAAATGATGTTCCTCTAGTCTTGCTACCTGTTCAAACAGCTCCTGCATAGATACCTCCTCCATACAGATGCTGTCGTTCTCGTATAGACCTATAAGACTCATAAGTTTACTGCTAAGTCGCTCCAGCCGGCTGCATTCCTCCTTGATATGCTGCAATGCCCGCTCCTGCTGTTCTTTTTTCAGATTCACATGAAGCAGGGTATCCGAATAGCCGATAATAGAGGTCATAGGCGTCTTCAGCTCATGGGTCAGGCTCCCTAACATCTGTCTTCGTTGTTCAGATACCTGGGACAATTCTGTCACCTGATCCTCAATCCGCTCCGCCATCTTATTAAAGTCTGCCGCCATAAGACCAATCTCATCTCTGGTATGCACATCAGCCCGTCTCTCCAGCTTTCCCTCACTGATATCCCTAGCTGCATGCTGCAACTCTTTAAGGGGACGCAAAATCTTTTTCGTCACCAGGAAAATCAGAATCATAGAAATCATGACTGCTCCCAGAAAAACAATGAAACTAAGCAGTGCCTGTTCCTTCATATCCTTATAAAGATCCGAAATATCCTGTACAAACACAAGCTTATACTCCGCATCTCCTATCATTGAAACCGGCTTTCCTGAAATCAGGATATACCGGTCTCCTCCCCTTTGTATGACGCTGCAGCCCTCCGGCTGGTTCCATCTTTCATCTCCGGGATTTTTTAGTTCAAAGGGCGTCAGATTGCAGATTTCCTGCTCATCTTCGATTAAAATATACTCAGAGGCACCGTATTTTTTTACCACATAGTTGATATAGGAATGCTTGGTGGTCTCGCTGTATTCCTCCTTAAGTCCATTCTCCAGCTCTCTTCCAATGGCATAAGCAGTGGATTTCAGCTGATGCTCACAGCTTTCAATTGTCTTTTGCTGATTGTACTGGACTGACCGGTAAATCACCGCTGCTCCTGATGTTCCCATTGCCGCCAGCAAAATCAGCGCCGTCATCGCAGACAGTTTTGTCCAAAGCTTCATTTACTCCAAATCCTCCAAACGATACCCTGTTTTCGATATAGTGCGGATCACATCATAAAAATCCAGCTTTTTGCGGAGCTGTCCAATATGCACATCCACCGTTCTGGTTTCTCCCACATAGTCGCATCCCCAGATCCTGTTCAGCAATTCTTCCCTTGAAAACGCTACGTTCTTACTCCCTGCAAGAGTTACCAGAAGTTCATATTCCAAGGGCTTTAACGGTACCTTCAGCCCATCTTTAGTCACACTGTGCTGTTTAAGATCAATTACCACATCCCGTATCTGGATTTTTTCCCTGCTCCGCCCTGTTCTCTTGAGCACCTTCTCCATACGCACCAAAAGTTCCAGTACTTCAAAAGGTTTCACTATATAGTCCTCCGCCCCTGCCTTAAGACCATGGACCTTTGATATCACATCATCCTTTGCAGTCAGGTAAATCACGGGAATCTCCTCCCTTTGCAGATCTTCCATCAGGGCAAATCCGTCTTTGCCGGGCAGCATCACATCCACCAGGGCAAGGGCTATGTCCTTGCTTTTTGCATCCTGCAGGAATTCCTCTGCTGCAAGTCCGTCCATAATTGGAATTGCTTCGTAGCCTGCGGCGCCAAGATTCATGCAGATCAGTTCTGAGATGGAATTGTCATCCTCTATTACTAAGATTTTCGTCATAAGCATACTCCCCCATTCAGCACCTATCTTAACATAAAAATCTTGCAAAAAAAGCATCAAAATGTAAACAAATGTTGGGATTTGTTGTAAGGGGGGCGGTATGAGGATAAACAGAACATAAAACATTCCGTAAAATTGTTTGAGTGTGGCTTATTCCTGTGGTAAACTTTAATCAGAGAACTGGTTATCCATGCTCTTTGTTGGGAGGGAATTTATGTTATTGGAACGAATAGATGTTTTACGGGAATTGACGTTGCCTTCGATTTTGCTTCGGACTTTTCTTGCTATGGTGCTTAGTGGGATTCTGGGATATGAAAGGGAAAAAAGGCACAGACCAGCAGGGTTTCGGACTTATTTGGTGGTGTGTCTGGGATCGACGCTTGCTATGATGGTGGGGATTTATTTGTCCACGACTTTTGAGTCCATTGATGCAGGGCGTATTCCTGCTCAGGTCATTAGCGGAATCGGTTTTCTTGGGGCAGGCACTATTCTTGTCACAAGGCAGAATCAGGTCAGGGGGCTTACTACTGCTGCCGGTCTTTGGGCGGTAGCATGTATGGGGCTTGCATTGGGTGCGGGGTTTTATACCGGCGCACTGGTGGTTTTTGCTGCCATAGGTATTTCTCTAAGACTACTGCGGGTAGTGAACCGGCATTTAAATCCGATGGCAAAGATTGTTATCTTACATGTGGAATTTGAAAAAATTGCTGATATGAGTAAGTTTATTTCTTTTGCGAAAAGTCAGAACTGTACGGTGGAGCATCTGGAAATGACACGTGATAGAAATGCAGGCGAAAGCACTTCTGTTTCTGCCACCATAACCTTATGCTTCCATGAAGAAGTCACTTATTCCCAGATTGTGGAAATCTATGGAGCGCTTGATGGAGTTACGTTTATAGATTATGTAAACTGATAATTTTCCAAACCGGTAAGGGCATCAAGGCTCTTCTTTTCCTTGTTGCTCATCTGCATATATATTCTGAATCAGTCCCGGCGCTTGTTCACTGCAATATTTGCAAAACTCTCCAAGGCTTCGGCTTTTGTCCCAAAATAGTATTTTTCCTTGGGTTTCATCGCAGTGCGTCAGATAAAGTGTTACCAAAAAGGGAAGATTTAAATAGTTCAGATCCTTTCGGATATAGCGGAAAAACTCTTCCCCTGAGGGATGTTTGGCATAGCGCAGGGCATCCTGCCATGGATTGGGTACATTGGTACAGTCTTCCATTTCGGGATTGATTTCTTCTTTGGTACATTCATAATCCAGCCTGCCGGCACCATGTCTGGTCACATAAGTGCGGCTGACATAGATAATTTCAAGAGAAAAAGCGGTAAAATCAGCTTCGCTATCATTCAGTTCTTCCAACAATTCTGCCACATTCTTAAGTCCTGTATAGGATGCTGTCAAATGGGGAGCGTATTCCTCATTGTCCCAGTCAAGCAGCAATCCCTGCCCATTTTCAAATACAATAGTGTGATATTGTCCTGCTATATGCCGCCATTCTGCAAGCGTCACATATTTCCTGAAATTTTCACGCATGATTTCAACTGTGTTATACAACAGATTTTCATCATCAATAAGGCTAATCCACTTGCGGATTTCCGGGCGGTCAAACTGTCCTGGGTATTCTGCCCGAAGTTCTGCCAGCCGGACCTTGCTATAACAATCCCGAATGTTCCGAAGTTTTTCCAAAATCTCCTTTTCGCTGGAATTCATAAAATCATGCAGATAAAGAGCATAGGGTTTCTTTCCAGTGCGGAGAACCGCTTCAAAGATGCCCATGCCGCAGGAACCATGCTTATCCGCCCCCCGCAGTTGCTCCGTCAGACTGTTGATGAGAACATCATAAACGGTCGTACAGGCACAATTCGGGTCAGCATAAACAGTATTAAAAGAAGAAAGCTGACGAAATGCTTCCACCTCTTCCCCCAGTTTCAACAGATCCGGCAGAAAAGATCTGCCCCAGAAAGTAGGGCAGCCCCGATAGCTGCCGCTGCCCAGCTGATGAAAGACAAATCGGAAATCTCCATCCCAAACGGTATGCCCTGCCTGTGCGCCGCCGTTGTTGCGTACTACCAGCGCATTTTTGCCACGGCAGAGCCGGTCCACCGTCTGACCTTTTCCTTCATCACCAAAATTTTTACCGATTACCGCTTTCACTTCTACCATATGTCAAAATGCCTGCCCTAAAATTTTAAGAATCTCTTTTTTGCTTTGCCATCCTTGGAAAGAGGACCCATTTCCTCCAGAATGCGCCTTACCACATCCACTGCCTTTCCGCTCCACTGTTCCCAGACTTCCTTTGCATCTGCTCCTCTGGCATACTGCATAAGACTCACAAAGATTTCCGGTAGCACATCCAAATCCTCAGGGTCTAATTCTATTGCTCTGTTTCCAATCAGTTTACGCCAATCTTCACCACTTTTCTGATTTTTGTAGGAACCAGCTTTCATTACGATATGAAATACTTCATACTTTTCCGACGCCTCTTTAAAAAGGTCTTTTGCTGTGCACATGGTTCCATACTTCAAATCCTTTTCTCCAAACACACGGAAAAGTTCTTCATAAGTCAGTGTCTTATGACAGCACTCATCTCCGATGGTAAAGAGAAATCCCTTCTCATGCCGGTTCTCATAGCAGTCAATCTTTGTATGCTTTGCCGCAAAATACCACGACAGCAGATAGGATTCCCCGCCGTTTCCGCCGCCCCTGCCTTCAAAATATACATCCAACAGTTGTTCCACAATACGAATATCCGCTTCAAACTGTGTGACCTGTAAAGGTGCCTCGTCACTTTTGGAATCACCGATTGCCTGGAACATGATATGCGGGTTGGTCACCGGCTTTTTGTCATAAATCTCCAGCATCGTGCGGTTTAATGCTCCTCTGGCAATTTCCTCCGACAAATAACCCATAGAGCCGGTTACGTCCAGTCCGAAAATGATTGCCGTAGAAGCAGGATTATCCATGGAATCGCAAGATTCCCTGTATTTCACCCCATAAGGATTCAAATAATCCTTCATAGATCTGGACCGATACATGTCCTGCACCGTCGACTGACTATTGATGTTGCGGGAAGATCGTAATCTGTCCCAATCCTTACTCTGATAACTTCCGTGTCCCATTTACAACCTCCTGATTTTTAATGATTTTCTCCACTTCTGCTATATACTTCTTCCTCTGCCATGGCAAGAGGGATGAATTTCCTCTCTCCATACGATTCCAAAAGCACTCTATCCCATTTTGAAAAATCCGCCATGGCATCCGGCTCCGGTTCCTGCATCAGAAATTTTAGGAACGGCTCCGGCAGAATCTTCTCTCCATCTGCGTATGCATGTTCCCTTAATGCCTCCCGGTCTGCAAACCCCAGAAGTTTTATTGCTATCAGCCGGATACTCTCAAGATCTGTTCTTGTCCTATTGCGACTCCCACCTAGCCTGTGCAGTCCTTTCGCTTTTTCCAAATATGGCTTTACACTCTCACAGGCCCCTATTATCTGCGCACCCCGGAACCCGCAAAACCACCAGCCACCGTATAAGTATATTTGATGGTTTGAAGGATCCACAAAAAGATTATCCAGCGTGAAGGCATTCAACACCATTTCATTATACTGAAGCAGACAGCAGAGATTCTCCAGCCTGCTGATTACCCATGCCACATGACGGTCTATAAAAGTTCCCAGCATTTTAAGGGGATAGACACCCTCCTTTTTTTCAATGGCAAGAAACCTGCTGCCGTCTGAAAGTCTGCATTCTGTCACCAACTTCGGCACATAGCATGAAAGCTCCCGTTCCATCTCCAACGAAGGATATGCCAGCCGTCCTATCATATCTCTGTAGCGTTCGGCATAAACCGCATACGCTTTCTCAAATACGTAAATTACATTGCGCCTTGCCACATACATAGTACACATATCCGCCCTGCGTTTGGTAAGATAATCAATTTCAATGATTTCTCCATCTTCCCTTATAAGCTCCTCCCTGCTGCTTTCCACAAAAAAACCTTCCTCCGGCTGGGTGGCGGGCTCCTGATTCATCAGCGCTGCAAACTGGTTCCTGAACTGTTCAAAGAGTTTTCTGTCCCGGTCATATATAGTGGATTTGCTGCCGCAGTAGGGGCAGAGCGCCAGATCCCGTACCGGATCATAGTCTAAAATGCCGCCGCACATTTTACATTTCAGGATTGCCATCGCTTTACCGTCCCCTTTCAAGTGTAGATGTATATTTATTATATATGGATGCAACATTTTTTTCAACAAACGAGAAAATTTCAAATTTAAAAGGACAAAGCCGTAAAACCCATACTCCGGGTCTTACGGCTTGCCAACATTATTTTACCAATTCCTGATATCGTTTATCTTCCTTAAGAAATCCAAATGTCTCTTCATCCCTGAAATTTTCCAGCAGATTCTTTATAAGCTGTTCCTGGAATTCTTCCCCCGGTTTCTTAAATTCCATGTGCTCATAAAGCGGCGAATCTACCCATTCACAGGTTGTACCTACAGCGTTAATCATCTGCTCCATGATTTCAATCGCCGCATCTGCATCCTGCTCTGCTACCGCAAATTCCAGACCTACGGAAACCTCATTGTACCTTCCCATCTCAAACAGAGCCGCCATCTTCTGCTGTTTTTCCACCAGCAAACGTGCCTTTTCCTTATTATTCTCCTGCATGGCAAGCATATAGATGCTGTGCAATACCATACTCGCCATTTGATAACCTGAAAACAGAATTTCTTCATATGCCTTATATGCTTCGTGTATCCGCTCTGTTTTGCTGTAAATATATGCCTGTTTTCTTTTCCGTTCAGGATTGTCTGTTGAAAAGTAAGCCAGATATTTCTCCGCCTTTTCCCACTGCTCCTTTCTGGTGTGAAAGCCAAACAACGAATCTGCCGCTTTCCTCCTGAGCTGTTCATCCCCTCCGGATAAAACGCGGGTATAACAATCATAAAGATACTCATCGTATTTTTCTGTATCCGGAACCTTGTTGATCAGACGCCAGGCATCAAGTACTACCGCCATCTGCCATGTCAGCCACTCACAGTTAGGGTATTCCTCCATCATTTTCTTTGCCCACAAAAATACCTCCTCGTAAGACTCCGTCTTTAATCTGGCATTTGCTTCGTTAACCAGGCTGCTTATTTCTTCCCTTGTCAGTTCCTCATGAAAAGACAAAAGCACATCCGGTGTAATGTCGAGGAGCCTTGCAATCGGCGAAAGCAGCATGATATCCGGCATGGAATTTCCATTCTCCCATTTATTGACTGCCGGAGCAGTCACACCAAGACGGTTTGCCATTTCCTCCTGCGTCATATTTTTGTTTTTTCTGTATTTTCTGATTACTTCTCCTATCTGCATATAGAAAACCTCCCTGATTGACTTGTCTGCATCGGCCTTTGCTTCCTTAATCTTACCAACAGGGATTCAGATTCTCAACTGAACATGTGTTAACTTATAAGAAAAAAAATTAACTATTATTCAACAATCAATATCGATGGTTCCACTTTTTTGATTTTTCCTGCCGTCAGATAAGAAAACATCAGGAACAATCCGCTTACAATAAACCCAGAAAAAAGCATCTGAAAAGGGCTCAAGCTGGATTCAAACTTGCTGACCCCGCACATTTTCAGCATCGCAGTCGTCATAGGGTCTGTCAGAAGTCCGCTCAGTATATTTCCCAGCACAGAACCTGCCGCCGCCACAATGCAAAAGCGCAAGGCAAATGACGTTCTCAGCTTTCCGGCTGTAAATCCCAGAGATATGTAGATTCCCATATCGTGCTGCTCTTTATATAAAATCTTGCTCCCTGTCAGATAGACTGCCACCAATATAAATATAGCTGTTATGACATACATAAAGATTTCCAAAGCCGACATCGCCATCAGAATCCCCTCAAGCCCCGACCATGTATTTTCATCTATAACTATCTGGTCTTTATAGATTTCATTTAGCAGATTTGCAACTTCCTTTACCTGTGAGGGATCCTCCAAAAGATAATACTGGTAAAATGGCAAGGGCCCACTTTCAAACCGCTCCCATCCTTCCTTACTGATTCCAAAATTATCTCCCAAATCATTTGCACACTGGTAAATACCGCTGATAATAAATTCTTTCTCTACTCCCTTATATGACACGGAAACCTCATCGCCGATTCCAGCTTCAATTGCCCCAGCTACAACATCCGTGACAATCACTTCATTCTCGTATCTGCAGGTTCTTCCCAAAATTACATTAAAAAATTCAGGGTCGGATGCTATATTCATTGGACACTCATAATTATTGATGGTCGCCCTTTCCATTTTAAACTCGTACTGATGTGCAATCCTGACCTTCTGTGAAATTGCTTCATCAACTTCTCGCTCAAGCGCCTCATCTTCACACCCGAAAGCAATATCGTAATCTACCGGATTAAAAACAGTCATTAATCCCTTACCATCCGGCCCCATCCACGCCCCAATCCTGACTGTCAGGGAAATAAAAAATACCAAAAGCGCGGCAACCATACATGCACTTATATATTGCTTTTTTCCAGATACCAGTTGCCGAAGCGCTAAATGAAGAACTAACCCCTTCCGATGTATTTTCGTTGTAAGCCGGCTCTTAAAATACACATCTTGCGCACCGCCGCGAATTGCCCTGATAGGTGTAATCTTTCCAATTCCTGCCGTTTTCAAGCTGATAAATCCGAGTAGCAGCAGTAAAATCGCCGCCAATGCCGCTGCGCTTATTAACAGATTTTGATCCTCGGGAATGAGTACTCCTGTTGTGGTAACCGTCAGTCTGTTTATAAGCCTGACTACCATCTTTGATAGAAATGCCCCCGGTATCATTCCAGCTAATACTGCCAGTGTATATTGCAAAATCTGCATCTTAGTCAGATCCATTCTGCTAAATCCTACCGCTTTCAGAATCCCCATATTTACATAATCCTGTTCAATGCTGCTGCTGATGCTGTGTCCTATGACCACCACAGTGATTGCCAGCAGAACCACCACAAAGACCAGAAGAAAACCGGCAAAAATATTCTGCAGAATCAACATGAACCCCTTAATCGTCAGCTTTGAATAAGAAAAGCCAGCATAATCATTTATCTTGGTCCTCTCTCCCAGCAGATTATGAAACTCTACCATTGATAAGGAACTGCTCTTCGACTTAAAAATATGGAAAAGACTTCCTGTCGATTTTTCAAAGATACCTGCTTCCTTCATCTTTTTTGACAGCTTATCGGCATCAGCGCTGTTCATAAGAATCGACTTGATTCCCATCATGGAACTACCTGCGGCAGGATCCTCAAAAAATCCCTTTATGGTATAGTTTACTGTCGCCATTCCTTCGGCTATTTCTACTGAAAATATATCCCCTATCTGCGCGTCATATAAAGAGCAAAAAGCAGGCGACACATACACTTCACCTTCCCCAGGTTCTTCCGGATTTTCTTCTATTCCTGTAAGACTTTTGTTGTAAATATGATAATCATACCGCTCCTCACCAAAGACAAACATTTGCACCAGTCCGTTTATTACCTCGTAACCATTGACATAGTATTTTTTATCAGAGAGACTATAGATGGCTTTCTGCTCTTCTACCTTTTCCACATCCGCCAGATCCTCAATCTCCGCCTTAAGTTTTTCTGTGTCAGCCTCCCTGGTCATCCAGAAGGTAATATCTCCATATCCGGTACGCCAAAGCTCCTCCTGTTCATAATCAGTAGAATTTTTCCATATCGTCAAAACAGCCAGCAGTGAAATCGTAATGATGAACATAAGAAGTGAAACACCTATAAAACTTCCTTTCTGGCTTTTTATGTTTGCTTTTAATAAAGTAAGATATTTCATCCCGCACCTCCTACCATTCCATGGAGGAAAGCCACGCCTCCACCTGCTTTTCCCGGCTGCGTGCCTCCTCTTTCCGGTAGGCAGGCATGGACATTTCATCCACTACCTTTCCATCCTCAAGGTACAAAAGCCTGGTTGCCCGGATTGCCGCTTTGATATCGTGAGTCACCATCAAAATATTCTGTCCGCCCTCATTGAGTTTTGAAAGGAGATCCAGCACCTCCTTCGTATTCCGCTTATTCAGCGCTCCCGTAGGCTCATCAGCAAACAACATTCCGGGTTCGTTCACCATTGCCCTTGCAATCGCCGCCCGCTGCGCTTCCCCTCCGGATACCTGGGATGGAAGACGGTCCATTGCTTCTCCCACATGCATCAAAGAAAGCAGCTCCTTCGCCCTGTCCCTTACCTCTTTCTCTGTTCTCTTTTTCGTAAGATACCCTCTCACGGCAACATTCTCAAAGAGCGTGAGATTGCTGACCAAGTGCGCCTGCTGAAACACAAACCCAAACTCATGTGCCCGCAAAGCCGCCATTTCTTTTTCCTTTAAATGGCTGATTTCCTTCTCCTTATAGCAGACTCTTCCGTTGGTGGGCTTATCCATCCCGCTTAAGGCATAAAGCAGGGTCGATTTTCCTGCCCCTGAAGAACCCATGATAACTGTAAAGTCACCGTCATAGATTTCAAGATTGATCATATCAAGTACGTGGTTCTGCCCGCCATTGTTCGCAAAACTTTTGCAAAGATCTGACGCCTTCATAATTACTGTTTTCTCACTCATCCTTATATTTTCCTTTCCTTTTTCAAAAAGCATAACAGGATAATTATTAAGAAGTCTTTAAGGAATAATGCCCTATTTATGGGAAATTTTAAACTTTTTGTATACTTTGTGTATATTTGCAAATAAAATTTACTTTTTTAAACTTCGATAGTATCATATATTATTATCTAATAAAAGTAATTATTTGTATCACCGCTAACCAAGAACGATATGGCTATACTGATGAACAACTTGCAAAGCTATTATGTGTTTTCGTTCAAACAATGCGAAAATTCAATAAGTACTATCAAGATATCAAAAGTTTAGGCGGTTAGGAAGGAAGATCCTATGCCTTCTTGGAGCAGAAAGGTGAGCGCCACCAGTCAACCGAAGAATACCCGTTTAATGATAAACACAGTAAGTTTAAGCTAATAGAAAGGCTGCAATATGGCAAACATCCTCAACGTTTCTGTCTTTGAAAAAGGGATCAGCTGTATATCCATCGGAAAACTAAGTCCTGATATAGTTACCTTTTTAACCGAAAAGGCACCTCATTTATCAGGCCTCCTTAATTCCAATACTGATATTCTTTTTTGGAAGGACAGAATCAAACACACTGAATTACATAAAGATGACTTTATTTCTGATAATGAGTTCTATAATTGTTTAGAACAGATACCATCTATCATCGAAAAACCAGATTATCTGAGCATACATCCTAAAGATAACAGTATCTCATTTATAAAAAATTTTTCTGGTCATATTTCCGTAGCGATAAGAATTTCCGCTTCTGGATCCTTGTCTTATCGTACTATGTACCCAATAACAGATGCTCAATTAACTAACTATATTGATAAAGGACGAGCATGGGAATGGAATGAAAAAAATCAAAAAACTTGACTTTGCAAAAGAATATTGTATAATTAAGTTACCAAATGAGTAAGCTATACTGAATGAAATCTGAGGACGGAACAGGCGGCCGTCACGCCCTATGGGTCTTAAAAGAGATGTGGGATTGCCACCCCACCTATTTCATTCAAACTTCTAGGCAGATAACTTCGGTTATCTGCCTTTTATATTATCTTCTAATTTGATGTACCATACAATATAATATGCTTACTATTAGATTACTGATTGCATGGCAGCCACACCACTACTTCCAATCCATCTTCCTGGTTATGTATCAGTACGCCTCCTCCCATTTTTTCCATAATATAATTTACAATATATAGCCCAAGTCCCGATCCCGGCTTATCTCCCACATTCTTCCCTCTGTAAAACTTGTCAAAGATAAAAGGCATATCCTCCGGCAAAATTCCGTTTCCATAGTCTCGCACATGGATTTCATATCGGTTTTCGTAAAGGTCTGCCCACACTTCCACCTTCGTATCCGGCGCATATTTCTGTGCATTCTCTATCAAATTAAGAATTACCTGCGCAATACGCTTTTCATCCCCCAAGATCCATGCTTCCGGCAGAGGCTGCCGCAATGCTACATAAGGATATTCCAAGTCCTGCAAAGTTTCCATAAGCGTTTTTCGTATGTCAATCTTTTGTTGACTTATCGTCAAACGTTCCAACTCTGACAGAGAATGCAGAACCAGATCATTCGTAAGACGTGTAACCTCATCGCATTTTCTGATGATGACCTGCACATAGCGCTCCCTCTGCTCAAAATCTGCCTCCAGATTCGCTTCCAGCCCTTCTGCATACGCTCTGATGGATGCGATAGGCGTTTTGATATCATGGGACAAAGTCGCTATGATTGTCTTATTCTCGCAAACAGCACTCTTTTCTCTTTCCCTGGCATCCGTAATTTCTTTCCGCATATGATCAAATGCCCATGTAAAGGCTCCAAAAAAATTGGTTCTTTCAACTTCCAGCGGCAAATCCATATTTCCCTTTGCAATCTGATCCGCGTACCTCTCAAGTTTATAGAAAGGCAGCAATATCTTTACATAAATGTAGCCGGACCAGAGCAGCATGCACAGAACTGTAAAAATCACACAGCCCCCCGCCATCTGTCTGACAACGCTTTTCTGCCCCTGTCCACTCTCCTGCTTTAGCAGCTCTTCAAGCTGTCCAATTTCCTTCTGTGCCGGATTTTCTCCCTCATCTAAGGAAGTCAGCTGCCTGATTTCATTTAAAATCACCAGACTGTTTTCTGCACCGTTTTCTCCGATTCTTTTTTCCATAAATATCACACTGCCTGCCGCAAGCAATAAGAACAGACAAATGCTCACCATGACCATCCCTGCAAACCTTTGTTTCATTTTCCCTCCAAACCGTCAAACTGGTATCCGATTCCCCATACCGTCTTGATAAACTGCGGATTCGCAGGATTTTTCTCCAGCTTCTCCCGAAGCCACCTGATATGGACTGCCACCGTCGATATCTCAGCCTCCGAAAAAGCTCCCCAAACTTCATGAAGAAGCTCTTCTTTGCGAATAACCTGGTCGGCGTGGGCACATAAATAGACCAAAAGGTCAAATTCCTTTAATGCAAGCTTTACCTCCTGCCCATCTTTCTCTACCACTCTGCTTCCCACATCAACCATGATTTTGCCAAACCGATAGATCACTTCCCCATTATCTGCTCCATAAGTTCTGCGAATCAGGGCATTCACCCTTGCAAGCAACTCCCGCAATGAATACGGCTTGGCAAGGTAATCATCCCCTCCCATATCAAAGCCTCTTATTTTATCATCTTCGCTTGTCCTGGCACTGGCAAAGATAACCGGAACCTTTGAGACCTTTCTGAGTTCTCTGCACACCTCAAACCCTGTCCCATCCGGCAGATTGATATCCATCAGTATCAGATGAAACCGACTGCCTGTAAGAATATCGAAAGCCTCTTCACAGCTTTCTGCAATCCTTGTTTCATATCCGTAATTCTTCAGCATATCACTGGTTATACCAGCAAGATCTTTATCATCTTCAATGATCAGTAGATTTCTTTTCATAAATATAGACTCCCCATTTTCCTCTCCTCTGTACACTTAACTGCCTTAATTGTATTCTAAATATATCTTTTTTTCAATAACGGTTAATTTATTGGAAATGATGATTGTATTGTTTGTCCTCGTATGATACAATATGAAAAAGCATATTTTCTTTAAGGCAAATCCGATACTTTCTATTTTCTAATGTTTCAGAAAATCCATGCTTTTATTTCCATCATATTTAAACAAGCAGGAGCCTCTGGAACAGACCTCCTGTATCAGAATTTATTTCCATTTATGGAATAATTTACTACTAAGGAGGAGAAAATGACAGCAACACATGTACAGCGCAACTATAAGGATACCATGTTCCGCATACTGTTTAAAGAAAAAGAACAACTCTTAAGTCTTTACAATGCAGTCAACAGAACATCCTACACTGACGTGGAGAATTTAGAAATTACCACATTGGAAAACGCAGTTTATATGAATTACAAAAATGATATTTCCTTTGTGTTCGACTTTGAATTGATGCTTTATGAGCACCAGTCCACTGTAAATCCCAATATGCCTCTCAGGGATTTAATTTACGTCACAAAGGTTCTGCAAAATATCATAAAAAATGAAGACATATATCACTCAGTCCTCATCAAACTGCCCACCCCAAGATTTGTGGTTTTCTACAATGGTACCGACTTTCAACCTAGTGAGCAGACCTTGAAACTATCGGATGCTTTTGAAAGAAAGATGGCGCAACCAGAGCTTGAACTTATCGTGACAGTATACAATATAAACTGGGGCTGTAACTCAGAATTAATGGAAACCTGCTGGCTATTAAGGCAATATGCGCAGTATGTGGAACAAGTCAGGGTATTTGCAAAAAGCTTGCCCTTCTCAGAAGCTGTCGAACAAGCTGTAGACTTTTGTATCCGAAATGATATTCTGGCAGATTTCCTGTCTAAGAATCGAGCGGAGGCGATAGAAATGAGTATCTTTGAATATAATGAAGAGCAACATCTAAAATGCGAACGTGAATGGGCTTACAAAAATGGGCAAAACGCAGGAATCGAACAAGGTCGTGCGGAGGGTATCTCCTTGGGGCGTAAAGAGGGCATTTCCTTAGGGCGCGAAGAGGGCGAACAACGTCTTACCAGATTACTACAGCTACTTATGGATGCAGGAAGAAACGCGGACTTAAGCCGCGCCATCTGTGACCCTGCCTATCGGGAGGCATTGTATCTGGAAAATAATCTATAATCATCATTCCCAGATTCCCCTGCACTTTACCCCGGATTCCTTTGCCAATCTCTCAAGTTTCTGAATTTCTTGTGGTAATAATTCCACTTTAATGCCTTTTTCAAGCGCCTGTGCATGCTCTGGTTTTGTAAGACCGACAATCGGCATCACCTGCTTTGCAAGTGCCCATGCGATTGGAATTTGAGAAGTATCAACCTCATATTTTTCAGCCAGTTCTTTTTCCCATTCTATAAGCGATTTGATTTTTTTAAATTTTTTCTTTCCAAATGAAATTCCCCTTAGAGAAAAAACCGGAAATGGATGCTGTATATCATAATGACCGGATAAAGCTCCCTGCTCCAGAATCATGTATCCAAAGTATATGATATCATTTTCATTACAAAAGGGGATAATTCCCTGATCATCCTCCATGCAGAGCAAACTGTAATGGTTCTGAACCGCTGCAAGTTTCATCCCGCTTTCCTCTAAAACGGCTTTTGCCTCTTTTATCTGGGCAAGATTGCAGTTTGACACTCCTACATTCTTTATTTTTCCATCTTTCATAAGACGAATCATTTCCTTCAGATTCTGCCGAAGCGCAAATGGCTTATGCAGCCAGTATAAATCTATTGACTCTATTCCAAGTCTTTTAAGGCTCCCATTGACAGCTTTGGTGATTGCTCCTGCTTTATACTTTATCCCTGGCATATGCTTTGCAAAATGTATCGATCAACTGCTGCTTGCTATAAGAGTTTCCAAATATCATTTTGGAACCGTTAATGCCACTTCCGGGAAGTCTGCTTTAAAACGCAAATAGGCACAAATATGTGCTTTATATCCAATCAATCCTTCGTCTGCAACCCATGAATATTCCTTATGAAAATTCCGGGTGATTTCATTTCCCTCCATATCAAGGTAATAACTTCTTAAAAGCCCCTTTAAGACAAGTCCGCTATATGCACATTCCTCTCCTATCCCAAATACACATCTATTTTTAGAATACCGTTCCAATTTCGATATTGCCAAGATACCGTTCAAATCTTCTTCCGCCAACTCTACACCCGGTAACTGTGCGGCTGCTGTCAAAAGCCCTCTTCTTAAATTTTCCTGATCCATTTGTGCTTTTCCTTCCGTGCCCTATAATCCGTTTACAAATTAAAGATACCATGGCAACAATTTTATTGCATTAACAAATGTCAAGATTTTGGCAATTAAGGATTCCTAGTCCACGCCTCTTTAAACAACATAAAAAATACCCTATATCAGCTATTTTACACCGACATAGGATATTCTATAACATTTCCTAATTCTCATTCATCTTTGCCAATTTCGCTGCCTGATCTGCTGCAATACATGCATCGATAATCTCCTGGATATCTCCATCCATCACCTTATCAAGCTTATATAATGTGAGACCGATTCTATGGTCGGTAACGCGCCCCTGAGGGAAATTGTAAGTACGGATTTTCTCAGAACGGTCTCCTGTACCGATCTGGCTCCTCCTCAGCTCTGCCTCCGCATCATGTGCCTTCTGCTGCTCGATATCATAAAGCTTGGCACGAAGCAGTGCAAAGGCTTTGGCTTTATTCTGCAGCTGGGACTTTTCTGTCTGGCTGTACACCACGATTCCTGTCGGATAATGGGTAAGACGCACCGCAGAGTCCGTGGTATTGACACACTGACCGCCGTTTCCGGATGCACGCATAACGTCGATACGGATGTCTTTCTCATCAATGACCACATCCACGTCCTCTACTTCCGGCATCACGGCTACCGTAATAGTTGAAGTGTGGATACGTCCGCCTGACTCAGTCTCAGGCACACGCTGGACACGATGAACGCCGCTTTCATATTTCAGTTTAGAATAGGCACCTTGTCCGCTGATCATGAAGTTGACTTCCTTCATCCCGCCGATGCCGATTTCGTCCACATTCATGGTCTCCACTTTCCATCGCTGGCTTTCTGCATAATGCACATAGAGACGATAGACCTCTGCCGCAAAAAGAGCCGCTTCGTCTCCACCTGCACCTGCCCTGATTTCAACAATAACATTCTTGTCATCGTTGGGGTCTTTGGGCAAAAGAAGAACTTTCAGTTCCTGTTCAAGTTCTTCTATGCGTTTCTTTGCCGTATTTAACTCCTCTTTCAGCATTTCACGCATATCTTCATCTGATTCCTCGTCTAACATGACAAGAGAATCCTCAACATCCTGTTTTGATTTCTTATATTCTTTATATGCATTTACAATCGGGGTAAGGTCGCTTTGTTCTTTCATCAGTTTGCGGAACCGCTCCTGATTATTAGCAACCGTAGGCTCATTTAGTTCACCCATTATTTCCTCGAATCGAATTAATAAGTCTTCCAGTTTATCAAACACCGTTCTAACCTCCATATACTCCTGACACTACTCTGTCAAGCCCTGCCAAATCCTTACAGACTGCAACTTCCTTATAGTCTGCTTCTTTCATATATCTGCATACATCCTCCGCCTGGCTGCATCCTATTTCCAAAAAGAGCATACCGCCGGGATGCAGATACTGCCCTGCTTTTTTTATGATTTCCCTGTAAAAGTGCAACCCGTCTTCCCTTCCATCCAAAGCCAAAAGAGGATCATGATCTTTTACCTCTTCCATCAGAGTGGAAATCTCTCCGCTTGGAATGTAAGGCGGATTTGAGACAATAATCTCATATTTTCCACATACATTTTCAAATAAATCACTCTGGATAAACTCTGCTTCCAGCGAAAGTTCACGGGCATTTTCCCTTGCTACCTTAAGCGCCTTTTCTGAAAGATCACATCCCACACCCACGCAATCATTAGAATACCGAAGCAGGCTTAAAAGAATACACCCTGACCCTGTACACATATCCAGAATATGCATACCGTCGTGAAGATTACGCATTACCTCTTCCACCAATGTTTCCGTGTCCTGCCTGGGAATCAGTACATCAGGTGTCACTTTAAACTTAAGCCCCATGAATTCCTGATATCCTAAAATATGCTGTAAGGGAATATGTCTCCTGCGCATATCAATATAGTTTACATAACAATTATACTGTTCTTCTGTCACAAGTCTGTCCCCATGCACCAGAAGATCATTTCTGTCTGTACCGCAAATCTCTTCCAACAACAGGCGGGCATCCAAAGCTGCCTCCTCAATCTGTACTTCCCGAAGCAACAATACACCCTTATCGTATAATTTTTTATACTCCATCTGCATCTGCCGCTTCCTCTTGCGTAGGTTCATCCACCAGCCACGAGTCATCCACCTCATATCCAAAGGTCTCGTTCAGATAAGCCTTCCAGTCAAACACAGCCTCCACTGACTTTATGGCAACCTCCACCATACTTTCATCCGGTTCTTTGGTTGTAAGACGCTGCAGGAGCATTCCCGGTGCAGAAATAATACGGACAAAAATATTGTCGCTCCTTCCTGCAAGGCGAATGATTTCATAGGAAATCCCTGCAATGACAGGTATCAGTAAAATACGCAGCGCTACTTTAAGCGCAGGATTCTGTACTCTTATAAAAAAGAACAGAATAATACTCACAAACATAACAAAAAACAAAAAACTGGTTCCGCAGCGCTTATGGATACGGGAACTGCGCATTACATTATGCACCGTAAGCGGTCTTCCTTTTTCAATACAATTAATACACTTGTGCTCTGCACCATGATACTGGTAAAGCCGGCTGATATCCTTCATAAGGCTGATTCCCACCACATAGGCAAAGAAAATAAGAATTCTTATAACACCTTCTAAAATTGCAAGAAGGGATGCGTTTCTTACGAACCCTGATAACAGGGAGGAAAGAAAATAGGGCAGTATGATAAAGACTGCCACTGCAATCAATACGGAAATCACTGTCGTAATTCCCATAAGCACACTTTCTCCCTTGCCACCGGTTACCTTATCAAGGGTCTTATCCAGCTTCGTCTCTTCCGCCTCTTCATCTTCATAAAAGGAAGCAGAAAAATTAAGAGTCTTCATTCCCAGATGCAGAGAATCGATAAAATTGAAGATTCCTCTTATAAAGGGAATCTGGGTCAGTTTGCTTCCATGCATGCATCCATGGAACACATCCATTTCCACTTCAATTTCCCCGTCAGGCTTTCTGATTGCCACGGCATAATCATCTTTATTTCTCATCATGACGCCCTCTAGAACTGCCTGACCGCCTATTCCTGATGAGCGATTAATCTTTTTTTTCTTCATAATGACACTCCATATACAACAGATGACGCGCTTCACACACCATCCTTATGTTAAAAAATCGTCGCCCGGCAGCAACGATCTCCCTATAAAGCAAAATAAGGTTGAGATGCAACACCCCAACCTTTTCCTGCAAAATTATTTGCTTTCCACACCATATTTCTTATTGAACTTATCAATACGACCGTCGGCTCTTGCTGCCTTCTGCTGACCTGTGTAGAATGAATGGCACTTAGAACATACTTCAACGTGAATATCCTTTTTAGTTGAACCTGTTACAAATGTATTGCCACAGTTGCAAGTTACAGTTGCCTGATAGAACTCAGGATGGATTCCTTCTTTCATGTTTTCACCTCTCTATAATAACATAATATCTGAATCAGTTTGTTTTCATCTGCTGTAGGCTTTGCCTGTGCAGGCATACACTGCTACATGCAATAACCCGAAACAGCTTTTTAATTGTATCATAGCTTATTCAAGGATGCAAGTACTTTTTAGAACCATTTTATTTTTTTAACAAGATTGACAAATTCCTGATTATTCCTGGTCTTGGAAAACATATCCAAAATTTTATCCACAGCCTCTTCCGGCTTAAGACCGTTTAGCGCCTTACGCATAATGTTAATCGCTTCCAGTTCATCAGGAGCAAGCAGAAGATCTTCTCTTCTTGTGCTGGACTTTGGAATATCAATCGCCGGGAACACTCTTTTTTCGGAAAGCTTCCGGTCAAGCACAAGTTCCATATTACCGGTTCCCTTAAATTCCTCATAGACCACATCATCCATCTTACTTCCGGTATCAACCAGCGCCGTTGCAAGAATCGTCAGGGAACCGCCCTCACGCATGTTTCTGGCAGCGCCGAAAAATCTCTTCGGCATATGTAAAGCTGCCGGATCAAGGCCTCCTGACAAAGTACGGCCGCTTGGCGGAACCGTAAGGTTATATGCTCTTGTCAGCCTAGTGATACTATCAATTAAGATCATAACATCTTTTTTATGCTCTACCAGACGTTTTCCTCTTTCTATTACCATTTCCGCAACACGCTTATGGTGATCCGGCAATTCATCAAAGGTAGAATAGATCACTTCCACATTAGGTCCTTCAATTGCTTCCTTGATATCTGTCACTTCCTCGGGACGCTCATCAATCAGAAGAATAATCAGATGAACTTCCGGTGAATTGCGCTTTATGGACTTTGCCACGTCCTTAAGCAACGTAGTCTTACCTGCTTTAGGCGGAGAAACGATCATACCTCTCTGTCCTTTTCCCACCGGACTGATTAAATCCATAATTCTCATAGAAACACTTGCTCCCGGCATTTCCAGATGCAACCTTTCATTCGGGAAAACTGGTGTCATATCTTCAAAGTTGCACCGTCTTGAAGCAACCTCCGGTGGATAACCGTTAATGGACTTTACATAAAGAAGGGCGGCAAACTTTTCCCCCTGAGTCCTGACACGGGTATTTCCCTCCAGAATATCTCCGGTTTTCAAGCCAAATCTCCGTATCTGACTGGGCGCCACATACACGTCATGATCTCCCGGAAGATAGTTTTCACAGCGAATAAACCCATATCCGTCAGGCATGACCTCTAAAATCCCGCTGGCTGCGATACCGCTGTCCAAATCAGCAGGAAACTTGTCCTCCTCCGACCTGGGTTCCTCTACTCTTCCCTCTGTACGTTCTGTTTTGTATTCCGCTTTTTCCCCACGTTCCGGCTTATATTCTGTCCGCTCAGTTCTACCTTCTGCTTTACCTTCCGCATGTTCCGTTTTCCCCTCTGCACTGCCGGTCCCTGCCGTCTTCACCGACGCAGGCTTTTGCGGAACTGACTTGGGCTGCACATTCTTCCCCTGGGCCTTATCCTTTTCATCCTCTTCCAGCATCAGCTCTATCAGCTCTGCCTTTTTCATCGTAGAAGTCCCTTTCAGTCCTCTGGCTTTTGCAATCGCTTTCAAATCTGCCAATGCCAAAGACTCATACTTTTCTCTCATAAAATCCTCCATTCATTCATTGTCATAATGAAATTTTAAAAAGGGTCAACCTTAATTATATTCTTTCGGGAATTTATTACGACTTGTTATCTGAAATGTCTACACAAACGATTATACAACATAACCCAAAAAATAGAAAGAGGTTTTCGCGAAATGTAAGAAGGTCGCAGAATGCGTAACAGTTAAGTCTCGGCTTAGGGGATAGCATGTAGGGGCGGAGGGATTGGGGATGCGGGGGGATGGAATGAAGGGGAGGGGCTTGCTTTGGGTTTCAGGTCTGGTCTTCAAATCGGATTTCACTAACGGAATGGGTATAGGTGGTTCAAACTGGACGGGTCGGAGCCGGGCGGCATCCTGCCTTGTGGCTCCTAGTCCCGCCATCCGTGGCGGGACTCCCCCTGACAGTCTGCCATTCCGTAAGTGAAATTGCCGATTTTACGCCATAGCCCTGAAACCCAAAGCAAGCCCCTCCCCTTCATTCCATCCCCCCGCATCCCCAATC
>CAYOED010000025.1:0-42154 GCA_964402925.1 uncultured Lachnospiraceae bacterium | reverse complement strand
TGTAACTAAGAATCCTTGAAAAATAAGGAAAAAAGACTTGACTAAATAGGGAGGAATGTATATGTCGCAGATTAATGTAAGTAATTTAACTTTCTGTTATGAAGGAAGCTATGATAATATTTTTGAAGGGGTGTCTTTTCAGATTGATACCGATTGGAAATTAGGTTTTATTGCAAGAAATGGAAAAGGGAAAACCACCTTTCTAAAGCTTCTGATGGGGAAGTATGAATATGAGGGAAATATAAATGCTTCCGCCGCATTTGATTATTTTCCATTTGAGGTTAAAGATAAGAATAAAAATACAATTGATGTGATGGAGGACATTTATCCTGATTATGAATTCTGGAAAGTATGTAGGGAGCTCAACTTTCTGGATGTGGACGGAGAAGTCTTCTACAGGCCTTTTGACACTTTAAGCAATGGAGAACAGACGAAGGTCATGCTTGCGCTTCTTTTTTCCAAAGAAAACCATTTTCTGCTGATTGACGAGCCTACTAATCATCTGGATATGGAGGCAAGGGAAATATTAAAGAAGTATTTGAGCAGCAAAAAAGGGTTTATTTTGGTTTCTCATGACAGGAACTTTATGGATGGCTGTGTAGATCATGTGCTCGTAATCAACAGGTCCGACATTGAAGTACAGCAGGGGAATTTCAGTTCCTGGTGGGAAAATAAGAAAAGGCAGGATGCCTATGAACTTGCCGAAAACGAGCGATTGAAAAAGGACATTCAGAGACTGACGCAGTCCGCCAGAAAGACGGGGCTGTGGGCCGATAATGTGGAGGCTACTAAAATAGGCGTTAAATCTCTCAAGTATGAAAAGAGCATAGATGCCAGAGCGTATATAGGTGAAAAATCCCGCAGGATGCAGATGCGCCGTAAAAATCTGGAGCGGAGACGGGAAAGGGAGATAGAGGAAAAGTCCAGTCTGTTAAAAAATCTGGAAACCGTAGAAGATTTAAAAATCATTCCTTTAAACCATTACAAGGAAAAGTTGGTGGTCATGGAAGAATGTACAATCGGATATGGGGAAGACAGTGAAGTCATCCGCAACTTTGATTTTGAGATCAGACAAGGAGACAGGGTATTTTTAAAAGGGAAAAACGGATGTGGAAAGTCCACCGTTATTAAAGCAATCCTTCATCAGATTCTTGAGCAGAGCAGAGAAAATGAAAAGCTGGATTTGGTATATCAGGGCATGGCAGAACCCGTTTTAAAGAGTGGACGGATCGTAACACCTAATCAGATGATTGTTTCTTACTGCTCGCAGGATACCTCTATGCTCCATGGGACAATAAAAGAATATGCATCTCAAAACGGCATTGATGAAACGCTGTTCAGGGCACTTTTGCGAAAGCTGGATTTTTCCAGAATTCAGTTTGAAAAAAGAATTGAGGATTACAGCGGCGGTCAAAAGAAAAAGGTTCTTTTAGCCGGAAGTCTTTGCAGGCAGGCGCATCTTTATATCTGGGATGAACCTTTGAATTTTATTGATGTATTTTCACGGATGCAGATAGAAGAATTAATTTTAAAGTTTAAGCCTACCATGATACTGGTAGAACATGACAAAGCATTTATGGAAAGCACAGCAACACAGATTGTGCAATTATAAATTGGTGATGTACAAAAGTTTATAAGCATGATACAATGTGTTCAAATCACGATTCAGTAAATCACGATTAGAGTAGAAATTAATGACGGATCATGTAAAATCGTGGAATTGAGGTGTCGATATTATGTTTATAGGCAGAGAATCAGAATTACAGTTCTTGGAAAGTAAATATAGGACAAATAGAGGGCAGCTTATTGTTCTTTATGGCAGGCGTCGTATAGGAAAGACAGAAACTTTAAAACAATTCTGTCAGGGAAAACCTCATGTATTCTTTTCCTGTCAGGAGTGCACAGATAAGCGGCAGTTAAGGAATTTTTCTGAAAAAATACTAAAGGAAGATATTCCGGCAAATCAGTATATCGATCAGTTTGCAGATTGGGAAAAAGCTTTCCGGGCCGTATTGGATCTGCCCTATGGTGAACAAAAAAAATTGCTTGTAATTGATGAATTTCCATATATGTGTAAAGATAATGCCAGCATTCCTTCTATTTTGCAAAATTTGTGGGACGAAGTATGGAAAGACTCTAATATCATGGTTATTCTTTGCGGAAGTGCCATGAGTTTTATAGAGAAAGAGTTGCTTGCAGAAAAAAATCCCCTATATGGAAGAGCGACCGGCATATATAAAATGACAGAAATGGGTTTTTATGATGTAATCAATTTTTTTCCTAATTATTCTGCCCGTGATAAGGTTCTGGTCTACTCTGTGCTTGGCGGAATTCCGCATTACCTTCGTCAATTTGATGCGGGATTATCTTTGGAGGAAAATATCAAGCAAAATATTTTGACAAAGGGCTGTGCCTTATACAGTGAAGTTGATTTTCTGTTGCGGCAGGAACTAAGGGAAACTGCTTTGTACAACTCGCTGATTGAAGCCGTTGCACTTGGTAATACGCGATTGAATGATATTAGTCAGAAATCTCTTGTGGAAGATACTTCTAAAACCAGTGTGTATTTGCGAAACCTGATTGAGCTTGGAGTCATTGAACGAGAGTTTTCTGTTGACGCGGGAACAAAAGAAAAGGCGAATTTAAATCGGGGAATTTATAGGCTGACAGACAATTTCTTTCGATTTTGGTATGCTTTTGCATTTACCAGTTATTCGGATTTGGAGACAGGAGATGTGGATGGCGTATACAAATATGAAGTCGAGCCTTTTCTTCATGAATTTGCCGCGCTTTCCTTTGAAGATATATGCAAACAGTATGTCCAGAAACTTCAAAAAGCCAATGTGCTTCCATTCCGTTATGTTCAGATGGGGCGCTGGTATGGAAAAACCACAATCCGGGATATAGAGCAGGAAGATGGTTTTAGAGTGGCAGAAACGGAGATTGATATTGTAGCAGTTTCCAGAGAAAAGAAGGAATACCTGATTGGAGAATGTAAATTTAAGAATAAGCCCTTTCGCTATTCGGAGTATCTTGACACATTTACGAAACTGTCACCGCAAAAAGAAAAAGCGACGTTTTTCTACATGCTATTTTCCGAATCAGGCTTTGATGAAAAAATATGCGAAGCAGCAAAACAGGATAAAAATTTGTATCTCTATTCTCTGGATGAGATTGTAAACAGTTGTATGTAATAGGAGAAATGAAAGGAAGTGCTAAAATTGAATCAGGAAGAAAAATATATACAGATGACGACCACACCGATCCCAAAGCTGGTCTGTTCTCTGGCAGTGCCCACAATCATCAGCATGCTGGTCACGTCTTTTTACAATATGGCGGACACGTTTTTTGTAGGAAAACTGGATACCCAGTCCACGGCAGCAGTGGGAATCGTGTTTTCTGTCATGGCAATTATACAAGCGGTAGGGTTCTTTTTTGGACATGGTTCGGGGAATTATATCTCCAGAAAGTTAGGGAGCAAAGAATTGGAAGATGCCTCTGCCATGGCTGCTAACGGATTTTATCTGTCTTTGCTTTGCGGTGTTCTAATCGCTTTTTGCGGAATCGTCTTTTTGAATCCTTTGTCCGTTGCTTTGGGTTCCACACCCACGATTCTGCCATATACAAGAAAATATTTAAGAATCATTCTTTTAGGCGCGCCTTTTATGACTTCGTCTCTGGTTCTAAATAACCAGCTTAGATTTCAGGGAAGAGCTTCTTTTGCGATGATAGGAATTGTGACGGGGGCGATACTCAATATTGCGCTTGACCCTATTCTCATTTTTGGTTTTCATATGGATATTTCGGGGGCGGCGATAGCCACAGTGACCAGTCAGCTTTGCAGCTTTGTACTCTTAGTCCTTATGACAAGAAAAGGCGGAAGCATTGTAATCAGTTTCAAAAATTTAAAAGTAAATACCTATTTTTTAAAAGAAATCTTTCGGGGTGGAATACCCTCTCTTTGCAGACAGGGGCTTGCAAGTATAGCGGTTATTTTCTTAAATCATGCAGCAGGGATATATGGAGATGCCGCGATAGCAGGCATGTCGATTGTAAGCAGAGTGACAATGTTCGCCAATTCTGCGCTCATTGGGTTTGGACAGGGATTTCAGCCGGTGTGCGGATTTAATTATGGCGCCAAATTATATAAAAGGGTGAGAGAAGGGTTTTTCTTCTGTGTTAAATATGCGTTTGTCTTTTTGATTATCATTTCTGCTCTTTGCGGAATTTTCGCACCGAATATCGTCGCTTTATTCCGCAAGGAAGACCAGGCAGTTATAGAAACGGGTGCGCTGGCATTAAGGTTGCAATGCATCACGTTTCCGTTAAATGCCTGGATTGTTATGAGCAATATGATGCTGCAGTCTATCGGTAAAGCCTTAAAAGCATCCATCATAGCAGGAGCAAGACAGGGGTATTTCTTTATTCCGCTTATTTTGATCCTGCCCTATGCGTTTGGACTTTTAGGAGTGCAAATGACGCAGGCAGCAGCAGATGTAGGTACGCTCATACTTTCTATCCCGCTTACAATCAGTGTACTGAATGAGATGAAAGCAGCTTCATTGCGGTCCACCGGGAAAGATTCCATTGTCTGATAGATTGTTTATCCCACATGGATGCCTTTATGGAAGTATCTTCTACATAATTTAGGAACCAGTTTTCATCTTCATAACCCAGCTTTTCTGCATTTTCGAAAATTGCGGGCGCAGCGTCAGCGGAAAGTCGGCGCAGGTAATGAAAGTCATCATATCCATAGCGGTCCTGATAATCTTCTATGGTTTCCTGTGACAGATAGATATGGTTCAGATTATATCGGGCAATCCAATAATCCGGGTGGGCAAAGGAAAATACCAGATAAAGCACCGTAATCGTTATCACATAATATCTGGTCAGCGGAAAGGATTCCCGGTAAATCATGACCAGTGCGCCTGCCATAAGTAAAGACAGGACAAGAAGGATCCACAATACAAAGAGCCGCAGGAAGGTTAAATAGTAGGTCTGAATGTAAAGAAGCATCCGGTAAGCGCTGGAAGCAATCATAATATAAGTGCAGGCAGAAATAAATGTCAGGATGCCCTTTAAAACCTTATTTTCCCGAAAGTGCTTGGTACAGGCGAGCACCAGCGCCAGATTAATTAGGCACACAAAAACCAGCTGGAAAAATCCTTCTCTCGCATAGGCGGCGTAGGTATAACCCTCCGGCAAGGTACCGAATCCTCCGAAAAGATATACCACCTGTATGTAACAGAAAATCAGATATACCAGAGAAATCAACGCTGTAAAGGTGATGGCTATAATAGGTTCTGCCGTTCTTTTGTCGGGAATATCTTCTTTCAGGTCATGGACAGAGAGGCGGGTTATAATACAGTAGGATGCAAAAAAAATAAATGCAAACAAAAATAGAATGCCCCATATATCGCCTTCAAAGAAAATATCAAATATAAGCAGTTGATTAAAGAAACTGGAAAACACAGCATCCGCTTCATAAAGAAGTATCAGAATCACAAATAAAAGCGGAAGTGCGATTAAAATACCTGCAAAAACATATTTTCCTTTGCCGTCAGATTTCCTGTTTTTCTTTTTTTCTGCATTCCAAAAAGCTAAAAAATCTGTGAAAGGTCTGAAAAGAAACACCAGGCTGGTAAATAAAATATTAATAATAGATCCCAGATACTCAGGGATATCCCAATCTTTATCCTCATACAGGTTATGAAGCACCATATAGAAAAACAGGAAGAAAATCCCCAGTTTGTTATAGGCTCTTAGGATATAGGAATCCGTCATGCAGGTGCATAGACCTAGTAAAAGCAGACTAATGACGAGAAAAAGGGAGAACTTTTTGGCGGTAATCCCTGACTTTTTCAAGTAAAAGAAGAAAAACAAGCAGGTTCCGCCTACGAAAAAAGGGTAGGTAATACCCGAACTGTTCTTATACAAGCAAAAGGTATAAAAAGCAGCATAAATCAGACTCCCAATCCCCATAAAAGGAAACAGGGGATTTTCTTTTTTTTGATTTTCTTCTGATAGTATCTCTTCTCTAATAGGTTCCATAATAATCCTCCTTTATTACGGCACTGGGTATTTCATCCAGGCAGAATGTTCAATAAAATTTATAAATTTATAGATTAGATTCCATAAGATACGCAATGTGTAAGAATCCAGAAAAAAAAGGATAATACCAATGCCGGTTCCGAATAGGGCAGCAGAACAGCCGACGCGGCGTGTGCTGTGAGCCGGCTTATGGGTCTTTTGTTTTGGCTTATGAAATATCGTGATGAAAAAGATTATTACAAGGAAACAGACCAGATATGGAGACAGCAAAAGGATACCTGCTGCCCGCTCGCCTTGCTTCGTATATTCCATTGCTATATCGCCAAATCCATGGAAACCTGCCCATAAAAAACTTTCTATCAAAACAGATTCCGTCAGAGAGGCTGCCGCAAAAACAACAAAATAAAATGAAAATATATATTTTTCATTTTTCAGATGCTTGTTCATGATCTTCCTCTTCTTCCACATATTCGAGAATATCACCGGGCTGGCAGTGCAGCGCCTTGCAGATAGCGTTTAAGGTTGAGAGCCGGACGGCTTTGGCTTTGTTGTTTTTTAATATGGAAAGATTGGCAAGGGTAATGTCTACTTCGTTTGCAAGTTCCGTAAGTCCCTTTTTCTGCTTTGCCATTTCCACGTCAAGATTGATTTTGATTGCCATGTGAATCCTCCTAAATCGTCAGGTCATTTTCCAGTTTGTAGGTTACAGCTTTGTCGAAAACATAAGATAGCACTTTGCTGAAAAGACCGGCAATCACGAAAACCAGAATGACAACGATGACGGCAGGCGTAATGTAAAGAGGCAGCCGGCAGCAGGTAATCAGAGCAATAAAAAAACTGTAGGTACCCATCCTGTTAAGGCTTTTAACATTTTCCGGGATAAAACAATCGTCTGCCAGTACGGATTTAAACATTTTGCGAAGTTCATATATGATCAGCACCGCAAATATACCGGAAGGGATGAAAATGGCACTTAATTGGGGAACATTTTGTGCAAAGTAGGAATTAAAGTTTCCGTATTTGATAATGATAAACGGAACAAAGACGGTAACGATAATTCCGGTATAAAATAAAAAATCCAAGAGTACTTTTGTAAATACAATCAACTTCTTGTGCATGTGAGACCTCCCTGTTTATGAGTAATTTCTAAAACTGTTTTACAGTGGTTATGTACCTGCGTTAACTGAACTATATCACCGAAAAAATTGATTGTCAATAAATATTTATTGAAATTCGATAAATATTTATTAAACTTCAATAAGATATGTGGCTATGGGAAAATATCTGGGTCTGGATACGTCAGGTATTAGACTAATAAAGGATTAGCCAACCGGCTAATCCTCTATTAAAAGTCCTACAGGACAATGATCTGACCCTAGGATATCCTTGTAAATCAGGGCATCCTTTAAGGATGTATTTAAAGATGCTGATACTAGAAAATAATCGATACGCCATCCGGCATTTTTTTCTCTTGCTTTAAAGCGGTAGGACCACCAGGAGTAAGCTGCTTCAAGATCAGGATAAAAGTACCGGAAGGTGTCTGTGAAGCCGGCATCTAAAAGTGCAGTGAATTTATTTCGCTCTTCATCTGTAAAGCCGGCATTTTTACGGTTCGTTTTCGGATTTTTCAGGTCGATTTCTTTATGAGCCACATTCATATCGCCGCAGACGATGACGGGTTTGCTCATTTCCAGTTTCTTAAGATAAGATAAAAAATCATCCTCCCATTCCATCCGGTAATCTAATCTCTTTAATTCATCCTGTGAATTAGGGGTATAGACGGTAATCATATAATAGTGTTCAAATTCTAAGGTGATAACACGTCCTTCATGATCGTGTTTTTCTATGCCCAATCCATAGGAGACGGATAAGGGTTCCTGCTTTGTGAAAATGGCTGTTCCCGAGTAGCCTTTCTTTTCCGCATAATTCCAATATTGATGGTATCCGGGGAGATCTAAGGCAATCTGTCCTTCTTGAAGTTTGGTTTCCTGCAGGCAGAAGATGTCGGCATCCGCTTCCTGAAAGAAACCTTGGAATCCTTTTTCTACACAGGCACGCAGACCGTTGACGTTCCAAGAGATTAATTTTTTCATAGGTATGATCCTTTCCAACTAATGTTTTAAATATCTATATTATACTTGAATTCAAGTATAAAAAACAGATACAAAATCAAAATCAGGAATTTAGGATGCGCTTTTCGATAATATCCAGTGCCCGCTCATTTTCCTGCTGACAATAGGCAATCATTTCTTCTTGTCCCTGATTTTCAAGGGATGCAATATTTGCTCCTAGCTGAATGTAGCAGACGTAATTGTCGATGGTTTCGATTCTTGATGCAAATACCTTGGCTTCATTTTGTGGCTGCTGCTCATAGATTTTAAGAAGCACTTCCCGATATTCATTCAAGTATCGCTCCACATTTTCAATCTCTTCCGGTCTGGCTTTGACCAGAATCATCATGTCAATACCTGCCTGCGTATGCTGATATTCCGCCAAGAAGTCCTCATACATGTTTTCTGAGACGCCGGTCCGTTCTGCAAGTTCCTCCGCGCTGAGTAAAGTGTCCGGCCAGTAGTGGTCGCCGAGGATATCTACGACGGCATCCTTTAAATCGTCCATGGGTCCTACAATTCTATACTTACTTCCTACCTGCAAAGTATTGACGGCATTATCCTGACCATTACCCTCATCTACATATGCCTGATGGTTATTTCCATGACTTTTTTCATAATTATCTGTACATCCGGTAATAAATAGAAATGTACAGAGCATTATAGCAAAGAAAATTTTATTTTTCATAATCTGCCTCCTGTTTGTAAACCCCATATTTACTTATTGCTTTGTTACTAAGTATTTCCATGTATTAGACAAAATATGTAAAGTTATGTTAAGATATCCCTACAGGGAGAGTAACAATGCTGTTTAATTCTTATATTTTTATTTTTTTATTTCTGCCGCTGACACTTGCCGGCTGGTATATATTAAATCGTTTCAAAGCATATGAACCTGCCAAGCTTTTTCTGGCAGGTATGTCATTGTGGTTTTATGGATATTTTAATCCATACTATCTTACAGTGATTGTTGTCAGTATATTGGGTAATTATTTTCTCAGTTATTTGATGAGATTTTCCCATACGAAGCTAACCGGGCGTCTTTTGCTTGCTGGCGGTATTTTGCTGAATCTCGGGTTTTTGTTTTACTTCAAGTATTATGATTTCTTTTTTGAAAATATCAATTTTATCTTTCACACAGATTTTAATTTGAAACATATTTTGCTTCCTCTTGGAATCAGTTTTTTTACTTTTCAGCAGCTTTCGTTCATTGTGGACAGATGTACCGGGAAGGCGGATCATTATTCTTTCATCAATTATCTGACCTTTGTGACCTTTTTCCCGCAGCTGATTGCAGGACCTATCGTGCTCTATAAGGAAATGATGCCGCAGTTTGAGAACAAGTCAAACCGGAAGTTTAATCCCGACAGCTTTGCGCAGGGAATCATACTTTTTACGCTGGGTCTCGGGAAAAAGGTATTGCTTGCGGATGTGCTTGCGCTGCCTGTAAACTACGGTTTTGAACAGACGGCGTTTCTGGATACGCCCACTACATTGCTGGTTATTCTGGCATACACTTTTGAAATTTATTTTGATTTCAGCGGATACAGTGATATGGCAATGGGACTGGGGAAAATGTTCAATATAGAATTGCCCGTGAACTTTAATTCTCCTTACAAGGCATGTTCCGTAAAGGAACTCTGGCAGAGGTGGCATATGACATTGTCCAGGTTTTTTATACAGTATGTCTATATTCCCTTAGGAGGCAGCAGAAAGGGAAAGATGAGGACCATCTTTAATACCTTTATGGTTTTCTTTTTAAGCGGTCTATGGCATGGGGCAAATTGGACATATGTGGCGTGGGGGACCATGCAGGGACTTTTGGTAATCTGGGATAATTTGGGAATTGTAGGTGTGAAGGGCAGCAATGAAAAGGTTTCCGCCAGATGCTATATTCCAAGATGGCTTGGATGGCTTTTTACGTTTGGTTTCTTTAATATGTCATTGTTCTTTTTCCGCAGTGACAGCATGGCAAATGCATTTCAGATGTTTAAAAATATTTTTGCATTTAAAAATACGGGATATATTTATAAAGTGGCGGCAAAACTGGATGTTCCTGAATTTTATCTATTCAAGCAGGTAATCAATCTGGCAGCGCCGGAACTGCTTACCTATGCGTATCTGGCAGTGTTTATTTTACTGCTGGCAGTCAGCGGGTTTATTTTGACACGGAAGAATGCATTGCAAATCGTAAGCGAACATTCTCTGAATAGAAAACTCTGCTTTTTTGTGGCACTTGTCTTTGTCTGGTCTGTGATTTCCTTTTCACAGGTCAGCACCTTTATTTATTTTAATTTTTAGCTTGGCAGGAATGGAGATTATGAAGTCGCAGAAATTTATAAAACAATTTTTTATCTGTAGTATCAGTCTATTATTGCTCTGCATTCTGGCAGTGGTGTTGTTCGATCCTTTTTTTCAGTATCACAAACCGCTTCCGGGATTAAAAGCAGTGCTTACGGATAAAGAATATCAATGTGTGGGTTCTCTTAAAACGCTGGAGTATGACAGCGTGATTGCAGGATCTTCTGTCGCTGAAAATTACAATAATGGCTGGTTTGATCAGGGATTTGACTGTAAGACAATCAAAGCAATCCGTTCTTACGGTGCAACAGCGGACTTGTGTTATCTTCTGGATATTGCTTTTGAACATCAGGACCTTGAGTACGTTTTTTATAATCTTGATCCTTCTGCATTGGTCGCCGATGCGGAGACGACTTATGAACTTACTGGGTGTCCTATGTACCTGTATGATGATAATTATTTCAATGATGTGGAGTACTGGCTGAATAAAGGGGTGTTGATGGAAAAAACTCCTTATCTGATTGCCCATTCTTTCATAGGAGATTATGACGAAAATGATTCTTATAACTGGGCGCAGTGGAAGGAGTTCAATTCGGATATGGCATTGGGATTATATATCCGTAAGCCTTCCGTTGCAGAAATGAAGCCGGAAAATTATTATGAAGAGGCTCTGAATGAAAATATTGCTTTGCTGACCAGCCGTATAAAATCCCATCCCGATACTGTCTTTTATGTTTTTTTTCCGCCCTATTCCATGCTGTGGTGGGATAATATCTATCGGGAAGGAGATACAGAGGCTTATCTTTATAATTTGGAGAGGGCGATGGAAGCACTGCTTGCATGCAGCAATGTGAAGCTTTTTTACTTTCAGAATGACAGAGAAGTTATAACAGATTTGGAAAATTATATGGATATTCTTCACTTTTCACCGGAAATCAATCATTATATCTGTGACAGCATGATTCACGGGGAGCATCAGATCAATATCGGCAATTACAAGGAAGCTGTCAATGATATGAGATTTTTGTCCTATGAAATAACCGGGGAACTTATGAAATCATATGAAGACAGGATAAAGGTGGATATTTACGACGAATGAGAAAGAAGTTTCATGCTATACCAGTTCAAAGGTCTTTAGAATTGCCCAGACGTAAGGTGCACCAAAGACATTTAAGGATTTAGGACCGGTTATTGTGCTATGGTCGGCTTCCAGTTTGTGGAGAGCCTGTTCAAAGGTGGCTTTTGTGATGGATTTGGAACGTCTGTCCACGAAAATTTCACCGCCCTTCACACTGTAGTGGAAAGGCAGTTTTTTCATGGTATAAAAGGTCTGATTTTGGCAGTCGATCAATAATTGCCATAAGGTATCTATTGTCATTTCTTTTTTCATGCCGTTTCACTTTCAATCAGATTCATAATTGCTTTAATCGATCCCAGCTGACCGCTCTTACCCATAGCGTCTATATAAGTCTGTCTCATAAAATATAATTCTACCACTTTTTCTGCCAATAAATCAGGCGAAAGATAATCGTCATCAATTACCATGGAAAATCCCTGAGATTCAAAGGATTTGGCATTCAGAATCTGATCCCCGCGGCTGCTTTCTGCAGAAAGGGGAATTAATAGGTTAGGTTTCTTCAAAGCCAAAAGTTCACAGATGGAATTTGCACCCGCCCGGGAAATGACCACGTCGGCCATGGCAAAGAGATCTTTTAATTCCGCTTTGATGTATTCAAACTGGATATATCCCTCAACATGCAAAAGCATATTATCTATTTTGTCTTTTCCGCAAATGTGTACTACCTGGAAATCGGTTAAAAGCTTTGGAAGCGCTTCTCTTACAGCCTTATTGATGGAAGCGGCCCCGAGACTGCCGCCAATTACCATGATGACAGGTTTGTTCGCAGAAAAACCGCAGAAATCAAGAGCCGCAAGCTTATCGCCTTTGGTCAGTTCCTCACGGATAGGAGAACCTGTCAATACAGCCTTTTCTTTGGGAAGCATAGCCAAGGTTTCCGGGAAATTACAGCATATTTTCCTTGCCGCAGAAATACACAGCTTGTTGGCAAGTCCGGGGGTCATATCGGACTCGTGGATGATACATGGGATATGCAGGGATGCAGCCGCCCGTACTACAGGAACACTGACAAACCCACCCTTTGAAAAGACAATGTCGGGTTTGATTTTTTTCAGGTACTTTTTGGCCTCCGTAAAGCCCTTGATTACCCGGAACGGGTCTGTCAGGTTTTTAATATCCAGATATCGTCTGAATTTCCCTGTGGCTATTCCATAATATGGAATGTCGAAATCTGTAATCAGTTTTTTTTCGATTCCCTCATAGGAGCCAATGTAAGAAACTTCATATCCAGCGGCTTTCAGGGAAGGAAGCAGTGCAATATTGGGCGTTACATGTCCGGCAGTACCGCCTCCGGTGAGAACTATTTTTTTGGTAATATTTGAGTTGCTCATAAAGAAGACCTCCCAGTTTTAACAATTACCGTTTTTCATCTGTTCCAGAGCATGTGCCAGCTGATCCGGGCAGGAAGTAGATTTGAAGCCGCAACGAATGCCTTTTAATTTGGAAATGGCATCATCTACGGGCATACCGGTTACAAGATTGGCAATACCTTTTAGATTTCCATTACAGCCTCCAAAAAATTCAACAAATTTTATCTTATCGTCCTCTACCTCAATATCAATTGCGGTCGAGCAGGTACCCTTTGTCTGATATTTCATAATCACTCATCCTTTCTTTAATGGATAAGTATAGCAGAAAGTGCATCTTATTTCCAGTGTGAAAAGGTATTTCTATGCGGAATTATTATTTTTTTGAAGAAAAATGGCGATGCCTTACAGCCTTTGGATTCTTGAGGGAAAAACAGCCTTCCACTATAATATAGTAAGGGAAGGAGGAAATATGTTTACAATATTATTTGAGCACAAATTACTTACAGGTCTGATTTCTTTTTTTCTGCTATCCAGTATCATATGTCAGATTGCAGCCGGTGTGATTTATCAGAAGATGATTTCTGAAACAGATAATATGTCCGCTACGGAAAACAAACTGCTGAAGCAGTGCAAACAAAAATATGCCAGTTACTATAAGTTAAATGGCAAGATTGTTAATACGGATGTGTTTGTGGACAAGTTTCTGCAGAGAATCTGTATTGCAAAAATACAGCTGGTAAAATTTTCTCATATTTCAGGACAATTTATGATGCTGTCTATATTGGTGGCAGGTATCACGATTTGTCTGCTGCTTGCGGCAGGAGATACTTTATTTCAGATTATACCCTATTATTTGGTGAGTATACTGGGGTTGTATTTGTACTTTTCAGTTTCAGGAATCGTGGATATACAGGAAAAAAGAAAAATATTAAAAACAAATCTGATGGATTACCTGGAAAACCATTTCACGCCCCGATTGGAGACGGAACGGGAAAATGCCATGGAAGAGGGAATTCGGAAGCGCGAAAAATATGCGAAGGAATTTGCAGAAGAATTTGCAAAGGTTAAAATACAAAGAGAAGAATCGAAGGAAGAGACAAAGGAGATTCCAAAGGAAATGTCTAAAAACCCGGAAGAGGCAGTTGCAGTGTCAGGAACTGCTTCCTATCAGGAGGAATTGGAAGATCTCCTGGAGGAATTTTTTGCATGAAAGCTTGAAATCGGATACGATGTATGATAAAGTGCAACTGTTTAGTACCTTCACAGTTACAATGCAAAATCCATCCTAAATTGCCTACGGCAATGGGATTTTGCATGTCTGAATCATATTCTTACGGTCTCAGCAGTAAATGCTTCGACCTGTACTGAATAGTTACGATAAAAATCTACATAGGATTAAGACAATATAATGGAAATGAATGTTAACATAGAAAAAAAGAGTTTCAGATATGGTGTTCTGGACAGCATCAGGGGTTTTGTGGTAATCAGCATGATACTATACCACGCATGTTGGGATCTGGTATATATTTTCGGAAAGGATTGGAGCTGGTACAGGGGAAGAGGCGCTTATATCTGGCAGCAAAGTATCTGCTGGAGTTTTATCCTGCTTTCCGGTTTCTGCTGGTCCTTGGGAAAAAAGCATCTAAAAAGAGGATTGATCGTCTTTATTTCGGGCGCTGTCGTATCCTTGGTCACAATCGTTTTTATGCCGGAGAACAGGGTCATATTCGGTGTCCTGACATTGATAGGAAGCAGCATGCTTTTTATGACGGCTCTGGATAAAGCAATACGGGAATTGACTATCCGGAAAAATATTGCATGGATAGGGCTTTTGCTTAGTGCGGCATTGTTTTTTCTGACCCGGAATGTCAATAGAGGGTATCTGGGATTTGAAGAGTGGAATCTGTTAAAGCTTCCTCAGTCTCTTTATCAGGGCGATGTCATGACATTTTTGGGATTTACAAAGCCGGGATTTTACTCTACCGATTATTTCTCTTTTTTTCCTTGGTTCTTTTTGTACCTTACAGGATATTTCCTGTATCATGTGGTAAACGGGATCAGGGATGGAGAGATTATGAATACCGTCTTTGGCAGAAAATGTACGCTGTTTTCTTTTCCTGGCAGGCATTCCTTGATTATTTATATGCTTCATCAGCCGCTTATTTACGGATTTTTTTCTGTGATTTTTACCCTGTAAGGCGATCCGCGGAGCAGACCGGCTTGCAGGGATGTTTTTAGTTTTTAGTTGGTGAGAATCCTTTTCTGTGATATACTTGGTATGCTGCAGAAAAGGATTCTTTTGTTGTAATAGGCTGCCTTGCAGAGCGCGGCGGCGTTTGCTATTAAAAAGTAAGGAGAGGAAAATGCAGGATATAATTGTTGATACTCTGTCAGACGGAATAAAACTGCTTCCGTTTTTATTTGTCACTTATTTGGCAATGGAATATATAGAGCATAAAACCAGCCGGAAAACCCAGCAGATTATGAAAAAATCAGGAAAGTGGGGACCGGTTATAGGCGGGATACTGGGAATCGTTCCTCAGTGCGGATTTTCCACGGCAGCTTCCAATCTGTACGCAGGACGTATTATCACGCTTGGTACGTTGTCGGCTGTATTTTTATCCACCTCAGATGAGATGCTTCCCATCTTAATATCCCAGCAGGCGCCCTCCCATACCATTGTCCGTATTCTTGCTGTAAAAGCGGTCGTAGGCATATTGGCAGGTCTTATGATTGACCTGTTGATACAGATGAAAAAGAAAATGGCGCAGGAGGAGCTTAGGATAGAGCATATATGCGACCATCAGCATTGCCATTGCGAAGAGGGGAAGATCATTAAATCAGCAATTAGCCATACGCTGCAGATTTTTCTTTTTATCATTTTGATTTCTTTCCTTTTAAATTTGTTGATAGGATTTGCAGGGGAGGATACGCTGGCGGCATTTATTTCGGAAAAGCCTGTTCTGGGGCCGATGGTTGCAGGGCTGATTGGTCTGATACCGAACTGCGCGTCCTCTGTGGTATTGACGCAGCTTTACTTAGAGGGGGTTTTAGGAGCAGGCGCTATGATTGCCGGACTGCTTGCAGGCTCAGGGGTGGGACTGCTGGTACTTTACAAGGTCAATGATAATCTGAAGGAAAATGTAAAGATTACTTTGATACTTTATGCAATCGGAGTGGTGTCGGGAATCGTAATTGAAATGACTGGATTGGTGTTTTAAGAAAAAAGCACCATCCCCAAGGCTCACAGGTCCTCAAAAATGGTACTTACAGTGCGTCTTCAGGGGCTCGAACCCTGGACACCCTGATTAAGAGTCAGGTGCTCTACCAACTGAGCTAAAGACGCGTACAAGATTTATTTGTTGTTTCATTTACAACGCAAGAGTTATTATAGTATAATGTTTTGTAGTTTGCAAGTGTTTTTTAAAATTTTTTTTACAATAAGATGGCTCGCGAAACGAGGCAGCGTTTGTTACAATAAGTTGGCCCGCGAAGCGCGGCAACGTTTGTTGGGAAGTGTGGGAATAAATGATATTTGATACGCATGCACATTATGATGATGAGGCATTTGATCAGGACAGAGATGAGTTGTTAAAGAGCATGAATGAGGCTGGTGTAGCGTTTATTGTAAATGTTGGAGCCAGCATAGATTCCACCAGGAAGGCATTAGAACTTGCCGGGAAATATCCGTTTTTATATGCAGCAATCGGAGTACATCCATCTGAGACGGAGGGAATGACCCAAGACGATTTATCATGGTTAAAAGAAAAGGCGGCAGATCCCAAAGTAGTTGCGATAGGAGAGATAGGGCTTGATTATCACTGGCCTGATCCGGATAAGGCGATTCAGAAAAAATGGTTTGAAGAGCAGCTGCAGCTGGCAAGCGAAACGGGGCTGCCTATTATTGTTCATTCCAGAGATGCGGCACAAGATACCCTGGAAATATTAAAAGAATGGCAGAAAGAAAAGATGAAAGGGGTCATTCATTGTTTTTCCTATACTAAAGAAATAGCAAGAGAATATCTGAATATGGATTATTATTTTGGCATCGGCGGAGTACTTACCTTTAAAAATGCAAAAAAACTGATAGAAGCTGTAGAATATATTCCCATGAGCCGAATTCTGCTGGAAACTGATTGTCCGTATCTTGCACCGGAACCATATAGGGGCAAACGAAATCAATCAACTTATATTGACCTGGTGGCGGAGCGGCTTGCCGAGGTTAAGAAGATCAGTAAAGAAGAGGTACTTACTATAACTATGCGCAATGCAAAGGAATTTTACTTCTGCGGGAGATAGATGAAGGAGAAAAAAATGGCATACCTGGCAACGCCTACTGCAACGGCAGAAATCATAAAAAAATATAGTTTTCATTTTCAGAAAAAGTATGGGCAGAATTTTCTGATTGATGCTAATATTCTGGAGAAAATCATCCATTCGGCAGAGATTACCGAAGAAGACTGCGTCATTGAGATTGGTCCCGGCATAGGAACTATGACGCAATATCTGGCGGAACATGCAAGAGAAGTAGTGGCTGTTGAAATAGACAAGAATCTGATTCCCATACTAGAAGATACGCTTTCGGAATATCATAATGTGACTATTATTAACGAAGACATTTTGAAGGTAAATATTGCCGGACTGGCAAATGAAAAAAATGGAGGAAGACCGGTCAAAGTGGTAGCAAACCTGCCTTATTATATTACGACTCCAATTATCATGGGATTGTTTGAGAGCAAGGTACCTCTTTCAAGTATTACCATCATGGTTCAGAAGGAGGTGGCGGACCGCATGCAGGTGGGACCCGGTACCAAGGATTACGGCGCACTGAGTCTTGCAGTACAATATTATGCAAAGCCGGAGGTTATCATAAATGTGCCGCCTGCCTGTTTTATGCCAAGACCAGGTGTGGGAAGCAGCGTAATCAGGCTCACCAGGTTTGCTCAGCCGCCGGTTGAGGTAGCAAGCGAAAAGAAATTTTTTTCCATTATACGTGCAGCATTTAATCAACGCAGGAAAACCTTGGTAAATGCGCTAGTAAATTCGTCTTCACTTATAGGTGATGATGGAAACAGCAGGAAGGCGACGAGGTCTGAAGTGTGTGAGGCTCTTGATAAAATGGGTTTAAGTCAGACCATAAGGGGAGAGGCGCTTACCTTAGAAGAATTTGCCGAATTCAGCAATCTTTTTTGACATACAAAAGAGCATATGGTAAACTAAAAAAATAAAAATAGGATGATTATGCCTTGCGGCAAAATATATATGAGGTGGCTACCTTGGACAAATATGAATACAAAGTACGTGCAGATGAAATAAAGTCTCTGATTTCACAAGGGCAATATGATGAAGCCGTTAAAATAGCAGATACCATTGACTGGCGCAGAGTAAAGAGCGTGATGATGCTGTGCACCATCAGTGATTTGTATAAAATTAATAGGAGATATGAAGACAGCAGAGACATTCTCCTGCTTGCCTATGACCGGCATGCAGGGGGTCGTCTGATTGTTTACTCTTTATGTGAGTTGTCGCTTAAATTGGGCGAATTTGTCCAGGCACTGGAATATTATAAAGAATTCGTACAGCTGGCGCCTAAAGACAGCGGAAGATACATCTTACAATATAAATTGTATGAAGCACAGGAAGTAAGTCTGGAAGAGAGAATCGAGGTACTTGAGGAACTTAAAAAACGAGACTATCGTGAAAAGTGGGCTTATGAATTGGCATATCTTTATCATAGAGTCGGGCTTGCATCTAAGTGCGTTGAAGAATGTGATGAAATGTTTCTCTGGTTTGGCGAGGGAAGGTATGTATTAAAGGCATTAGAGCTTAAGATGCTTCATGAGCCTCTTAATGAGGGACAACAGTCTAAATATAATCAGATGAAACAGACAGGAGGTTTCATTGCCCCTGACTATGTTGTGGATCAGCAGGAAATACAGGAAAAAGCAGGAGAGGCAACAGAGGAGGAAGAGGATAATGAATTCAGTCTGGAAGAAAATATCCTTACAGATGATACACAGGAGATACCGCAGAAGGAACCTGATAAGGACGAACTTGATATACAAGTAAAGACCGTTGATGTAAGTCAATATAATACCATTAATCTGCAGCGAGAACTTGCAGAGAGCATGAAGGAATTTCTGGAGCAAAATAAGACTCAGGAGATGCCTGCGGAAGAGACGAACCAGCTTCTGAAAACCAAGGTGTATGAACCCGTCATGGGATTGGATAGCCAGTCAGACTCTGAAAATAGAGAACAGGAAGTCCCATCAACGAAGAATACGGATGAGATGCAGATGATTGCGGAAGAAGACTTGATTACAAGCAGAAAAAATCCGGATCTTGTAATTTCACCTGAAATGCAGAGTGCAGAACAGGAAGGCTCTGAAGAAGTCTTTTTTGGAAATACAGAAGAGGTAAATATTCAGGATGTGGTTTTTGAGCTGGCGCAGAAAAACGGTTCCGGTACATTATTTGCACCTGTGAATGAGCAGGTTCAGATGCAGGCGACATTACCTGTTGCCGATATACAGGAGAACGAATGGAAATCTTCTCCTGCAGCCAGTCCTAATCCGGCAATCAGCAATACGGGAGTGATCAGGACCTTTCATAAGCCTTCGGGATATGATAATATGCTCACCCAGGAATACGATGGTCAGATTTCCTTAGTAGTTCCAGAGCAGGAAAAGGTAGAAAAACAGATAACCGGTCAGCTGAGCATTGAAGATATTATGGCTGAGTGGGAAAGAATGAAACAGGAAAATGAACGCAAACGGATGGAGGAAATCCGTAAGCGTGTTCAGCAGCAGACAGATACGCTTTTTGCTGATTTTGATGAATCCACTAAATCAGGTCTTTTAGAAAATCTGGAAAAGGCTATGGTAACGGCAGCCATCAAAGAAGAAAAAATGCGGGCAGCGCAGGAACGCCCCAAGGTAGTTAAGGTGGCTGATATAGACAAGGAAGAAGAAATAGAGCAGATATCTGATGCAGAACCGGAAGAAATAGAAGAAATAATAGAAGAGATAGAGGAAACAAGTGAAATAGAAGAAATAAATGAAATGGAAGAAGAGATTCCGGAAGATGCGGAACCAGAGGAGACATTGCAGGAAGAGCCTTCAGAGGAATCGGCGGAGGAATTGGAAGCCGTAGAAGAAAAAAGCAAGAAGCAGCCTGCTTTAGAGAAGGAAAAGAAAACGAAGAAGGCAGAAGCTGCGGATGCAGAGGATGCCTCTTCTGAAAAGGGAAAAGCAGCTATTTATGAATTTCCCGGAGAACAAAAAACAAAGGAGGAGGAAGAAGGAGAAAGTAAATATACTGCCAGAGAAATGTCGGGCAGTGAAAAAGAACAGTTTGCCCCATTTATTCATCACAAACGCACCAGAAGGCAGATTGTGGAAGCAATTGACAATATCAGCATGGCATCTTACACAGGAAATGTCATCATTACCGGAGAGGAAGGTACAGGTTCCATAGAGCTGGCTAAACTGCTTGTGAAGGAAGTGCAGCTTTCAGACAGCAATTTCTCCGGAAAAGTGGCAAAAATTTCCGGTGTGACAATGAATAAGAAAGACGTAGCGTCAACCTTGTCAAAGCTGTCAAACGGTGCACTTATCGTTGAAAGTGCTGCCGGGATGAAAAAAGCGACTGTGGAGCAGCTTTTAAAGGAGCTTAATCAAGAAGAAAAAGGACTGATTGTTCTTATGGAAGATACCAAATCAAGAATGAATGGTTTTCTGACGAAGTATTCTGACTTGACAGGAGCGTTCAATTTAAGAGTAGATTTGGAAGCGCTGGATGATCAGACACTTGTGAAGTATGCCAAAAAGTATGCGCTGGATCAGGAATATGCGATTGACGAACTGGGTGTCTTGGCATTACATACAAGAATTGCGGATATGCAGACCAGCGACCATGAGGTAACATTGGGAGAGATTGAAGAGTTGATAGACGAAGCAATCTATTATGCAGACAAGAAGACGCCGAAGCATTTCTTCGACGTTTTGCTCGGAAAGCGTTATGATGAAGAGGATATGATTGTTCTGAGGGAAAAAGATTTTATGCATTATTAAAATTATTGGGGGTTTTAAGTTATGGAAGTAACAGGGAAAAATGCAGAAACGGAAGTTTTTATTTCCGAGGCAGACCAATATTTGTTTGCGCAGGGAACACACTATGACATTTATAAGAAGCTGGGTGCCCATCCGTCAGTCAAGGATGGTCAGAAGGGTATGTTCTTTGGAGTCTGGGCGCCGAATGCGGCAAGTGTCCATGTAATAGGCACTTTTAATGGATGGAACGAAACAGCAAATCCTATGACGAAGTTAGGACCGGGGGGAATTTATGCGACTTTCATTCCGGGAGTCGGCGTGAATGAATTGTATAAATTTTTGATCACTACCCCTTATGGTGAAAAGCTGTACAAATCAGATCCTTTTGCAAATAGCGCGGAACTTCGCCCGGGAACAGCTTCCCGGACAGTAGATATCTCAGCATTCAAGTGGACGGACGATGTCTGGATGAAAGAGCGTGAAGGGAAAGATTATAACCATGAAGCGCTGGCAATTTATGAGTGTCATATCGGTTCCTGGATGCGCCATCCGAGACCGGACGCGCAAGGATTTTATAATTACCGTGAGTTTGCAGACAGAATCGTAGAGTATCTGAAGGAGATGAATTATACCCATATTGAGCTTATGGGTATTGCAGAATATCCTTTCGATGGTTCCTGGGGATATCAGGTAACAGGCTATTATGCTCCAACTTCCCGGTATGGCAATCCGGAAGACTTTATGTATCTTGTGAACAAGCTGCATAAAAATAAAATAGGCGTTATTCTGGACTGGGTACCGGCGCATTTTGCCAAAGATGCCCATGGACTTGGACGGTTTGACGGGCAATGTATTTTTGAAGATCCCGATCCCCGAAAGGGAGAGCACCCTGACTGGGGAACAAAAATATTCAATTACGGCAAGACAGAGGTTAAGAATTTCCTGATAGCCAATGTTCTGTTCTGGATTAGGGAATACCATATTGATGGCATCCGTGTGGATGCAGTGGCATCCATGCTGTATTTGGATTACGGCAAAAACGAAGGTCAGTGGGTACCCAATAGATATGGAGGAAATAAGAATCTGGAAGCCATTGAGTTCTTTAAACATATGAATTCTGTGGTACTTGGCGCTTATCCCGGATTTTTAACGATAGCGGAGGAATCTACTGCATGGCCTAAAGTTACAGGTAAAGTTGAAGATGATGGTCTGGGATTTTCTTTCAAATGGAATATGGGCTGGATGCATGATTTCTGTGAGTACATGAAGCTGGATCCTTATTTTAGGAAAGATAATCATTATGCGCTGACTTTTGCAATGTCATATAATGACAGCGAAAATTATATTCTTCCTCTTTCTCATGACGAGGTGGTTCATTTAAAGTGCTCCATGATTAATAAGATGCCAGGATATAAGGTGGATAAGTACGCAAATCTGCGGTGCGGTTATACCTATATGTTTGGTCATGCAGGCAAGAAGCTTCTTTTTATGGGACAGGATTTCGGACAGGAAAGAGAGTGGAGCGAAGAAAGAGAGCTGGATTGGAATCTTCTGGGTGAAGATTTAAATAAAGGACTTCACGAATATATGAAGGAGCTTCTTAAGATTTACAGAAAATACCCCTGCATGTATCAGTTTGATAATTGTTGGGATGGATTTGAATGGCTCAACTGTGACGACAAAGACAGAAGTACGTATAGCTTTTGCAGAAAGAGTTCAACAGGCAGGAATAATCTGCTCTTTATCATCAATATGACACCGATCGAGTGGAAAGATTATAAGCTGGGTGTGCCTTTAAAGAGAAAATATAAGTTACTGCTTTCCAGTACGGAAGAAAGATTTGGCGGCATGGGCGCACCGGTTGCGAAGGAGGTCACAGCAGTGAAAGAGTACTGTGACTATAAGGATTTCAGCATCACACTTGACCTGCCTCCTTATTGTGCTGCAATATTTGTTTTTTAAAAGATATTAAGAAAAAGAAAGTATATGCCGAAATAAAGGGTGAATGTGTAAAGCATTTGCCCTTTTTGTATATAGAAACCTATAGGAAATTTTTTATAGATTCCTATAGGCAGAAGACTGCAATATATGAGAGGATTTATATGAATATTTTACTTGAAGGGGCAGAAACGAAAACTGCCCAGGTACATACAAATGCAGGCAGCAGAACAACTTCATATCGTACCCGGCAGGAGACGGAGAAGGTTGAATCAGGCGGGTTTACATTAGACATTTCTGGCACAGTTATGGATAACAGCGCTTACGCAGGTCATGGACGGACCGCAGAAGAGATCATGTTGGAAGCAGGGCAGCAGGACATCACCGCCCAGCGTAATTATATGGCAGTAATGTCTAATACTATGTCAGACGAAGATTTTGCGAAACTTCAGAAGGAAGGTTTTCATCCCGGAAGCACAGATATTGAAACCGTCGTGACGATTGTAGATCATATCAAAACGGCGCTTCTGAAAGGCGGAGCACAGATTACCGGATATACGGATACCGTCAGCGATGATGTGGTTCAGGATATTACGGGAAGCAAAGCCTTTGCGGAGGAGCTAAAAAAGCAATTTGCCAAGCGGGATATTCCTTTGACAGAAGAAAATATTGCTGCTGTTACCGAGGCATGGAATATGCTGACAGAGGCAGATACACCTTCTGACGGCAGTGTAAAATATATGGTTGAAAATGACTTGGCGCCTACACCTGAAAATCTGTATACAGCAAGGTATTCGGCGCATGGAGGTGCAGATCGTCAGGGTCGAGGTTATTATGCCGCAGGAGGGGTTGCAGGTTATTATGCCAAAAAGCCTGAGGAAGTCGATTTTGAACAGCTTCGCCCTCAAATAGAAAAAGTGATTGAGGAAGCCGGCTATGCAGTGGAGGATGAAAATCTCCAAAACGCCAGATGGCTGGTGGAAAAAGGGATTCCGTTAAATACAGAAACTTTTTCCCTGCTTTGTGATATAAGGAAACAGCAGTTCCCCGTAACCTATGAAGATTTCATGGCAGCAGCAGCCTGTGCGATTGCCGACGGAACAGCGCCGGCAAAGGCGGATTTAAGAAAAGAAGAAACTTTTGCGGAGAAGTCCGTGGATCTTATGGAGAGAACAACCTCCATTGATGGGCAGGCAGCCGATATCATTCTTGCAAGGGATCTGCCGCTGACATTGAAGAATCTGCTTGCTGTGCAGGATGAAATATCAGGCAGGAACGGAAGAGCTTTAGAGACTAAAGATCTCACGGAAAATATACGGGGACGCAGGCTTCTTGAAGAAGTCAGATTGTCCATGACGATAGAAGCCAATATACGGCTTTTGCGAAGCGGATATCAAATAGAAACAGCTCCGCTGGAAGAACTCATCACAAAACTGAAAGAGGCAGAAAGCAGTTTTGCAAAAGCATTGACCGGACAGGTGGACGCTTCCGAAGCGGAAGAAAAAACATCTCTATATCAGGAAACGCTTAAGACTTTACAGGGCATCAGTGCTTCTCCGGCAGCGATTCTTGCAGATGTTTCGGCGTCAGATGATTTGCGGGCAATATATGCCTATGGAAATAGTCGCCGACTTGACTATGAAAAGGCGGGGCAGACATATGAAACACTGATGACGGCGCCTAGAAGGGATATGGGAGATTCCATACATAAGGCATTCAGAAATGTGGATGACATTCTGAAAGATATGGATTTGGAACTTTCAGATGCAAACAGGAGGGCTGTCCGTATTCTTGGCTATAACAGTCTGGAAATCACGGAAGAAAATATCGCAGAGATTAGAGATAAAGATGATTTGCTTGGCAGCGTAATAAAAGAAATGAAACCGGGACGGGTCTTAAATATGATCAGAGAAGGGGTCAATCCTCTTACTATGTCTCTGGATGAACTTAAGGATTATTTCAATGGGCAGACGGATACGGCGGATGAGATGGAATCTTACAGCCGGTTCCTCTATAAATTGGAAAATCAGAAGGGCATAACCGAGGAAGAGAGAAGCGCTTATATCGGTATTTACAGATTAGTCCATCAGATAGAAAAGGCAGATGACGCGGCGGTAGGAGCGCTCTGGCAGAGGGGCGGTGAATTTACTTTGGGAAATCTGCTCGGTGCACTGCGAAGCAGCAGGCGCGGCCGGATGGATTATACGGTGGATGATAAATTTGGCGGAGTAAGCGCCCGAGATGCCGGAACAGAAAGTATTACTGATCAGATTGCAAAAGGATTTCAGGCAGGCGTACTGCCCGCTGAGCAGGAGCTTGCAGAATTTCTTGAGGATGCAGGAAGTGAGAGCGCAGGCAACGAATTTGACCGTATGATGTATGAGCAGATACGTGCGGCGATGAAATCTGAGGATGCGGTTTTAAAACATCTAAGTGATTACAATCAGCCGGTTACAGCTGATCACCTTATGGCGGCAGGAGCGCTCCTTAAGAATCCAAAGGATATCTGGCAGGAATTTGACAGACTTAAAGGTCAGGATGAAGACGAAGCCGTTTTAGAGGAAGCCGGAGAGGACATCATAGAAAACCTCCAAGGACAAGAAGAGGCACAAAAGGCGTATGAAGGGTTTTTGCAAAAAATCCATGGAGTGATGAAAGATATGGCTTTTTCAGATTCTTATGCCGCGCTGGATGTGAGAGCCATGAGCGTTCTTTACAAACAGATTTCCTTCATGGGTAACATGGCAAAAGAAGAAAATTATGAGATACCGGCGGATGTAGGAGGAGTGCTTACTTCCATCAATTTGAAAATTATCCATAATGGTTCTAAGGAAAGTAAGGTTGCAATAACCTTTGAGTCTGAAGTCGTTGGTAAGACTGCCGCGGAATTTAAGATGACAAAGCAGGGGATTTCGGGATTCTGTATCTGCGGTTCTAAGGATGGATGTAAACTTCTGGATGAAAATAAAACTCTTTTGGAAGAGAAGCTGAAGGAAGAGAAGATTCCCGCAGGAGAAATTTATTTTGCCGTTGGAGAAAACCTGGATATGGTAGATTTCTCTTTAAAAGAATCTGAGAACCGGCAGTCAGGTGAGGATTCACAAATGCTTTATCGGACAGCGAAAGCATTTATTGGATATGTACAGGAAACAGGAATGAAGAAAGGAAATATAGGTTATGAGAATCAGTTATAATGCATCGGCAGCTATTGCCACAAACGAACTAAACAGAAATGATAACAGGCTGCAGCAATCGCTGGGAAGATTATCTTCCGGTCTTAAGATCGTAAATGCAAAAGATAATCCATCAGGTCTTGCCATGGCAAAACGTATGAATGCCCAGATTAAAGGAATTAGCCAGGCTACACAAAATGCCTCAGACGGTGTTTCCATTATTGAAATTGCCGATGGCAGTTTATCAGAAATCCATGATATGCTTCAGAGAATTAATGAGCTTTCAGTAAAATCTAATAATGGAATTTTGACGGATGATGACAGAAAACTGATTAATCAAGAAGTACAGCAATTAAAAGAAGAGATTACCAGAATCTCCTCTGAGACAGAATTTAACAGTCAGAAGCTGTTAGATGGTTCCTTTGATCTTAAAGGTTATACAGATAAGGAAAATGTGAAGGTAACATATTATAGTGATGCCATAAAAACCGGATTGTATAATGTGTCATTGACTGGCGTTACTTTTAAAGCAGACGGCACCATAGATGAAGTGGGTGGTTTTAGCGGAGGTCCTAATTTCCCTGCGGATGCCAGAGTCAGCCAGATTGATGGAAATATGGTGACTATCACCGGCAGCCAGGATTTTGAATTAAAACTTCATATTGAGGATGACGGAACAGGTGCATCACAGATAGATGCAGCTTTAGATTTAGTGGGCTTCGGCGCTATGGATATGCAGATTGGTGCCAATCAAGGGCAGCAGCTGGGCATCAGGATTCCAAGAGTAAACTTGGAGAACATTGGGATTTCTTCTATTGATCTTTCAACTCCCGAAGGAGCGGAAGATGCACTTGGCAGAATGGAAGATGCGATAAAATATATTTCATCTGTGCGCAGCGGTCTTGGAGCATACCAGAACCGTCTGGAGCATACCATCAGCAGTTTGGATATATCCAATGAAAGTATGACATCAGCATATTCCCGCATCATGGACGTGGATATGGCAGAGGAAATGACAGAATATACAACCGTACAGGTATTGACACAGGCTAGTACTTCCATGCTGGCACAGGCGAATGAAAGACCCGCACAGGTGCTTCAGCTATTACAGTAAACCTCCATGCAGAATAATCCGGAAAGGTGAAAAGCAATGACGAAGGAATTGAAGCAGCAGTTTACGCTTAGGATAAGCCAGGCAAACAAGTCGCAATTGGTGGTTATTCTTTATGAAATGTTCCTTGCTTATATCGAAGAAACCAAAGATGCACATGAAAAGGATGACAGGAACGGTTTCAGAGATGGCATCAGAAAAGCAAGAGGGTGCCTCAATGAATTGATGGCATCTCTCCATTTTGAATATGAACCGGCAATGAATCTTTTACAGCTCTATCTCTATGCCAACAGAGAGTTGGCAAGAGCCGATATACGAAATTCTGTGGAAGAATTGGAACATGTAGAAGGAATCATAAAAAAGCTTCACGAGACCTATGAAAAAATCAGTGATCAGGATTCTTCCGGTCCGGTGATGTCCAATACACAGACAGTTTATGCCGGTCTTACTTATGGCAAAAATACTTTGACGGAAAGCTTAGCCGACCAGGGGAGTGAGCGGGGTTTCCGTGTTTAAAGGTGTAGGATGCGTATCTTCTTCAGGCAGCAGGCTTAAAGCCGCTGCCTGTTCTAATAAGAATTTATAGCGCTTTAAGACAGAGTTTACCTCATAAATATAGCAATCAATCAAATCCGGCTCTGTCACATTGTCAAATCCGGAATAGGCGATTTCCAGTGCCATTTTGGTCTTTTCCAAATCTGATAACAAAGCATTCCGTTCAATTTCTTTTTCGGAAAGTGTGCGGTTCACGCGGGAACTCTGGCTAAAATACATCTTCATGACATACCCCTTTTATTTGATATATGAGCAGTGTGTATAAATAGAATTTCTTTTCTCTTTACATATTATTCCGATATTATCCATTAATTACCTGTATATTATGAGTATGAGCAGATTTTTTTTATCTATTCAGCTTTCTGTTATTTTGTAAAACATAATCATATATTCCGGCATATACTTTGGATTTTGGACATATATTGAAGGGAAAGGAAGGAGGAATGAAATGAGTACATACACAGGCATTATTTTGATAGCTGTGATATTGGTCGTGGTGTTGTTGATTGGAACTATGAAAAGCCGGGCGGAATGGATTATTAACTTTGTGCTCCGCGGAGTCTTAGGTATGATGTCGATCTACTTCGTAAATTTTTTGCTTGCAGATGCAGTTCCAGGGATACAGATAGGCTATAATGCGATTACTTTTTTAACAACCGGGATATTGGGGGTTCCTGGAATTGCAATGCTCTATGGAATCAATTTTTATATGCTTTTATAAAAAAATTGACATCTATAAATCTTGAATTTTCAAGGCATTCGGGTTTCTTTGAGACAATTTTTTTTTATTTTTTGTGTAATATTAACAAAATTTGAAAATGTAAAATTTATCTATGGACAAGTTAAAATTTTTTTTATATAATCCATTTTACAAACAAGAACGTTCTTGGTCATATGAGGTCATTTAGAGACTTCATGTATGATAATCATTTTTTCTTGATCAAATAGATCTGCCAGTGAGATATACAGAACTATTTGGTTCCTTTGGAAGGATTCCTTCCGAAAATCAGTATTCTAACTTAAAAGTTGTGAAAGGTACAGAAATATTTTGATTTGTATAATCGGAAAGGGGGTTATCGTTGGATAAAAGAATCCTCGCGATTTTTGACAGCGAGGAGAAATACGCATATCGTCTGATGGAGTTTATCAGCGGAAAGACGAATCTGCCGTTTGAGGTTTATGTTTTTACAGACGGAAGAAAGTTTTTCTCCTGCTCCAGAATCAAAGATATCGAATGTCTTCTCATATCAGAAAACGCTTACAAACAGGAAGTGGAAACCTTAAATATTCCACATATCATTATTCTCAGCGAAAGCGGAGAAAATCTAAACAAAGCTCTGCATCATATCAATAAGTATCAGTCATGTGAAACGATTCTTCACGAAATCATGGTATATTATAGCGATAGATCGAAAGCTGTCCCAACGGCACTGCGGACGGGACTAAAAAAGATGAAGATTATCGGTGTCTATACACCTGTAGGGAGATGCCTGCAGACCACATTTTCGCTAACACTTGGACAAATGCTGGCAAGAAGTTATAAAACTCTTTATTTAAATTTTGAAATTTATTCAGGCTTTGCCCGGATGATGAGTAAAAATTTTGACAGTGATATTTCAGACCTTATGTACTACTTTTCATGTGCGCGTGAAAAACTGGCGTATCGGATGCAGAGTATGATAGAGACCGTGAATGGACTGGATTTCATACCTCCTGCGGACATATATCAGAATCTGGCAGGAATCAGAGGAAGCCAGTGGATCGATCTATTTCAGGAAATTGAAAAAAGCAGTGAATATGAATACATGATTCTGGATTTATCAGATGGAATATTGGATTTGTGGGATGTTCTTAGAGAATGTGATTATATCTATACGATTTCCAGAGAAGATGGGGCAGCGCTTGCCAAGATAGAGCAGTATGAGAAAGCGCTGGAAAGTATGAATTATGGAGATATCACAGCCAGGACAACCAAATGGAAGCTTCCGATTTTTAAACAGCTTCCACTGTATTTTGAAGAATTGACTTACGGAGAACTGGCGGGATATATCAAGTCAAAGGTTTTCCCAGAGCTTTTCGGAAAGGAGATAAATGGATAGGAGTGTAGATTTACCAGAATTGATTATAGAGAGACTGAACTTGTCCAGAGAAATGACGGAAGACGAAATCATGGAAATGATAGACGAACAGATTCAACAGGAAAGCAAAAAACGATATCTGGAGATTTCTGTCAGGGAACGATTCCGAAAGGAAATATTTCACTCTATCAGGCAGCTTGGAATCCTGCAGGAATTAATTGAGAATCCGCAGATTACGGAAATCATGGTCAATGGTACACAGGGTATTTTCATTGAGCAAAAGGGAAAAATCAAAAAACTTGATATATGCTTTGATTCCTCGGAAAAGTTAAAGCATGTTATCTGGCAGATTACCGCAAAATGCAATCGCGTTGTCAATGAAGCGTCACCGATTGTAGATGCCAGGCTTTCAGACGGTGCAAGGGTAAATGTGGTATTAGATCCGGTAGCTATTAACGGACCCATTCTCACAATTAGGCGTTTCCCGCCTAATCCAATTACCATGGAGGAGCTTCTTTCCATGGGTTGTTTATCCAGAGAGTGCAGGGATCAGCTTGAAGTGCTGGTGCAGGCGGGATGCAATATTCTGGTATGCGGCGGAACAGGATCAGGAAAAACAACCTTCCTAAATGTCCTGTCAAATTTTATCCCGGAATCAGAAAGGGTAATTACCATAGAGGACAGTGCAGAATTACAAATTAGAAATATTCCCAATTTGGTCAGTCTAGAGACCAGAAATGCCAATGTGGAAGGGTGCAAGGAAATAACAATTCGAGATTTATTGAAAGCTTCTTTGCGAATGCGCCCTGATCGGATCATCGTCGGTGAGGTGCGGGGTAAGGAGGCGGTGGATATGCTCCAAAGTATAAATGTAGGTCACAGCGCGATGACCACCGTACACGCAAACAGTGTCAGAGATGTGGTGAGCCGCCTGGAAACGATGGTACTTATGGGAATGGATATGCCCCTGCCTGCCATACGCAGACAGATTGCATCAGGGTTTGATCTTATCGTCCATTTAGGCAGATTAAGGGATGGAAGCAGGCGTGTATTAGAGATTGCAGAGCCAATGGGACTTTCTGAGGGAGAAGTTGAAATGAGGACAATCTATCGATTCGAGCAAAAAGATGTTTCAGATAATGGCAGGATATGCGGTGAATTAAAAAAGCTGGGAGAGATGAAGCATGTTGAAAAACTTAAAACAGCGGGATTGTGACGGATGGGACTTTTTTCAATTAACTGCTTCGGAGAGCAGATATCTTTTGGGAAAAACTGTCTTTGTAATTTTTGTCTTAGACTATTTCTTTTATCAATCTATCTGGGCGCTTATGCCTCTTTTGGGAATAGGATTCGGATATTATCAGATGGAAAAAAGAATACTCTTCCAGAAGAAAAAAGAAACTGCAAGAGAGGAGTTCAAAGAACTGATGCTGCTTACAGCAACCGGTCAAAAAGCCGGATATTCAGCGGAAAATGCGTTTCTTTCAAGCTATCAGGATATGAAAGGATTATTTGGTGAAGACAGCAGTGTCTGCCGGATGCTGCGCATTTTAAAGACAGGGAGAGAGAATAATAGTTCCTTTCCCGGATTATGGAAACAGATTGGTTATAGGCTCAATATCGCAGAGATCATTGAATTCGCACAGGTATATGAAATATCACAGAAAAGCAGCGGAAACATGGCTTCTGTAATGGAGAAAACAGCAGATATCATTATTCATAAAATTGAGGCGGAAAAAGAGATTGCTGTTTTATTAAGTGCAAGAAGACTGGAGCAGAAAATCATGAATGTGATGCCCTTTGTCATTATGCTTTACATTAGTATTACTTCTCCAGGGTACTTTTATGACTTGTATCATTCTCTGGCAGGCATGCTTATAATGAGTGTTTGTCTGTTGATCTATATAAGCGCTTATGTTCTGTCTATTCATATTATTTCAATAAAAATTTAATTTTGCGAAACAGAAAAGAGGTATTCCATGAAAAATCCGTTTTTTCCGTTGGCAGAAAGGATTTACAAAAGATTTAAGCCAATTACTTTAAGGAGGCGGGAACAAAAAATTGATAAAGAACTGCAGCAATTATACCCTTTAGAAAGTATGGAAAAACTGCGCGATGCTTTTCAAATAAAGAAACTGACAGTAATATTTGCAATTGTAGTCATTGGGTGTGTGTCTGCCATCTTTCTTTATCTGTGCAGCCGGATGGAGAACAGACTCGCGGACGGGGTGCGTCTTTCCAGAAATGAATGGGACGCAGGGGATTATCAAGTAACATTGATTGCGGAAACAGAGCAATGGAGCAGAAAGATTCCATTCCTGGTGGAAGCCAGAAGACTTTCTGAGGAGGAGCAAAGAAAGCTGCAAGAGAAACTTTATGCGGAATTGCCGGATTTAATCAAAAAGGAAAATGCAGATCTAAAACATGTAGTCAGTGATTTGAATTTGGTTTCTTCGGTGGCAGGCTATCCGTTTCACCTTACATGGGACAGCAGCAATTATAAAAGAATAAGCAGAGACGGGAAAATAGACAGAAAAGAAATTGACACAGTGGAAGAAGTAGATTTAACAGTGACAATATCATACGGACAGGAAAAAACCAGTTTTACCTATGAGGTATTTATACTGCCGGAAACGTTTGATGAGGAAGAAAGTTTTTTTCAATCATTGGAAGACTTGCTATCTGTAATAGATATGGATGGAATAAGCCATAGCCAGATCACACTTCCCAATCATTTACAGGGAAAAGCGATTGTGTGGAAGGAGGTCAAAAAAAATAATACAGTTCTTGTAATTTTTTTAACCGCTTTTGGCTGTGTAATGGCTGCAAGAGGTATGGAAAAAGATTTGGAAAAGGAGTGCAAAAAAAGAAATCAGCAGCTTCTTTCAGATTATCCGGGATTTGTCAGTAAACTCCGATTATATATGTCGGCAGGTCTCACCGTCAAAAATGCGTTTTACAGGATTATGAAGGACTACGAAAATCCTCAAAAACAGAAAAAGAGATATCTCTATGAGGAAATGAAGATATCCTGCTATCAGCTGGAAAATGGTGTGATGGAAGAGCAGGTTTATCAGGAATTCGGAAAAAGATGTGGAGAGACAAGATACCGAAGGCTGAGTTTTTTACTGTCTGTTCATCTGAAACGTGGAAATGGCCAGCTTCTGACGCTTCTTGCGCAGGAGGCGGATGGCGCCCAGGAGGATAGGAGAAATATGGCAAAGAAAGCAGGCGAGGAAGCAGGCACCAGATTATTGTTTCCAATGATGCTGATGTTGGTGGTAGTCATGTTTTTGATACTGTTGCCTGCTTATCTGGATTTTGGAAGTATTTAATTGGCATCAGACGGATGCCGGAATGGAGGAAAGTATGAAAAAGGAAAGTATGAAAAAAAGAAAAAGTAATAATCAGGGAATGGGAACAGTGGAGATGATATTAATTATTGTGGTTTTGATTGGTCTAGTACTGATCTTTAAAACACAGATTCAGGAACTTGCAAGCGCTATATTTGAAAAGATTTCGGTAGACAGTGCTGCCATACTGGCATGATGAAAGGATATTTAACGGTATTTTTATCTCTTTCCTTATCCATATTGACTGGTTTCATTCTTCTGCTTACCGGAAATGCCATCAGGAACGCAGTGAAAGTCAGATATGAGTGTGCTGTGGATACAGGTATGAATGCGGTTCTGTCAGAATTTCATGCGGAGCTCTTGAAAAGATATGATCTTATTTATGTTGATGCATCCTATTTGGAAAAGCAGCCTTCTGTTTCCCAAGTTGAGGACAGGCTCAGGTATTACATAGAAGAAAATACTTCCGGAATTTATGCACAGAAAGATGCACCTTGGGGCAATTTAGAAATTCAAAGCGTTGCGATTCCTTATTTTGAAACGGCAGCGGCAGGAATGGGCGCATCCATGAGAAACCAGGCAATCTGTTATGTGGAAGATACCGGTGTTTCCGGTAAGGAAAGAGAGGTGCCGGGCGAGATGGAAGAAATATGGGCGCTTGATCAGAGCGCTGCCATGGAGGAGTGGAGCAGTATTATGGCGCAGCTGGATGGGATGGAACTTCCTTGTGTTTTAAACGAAGAAGGAATCTGGGAAGAGGTACTGCTGTCCAACCCGGCAGACTGGGTCTATAGTCTGGCGCAAAGTGATGTTTTGTTTTTAGCCAGAGTAAATACAGAATCCATAAGCCCGGCAAACTTGTCTTTAGAAAATTATATTTCGCACAGACAAATAGAAAATGCCGGCAGCAGCAGACAGGAATTTAAAAGGGAAGAGGATTTATTTCTATCTTATCTTTTTGACAAAATGGGGTATTGGGGATGCCCAAGAGAGTCTTCCCTTCTTTCTTGCCAGCTAGAATATATAGCAAAAGGAAATGCTTCTGATTTGGAAAATGTAAGAGCTGTGGCGGAAGAATTGTTTAGAATTCGCTTTGCCGACAATGCAGCCTGTGCTCTTTCGGATGGGAATTTGAGAGCACAGGCGCTTGCGGCAGCAGATGAACTTGAGGTCGTTTCGCTAAAAGAGGAATTTAAAGAACCGGTTGCCGAAAGTATTTTATATGCCTGTGCGTTTCTTGAAAGTGTAAGTGATATCCGGGCGATTTATGAAGGCAAAAGTGTCCCGGTAAGAAAATCCAATCATAGTATGTCCGTTATGCATGTGTTAGAGGGCAGTATTTATGACACTGACAGCAATCAGGGATGGTCGTATGACCAATATCTTGCAGGTATGATTCTGCTGGTGGGAGAGGAAAAGATTAACCTGCGGACAATGGATATTATGGAAATGGATATAAGGATTCATGACGGCAATCACAACTTTAAAATGGACTGGTGCATAGAGCGGTACGAAGCAAATGTGAGCGCCATAGGAGGTTATGGAAGTCATTATAATTTAAGACGGCTGTACGGTTATTTTTAAAAAACTATATTTCTAAGAAAACGGAAGAAAGGAAAAGTGCTCTCTTTAGACAAAGCAATGTAACTGAAAACAATGGTAAAGGTCTCTTCTCTCAAAGCAAATAAAATAAAAAAAGCAGCGTTTAAAAAGAGAGCATTTTTTCTTTCTTCCGGCAGATTAAAGGGCAGTTTGGCATTGGAAGGGAGTTTGGTACTGCCGTTATTCTTGTTTTTTATTATGACAGTGCTCTTAAGTTTGGAAGCTGTGCGCTTTCAGTCCAATTTGCAGGAGGCAATGCATCAGACAGGAAATCAGTATGTATTTACAGGCTATCTGGTGAAATATGCAGAGGAACCTTTACCAGATATTAAAAGCAAGATAAAGGACTGCTTAGGAAGTCAGCTGCATCCCTATTTGTGTGTGGCAGGCGGTGAAGACGGGGTGCAAATTCAAGATTTGTCAGCGGTAAATGAAGACGGCAGAGTTGAATTTATCGCAGAATGTCAATTAAAACCTTTTATCGGATGGTTTCCAATCGGAAATATTGTGATCAGAGATCGTTTTGTTAGCCATGCTTTTATTGGATATACCGGTTTGGAGGCACAGGGGGATGGGCAGCATGAAATTTATGTTTATGTAACGAAAACAGGCAGTAAATATCATCTGTCATATGACTGCAATTACTTAAGGGTACAGGTGCAGGCGGTAGATTATGAGAGCGTACTTTCTTTGAGAAATCGTTCGGGAGAAAAATATCATGCTTGTTTAAGATGCAACCCTGGGAAAGACGGTGTTGTTTATATTACCGCAGATGGCAATCGTTATCATGGACAGTCGGATTGTTCCTCGCTTAAGAGAACAGTATATATGATTCCCTTAAGTGAAGCGGGAAGCTACAGCGCTTGTAGTAAATGTGCCGGGTGAAATCCGGTATCCTGCTGTATACCCTGGCATAGATGTTTTGGAGTAGAGGGAAAATGAATAGAATCATATCTTATTGTGCCAGTCTCTTATTTCTTGCCGAATTGTCAGCAGGAGATGTCAGAGAAAAGAAAATAGCAATTTATAAAGTGGTCCTTTTTGCAATTTCTGCCATATTTTATCGAATGATTATAGGGCAATTTTCATGGAATGAAGTCAGGTGGGGAATGTTTCCAGGATGCATTCTTTTGCTGCTGGCTTTTTTTACAAAAGAAAATATTGGATATGGAGATGGAATAACTGTATTGGCATTAGGGTTGTGGACAGGAGGATGGTTTACTCTGGCTGTGATGTGTATTGGAATCATGTTGTCGGGAGTCTGGGGAATGGTTTGTATTTTCAGGAAAAAGACAGAGCCTATTCCTTTTATACCCTTTTTATTATTAGGAATGGAGGTGGCATTGCTATATGCATAAAAAATGCAAGGGATATTTTACGGTGGAAGCGTCATTTATTATGCCTATTGTATTGGTTTTGTATCTGCTTATTATCCTTAGTGCTTTATTCTTATATTGCCGATGTGCAATTTCTCAGGATAATTTTTTGCTTGCCATGCGGGCGGAAAGATTTACATGGGGAGAAGAAAACTATGGAGAAGTGATTTATGGTCTGGAAGAAAATGAACTTTGGCAGGCACAGGAGTATGTGGAGGAAAGAATGGATTGCAGAAACGCTTTTTATCCCTTTTTTCCCACAGAAGCGAGAGAATGTATAGTTGAAGAAGATCATATTCTGGTACAGACCGGGCAAAGGGGCAGTAAAGATTTCATCACTAAGATAACGCAAAGATGGAATCCTGTGAGAATCATAAGAGAGTGGAGGACAAATGAGAATGCTTGATGTAAAATATTACAAAGATTACAGACATAATTATCTTATTATTAGGGGTAATAGTGATTCAACAGAGAATGTTTATCAGAGAAAAATGGTTACAGAAAATAGAATACAGGGTCTGCTGGTCAGTCAAGAAAGATATATTAACGGAGAAATCTTATTATATTATGAAATAACTTCAAGGCAGAGTCTTTTTAGCATTTATGACGGAAAGAATATCGGGATGAAGGAACTTTGCAGTTTTTTTGTACAACTGAAAATTGTAAATGATATGCTGCAGAAATATTTGTTGGACGGAAGCTGTCTTCTGTTGATACCGGAATATGTTTTTCAGAATATCGAAACGGGAGAATATTCTTTTTTATATTATCCGGATGCAGAAGAGGACAGTTTCCTTCAACTTATGGATTTCTTTATTTCCAAAGTGGATAATGAAGACTTGAAGGCGGTGGAGACCGTATATAAAATAGCGGATCTGGTTCAGCGGGAACAATTTGTGCTGGATGAAGTGCTGAAGTGGTTTCAGGATGATATTGTAGGAGAAGAAGCAAAAAATGTTGAAGGGGTACGACATCAGAAGGCGGAATGTGACGATCAGTCTCGGCAGGAAGAAAATCTGTATGATGAGGAAACGGAAACTGTACCTTTGAAACCATTATCAGAAGGGATAAAGAAACATGAAATAAAAAGAACACTAAAGCAGGCAGCAGTTGCCTGGGGAATAGGTATAGCAGGAGCCGGCGCTTTAATTTATGTGATGTGCTCTTACGGGCTTTCTTATCAAGAAGAAATTTATCTTATTGTGGGATGGATTATGGTTGCCGTACTGCTTTTAGGCTCCACAGCATGGTATTTCTATTCTCTGTTCACTCAAAAAGGGCATGGGGAGGAACAGGAAAATACAAACGAAGTGCACTACTATATGCCTACATATGAAAATAATACGTCAATGCCTGATTCGGATCTGGGAAATACGGTTTATATTCCTTGGACAGAAAACTATGAAAACAAATTATACAGTCTTGACAGGAAAATGAAATGCCATATTGATCTTGGAAGTCTTCCGCTGGTAGTCGGGAAGCTTGCCGGAGCTGTTGACATGGTAATTGATGAGCATAGCATAAGTCGTATGCACGCCAAGTTTTTCAGGGACGGAAATAAAATTTATGTTACAGATCTGAATTCGACCAATGGAACTTTTAGAAACGGAATGCGTCTTGCCCCAAATGCATCAGAAATAATCGAGCCGGGCGATGAAATCCGTCTGGGAAAGCTAAAATTTATTTACAGATAGAAAAAACCGCTTTATACTAGATGTAGTATTTTAGTGAAAGGCAGGGGCAATATGAAGATCAATATTTATTATGGCGGCAGAGGGTTAATGGATGACCCTACATTGTATGTGATCAATAAAATGCAGGGGGTATTAGAAGAACTCCATGTTACTGTTGAGAGATTTAATCTGTTTGAACTCAAAAACAACATACCGACACTGCCGCAGACCATCAAAACAGCAGACGGCATCATTCTTGCAGCTACAGTGGAATGGTACGGGATAGGGGGCTATATGCACCAGTTTTTGGATGCCTGCTGGCTTTATGGCGATAAAGAAAAAATTGCAAAAACTTATATGTGCCCTGTTGTCATGTCTACTACCTATGGGGAAAGAGAAGGGAAACTGACTCTTTCCGGAGCTTGGGAAATTTTGGGAGGGCTTCCCTGCAGCGGAATCTGCGGTTACATTGCGGACACATCCATTTTTGATGACAACGAGAATTACATTAAAATCATAGAAAAAAAAGCGGAGAATATGTACCGCACAATTAATCAGAAGATGGCGTGTTTTCCTGCAAGCAATCAGGCTGTAAAGCAGATGGTCTCAATTGATAAAAATATTAATTTGACACCGCAGGAGTCAGAACAATTGTCCCAGTATGTTTCTGATGATGTGTATGTAAAAAGACAGAAAAAAGATATCCAAGAACTTACTAGTATGTTCAGGGATTTGATGGGAAGCGGAGAGCAGGAAGAAAATAAAGAAGAATTCATTGAAGAATTTAAAGAACATTTTGTTCCGCAGGCAGGATTCAGAGCTATTTACAAAATTCAAGTAGAGGGAAAAAGGAAACCTCTTATTATAGAAATTGACGGACCGGATAATAATTATTATTATGGCAATGTAGAAAATCCTGATGTGGACATGCAGATCAGCAGGGACACTATTAACGATATCATTTATGCCAGAATGACATTTCAAAGAGCATTTATGGGCGGTGCAATGAAGATGAAAGGTGATTTTAAGATTCTTCGAACGCTGGATCAGATATTCAATTTTATGGAAAGACCATTTTAAAGGTTTGAAAAGGAGAAGAACTATGAGACAGGATAATTGTATTTTTTGTAAAATCATTGCAGGAGAAATACCATCACATACTCTTCACGAAGATGAACAGTTTAAAGTGATCCTTGATGTAGGACCGGCTACAAAAGGGCACGCACTCATTCTTCCTAAGCAGCATTATGCAAACCTTTATGAGTTGCCGGAGAATGTGGCAGCAGATGCTATAAGGCTGGCGAAAAAAATGATGATGACCATGACGGATAAGCTACAATGCGATGGATTTAATCTTGTCCAGAATAATGGAGAAGTTGCAGGTCAGACCGTCTTTCACTTTCATATGCATTTGATTCCGAGATACAAAAATGACGGAGAAATTTTGAAATATATTGCGGGAGAGCCTGATCAGGAAGAATTGGCACGGATTAAAAGAACGATTACCGAATAGAAAATGAGGATTGCTTAGGATGAAGTCAATTAAGGTAGAAGAAATTATTAAAAATGTAAAGGAAATGTGTATAGAGGCAAATCATTATCTGACAGATGATATGAAGGATGCGTTAAGGGAGTCGGCGGAGACAGAGAAAGCGCCTCTTGGAAAACAGATTCTGTGCCAGCTTGAAGATAATCTTAAGATTGCTTCGGAAGATATGATTCCTATTTGTCAAGATACAGGAATGGCAGTTATTTTTATGGAAGTCGGGCAAGATGTGCACATAGAAGGCGGACTGCTCACAGATGCGGTAAATGAAGGAGTAAGGCAGGGCTATAGGGAAGGATTCCTGCGTAAGTCGGTAGTAGGTGATCCTATTTTCAGGGAAAATACAAAGGACAATACGCCGGCAGTTATCCATTATGATATTGTTGAGGGCGATCAGATTAAAATCACGGTAGCGCCGAAGGGGTTTGGCAGCGAAAATATGAGCCGTGTTTTTATGCTGAAACCGGCAGACGGTATCGAAGGCGTAAAAGATGCAATTCTTACAGCGGTAAAGGATGCAGGACCTAACGCATGTCCTCCTATGGTGGTGGGAGTCGGTATTGGGGGCACTTTTGAAAAATGTGCTCTTCTTGCCAAAAAGGCATTAACCAGACCGATCAATCAGCATTCTTCCATTCCGTATGTATGCGAAATGGAAAAGGAATTGCTGGATAAGATAAATAAAACAGGAATTGGTCCAGGAGGATTAGGAGGGAGTACAACAGCACTGGCTGTCAATATCAATACCTATCCCACACATATTGCCGGACTTCCAGTCGCAGTCAACATCTGCTGTCATGTGAACCGGCATTGTGTAAGAATACTATAGAAGAAAAACAAGAGGATTTAATTATGGATAGATATATTACTGCACCTTATGATGATAAAACAGCAAAAGAACTGCATAGTGGTGATTATGTGTACATAACGGGAACAATTTACACAGCTAGGGATGCTGCACATAAAAGAATGTATGAAGCTCTGGAGCAGGGAGATACGCTTCCTTTTGATATAAGTCACAATGTCATTTATTATATGGGACCGTCCCCGGCAAGAGAAGGACGACCCATTGGTTCAGCAGGACCTACAACCGCCAGCAGGATGGACAAATATGCGCCATCCCTTTTGGATTTGGGATTAAAGGGAATGATTGGGAAAGGAAAGAGAAGTGATGCTGTAAAGCAGGCGATTATCCGTAACGGCGCAGTGTATTTTGCTGCAGTAGGCGGTGCCGGTGCATTGCTTTCAAAATCCATTATAAGTTCAGAGGTAATTGCATATGATGATTTAGGGACGGAGGCGATACGCAGACTCCAGGTAAAAGATTTTCCGGTTATCGTGGTGATTGATTCTGAGGGAAATAATCTTTATGAAACAGCAATAGAAAAATATAAAGAAGATTGATTATAATAGGAGCATATGAACGCAGTATTGCAGATGTGGTCTGCTGTACTACAGAGGGGCAGATATGAGAATAGCATTGATGGTGATCAGACTTTTTTGGATAGCTCCATATTATCTTATCAAAATCTGGTGGTACGGAATAAGCAGTAAGGTTTCATTTGAAGAGTCTTTTCATTTTATAAAAAAAGTAACTAAGAAGGCTAATCATGCAGGGAGAGTAACGATTGAGACATATGGAATTGAAAATATTCCGAAAGAAGATGGATTTATATTTTATCCTAATCATCAAGGATTGTTTGATGTACTTGTGTTTCTGGATTCCTGCCCCAGACCGTTCTCTTTTGTCGCAAAAAAAGAAGCCAGCAACATCATATTATTAAAACAGGTTATCAAAGCACTGGGTGCATATGCTATGGATAGGGAAGATATTAAACAGTCCATGAAAGTAATAGTATCTATGGCCGAAGATGTAAAAGAAGGAAAGAACTTTCTTATTTTTGCAGAGGGCACGCGGAGCAAAATGGGAAATCAGCTCCTGGAATTTAAAGGAGGCAGTTTTAAAAGTGCAGTCAAAGCAAAATGTCCCATTGTTCCTTGCGCACTGATTGATTCATTCAAACCTTTTGATGAAAAGTCGATTCGTCCTGTTACGGTTAAACTGATTTATATGCCGCCTATATATTATGAAGAATATAAAAATATGAAGACGGTAGAAATTGCGCAGGAAGTGAAAAGAAGAATAGAGAGTACGATTAGTTTGTATGCAGAGCAAATGTGAACGGTAATAATTTAGTTTTTTAGAGTAAAAGGCATTGACAAACAAAATTTGCTTATGTATAATAACATTTGCGTCACAAAAGCATAACAAAATATTGGTAGCGGTGTAATTCAGATTATGGAGAAATACTCAAGAGGCTGAAGAGGCGCCCCTGCTAAGGGTGTAGGTCGTTCACGCGGCGCGAGGGTTCAAATCCCTCTTTCTCCGTTTTAGCTGCCAATGGAGTTGGAAGTATCTTATAATGATACTTCTAAATTTTTGTTTCGATATGACCTTGTGAATGCGTGGTCACTTGATACAGCCGGCACTTACTAAAGTGTGCAGGGAGTTGGCTGAGTGCTAAAGCTTGTAGCATAATCTACAAATACATGCCATGATTTTTGGATAAATAAATTGAAATTAATTTATTGACAAGTTTTTGTGAAGAATGCTATAATGTAAGTCCACCGTCTGAAAAACAAACGGTGAAGAAAAAATTAAAAAAACCTCTTGACTTAGATTTAAACCCATGATATTATATCAGAGTTGCGTCTGAACAAGATGAAAACAAAGAACCTTGACAAATGAACAGCAATGCAACCCTGAAAATTCTAAAAGAATATCAG
>CAYOED010000024.1:27652-42971 GCA_964402925.1 uncultured Lachnospiraceae bacterium | reverse complement strand
TAACGTAGCACAGGACAGGTAAATATACCAAAAGGAGTCCCTATAAAAACGTCAGTGCTTAGCGAAGTCCTTTTGAGCTTAGCACTGTTACGTTTTTATGGAGCGGGAGCGCGACGACGTTGGTATATTTACCTGTCCTGTGCGGACTGTTGTCTACTTTGTAAATTGTAAAGCAAAAGATTCACCCATGAAATACCAGCCCACGAACGCTTGAAAAAGAACACCAGTTCTGATATAATTCTTTCAAACAAGGAGAGAATTTCAGAATGGAGGCGCAGGCATGTCACAGGAAAATCATGTTTATATTGCAATTGATCTGAAATCATTTTATGCCTCCGTTGAATGTGCAGAACGCGGGCTTGATCCATTGACCACCAACCTTGTGGTTGCTGATGCTGCACGTACAGAGAAGACCATCTGTCTTGCCGTATCTCCGTCTTTAAAGGCATATGGCATACCGGGAAGGGCAAGGTTGTTTGAGGTGGTACAGAAGGTCAGGGAAGTAAATGCGATGCGCCGTCTGAAAGCGCCGGGGCAGGTTTTTTCAGGGGCATCCTATGACGACATAGAGTTGAAATCCGCTCCGGAGCTTTCCGTGTCCTATATCACCGCACCGCCAAGGATGGCGCTTTATATGGAATATAGTACGAGGATTTACCAAACCTATCTGAAGTATGTTGCCCCTGAGGATATTCACGTCTATTCTATAGACGAGGTGTTCATGGATGTTACACACTATCTTGGCACCTATCATATGAGTGCCAGAGAACTGGCAAAGGTAATGATACAGGAAGTTTTACGAAATACGGGCATTACGGCGACCGCAGGAATCGGCACCAATCTATATCTTTGCAAGGTTGCACTGGACATTGTTGCAAAGCATGTCACACCGGATTCGGACGGGGTGCGGATTGCGCAGCTGGATGAAATAGGTTATCGCAGACTGCTTTGGAAGCATCGTCCCCTTACGGATTTCTGGCGTGTGGGCAGGGGCTATGCGCGGAAGCTGGAGGAAAACGGACTTTTTACGATGGGAGATGTGGCGAGATGCTCCATAGGAAAGCCCACAGATTATTATAATGAGGAACTGCTTTATAAGCTGTTTGGTGTCAATGCGGAACTTCTCATTGATCATGCATGGGGATGGGAGCCATGTACCATTGCGGATGTCAAGTCATACAAGCCGGATAACAGCAGCCTGGGTTCCGGGCAGGTGCTCCAGTGCCCATACAGCTTTGAAAAAGGAAAGTTGATCGTGCGTGAGATGACGGACCTTCTGGTGTTGGATTTAGTGGATAAGGGACTTGTGACAGATCAGATGGTTCTGACCGTTGGCTATGATATAGAAAATCTGACAGATCCGCAAATCAGAAAGAATTATAAGGGACCTGTTACCACGGACCATTATGGGCGAAGGGTTCCTAAGCATGCCCATGGAAGTGTGAACCTAAGCCGGCATACCTCTTCCACAAAACTGATTCTGGATGCAGTCACTGGGTTATATGAGGAGATTGTGGACAAAAATCTGCTGGTCAGAAGAGTCACCATTTCGGCAAATCATGTGATGGAGGAGAAGGTGCTCACAAAGGAGAACACCTTTGAGCAGCTTGATCTGTTTACAGATTATGAGGCGCTGCAAAAGCAGAAAGAGGAAGAAGAGGCGGAACTTGTGCGTGAGCGGAAAATACAGAAGGCCATGCTGGATATCAAAAAGAAGTATGGGAAAAATGCCATCCTTAAAGGGATGAACCTTGAGGAGGGAGCAATGACCATGGAAAGAAACAGACAAATTGGCGGACATAAAGCGTAAAGATGGGAGAAAAGGAAATGGCAAAGGAGCATGATTTTGACAGCCGCGGCTATGATGACATCATTCATCTTCCCCACCATGTATCAGAAACACATCCGCAGATGACCAACATAAACCGGGCAGCCCAATTTTCTCCTTTTGCTGCCCTCACCGGCTATGAGGATGCATTGGGGGAAACCAGCCGTCTTACCGATGCCAGGGCGGCACTGGCGGAGGATGAAAAGGAGATTCTGGATGAAAAGCTGCGGATGATACAGGAAGGAATAAAGAATCACCCCGAGGTGACGATCACTTTTTTTGTGCCGGATGAAAAGAAAGCAGGCGGTGCATATACTTCTGTTACAGGAAGAATAAAAAAGATAGATGGGTATGCACAGACTGTAGTGATGCAAGACGGCACTAAAATACCAGTCGGAGAAATCACGGGGATAGAAGGAACAATATTTGGCACTTGACAAGAGGATTTTAAATGCTATCATAAAAAACAATCAAAGCAAAAGTGTTAGTTGGAGGAAAATTATGAAAAAGAAATTTCTAACATTGATTTTAGCAGTTATGCTGACCGTAACTGCATGCGGTGGGAAGGACACCAGCACGTCAGCCGAAAGCAAGGAAGCACAGACAGAGGAAAGCGCTGTATCTTCTGAAGGAGAAGAAGCAGATGAGCCGGAAGAGGTAGATGCCCTTACCGCAGCGATGGAAAACATGAGTTCCGTTACCAATATGGAAGGACAGATGGTAATGGAGATGGATATGGAGATCGCTGCGGATGGTCAGTCCCAGCCAATTGTATCTGTCATCACCATGAATATGACCGTTTTTGATGATCCCATGAAGCTTAAGGTTGAAATGAATGCGGATATGGGAGAAGAGGGGAGTGTGCAGGAGAGCATCTACGGTGAGGTTACAGAGGACGGCACCGCGACCATATATATATTTGATGGCGAGGAATGGTACAGCCAGGTAGTCGGAGTTGCAGATATGATGCAATATGATGCAGGCAACAGTATGATTTCCCTTATAGATAATGAATCCATGTACAAATTAGAAGGAATGGAAAAAGTGAATGGGGCAAGTGCATTCAAGTACTCCTGTGTTACGTCGGGGGAAGAAGCAAAGCAGCAGATACTTTCAACAGGTGCACTGGATTCCCTTGCATCTCTTGGATTTGACTTGAATCAGTTAGAGAACCTTTGGGGTGATATTGGAGAACTGACGGAATATGTATGGATCGATAAGGCGAGCTTATATCCCGTAAAGTATGAGGTAGATATGACCCAGATTATGGATGCACTGATGTCCAGCATGATTGCAAGTCTGGGAGAACAGGCAGAAGGACTTGAGATGGGCGTCTCCAAAATGAAAATCAGCATGACATGCTCCAATTTCAATAATGCTGCTGACTTCACAATCCCAGAAGAAGCAAAGGCAGAATAAGAAAGCAACGATTTTATAAGAAACAGGAAACGGGGAGGGCAAAGGATGAAGTATGTGATTTTAGGCGGTGTTGCCGCCGGAACGAAGGCAGCGGCAAAATTAAAGCGTCTTGACCGTCAGGCGGAGGTGAAGATTTTCACCAAGAGTACGGATATTTCTTATGCGGGATGCGGATTGCCGTATTATATTGGCGGCGATATCCCCTCCAGAGAAGGATTGATTGTAAATTCACCTGAAAAGTATGCCGGCTTAACAGGAGCACAAGTGCAGACAGGGTGCGAGGCAATCGGGATTGACAGTACAGGAAAACAGGTATCTTTAAAGCGTATGGACGGAACGGTATTTGCCGAGTCCTACGACAAGTTGATTATTGCTACCGGTGCAGCCCCTTTTGTGCCGCCGGTGGAAGGGGTAAGCCTTTCGGGGGTTTTCTGTGTCCGCACGCCTGATGATGCTGTGATGATTCGTGATTATGTTGAAAAGAACAAATGTCGCAGGGCTGTTGTGTGCGGCGCTGGATTTATCGGACTGGAAGTGGCAGAGAATCTGGCAGCTTTGAAGTTGGATGTGACGGTAATCGATGCGGCTTCCCAGATTATGCCCAATGCATTTGACGCAGAGATGGCGGGTTATGCCAGACGTCAGTTAAAGGCAGGTGGCATGCGTGTCCTGACCAGTGTAAGTCTGAAAGGAATTAATGGAAGTGAGCATGCAGAAAGTGTAATCACAGATAATGGTGTTTTACCTGCAGATCTGGTCATCTTAGCGATTGGCGTACGTCCGGCAACAGGCTTTTTGGCTGACTCAGGCATTGAGATGGTCAAGGGCACCATTGTGGTGGATGAAAACTTAAAGACCAACCTTCCCGATGTGTATGCGGTAGGTGACTGCGCGCTTGTAAGGCATTCTGTGACAGGACAGCAGCAGTGGTCTGCTATGGGTTCTACAGCAAATCTGGCTGCCCGGGCAATGGCAAAGAAATTATATGATGTCGGAAATGGCTATGGAGGCTGTCTTGGAACAGGGGTGGTTCGCCTGCTCCCCACATTGAACGGCGGAAGGACGGGACTTACGCAGCAGCAGGCGGAGGCGGCAGGATATGATGCTACATCGGTTGTCTGTATTCTGGATGACAAGGCACATTATTATCCGGGAGCCTCATCCTTTATCGTGAAGCTTACCGCTGAGACGAAGAGCCGCAGAATCCTGGGGATCCAAGTGCTGGGCGCAGGCGCAGTGGACAAAATGGTTGACATTGCAGTGACCGGAATCTCACAGGGAATGAAACTGGACGACTTTGATACTTTGGATTTTGCGTATGCACCTCCTTTTTCAACAGCCATACATCCGTTTGCAACGGCATGTTACATATTAGAAAATAAAATTGATGGCATTTTAGAAAGCATGAGCCCGGCGGAATATGCAGCAGGAGCGGCGAAGGGCTATACGGTTTTGGATGTACAGCCGGCGCCCGGTATACCCAATGCCCGGTGGATCGATCTTTCAAAAGTTACGCAGCCTATCGAAGGTTTGGAAAAGGATGCAAAACTTCTGCTTGTCTGCACTAAGGGCAAACGAGGATATTTCCTGCAGAATCGCTTAAAAGCGCTTGGTTATACCAACACTTTGGTGCTGGAGGGCGGAGCGATGTTCAATGAAGTAAAAGTCCCCCGCAGCGGACAAAAGCTGTCGCCTGCGGATATCAAACGGGTAAAGGCCCTTGGATGCTTGCAGGATAAGCGCTATGATGATGTATTTAATGTGCGCGTGATTACCCGTAATGGTAAAATTACCGCCGAAGAGCAGAAAAAGATTGCAGAAGCAGCGCAGCGTTTCGGTTCGGGAGAAGTGACGATGACCACCCGCCTGACCTTGGAAATTCAGGGAGTTTCCTATGATGACCTGGATGATGTGATGGCATTTCTGGCAGAAGCAGGTCTGGAAACAGGAGGAACAGGTTCCAAGGTACGTCCCGTGGTATCATGCAAAGGAACGACCTGTCAGTACGGTCTGATTGATACTTTTGAACTGTCCCGGAAACTACATGATTTATACTATACCGGATACCATGATGTATCCCTTCCCCATAAATTTAAGATTGCAGTGGGAGGCTGTCCCAACAATTGTGTGAAACCAGATCTGAACGATCTGGGCATCATCGGACAGCGCGTACCGGAAATTGATTTATCCAAGTGCCGCGGCTGCAAGAACTGTCAGGTGGAAAACAATTGTCCTATCCGCGTTGCGAAGCTGGAGGATGGCAGGATCAAGATTGATGGCGAGGCATGTAATCACTGCGGACGCTGCATCTCCAAGTGTCCATTTGGCGCTGTAAACGAATCTGCTGTTGGTTATAAGATATACATCGGCGGACGCTGGGGCAAGAAGGTAGCAGGAGGACGTCCTTTAGATAAGATCTTTACTTCCGAGGAGGAAGTCATCGAAGTGACGGAACGCGCAATCCTCTTCTTCCGTGATGAAGGTCTTTCGGGAGAAAGATTTGCAGATACCATAGCCCGGCTTGGATTTGACTATGTGCAGGATAAACTGCTGAATAGCAAAATAGACCGTGAGGAGATTTTAAAGAAGACAGTGGTGGGCGGGGCAACCTGCTGACCAATACAGGACCGGAAGTGCTTTTGCACTCCGGTCCGTTTGCTATTATTTGCTTGCTTTTTCGGCAAACTCTGTGGTAACCAGATCTGCATAAGGAACTCTCTTAGGAAGTTCCCCGGCTTCTTCTAAAATATTCTGAAGCAGAGTAAAGGATTCTTCTTCAAAGATCAGATTGTCTTTCCAGGTATCCTGTTCATAGTAACGGGTAATGATGGTGGTAAGGGTCTCAAGATCCGTCTCTTCAAACTGGGGCTGGATTACTTTGGCGATTTCTTCGGGGGTGTGGGACGAAACATAATTCATTCCTTTCTGCAGTGCGTTAGTGAAGGACTGGATGACGTCAGGATTTGCTTCGATATAGCTTTTCTTTGCAGAAAAAGCAGTATAGGGAACATAACCGGAATCTTCACCGAGAGAAGCCACTACGTAGCCGTCGCCTTTTGCTTCAAGGGAGGTTGCGTGAGGTTCAAATTCTACTGTGAAAGCTATTTACTACTCCAATTTTGTGATAAAATTAAATCCGCTAATCTGGTGTGTCTCTTTATCAATCTGAATATCCTTTATTGTGCTTTTCCAGAAAGCCTGTTTATGGGCTTTGTCCAAAGTTAGGTATAGTTCCTGCCAGTTTCCGCTGAAAGCGTTCAGAAGCTCCTTGTAGAGTTCCATAGGTACATAATTATTATCACCAGTGTATTCGGAAAGTTTTTTATCCAGGATTTCATATTGCTCGTCATAATAGGTTTCTGTGATTCTTCCCTTTTGAAATAGGAGATTGAGACGGTCCATTTCTTTGCGGATTGCGTCAGTCTGATCCTGCCTCGGGGCATATTGCCTTTTGAATTCAATTTCAGCAATTTCCTGTTCAAGACGGGCCGATACATGTGTCAGCATATATTCTTCAATTTTGTATTCGGTAAAATGGGCACAGCTGTGCCTTTTGAATTTGTTTCCACACCGGTATTTTATATAGATGCTTTCTCCGCCATTCTTTAACTTCTGCTTCTTGCGGTAGCCTGTGTAATTATTGCCGCACCATGGGCATTTAATCAGAGAACTGAATATGTATGGTTCATAGTTTCCGGCAGAATAGACCTTACTTACAGAAATCTGCCGGATTTTGTTAAACTGCTCAAGTGAGATGTAGGGCTCACAGTAATTCAGATTGTCGCCATCTTTGCCAGCATAAGTCTCATTTTTAAAGAAACGATCCACCTGATTGTCAGATGGAGCGACGTCACCGTACTTACTGTTTAAGTATTTGATGGTAGAGCGGATGGAATAGCAGGAAAAATAGTGCTGATAGGCATCATACACAATATGGGAGACAGCTTCATTTTTGACCAGACGGTTATCTACTACCTTGTAGCCATAGCAAGCACACCGTCCGCTGGTTACCTCTCCGATAGAACGCTTATAGTCAAGAACAGCCTTAATACGCTCTGATGTGCGGTCACATTCCGCCTGGTTGACGGAAAGCATGATATTGATGACCATCTGACCATTGGCAGTGGAAGAGTCGTAATTTTCAAATATAGTTTTCCAGTAGCAGTTGTGCGCCTTAAGGATTTCCTCTGTGATGTTGTAGTCTTTGATGTTGCGAAACCAGCGATCAAGCTTTGTAACCAGAATCATATCTATTTTATCTTTTTTTACATCCTCTAAAAGCCGCAGCAGGTCCTTGCGGTGCTTCATGGGCTTTCTTGCCGAAATGCCTTCATCAGCATAATATCCCACGATAGTATAATCATTTGCCTGTGCATATTCAGTGAGTGCTTTCCGCTGTGCAGGAAGGGAGAGTCCGTTCAAGTTCTGTTCCTCCGTGCTGACACGGATGTAGATAGCGCATCTTAGTACTTTTCCCATAATATCATCTCCTGTGTACATAATATCTGATTTTGGCTAAAAAAATGCCCGGTGACTTGATTTTGCACCGGGAGAATGATATAATATGCAAATCATGACATTTATATCGGTTTTCCCGGTATAACCTTGCCGCTCTGGTGTTACAGCACTAGGGCGGTTTTTAATTACAAATATTCTGGATTATTTTTCTGCGGAATAAAAGGTTTTAACAGATTGTCAAATTTTGACCAATTACATCCAGAACATGATGTGCCAAGTGTGATCATGCCAGGAGTAGAATCTGATTTAACATAATTAATCGCATAATAGAAATTAGTTTTGCTTGTGCTAGTAGAACCTGTTCCGCTCATACCACCAATAATAGCTCCAAGAGGACCAAAAAGCACAGCACCAGCGGCAGCACGACCTAAAACGCTTTTGGACTTTTCAATAATTTCTTCCTCTGTATAAACGGATGTGCTGGTAATTTGATCATATAAAAGGGTAATGCGTGGAGAATCACCTATTGCGGACTGGTGAAACATAATACCATCATCCCATAATTCGGCCTTAATTATTAAAATACCCTTGCCCCATCCATCTATTCCGTCAATTAACTTAAACATGCTTGATCCGTGAAAAGAACCTGAATTTGGATGAGGAGCATCAGTTTTGGGTTTAGAATTTAAAGAGCGAACATAATAAAGAAATAGTATACATAACAAGATAAATATTAATAGAATAACAAAAACAATCATTAGAAACCTCCTACAAAGTACAAAGTGATATTTTACAAATTTTTTATAATTTCAAATTAAAAAAATGACATGAAGTAATAAAAATATTACATGCTGATTATTAAAAGGTAACAAAAAACGCCTGATTTTTATGAGAATGTCAGCTGAGGTGCTTATTTATTTGGTTGAAAAATGCGACAATCCATGTATAATTTAATTATCAGAGGCGCCGATGATAAGAACCAAAAAAAGAATAGGGGGCTATCATCGTAATGAAAGCAAATATGGAAGACTATAAAAAAGAAATACATAGAATGGTGGATGAAATCAAGGAACTTCCACGCATTATAAGGATTTACAGTTATATAAAGAAAGTATTTCTAATTCATAATCAAGAAACGGAAGAGGATTAACCCTCTTCTTTTTTTAATTCTTCGTATATTTCCCAGATAGCTTGCTTGTGGCTAGGGGAAAGTCTTTTGTATTTTAACAACATATCAGCAATAAAAGGGTCTTTTCCTTCTGAAATTTCTGCACAATAATCCGACAATTCATCAATTTCAAAATCAACTTTAAACATATCTTCATCAGGTCCGCCATTGCGAAGCCAATCGATATTAATATGTACTTCTTTCCAGTTGGAAAGCATTATTAGATGTTGTTCTGTTACATTTCTCCTTCCAGATTCAATGTCAGATACACCAGATGCTTTGATTCCAAGGATTTTTCCCCACTCGGTTTGAGTTTTGTTACAAACTTTTCGTATTTTTTTAAATCGCGCATTGATGTTTTCCATCTTTATCCTCCTTTCATATGCCTAATATAACATACAAAAAAATCTGTGTAAAGAAAAAATTACGCATACAGAAATAAAACTATTGACAAATATATTTATGCGTAATAGAATATTCGCATACAAACAAATGGAAGAAGGTGGGAAGATGATTACATTTTTTTCGTTGCAACAACAATAATTTCATTAATTGGATGGATGTGCTATTGGGTAGGAAGTGCGGCACTTGTAAAGTACATGATAGACAAGGACTACATACTTCCATCTGATGAAGAAATGAAAGCGTGTAGCACTTATGTGTGGAAAAAGATATTTCATATTCACTAAGCATTCTATACAAGGAGGTAAGAAAGATGGAAAAAGTGGATAAGTTGATTAAGGAATTAGCTGAAGAAATCAGCAAAGCTATACAGGACGAAAAAAAACGTGGTGTTTAATATTACAGAAAGAATAAAGGCCCTTGCCGAATTAATATCAGCAAGAGCATCTACAGACTAATTGGAATTAGTATTTAGTTCGCACAAAGGGGAAGAGAAAATAGCAAGAAGGAGGAAAAATCATGGGAATATTAAGCGAAAAAGAAGATTTAAACAAAGCTATGAGGATGTTTGAAAGTCTAAATAGAGATCATCGTATTGCGATTTCTGCAAGTATAGATGCTTACAGGAGAGAGGAAATGTTGCAGGAAGCATTTAATGATACAAAAGAACCCAAAGAAGCATAAGGAGACGAGAAGATGCAAGTAATAGACGTGATAGTTATTACAGCAGTTACAGCAATTATCGTTTCTGTAATCTGCTGCAATATATCAGCGATAATAATCCTCAATATAATTGATAGGTATGTAAAAGATATGATTCGATTAGCAAAGGAGTCAATCAGGAATGTATATGTCAATAAATGATTTACCTAAAGAAGTTGCCTATAAGGAGGTGAAAAAAGACGGACGCATATATAGGAAAGGAACTGCGCAGGAATGCAGCAATTGTTGCAACAGCAAAAGAAGGTATTGAAGTACGTCATGCAATCGAGGACAGTTTACTGCTTTTGGCTGTGGCAGCGGAAGACGAGGAAATTCCATTAAATAAGCATAAATCATTAGCTTATCGGAATGGGATACTCACCGGATTGGGAATTACATTGTTAGTCATAGTGATTATATATTTGTTAACTCTCATGCCTTTATAAGCAAAAGAAGAAATAAAGGAGGTAGGAAGGTGAATCAGGAAATTGCAATTGATGTCAATGTTAACTGCAAGGAGTTGGATGCGACAATAGAGAAAGTAAAACGACTTAATGAACTTTTACAGGAAGCCCAACAAATTATCAATTTGCTTTCTGGGAAAGAAAAATCAAAAACCTAATTTCTTTGCAACATATTGAGAAGTTACTAAATGGCTTCGTAGGGGGTGAAAAAAATTATTACGGCAATTTGCTTCATATGGATAGGGATTCAGATAGGAGCACCTGATTGGTATTTTGTGTTGGTGAGCGTTGGTTTTTTAACACGTATATCAGGCTATCTCCGTGATAAAAAAAGAAGCGTCCCCGAAATTAAGAGCACTGGGAGATTAAGACATGAGATGCTTACGGGAAAGATGTACAACCAGTAAATCATAGTATTTTACAGAAAGGTGGTGTTTAGATGCCGGAATTTGATATGGAAGTAACAGATGAACGTTTAGAGTACATGAAAAATCTTTTAGTAAGGTTATATGCAGATCAGATTGGAATGGAAGTAAAAAGTATCAAGGTCAGACCGGCAAGTGAAACAACAAAAGAACCGGCATGAGCCGGTCAGAAAGGACAAGCCTACGACAGATCTACAGAAAAGTATTAGAGACTATATCAACCAAGCGTTTGTCCCCGGCACCATAAAAAGAACTGATCCGGTCGGAGACAGAGCAGTTCGGATTACTGACTGGAAAGGAGACACTATGACACTGACCACAGACCAGCACGGGAACATCATAAATGCCGACACGAAGCGCATATATGCATTTGGAGTCTGTTCAAACAACACATCTCCGCAAATAAATGAGGAGGACAAGAAATGAGCTACATACCATCACGGGATATTTTACTAACAAGAAACAAGCGTATAAGCATGAGGTCGCATAAAACAGAGAAAAACCATGTAGACATGAATTTCCACATGGAAAATATGGAGCACGCGAAGGCTATTAAGAAAGAAATGAAAAAGGCAATCCGTAAACTGAATCGCCTTTTAGGAAGAAAGATAAGTTTTACCATCACTGTTCTTTCGGAACAATCTGATTAAGGAATTTGAAAAGTTTGGCTTGGAGGTTCCGGCATTTGACAGAATGAGCTTTTATGTCACGTTTAACATCCTTTGAACATTGGGGATCCTTTTCAAGCACCTTAAAGTATTCCAGAACGTTTCTTACAGCGTGATGAATAGTGCCGATTTCCTCGTAAGTAAACCCAATTTCGTGACAGCGATCGTTAGGTTTAAAAGTAACGGGAGGCAATTCATCATCTGGAGCAAGATCATAGGAATCAATACAGTCATAAGAGACAGATTCATAAGGGGCAATAGCATCAAATGATAGTGAGGCAGGATCTTCATCATCAGCATCCAGCTCTGCGATTTCCGCATAAAGATAACCATCTTCTGCCATTTCGCATAGTATATCCTGCAATTCACGAATTTTATAAATAGCCATAAGTGTTCTCCTCTTTCTTTTGTATTTGACTCTGGAAGAGCCTGTATTAAAAGTATAGGAGAACAGCATGAAAGTAACAATGGAACTATAAGTAATAAGAACATAGAAGGAGGACAAGAAAAAGAAAAAATGAAAAGGATATTCAAATATTACATAACTGCTACAGCACTAACAGCTGTCACAAGTCTTCTGATTGCAATGACAGTACATGCAGCAGAGCCGGTAATCGTACCAGATGACGTCAAAGAGATATCTGAGGAACTTGGCGCGCAATACAACATCTGCCCGGAGCTGATCCAGGCAATCTGCTGGAGGGAGAGCCGGTTCAGACCGGACGTAGAAAGTGGCGGATGTGTCGGCATCATGCAGGTGTCCCCCAGATGGCATCAGGACCGCATGGACAAGCTGGGCGTGACGGATATTATGGACACCCGGCAGAATATGACCGTAGCGGTAGACTACCTGTCAGACCTGTTGAAAGAAGGAGAGGACATGGAGATCCCCCTGATGCGGTACCATGGCGAATCGCGGATTGGTGAAAGGCTGGATGCCGGCGAGATGTCAGAGTATGTAGAAGCTGTGCTTACTCTGTCAGCGCAGCTGGAACATATGAACGAAGGAGGAAAATAAGATGCAGGACATGGAATGGCTGACTGAACTTGTGGCGCAGGAAAATGAAAGACTGAAACCTGTCATGAGCATAATCCCGCCGGGAAGGATGGAGATATGTGCCTTTATCATAGAAAGGTATCTGGATGCAATAAAATCAGATCCCAGTTTTAACCATGAAATATTCCAGAACTTAAGCAAAGTGATCACCTTCAGGATGTATCGCGCAAAAGCGCACCAGACGGAGGATCAAGCGCAGGTCATGAGACAGCTGGAAGTAGCAGCAATGATGGACAAGGCAATAAGAGACGGTTTAATAAAAAGGAGCTGAACATGAAGACATTCGTACATGTTATGCAAAAGACAGGTTATATCCTAACCTGCATCGGAATGGCAGGAATGGATTCAAAGGACAGGCTGTTCCCCATATGCTTTATAGCGCTGGGCGGACTGATAATGTACGGATTTACAGACAGGGAGGAAGGTGTGCCGGATGAAACAATATGAACTTAAACATATGAAAGCAATATTAGAGGAACATTTTGCTGAAAACCCAGGTGATAAAAATGTCCAGTTTCTACTGGAATATCTCACGATAAACACTGGAAATGACTACGTCAAAGAGAGGACATATACCGAAACCCAGCTGAAAGAATTGATTGAACTGGTTAGCCCCTAGGAGGTGCATGATGATCATTGAAGGAAAAGAGTTATTGGACATGCTCTATGAGCAGCCAAAACTGTTCGACCATTACATGAGCAATAAGCAGTATTCAGAAGCGAAATACTGCTATGACAGCACGCTCAATACCATGCTCAAGCTGAGAGCAGACGAGAGTATGATGATTGAATTTTTTGGAGAGCGCGGGGAACGCGGCGTGATTCTGCAGGAAGGGCTGTTCAGAGAAGAAAAGGTCCAGAAAGCATATTATGAGACTGTTGTAAAAAGGGATGGCGGTTACGAAAATAAGAAGTACGAACATTGGCAAAAAAATAGCGCATAAGCGGAAACTTATGCGCCGGCATCCAGCTATATACGGACACCAAATCACCTAAGAATAGTGTACCGTATATAGCTGGAAAAGTCAAGAAAAACAGGGGGTTCAAGCCCCCTTAAATAACAATCTAAATATATTAAAGTTAGAGGGAAACTATGGCTTACTGGTTAGATACATTCCGTTTTCCCGGCTCCATAGAATATGAATACAAATGGGCTGGGAATTATGGCGCAAAAGGAGAAAAGCGAAGACCAAAGGTAAAAGCAACTCCAGAACAGATAAAGAAACAGAACCAACTGAATAGAGAGAAGAAAATAAGACGGCTGATCAAGGACAACTTCATCCCGAATGATCTGTGGGTAACACTGAAATACCCCGCAGGAAAAAGAAAACCAATATGGGAAATAGAAAAGGACGTCAAAAACTTTTTGGAGCGCCTCAGATATCGATACAAGAAGAGGAAGCACATCCTTAAATACATTATCCGGATGGAGATAGGAAAAAAAGGCGGAATCCATATCCATATACTCGTGCCAAGGATAAGAGGGGAAGATACGGATTTGCTGATACAGGAAGCATGGACATGTGGACGGGCAAATTTTGTAAGTATCTACGAATATGGAGGGTATGAGAAACTGGCTTCCTATATCGTAAAACAACCGGACGAGGAAGTGGAAGGACAGCTGGAACTCTTTCCAGAAGAAGAGAGAAAGAAACTTGTTAAATACAGCTGTTCCCGTAATCTCAAGCGTCCGGTACCAGAGAGAAAATATTACAGACGATGGACTGTGAAAAGGCTGATTGAAGAGGGTCCAAAGCCTACCCCCGGATACTACATAGATAAAAGCAGCATAAGGGCAGGAGTGAACCCGTTTACAGGAATGAGTTACCTGCATTACACGGAAGTGAAAGTTGCACCGGTGCAACGCCCGAAGGGAGGTGATGGATAATGTTTGATGTAAATATCTACATAGAGACCTCCATAAAGGGACTGAGGACATATAAAAAAGCAGCCGGAATGTATGTGCTTGAATGTATTAACGGAAACAGGATATTAGGGACAAAGGATGGACTTATATACGCAGAAAATATTACGGAATATGCCCTAACGCTCGAACTGCTGCATGAGGCTTTTTCGAGGATGACCAAAAGCAGTTCCGTACGAGTAAATACAGAATGCGGACACGTTTTTGGCACCATAAATAATCACCAGCTCCCGAAGTGGAAAAAGAACGGATGGATAACCGCAAGAGGGACCCCTGTCAAAAACAAGGAGATATGGATTCCTCTGTCAGAAAAGATGGAAATGCATCTGGTATCAGCGGAGCACTGGGCGAACAGTTACGGAAATCTAATGCAGGAAGCTATCAGAAAAGAACTGCAGATGTATCACGCGGAACCTATGGAAAGAAGAAGGGATATTTTAGAGATAAAGGAGAGTTAGGAATGAAAAAATACGAATTCACAGGTGAAACTAAAAAAGTCGGTATCTTTGGCAATATCACAGTCGGAAGGATAAGAGCAACGGTAGCATTTGGAATAGTTAAGGTCGGTGAACTGGGCGGATGGATAGAGAAGGAAGAAAACCTCTCTCAAGAAAATAATGCATGGGTCTGCGGTAATGCCAAGGTCTGCGGTAATGCCAAGGTCTACGGTGATGCCAAGGTCTGCGGTAATGCCAAGGTCTACGGTGATGCCGAGGTCTACGGTGATGCCAAGGTCTACGGTGATGCCAAGGTCTACGGTGATGCCAAGGTCTACGGTGATGCCGAGGTCTACGGTGATGCCAA
>CAYOED010000024.1:0-27552 GCA_964402925.1 uncultured Lachnospiraceae bacterium | reverse complement strand
CAAGGTCTACGGTGATGCCGAGGTCTACGGTGATGCCAAGGTCTGCGGTGATGCCAAGGTCTGCGGTGATGCCAAGGTCTACGGTGATGCCGAGGTCTACGGTGATGCCAAGGTCTGCGGTGATGCCGAGGTCTTACAGGCAAGCCATCTGCTGGTAATAGGACCAGCCGGCAGCCGTAATGATTTCACAACCTTTTTCAGGGACAAGGACAATGAGATCACAGTCAGATGTGGCTGTTTCCTTGGCAAGGTTGACAGATTCCTTGAAAAGGTTCAGGAGACCCACGGGGACAATAAATATGCGCTTGTCTACAGGACGGCAGTGGAAGTTGCAAAACTTCAGATTGATCTGACCACAAAAACAGAAGGGAGAGAAGAAAATGTTTGATAGATTTGGAGAATTTGATTCAGCACAGGAGATGAACGAAGCTGCAGCAGCACAGCTTGAAGAGGGAGATACAGAGGCAGTCCTTGCCATAGCCGAGGAGAATGGAATCGATAAAGAGGATGCGGAAGACTTCATAGATGGTGTGGTGGCTGAATTAGCAAATCCCCTTATGGCTGCTTATGGGAAGCTGAAAATAGAAGAGGCCGAGTTAAAGCCCTATGAGATCATGCGGGACTGGCTTTCCTACATCAAAGTGCGCTGTCAGGAAGACGAGCGCATGGCAGCAGCTGTGAGAAAGAAGGGAAAGAGCCTGAAAGGATGTATCGGAGCCCTGCTGAAATGGTCATTTAAAAACCAGCATCCGGTAGATAAAGATATCATCAAGGCAGCAGGCGTGCAGGCGGGGAGATGTACATTAGGCATTCCGGGAATGGGGAAGGCGAAACAAATCATTACAGAATATTATATGAACAAGTGAGAGGTACGCTATGAGAAAAAAACAATTTGAATCCATTGCGCCGGAACATGCAAGACGGAAAGCAGGAAAGGGCGATAAGTATTCTCTGGGAGCGTTCGTCAGAGACGATATCCTTGCAGTTGATTTCTACGAGAATAAATCCGGCATATGGGAAGTCATGTGGAGGACGCTGATAAGCGAAAAGGAATTCTGTAACTACAATTTCAAAACCAAGATATGGAACGAAAAAAAATTAGATACAGTCAAATCCGAGCATACGTCACTCAAAGCCTATAGCATAAGGTTTGATGGTTTAAAACCGCTGGCAGGTGCGGAAAAGATTATTGAAGACTTCCTGAGACTGACGGGAGGATACGTGTATTCGTACATCTGGGATACCCTGACAGCCGCAGAAGATAAAATAGTATCTAAACAGCGGGAGACTGCAGAGGAAAGAAGATTCAAAAGAGTGCAGGAGAAAATGGCGCTTGCACCTGCTGTCCCTGATGATTTCGACGAGTTCATAAGGGAAAAGCTGTTCAGGCATGACCATCTTATGTATGTATCAAAAGAAGAGGCGGTATGTTCGTGTTGTGGAGCGGGAGTGAGAAAAACAAAAGAGATGAAACACAATGTGGAAAGCATCTGCCCATCCTGTGGAAACGCGGTCACGTATAAGACAGTAGGAAGAATGCCAGAACATGAAGAGAAGAAAGAGGTCCTGCTGATCCAGAAATGGGAAAATGATGTAATCCTGAGGTATTTTAAATGTTCCCTGTATTCCAAGAATGGGGGAAAAGAGGACCTGAAATATACGGAAAGTGTAAGGACATATCACAATGAGCGGATTGAATGGTATGACAAAAGATATGTACATTATGTGGATTTTGCCGGGGAAGATTTCTGGAGCAACAAAATGAATTCGTATCATCCGGTAGCCTATGGACGGTGCTGTCTGTATAGCGGGAATCTGAAGGAGATTACTGACCTGCTCGGGGAAAGGGCGTATCTCCCAATAGAAGAGATGGCGGAAGAGGGAATAGTGATTCCGTGGAAGGATATATTAAGAGGTCAGCCACTCGCCAACAGAATCTTCGAAAAGCTGTATAAAGCAGGTCTTAAGAAACTGGCAGTAGAATATATACGTTCAGTGCATGTGGGTAGCATAAGTACTAATTACAAGCAGCAGGAATTGAAGAAGATCCTCATGATAACAGACCCCATGCTTACATACATGCGGGAACACAACAGCGGCAGGAAAGTGCTGGAGGTGTTCCAGGATGCAAAGGTGGACAATCATGGGCTGAATGATCAGGAGATTATAGAACTGGCGGAAGCAGGAATCAAGGCAAGTGAACTGAAAAAGATATCCGAGAAGGGGAAATTGATAAAAATGTTCCATTATCTAAAGAAAGCAGCCGGATATTCAAATCTGAAGACCACATACAGCCATTATGTAGACTATACAGATATGGCGAAGGGCATGGATTATGATTTCAGGAAAGATACGGTCAGATATCCAAGGGACTTAAAAGCGGCCCATGATAAGGCGGCAACAGAATTCTACAAAGAGGAAAGGGATAAAAAGAAAAGAGAGGTCCTTAAAAAATATCCCCAGATACGGAAGATAGAAGAAGAACTAAATAAAAAGTATGGCTACCGGGATAAGGAATACGTGATCATGGCGCCTGCGGATGCAGCTGACATTGTGGAGGAAGGAAGGGAACTCCACCATTGCGTGGGAGGCGACGGTTATCTTCGCAAACATAATACCGAGTGCACATATATTCTTTTTCTTCGCAAGGCACAGGAGCCGGATAAGAGATATTACACGATAGAGTTTGACCCCAAAAGCAACAGGATCGTGCAGTATTACGGCTATAACGATAAGAAACCGGATAAGGAGCAGGTAGATAAAGTTCTGGATAAATGGAAAAAACAGCTGAAAAGAAAGGAAAGCCGAGTAGCGGCAGCAGGATAAGAAAATATGGAAATAGTAACAGGTGAAGTAATCAATATCAATAACAAATACAGGACCTATCAGGACTACAAGGCAGCAGTCGACAGTGAGATGCAGAGATCGGCAGAGAGTTTTGTGCGGATAGGCTATCTACTGAAGCTGGCAAGGGATACGGACATCCTCAAGGATACCCCGTACGGGAGCGTTAATGAATTTGCACAGGCAGAATATGGTTTGGACAAGTCCCAGGTATCCAGATTCATCCGGATCAATGATGAATACTCAGAGGAAGGCTACTCCGACCAGCTGAAAGAGCAGTATCGCGGCTACGGATATGCGAAGCTGGCACTCATGCTCCTTCTCCCGGTAGCAGTCGCGGAGGAAATATCAAGCAGCTATTCCAAAAGCGAAATCCAGGCAATCAAGGAAGAAGTTGACGAAGAGAAGAAGATAACAGATATTGAGGTCCTGTTGGAAGGGCAGGACCGGCAGCAGGCATCAATGGACTCCATGCTTCACAAAGTGATCCACCAGCTGGGACATGACCAGCCGGAACTGTATGTACAGATGCTGAAAGCACGGTGTGAAGATTACCCCAACTTATACGAGAATCCCATGAGCCGGGAAGAGTATACAGGTGCGGTAGCCAGGATTATTACAGAAATCCTTGCACCCTGCGGGGAGGCGATACATAACGTAAGACTGCAGGGAATCGGACGCATGATGCTGAGCATAAAGGGAGCGGACAGGGACGTCGTTGTCGTAAACATGCGCAGCGGAGAAAAAGAAAGTTTCAGCTGGCAGCAGATGATATCAGCAATCGATACCCTGGTAGTTCCGGAAGTATCCCCGGAACATGAAAGGGAATGGGAGATGCTGTATGGAGAGACGTTTCCAGCAAGGAAAGAACCTGAAAAGTCAGAACCTTCCCCAGTGACGGCCAGAACAGTGCAAAAGAAGCCAAGCAAGGTCACCAAGGCAAAAACGGAAAAGAAGGTCAATAAAAATGTTACAGAGAAAAAATCTGAAGACAGGCCAGAAACTGCCCAGGATAATGACTCCTCTGACACCAGAACAGAAGAACCAGAACCGGCTGAAAGCAATCCTGAATCATATGGAACTGAGAAGGAAAGTGAGCCGGATACTGGAGAAGAGCAGCTGCCTGGACAGATGCAGTTAGAGAAGGACTTCCCGGAATACTGTCCTGACACAGAGGAAAATACTAAAAACATGGAAGTTGCACCGGTGCAACCGGATAACTATACCGAGAAACATGAAGAATTAGGATATTACATCACCGCCTTGAAAGAAATCCCAATTCCTGAAACGGGAGAATGTGCTTACATAGGTCCGGCAGCTGACAGACTGGCAGAATATGAAAGAACAGGCATTACACCGGAACAGATCATAGAGATAGACAAGCTGTATACGGAACAATGCCGGGAGATTGCAGCACTGAAAGACCAGATAAAAGTCTTGCAGAAGGCAGCAGGCGTGGAGGTATCAGATGGCGAAGAAATCTAAGCGAACAAAAAAACTCCAGTTTGACATAAAAACCAGAGAAAGAATCATTGAAAGGGACGGAGGCTGTATCTTCTGCGCAATGGGATATCCCACAAAAGATGCCACATGGCTTGATTTAACAATAAAAGATATCATGCATTTCATACCAAAATCACAGGGCGGACTGGGAATAGAACAGAACGGCGCCCTTGGATGCCGGTACCATCACAGCAAACTGGACAATGGAAATGACGGCGCAAGAGAAATAATGCTGGCGGAATTTGAATCTTATCTGCAAAACATCTATCCGGATTGGAACAAAGAGAACTTAGTGTATAAAAAATATGATTTAACTTATCAAAGCTGCATATCCCGGGAAGATTCCATTTTTATTGACGGGCAGGAGTGTGTAAAGACAGATGAATGGAAGTCCGGCGATGATGTATATGTGCTTGGCAATTCCGTGGAAGATAGTGATTTCTTTTATGCAGAGGTAAACGGAAATACACATTTCCAGTATGACTACAAGCCGGGCAGGGTGGAGATAGAAGATGATTTCATAAACCTTGAAGCCGTGAAGGATATTGACCGCCACGAAGCAGAGGTATTTTCGCGTTTTGAGGGCAGTGATTTTTGAAAAAATAGAAGAAATTGACTTTGCAGAGGCAGCAGGATTGGAAAAATAGAGAGAAAGTAGAAAGGACAGGTAAAAGATGATATGACTGAAAAAGCAATAAAAGATATACAGCTAATGAAAGGCGGAACATTCACGGTGCAATTCATGGCCCGCTTCGAAAAGGAGTGGGGCGAGGCAACAAGGACACTCAGACGATCCGGAAAAGAATTGAAAAGCATACCAATTGTACGAAGATAGTTTAGATCATGATAAAAACATGGCAGAAAGGATAATAAACAACAATGCATGATAGTGAAAAACAGGAAGAAAACAGAGAAGATAAACCACAATGGCAGGAGGAACTTTTAAGATTGTTCCTAGGAAGGAGTAATACATAGATGGATGCTAGAGATGTAAGTGCAATTTTATATGGTGGGGTGTGTATTTTGGCAGTTGTTGGCACTGTGATAGAGTTGATTGATTTTATCATAAATAAGAGATGGAGATAAGATTTTAGCGGAGGTAGAAGAATAGTGATGGAGCTTGGATTTATACATAAGAGAACAAGTCTCATGTCTAAGAAGAAAAAGGAACTTGTCGAACATATCATGTGGCTTGAGCACAATAATTCCGCACTAAAAAACAGTATTTGGATCCCATGCAGTGAGAAGTTCCCGGAAAATGAGCAGGAAGTAGAAATAACGTATATTCGCCAGCATTACAAAACAGGTGAAGTATTATACCAGACAGCGCGGGCATTCTACGAGGATGGGACTCTTACAACGGAAGAAAGCAATTACAATTGGCATGGTACAGACAATTGGGAATATGACGAGAAAACAGATTCCCTTATCATACCAGAAGGGTGGTTTGAAAGCGTTTCATTTACAGATGAATTTGGAATCGTTGATATGCCGGTAATTGCATGGAGACCATTGACAGAGCCATACAGTGGAAAGGAGCAGGCATGAGGAAAGCAGTACTTTTTGAAGATTTTGCATATCAATGTCCATTCTTCAATTCTGACACAGATGCCAATAATGGATATGGTTGCAATCATCCCTATCAAATGGAAACGCAGGAATGGGATGGGAAGGAAATTGGCTGTTGTTTCTGCTTCTCCTGCCCGTTGGGAATCGAAGCAGAGCAGGAGGACTTAACTGACAGGAACCATCCAGACGCAATCAAAGATGAAATAGATTGGGACGGATTGTGTGAGGATAGGGAAGTGACAGAAGGTGACTATCTGCTAGTCGAAGTCGGAGAAAATGCGACAGAAGAACAGAAGAAAGCAATGTGGAATTATGATCAGTATATGCACAGATATGACAAGAAATGGCTTGACGAACACGGAATTACCAATATTTGAATGGATATACCCGGATGACTACCTAAAGGCGTGAATTTTACGGAAAATTTAATGTTATGGTAAAGGAGATAGAAGAATAGTGAATGCGAAAAACGAAATTGTAAAAATCTTGCATGGACTTTCGGGCGCACATAATACATATAAAGTGTTTTATGACTGGGTGTCAATATCTGCTTTTGCATTGCAAAATAGCTGCGTAATAGAAAAAGATGAAATATATACAAAACGAGAGGAAATGTATAGGGACGCTATCGGAAAATACTGCGAAAAGGAACAGAGACGTTTTGCAATTGCTTTCGGTTTACTTATTGAGGCGTTCGAAGAGAGAGAATGGGATTATCTCGGTGAAATCTATATGGAGTTGGAATGTAGCAGTAAAAAGACAGGACAGTTTTTTACACCATTTCATATATCTGTCTTAACATCAAAACTAGGGATTATGAACGAAAACAAAAACGAAAAAATGTATTTGACAGAACCAAGTTGCGGAAGCGGAGGAATAATTATAGCAACAGCAGTTAATCTGAAAGAGCAAGGGATAGACTATCAAAGCGTTCTTGATGTTACAGCGCGTGATTTAGATTGGTTATCTGTATATATGTGCTATGTGCAACTTTCTATTATGGGGATAAATGCAATAGTAATACAGGGAGATGTGCTTTCGGATTTGCATAAAAATGACATCTATAAAGAAAGAGTATTTAAAACGCCTAAAAGAATGGGGTTGGTTGTATGAGAGAAAAATTGATTGACGAGTTAGTGATGTTTTTTCAAGGGTACGGAATAAATTCCAATGATATTAAAGACAGACTGTATATGATCATGTCAGATTATGAAATTTTGGAACGTGAAACTGCATTATCTGTCCTGAATGAAGATAAAAACGAAATGTATATGAAAAGATTTATTGTTGCAAAAACCGTAAGAGGATGTTCAAGAAGAACGCTGGAGGAATATCAAAACACTATACGGAAAGTTCTTGAAAACATAGGGAAAACAGTAGATGAAATAACCCCGGATGATGTGCGCTTATATTTAGCAGTTCGACAGAAAAGGGACGGAATATCAAAAAGCTATGCAAATACAGAGCGTAGATATTTAAGTACTTTCTTTGGCTTTTTATTTCAAGAGGAACTTATTCCGCATAATCCGATTGCAAGAATTGAGCAAATCAAGGTAGACAAAAAGACGAAAAAGGCGTTTGATGAATTGGAAATTGAAAAAATGAGAAATTCATGTAAGACAGCAAGAGAAAAGTGCATTGTCGAAATGCTTTTATCGACTGGTTGCAGGGTATCTGAACTTGTTAAAATGAAAATATCAGATGTGGATTCAGATAAAATTGTCGTACATGGCAAAGGAGGAAAAGACCGAACTGTATATTTAAACGCAAAGGCTTTGGTTGCGCTGGAAAATTATCTGAAAGAAAGAAAAGACAGCAATCCATATATATTTTCCGGCGGTTATTTTAGCAATCCCAAAAAGGGAAATCCTTCTATGTGGTACACGAATCCAGAATCTGTGACAACTGACACTCATACAGACACTGGGACTATAGAAGCTGTAATTCGCAGAATTGGGAAAAACGCATGTGTAAAAAATGCACACCCTCACAGATTTAGAAGAACATGTGCAACTATCGCGTTGAGGCACGGAATGCCACTTATGATAGTTTCTAAAATGTTAGGACACGAAAGTGTAGCGACCACACAAATTTATCTTGATTTGAATGAAGATGAAGTTGCGCAGGCGCATAAAAAATATGTAGCAATTTAAAAATGGTACAACTTCCCCCTAAATCCATATCATTAGGGGATTTAGGGGGATTGTGGAGGGAAAAGGGAAATATGTTTATACCGTACAGATGTGAAGATTGTATTTATGGGATATATAACCATGAAGATAGTTGTTATGAGAATGGTTGCTCCGCATCAGATGATGATGAGTGCGAAGAATTGTTTCAAGAAGATGCCTTGAATCAAAGATAAAGTGGAATATCAGATAGTGAGGATGCGGAGGTAAATATGTATATCCTATACAAGATTTTCTACAACAGTCCGGATGGTGAATTTATTGCTTATCTCGGCAGGACAAAACAGAGAATCAATTCAAGACTCAGGGGACACTTTAAACAACTCCCCATGCACAAACTGATTGATATTTTCAGTGTGAGTCATATCGAGATTGCAGAGTGCAAAACAGAGGCTGATATGTTCTTGTACGAAATCTATTACATAAACAAGTACAAGCCTGTCCTCAATAAAGATGATAAATCAAAAGAGGAATTAACCATAATTCTTCCAGAGCTGGATTTTAAAACGCTTCACAATGAGAAAATCATGGAGAAGTGGAAACAAGAAATCAGATCAGATATGGATTGTGCAGATAATAATCTTGAATGGGACTTATAAATGAGAGCGTGGGAGGGAAATATGGAGAGATTAACAAGAGAAGAACTTTTTATGGGAGCCGCATCTTATAATTGCAGAGGACATGAAAAAGATTGTGATCTAAATTGTCCAAATAAAGATTCGTGCGGATGGTTAAAGGATGCCCTAGAGAAATTAAAGCAATACGAAGACTTGGAGGAACGGCTTTGCGCAGTATACGGAGAGTGTGACGGAATGTTAGAAATGGTGATTGAGCATTTGGAACGTCATGAGAATGCGGATATTCCAGAGCCGGTGTTTAAGGCGAGGCTTCTGACAGACGGAAATGTTGACAGGTGGGAAGAGTATAAGACATTAGAGGAACAAGGAAAGCTACTGAAATTGCCTTGCATGGTGGGAGATACGGTTTGGGAATTGTGTAAATGCGATGACGGCATATATAGAATCTTTCCCATGAAAGTTACAAAAGTAGTGCCTTATGGGTCAATTAGATGGATCAAAGGGAAAGAACCTGCTATATGGAACGTATATGCCATATCAGATTATACAGATATGTATAAAAGCTTCTATGATTTTGGTAAAACTGTTTTCCTCATGCAAGAAGAAGCAGAAGCCGCATTGAAAAAGATGGAGGAAAGCAAATGAGACTGATTGATGCAGATAAAGTAGATTTTAATGAGGTATTCAAAGGGCAATCAGATTTTGCCAAAGATACGCGAGAGGCAGCGCAGAGCCTTATTGATTCACAGCCTACCGCCTATGACGTGGATAAGGTTGTGGAAGAATTGGAAGAAGAAAGCAAGAAAAGCGTGCTTGTTACTTTGAAAGCGGCTTTTAAAATAGCCGTAGAAATCGTAAAAGCAGAAATGAGGAAAACAGATGAAGATAATTCGTAAATTAGCATATTGGACTGGATGTACATTCTTCCATGGCGAACGACATAATGAGTGGCAGTGTCCGAATAAGAAATGTGGCATGCCCATATCGGAAGATTACTCCAACTGCCCATATTGTGGTCAAAAGGTTAAGTTTGCATATCCAGTAAAAGCAAAGGTAATTGAAATTAGAATCAATGGAGGATAAATAATCATGTTAAAGCGTATTCAGCAACTAATTAAAAAATTAATAATCTGGTACATCTTTAAATATGAGAATGGAATGTTTGAGATCGAAAGGGAAGGTGGAGCAGAACAGGTCTGCAAGATTGTATCCAAACAGTGCTACGAAAGGATAATCAATCCTGCCTTACAGAGAGGAGGAATATTTTATACACAGGAACAGCTGAACAAAGCAATTAAAGAGGCTGCGAAAGCAGTTTACAATTGCAATGAGGATTCTGATTGCCAAGAATGCTATTTGTGTATTGGAAAGGATGATTGCGTGCTAAGGCGTCTGGAAAGTGAAACATATGGAAAAAATGCGACCCAAATTTGAATAGATGATGTGGCAGCAGGTGTATAAAACGGGGCAGGTATTAAACTTGCCAGAGGCAGCAGGCATAGGTATCACGAAAGGAAATGATGTTATGAAGAAAAATAGTCAGAAGCCGCCATTAGGGGCAGTACCACATTGGGTTAAAAACAGGGATAGGAACATAGAGTTAGCGGATGCAATCAGCAGTTACAGTCGGGAATACCAGAAACCAGACAACGATGCAAATCGCAATGAAAACATTCTTGAAATAATTAGGGTGTGGGCAATGGAAATAGTTTTAAACTGTGATGCAGAGTTAGAACTGAATAAATCAAAATAAGAGATTTATGAAATACCTAGAGGCAGCAGGCATACGAGGAGGACGCATGAAGGAGTTATTAATACAATATAGCAAAGCATTATCCCGAATTAAGATTCTCAGGCAAAATGTGATGCGCTTAGAAGACCGAATTGCAAAAATGAATGAGCACGGTTACTATACAACGGATGTTGTAACCTGTGGCAGAAAGAGAAAGAAGCCTCTTGGAACAGTAACTATAGCAGGTTTTCCACATAAAGAATATAAGGAAATCAAATCAATTTTGGAAAAGAGAAGAGAAAACCTTCTCTGTGAAGAACAAAACCTCCTTGAGCTCGTGACACAGGTAGAAGAATACATATCTCAAATTAATAATCTGGAAATGCGAAATCTATTAACATTATACTACATCGAAGACTTAAACTGGGTGCAAGTAGCCTCTAGAATGAATGCCTTAGACAAAAAGAATGAATACACAGCAGACAGCTGTAGGCGGAAGCATGACAGATATCTTGAAAAAAAATTAAAAAACGACGGTTTTGACGGATTCGATGTGTTAGAATATTAAAATAACTAAAAGTGTAACATAAAATTATTGAAGAGGTGTAGCACCCATTCCAACACATTTGAAGTGCCTAGGAGGGATCTAACCATGAATGCCGCTGAGAATAATATATATTGTAACCAGTGTGGGCAGGCTTTCAAACCTGCAATCAAGGAAACAATGGCGCGGGAGGATGGAATCGCATTATTTGGGCAGCCTGTCTATGTAGGAGCATTTGCCTGTCCGTCCTGCGGAAAGATTTATGTATATTCGGTTATGACAGAAGATATGAAAAAGAAGCTGCAAGGTGTTCCTTCGCGCAGCAAAAGAAAGCGGATAGTGAAAGAAGAGAAGCGTATGCGTGAATTGTACGTAAAGGAACTACAGAAACATGGTGATAATGTTTTTATTTAAAAAAATAAGAAAGGAAAAGGGGCTGTCGCGCTAGTTAATATTAGCGCGACAGCCCCTTTAAATACATGAGCAATGAAGAAATTGAATATGTAAAACAATGTATCCGCAAGGACATACATGAATTTTATATTTGGGGACCGTGGAAAAGGGTTCGCAAAGACGTGCTAAAGATGGATCATAACGAGTGCCAGAGATGTAGAAAAAAACAAAACATATATAAGAAAGCTACGACTGTACACCATATAAATCGTGTGAAACAACATCCAGAGCTGGCGCTGGAAATATGGTATGAGCGGCAAGGAATAAAGAAAAGAAATCTAATTAGCTTGTGTCGAGACTGTCATGAAGCTGTACATGGATATCGAAAGCCAGAAAACAAAAAACCTTTGACAGAAGAAAGATGGGATTGACCCCCGGTCTTAAAAAATCGCGTTTTAATTTTAATGCGAGAGACCGCATGATACCCTCGACAATTCCGCGCGAGTCGCGCGTGAGAAAAAAATAAAAAAATGGAGGTAGAAATATGGCGGAAAAAAAGGGTGATATATTGCAAAGCCTACAGGATCAGCTGAAAAAAAAGCAGGCGGACATTTCTGTTTTTTCCGACCTTTTGGATGATTATATGGCACTCTACGATGCCAAAAAGAGATTAAAAACAGATATAAGAAAGAGGGGAGTGTCCTATGAAACTTCATCTGCTTCGGGAAAAGCTATGATCGTAAAGCAGAACCAGTCCGTAAAGGATTTGGTGGCTGTTAACAAACAGATGCTGTTAATTCTGGAAAAATTAGGACTTACAACAGACAAAGTAATTAAGGGAGATACTGATGACAAATTGTGATCCGCGTATAGAAGCATTTATGGAGTCCGTGGAAAACGGGGAAATTCGCACTTCAAAAGAAGTGAAAGCGCTGGTAACCCATATTCGATATTGCTTTGAAAACGAAGATATTTACGTCAATCAGGAGCAGTTAACAGATTATTTGGGACTGGCAAAATACTTCCCGTATGATCAGGTGTTTCCATGGCAGCAGTTTGTGATCGGACTGCATGATTGTACTTACTGGAAGGATTCTGGAACACCACGCTGGCCGGATCTGTTCTGTCTGATAGGTCGCGGGGCTGGAAAAGATGGAACCATTGCACTGGAAAGCGTGTCGTTAGTATCTCCGTATAATGGAATACGTGAATATGATGTTGATATATGTGCAAACAATGAAGAGCAGGCTATACGCCCGGTGAAAGATATAGTGGCAGCTCTTGAGCAGCCACAATTCTTAAAAAAACTGAGGCGCTTTTTTTATTGGACTACAGAAAAAGTAATAGGGCTGGATACCAAAAGCACCATTCTGGGAAGGACAAATAACCCAGGTGGGAAAGATGGACTCCGTTCTGGTCTTGTGGTATTTAACGAAATCCATCAGTACGAAGATTATAAAAATATCAATGTATTTACGACAGGTCTGGGTAAAAAGCCACATCCGCGCCGGTCTTATTATACAACTCAGGGAGATGTGCGGGAAGGCCCGCTAGATGATCTCCTGGACACATCGGAAGAAATATTGTTTGGCGGTGAACCAGATAATGGATTGCTGCCTTTTATTTGCCGTCTGGACAGCAAAGACGAGGTCCATGATGAAGCGAACTGGGAAAAAGCAAATCCCTCTTTGCCATATCTGCCAACTCTTATGGGTGAAATACGAAAAGAGTACAGAGAGTGGGTTAAACATCCGGAAAGACTTACGTCATTTATGACAAAGAGAATGAATCTGCCGGATGGTTCCAGCGAAGTGAAGGTGTGTGACTATGAAAAAATCAAAGCGACCAACAAGCCGGTGCCGGAGCTGCAGGGAAGAGTCTGCACCTGTGGTATAGACTATTCAATGATCACAGATATGGTATCGGTCAATCTGCATTTCAGAGAAGGTGACTTCCGGTATGATCTTAATCATTCATGGCTGTGCCTAAAGTCAAAAGATATTCCAAGACTGAAATGCCCATGGAAGGAGTGGGCACAAAGAGGGCTGATAGATCTGGTGGATGACGTAGAAATCCATCCCGGCATCATAACGGACTACATTTCAGCACAGATGGAATTTTATTGCATAAAGATGATGGCGATAGATGATTTCAGGTATGCCTTATTATCGCAATACCTGCGGGCAATAGGGTTTGACGCCAAAATATATAAAAATTTAAAGATGGTAAGACCCAGCGACATTATGAAAGTGGCACCGGTAATAGACAGCTGCTTTGCAAATGATTACTTTTTCTGGGGCGATAATCCTATGCTGAGGTGGGCAGTGAATAATACGAAGATGATCAGGTACGGGCGCAAAGCAGGGAAAGAGGATGATGCAGATATTGGCAATTTTGTATACGCAAAGATTGAAGCAAAATCCAGGAAAACCGATCCATTCATGGCAGTGGTGGCGTCCATGACCATAGAGGATGCAATTCCATATGTACAGACAACAGATGTACCAGATTTAGGTGTGTATACATATTAGAGCCAGAAGGAGGGAAAGCATGGGGCTTAGTATAAAAAGACTTTTCAGGAGCAGGGAAACGCCTGATACGGAAAGAGTAACTGCTATAGAAATTACGGACCAACAGATTAAAGAGGCTGTGAATGAAGTGTATCTGCGCGAATTGGCTTTTTGGACATGTGTCGGCAAAATTGCCAATATACTGTCGAAATGCGAATTCAGGACATTTCATCAAGGTAAGGAAGTTTTTGGAGATGAATATCACCTTTGGAATTACGAACCAAATCGAAACCAGAATAAAGCAGAATTCATAAGCAAAGCAATGGAACAGCTGTTCCGGAATAATGAACTACTGATTGTAGAGAGTTCTAATGGTCAGATTTTTGTAGCAGACGGTTTTACTGTAACACATGACACGTTATACGGTGACACATATAGCGATGTGGCAGTAGGCGAATATCAGTTTTCGGGAACATTTAAAACCAAGGATGTGATGCACTGGAAGCTCAACAATAAGAACGTCAATCTGGTCATTCGAGGCTTATATGATTCTTACAGAAAAATAGTTGATTATTCTGAAAAATCATATCTGAAAAGCAGAGGTAATAGAGGAATATTGGACATTTCCGCACTAGCGCAAAACAGCAAGAATTTCGATGAAACCTTAACAAAACTGTTGAATCAATACTTTGAATCATTTTTCAACAGTCCGAACGCAGTCCTGCCATTGCATGAGGGATATAAATATACGGATTTGGGCTCAAAAACATACAGTGAAGGGACATCAAGAGATATCAAGAACCAGTATGATGATATTTTTGATTTTACGGCCAGAGGGTTTTCCATTCCCCCATCATTAGTAAAAGGAGACGTGCAGGACACAAGTAAAGCGATAGATGAAATGCTCATGTTCTGCATTGATCCGCTGGCGTGTATGCTTACACAGGAAATCAACCGTAAGAGGGTAGGTAAAAATGATATAAAAGAGAGGACATATGTGCGGGTGGATACCACGAAAGTTAAACATATAGATATGTTCGACATTGCGACATCCGCAGATAAACTTATCAGTTCAGGTATCTATACTGTAAATATGATTCTTCGTGCAATAGGAGAACTTGAGATTGATGAACCATGGGCTAATCAGCATTTCATGACTAAAAACTACTCTACTATACAGGAATTGATTGACTATCTCAGTAAAGAAGGAGGTGAGAAGAGTGGCAAAACCGTTTAATTTTTGTTTCCAGCAGGAAGGGGAAAACACCCATAAACTGTATATTTATGATGACGTGACAGCCTATGGGAATTTTAACTGGGATACATGGAGTTACGATGATGCTGAAACGTCAGCAAAGTATTTTAGAGATCGACTGGAGGAGATTTCAGATACAGATACGATTGAGTTACATATCAACTCAAACGGAGGCTCCGTAAAAGAAGGTGTCGCAATTTATAATCTGCTGAAACAGAAAGCCTGCAAAAAGACAGGATATGTGGATGGCGTTGCATACAGCATTGCTTTCGTCATTTTACAGGCGTGCGATCACAGGGTTATGGGAATTGGAACGTCCGCCCTTGTCCACGAAATGTGGATTGAAACATGTGGAAACTCCAAAGAACTTAGGAAAGCAGCTGATGACCTGGATGTGCTGATGAAATCAAATCGAAAGATATTTCTGGAACGTTCCAAGCTGGAAGAAAACCAGCTTATCGAGATGATGGAGGCAGAAACATTTTTGACTCCGGAACAGTGCCTGGAATATGGACTAATTGATGAAATTGGAGGTTATAGCATAGCCCAGAAGGATGCGCAGAGTGCGCAGGAAAATTTAAGCCAGCAGGTACAGCAGATGAAAAATCTGATTGCACAGATGAAAGATTTTCACGCACAGTTGCAGGAACTGCACCAATCGGCCAAACCGGATCCGGCGCCAGTACCAAAGAAACTCACGAACCAGTTGGTAAATTTAATGAAAAATATGTGAAAGGAAAGAAAGAAATGAAAAACAAAGATTTATTGGCAATGGAAAAAGCCAAAATTGTAGAAAAAATGAATCAGGCAATCAAGGATGATGACGCCAAGGCATTCAGTGAATCATTTACTGAACTGTGCCAAAAGATTGAGGAAAATGTCCTTGAGCAGGCGAGAGAATTAATGGCGGAGCAGGATGCTGCAATCCTTGCACAGAGAGGCGTGCGTCAGCTGACCTCTAAGGAAAAGGCATATTATGAGAAAATAATCGAGGCTATGAGATCGACAGACCCAAAGCAGGCGCTTAATGATGTTGACGCGGTAATGCCGGAAACTATTATTGATTCTGTGTTCGAAGAACTTTCGACGAATCATCCGCTGCTGGCAAAAATATCTGCTACTACAGTGACAGGACTGACCAGAATGATGATGAATACCAACGGAGATCAGAAAGCCACATGGGGCAAACTGACTGCCAAGATCATAGAGGAACTGACCTCTGGATTTAAGGAGGTGGATGTTACCCAGGACAAACTGAGTGCGTTCCTGCCGGTAGCCAAAGCTATGTTAGACTTAGGTCCTGCATGGCTGGATAAATATATCCGTCAGGTGCTTCTCGAAGCGCTTTCCAATGGTCTGGAATATGGAATAGTTTACGGAAACGGTAAAGACATGCCGATTGGCATGATGCGCCAGGTGGGCGAAGGCGTTGTGATTACAGGGGGAGAATACCCGATGAAAAAGGAAATAAAAATGACGCATCTGGATATGGAGCAGATGGGAAAAGTAACGGCAATCATTGCCAGAAATGCTAACGGACAAGCCAGAACCGTAAAGGATTTGATCATGCTGGTAAATCCGGTGGATTACTGGAAGAAGGTACTGCCTGCAACTAGAATGCTGACGCCGGACGGAGTATATGTCACTACACTGCCTGTTCCGGCGGAAATCATTCAGTCCGCAGCAGTTCCGGAGGGCAAAGCTGTATACGGTATGGCATCCAAGTATTTTCTGGGAGTAGGAATGGCGAGGAATGGAAAGTTTGAATATTCTGACGAATATCATTTCCTGGAAGATGAGAGGGTCTATATTATCAAGATGTATGCAAACGGATTTGCAAAAGACGATAATGCTTTTCAGGTGCTGGATATCACAGATTTAAAACCGACACGTTTTCATGTTGTTTCTGAAACAGATGCAAAAACAGAAAATGCAACATTGGCAAATATAAAAATTGGAAGCCTTGCGCTATCGCCTGGGTTTAACGCCAATACAAAGACATATACAGCAGCTACCCAGAATGTAAGCAATACAATTAATGTGATTCCGTTTAGCGGTTCGGCAGACATAAACATTAAAGTTGCTGATAAGGATGTGGCAAATGGCGGAGCAGCAACATGGAATGCAGGTGCCAACACAGTGACCATTACAGTTAAAGATGGATCTGCAACGGAAACCTACACAGTGACAGTGACAAAGGAGTAAAAGAAGGATGACAGTCAAAGAAGAAAAGACCCTCCTAAAGGATATAAAAAATTATCTGGATATCACATGGAAAGACCCGGAAGGGGACAAGAAGATCACAGGGATGATTAAGAGGGGAATGGCTGCCATATCTGGGAAAATAGGGGAGTGCAATTTCCTTGAGGAAAATCAGGAACGCGCACTCCTTTTTGACTATGTCATGTATGCGAGAGCAGGAGAGACACCGCAGTTTTGGACCAACTATAAAGAGGAAATCATCTCTTTACAGATAAGCAGAAAGGTAGATGATTATGCCAAGAGTCAGGAGCAGACAGTTTGAAACATTTAACGACGGTGTCGTAAAGATTTTTGGAATCGCAGAATCAGGAGAACCTAAAGCAAAACCAGAAGTATCCACAAGATTTTCAAACCGTGTCGTAGGGGAAATGCAGTTTTTTGAGGCAAAGGCGGCGGATGTAGAAATCAGCCGCCGTATCAGAATACCGATGTACCGCAATATCGACGAAGATAATAAAAACAGATTTTTTGCGGAAATTGAGAAAAAACTATACAAGATCGAAAGGGCACAGAGCTATCAAGATCTGATTCCGCCTTGTACGGATTTGACGCTGAAATTTTTTAGGGAGAGATAGCATGAATATGAGACTGGACATACCGCAGGATTTACTAAATATGCTGGAGAAAATGGCTGATATTGAAGTTGCTGGAAAAGAAGCACTGAAAGAAGTGGAACCATTGGTGGTCGAAGCGCTGAAAAAAGGGCTGGAAGGACACAAAGATACAGGAAGCATGCAGAATTCCATTAAGGCAACTGGTCCAAAGGAAAATTCTAAAGGTATTTTTGATTACATCCGTCCGACCGGGAAAGATAAAGATGGTGTCCGGAATATGGAAAAACTTGCATATCTGGAATATGGAACTGCAAAGCAGGCTGCACAGCCTGTATGTGCAGGTATCAGGAAATCCGTGGAAAAAGAGGTTGCTGAAAAAGTTGAAAAAAGTCTGGAAAGGAGTTTGAAATGACGGAGGCTTGCGCGATATTGGAAAAGGCTCTGGAAGAAACAGGTCTTGCATGGGCAGAGGAAAGATATTGCGGAACTGCAAAAAAATATATCGTCTATGTAGAGGAACTTCAAGATGGATTTTCTTATGCGGATAATCTGCCTGTGGATGATATTACATACTTTCAGATCCACTATTTCTGTCCACTCTTTCCAAAAGACAAAGACGATTCCGGGGAGGCGGTAAGAAAAATCAAAAAAATTCTGCGAAGATATGGTTTTTCCTTTAACGGAGGAACACAGCGACAGAGAGAAGAAGAAAAGTGGAGACATGCAGTCTTCCACTGTAACATTTTAACAGATAATGAAGAGAGGAAGGATTGACATATGCCCAAGAAAGGATTAAGCACGTTTTTATACGCGCCGTTAGACGAAAACACATTGATGTATGGCGAAGTCGAAAAGCTGGCGGCAGCCATTTCGTACAAGGAAACTTTAACTAAAAATACAGTAGCCGTGTACGCGGATAATATTAAACAGTTTGAGGATAGTTCGGTAACAGGAGGAAGCATTGCACTTGAAATTTTGGATGATGATCCTAAAATCTTTACGCCCTTACTGGGCCGAAAGAGAAAGAAGGTGGAAGGCTACGAGGTTAATGTGGGAAATACAGAAGATATGCCGATTCCTGTAGGATTTGGATTAATCGAAAATGAACGTGTAGGAAAAACAATTGCATATTATAGAGTCAAATTTTATCCAAAGGTGACCTTTGCTCCATATGATTCAGAGGCACAGACGGGAAAAGATACTCCGGAATATAAAAATCCCACTGTGACAGGAAGTATCTACTGCATGGAAAACGGAGATTATATCATGACGGAACGATATCTGAATATGAAAGAAGCAATTAAGGTGTTGTACGCAATGTTTGGAGCAACGCCGCCGGATTCTGATAATGAGCCAGAGGATGGCGATCAGATAGAGAATGATGACCAGGCAGAGTAAAGAGTATAAGGGAGGACGGCAAAAGCCGGACTCCCTTGTTGCATTTTTGAGGAGAAAAGAAATGCTGGAAAAATATATGAAATATATCGAGGCAGGAAAAGAAAAATATCCACTGATCTGTACCATGAATACGTTGGAATATATCCAGAACAATTATGAATCTATTCAGCGTTTTCAGAACCTTGTATCGGGAATTGTGGCGGATGCTGATGGAGAAAAAACATATACGCCTATTAATGTGGCGGCAATGATGGATGGATTCACAGCAATGGTCAACGAAGGTATTGACGTGCATAACTGGAAACGGGAAGACACTAACGAGCGGATCATGAGCCACATCACAAGGCAGCAGGCAAGTATGATTTTGCGGGAAGCGGGCGTTTCCCTTTCGGATGCTGCAACGCTGGTGCTTACAGAAATGACGGAATGTATAGTAGGAAAAAACGTGTTAACCGTGCAGGGGAAGATGGAAGAGAAGAAGTACAAATCGACTTTGCGCGGTTCCTGTACGTTACGAGGGTTATTTTCGGCTTTACGGAAAAAGAAGCAGGACACCTGCAGTTCTGGAAATACTTAGCCCTTTTTGAACAGTATAAATATTTCCACAATTTAAATGTGCAAAGAATGATTTACAAGATACCGGCAGATGAGAAACAAAATACGCAGGAAATTGACGTTGCGTATTTTTAGGAGGTAAAGATGTCTTTTAATATTGGTATCGGACTAGCCCTTGATGGCGAAAAAGAATTTAAAGCTGGAATTCGTGAAGTGACTTCCGAATTAAAACTTCTGCAGTCACAGTCAAAAGAGATTGAGGCAAGGTACGGGGATAATGCAAAATCCCTGGAAGCATTGACAGAAAAACACGAGAATCTGTCAAAACAACTGGAGCAGGCAAACAAAAAGGTTGAATTAAACAGTGAGCAGCTCAAGACGTGGCAGACCGTAAATGAAAATGCTGGGCAAAGGATAGAAGAACTTAAAGAACAGCTGGCGGATGCAGAAGATGAAATGAAGCGCATGCAGTCTTCCACGGATACCACGACAGAAGAATTAGACCAACAGCAGAAAATTGTTGAAGAATTGAGCAACAAACTACAGAATGCAGAACGGGCGTATGAAACATCAGAAGATAAGGTATCTAAGTATAAGATCAGTCTGACTAATGCCAAGACCGAAGCCACAAAGATCAATACTGAGCTGGAAAAGAACAGTCAAAGTCTGAAAGAAGCGGAAGCTGCAACCGAGGATACGACAGATGCTATAGAAGATTATAAAAAACAAGTTGATGATGCGTCTGACAAAACCAGTGTTTTCGGGGATGTATTGAAGGCAAATCTTGTGAGTGAGCTAGTAATCCAGGGTGCCAAAAAGATTGCGGAAGGAATAAAAGAGATATCTTCCACAGCAGTCGATGTAGGAAGCAGCTTTGAAAGTTCCATGTCACAGGTAGCCGCAACTATGGGAATTACGGCAGAAGAAATTGAAGCAGGGAGCAGGTCTTATGAGATTCTGGAAGAGGCGGCGAAAAAAAGCGGAAAGGAAACCAAGTATTCTGCCAGTCAGGCAGCAGAAGCGCTAAATTATCTTGCCCTTGCAGGATATGACGCGCAAAAAGCAGCAGAGACGCTCCCAAGCGTTCTTAGTATTGCATCTGCCGGCGGCATGGATCTGGCTTATGCATCCGATCTGGTAACAGACAGTATGGCCGCTCTGGGGATAGAAACCTCAAGGCTGAATAATTACATAGATGAAATGGCAAGGACTGCCCAGAAATCAAATACCAGCGTAGCCCAGCTTGGAGAAGCGACACTGGTGTGTTCCGGTGCAGTATCCCTGTCGAATCAGAGCCTTGAAACGATGAATTCGGAATTGGGAGTACTTGCAAATAGAGGACTTAAGGGAGCAGAAGGCGGAACCCATTTAAGGAATATCATTTTGTCACTATTGGCTCCTACGAAAAATGCTTCCAAGGAGATAAAAAACTTAGGACTGAATATTACAGACAGCCAGGACAATATGAGGGATATGAACGACATTATGGTCGACTTAAAGGCATCATTGGATGGTTTGTCCTCTTCTGAAAAAACCCGGAAGATAAGCGCCATATTCAACAAGACTGATATTGCGGCAGTTAATGCCCTCTTAGAAGGTACTGGGGATGAATTCGAAAACTTGAAGGCGCAGCTAAAAGACTGCGAGGGAGCAGCCCAAAATATGGCTGAAACGATGGAGGCGAATCTGACCGGAAAAGTAACAATCCTACAGAGCGCGCTGGAGTCTTTGGGAATTTCTGCATATGAAAAGATTGAAGGTACTTTGAAAAATTCCGTAGATGCTGCAACGGATTCTGTGGGAAAACTGCAGGATTCAATGGACAACGGTAAACTTGGCAGATCCATGGATGAGTTTGCAAGCGCTTTAGGAGATGCTGCCGAAGGCGCAATCGGATTTGCTGAGGATGCGCTTCCTCTGGTCATAGATGGGTTGTCGTGGGTGCTGGAAAATTCTGATCTGGTTATTGCAGGAATTGCGGGAATTACTGCCGCAAATCTGGAGATGAAGGTAATAGGACCTGCGATCGAGGCAGTGACTGCGGCATGGAAAGCATATAAAACAGCAAATGAAGAGGCTACGGTTACGCAATGGTTATTGAATACGGCCATGAATGCAAATCCAGCTGGCATTTTAATCACTGCTATTGTTGGTATTACAACAGCCGTGGCAGCCTATGCCGCCATAAATGCAACTGCTGCAGGCGAAGTCAGGGAAATGCTGGATGCAAATCAGGAACAGATCGACACACTGAATACTGAAATTTCCAGCCGGAAGGATGCAACTGCGGCAAATGAAGCCGAAATAGGAACGTTGAAAATTCTGAAAACACAGTTGTCAGAATTAAACAGTAAAGAAAAACTCTCCACAGAAGAAAAAAATAAAATGAAGCTCATTGTGCAGCAACTCAACCAGGAGATGCCGGAGCTGAATCTTATTATTGACGAGCAGACGGGAAAACTGGCTGAAAATACTGAAGGTTGGGAAGCAAATGCAGAAGCCCAGCTTGCGGTGCTGGAGGCAAAATTCCGTCAGGCAGATGCAGAAGAAGCAGCACACCAGTATTATGAAGCAGACAAGCAGCGGAATGAAATAATTGAACAGCGTGCGCAGACAGAGAAGAAACTGGCGGAAGTAACCGAGGAATATAATAAGTTCCTGAAAGATAACAGCGAGGCTCTTGATGATGTCACCGCGGCATATGCCTTGAATAACGAAGCTGACAATTACAGGTTAAGGATTGCCGAACTGACTGATGCTGTTAAGGAACAAACAGAACAGGAAGAAGAACTCCGTGCTACTATGGATGATCTTGAGTCAGAATATCAGGAGCTGGCCGAAGCAGCAGAAACAGCAGCTACCGGCGCAGAGACACTGGTGACACAGACTATCTATTTTAAAGGAGAGGCTTACGAAGCTACGGCAGAAGTGGCGGCAGCACAGGAGACGCTGCGTGATGCGTATGACGAAGTGCGGGAAAAGGCAGAAGAAGCAATAAACGGCCAGGTAGGATTGTTTCAGGAATTAAAAACAGAATCTGACCTGACTGTACAGCAGATGGCAGATAACCTTGCCTCCCAGAAAGATACTTACACCCAGTATACGGAGAATCTTGCAAAAGCTGCACAGATCATGAAAGAAGATACAACAGGCAGCTTTGATGATATTGTACAGTCGATTATGGACATGGGAATCTCCGGTGCCGGATATCTGGATGAACTTGTGCAGGCATTTGAGGAAGGAGATGAATCTTTCCAAAGAGTACTGGATGGCTGGTCTGAAATGAGCGAGGCAAAGGAAATATTAATTGACACTATGGCGGATATGCAGTCGGGGTATTCCGAACAGATGGAATTGCTCCTGAATGCGCAGACGGAAGCTACAGCAAGTATGGCAGATGACTGGGATACAAAAAGTGAAGAATTTGTCACCACTGTATCTGATGCGAACGATAAAGTGATTGATACTACCAAAGCGACAATGCAGACGCTTGAAAAGACGGTGAAAGAAGACGGTGCGAAAGTTGTTGATGCTACAGGAGAGGTCGCAGGGAATGCTATTAGTGAAGCAGAGTCAAACTTGGAAATCAGCGGTAATGAAAGTGGCACATTCAAAAAAATAGGCAATGCTGTAAGTACTGGTATGGCAGCAGGCATTAGAGAGCAGATGCACGTAGCAATAGAAGCTGCTAGGGAAATAGCAAGGGAAGCATATAATGCCAGCAAGACGGAATTACAGGTAAATTCCCCTTCTAAAAAAGCCCGATGGCTGGGTGAAATGTATGCAGAAGGCTTTGGAGAAGGAACGCTTGAAAGACTGGGGGAAATGAATGCACAGATCCGCTCCGCTATGGCGGATATGGTAAAGATGGATGCTGTTGAGGCTCCGCAATATGGAAACATAGATTTATCAGGAGTATCTAGCAATGCCATTACAGAAGAAATGCTCTCTTACTTGAAGGTTATCGCAGATAAACCCGGCGAGTTATATATTGATGGAAATACTTTGGTAGGAAAGCTGATGCCGCAAATTGATCAACGGATGCAGCAGAGCCAGTCCTATTATATGAGAGGCGGTGTCACATGATTTTTTACAGTGTATCCATAAACGAGATCCACATGTTCAAACGCTATAAAATGGCGCTGACGGAAATGCATTGTGTACAGCCGCCGAAACTCAAAAGTAATATAGTGAACATGCCAGCCAGCGACGGCGTTCTCGATCTGTCAGAAGCTGTTACGGGGTATCCACTTTATCAGAACAGGGTAATTACCATGAAGTTTGGTTCCGGGCGCTTAAAGAACGAATGGCCCTCTCTATACAGTGAAATTCAAAAAGAATTTCATGGAAAAAAAGTCAAAGTGATTTTTGATGATGACAGGGGATATTATTACTCCGGACGGGCAGCGGTATCAAGCTATAACCGGAAAGGAATGGTGGGAACTCTGGTGATAACGGTGGATGCGGATCCATATAAGTACGAACTTTATAACGGAATCGAACCGTGGCGCTGGGATCCTTTTTCTTTTGTGGATGGAATCATAAGAAATTATTCAGATATTCCTATTCGGGGGAACGGAAGTATAACGGTAGTGGGACGTCAAAAGCACGCTGTGCCAGAAATCATCTGCAGTACACCCATGACGCTAAAATGCGAAGGAAAGACATTTCAGCTTTTGGCAGGTCACACAAAACTATATGAGTTGCTGTTGGCAGAAGGCGAACATGTCATGTCGTTTACTGGAAATGGGACGGTATCTGTTATGTATAGAGGAGGGATCTTATAATGTATGCCATCAAAGTATTGACGGATGAAGAGATATATCCATTGTTTTTGCCGGGAGTTGAAGAACTTTCTCTTTTAAATCCGGTATTGACGCTGGAAATGGGAATGCAGGGAAGTCTGACTTTTCAAATGCCAGCGTCACATCCTTATCGTGAAAAAATAAAGATCTTATCCTCGGAATTTTATGTGTATCAGGATGACAACGAAATATTCAGGGGGCGTTATATTGGACGGAAAGAGGATTTTTATTTAACAGGTACTATAACCTGCGAGGGCGATTTAGCTTATTTGCTGGACAGCCAACAGCGTCCATATGAACACAGGGGCAGTATTGTAGAATTCCTGAATGGTCGTCTGAATCAGCATAATAACTCTGTAGAGCAACGGAAGCGTTTCACACGCGGAATCGTTAATGTAGTGGATAATAATAATTACATCAACCGCAGCAATAGCGATTATTCTGATACACTGACAAGTCTGCGCGATAAGCTGGTGGCTACACATGGAGGCTATCTGCGCACACGTGTAGCAGGAAAAACAAGGTATCTGGATTATGTATATGATTACGGTGGGATTAACAGCCAGGTAATCCGGCTGGGAGAAAACCTGCTTGATATGACAAGATACATGGACAGTTCGACGATCATAACCGCCCTGATTCCCCGTGGTGCAAAAGTGGAATATGAGGATGAATTAGGTGAGACACAGACCAAGATTATTGATATTACATCCGTCAACAGTGGAAAAGATTATATATACAATGAAAATGCAGTGAGCCAGTATGGATGGATTTTTGGTGTACAAAAGTGGGAAGATGTAACACTGCCACAAAATCTGTTGACAAAAGCAAAGGCATATCTAGATGAAGCCATATATCTTCCGGTGACAATGGAACTTAAAGCCGTAGATCTATCGATAATTGATGTAAATATTGAACAGTTACATCTTGGATATTGGACAAGAGTTATATCCGGCCCTCATAACATCACAGGGCAATACCTGCTAACCAAAAAAGTTATATATCTGGATGACCCCGGAAACAACACAGTAACTCTTGGCAGGACAACAACATCATTTTCAGCATCAAGTGCCCGTAATATGCTTGATGTATCGCGCAGGGTACAGCAGATGGCAGAAGAAACGTCAATTGAAATCAATCGAAAAGTAGAGAATGCAACAACGCTGATTACTGGTGGATTTGGTGGATACGTGGTGCTGGACAATATAGACCCCCAAACAGGAAAAAAGATGCACCCGTGGCGTATTTTGATCATGAATGCACCGGACAAAGAAACGGCCCAGAATGTCATTCAGATTAATCAGAATGGTATCGGCTTTTCAACTTCCGGAATCAATGGTCCATATCGTAATGCATGGACCATTGACGGTAACCTTGTAGCTGATTTCGTTACAACAGGAACCATGCTTGCTGACCGCATCAGGGGCGGCACGTTTGAGGTAGGAGGCTCTGGTCTTGGGAAAGGCGGTTCCATCATACTACGCGACAGGTCAGACCGTCTGATGATCAGGATAGATATAGATGGATTGAAAATCTTTGATGCTAGTGGGAATCTTAGTACATCAGCCGACAAGAATGGTATGAACATATACAGAGGCATGCTTGCAAATTATGCGCAAAACGGCGAAGGCAGGGCGACCGTGACGGACGGATCATTTAAAGTATGGAAAGGGTCCAGTAATGATCCAATTTTTTATGCTGGTGATGGGGGATGGGAAAAACTTGGACGTGAAGGTTCGGGCTTAATCGTTCTCCACGGGGCAAAAGGTGTTATTCTGGATGCCTACAAAGGCGAGGTGGCAACGCAGGGCAATGTAAGCGCAGGAGATAAGGTGATTTCAGCCGGGGACATGGAATGTAATGGAGGTTTTGACTGTAGGGGAAGCGGAATATTCCACGGAAACATAGAAGTAAGCGGAAGTATTCGTAATTCAGAATTTTCAGATCTTGCAAGCAGAGTATCAGCGCTCGAAAGGAAAATGGGAGGCTAAGAATGGCAGATATATCAAAAGAAATAAATGATTTCAGACATGCAATATACGGCGAGGAAGTCCGTGGAAGCATGATATCCCTTGCAGAGAAGTTAAATAAGGAAGTAGAGACGAATACAGGGGATGTAGATGCTGCGGTAAATCGGACGAATACAGCCACACAGGAGGCAATCAGCGCTGCCAAAGATGCGAGGGCAGCGGAAGCGGCGGCACTGGAGGCAGAAGCACAGGCAGATGTGGCGGCAAAAAATGCCACGGATATAGCAAATGAGGTGCAGCGAAGACTTGATGCCGGTGAACTCACTGGACCGCAGGGTCCTCAAGGGGAACAGGGAGTACAGGGTCCGCAGGGACCAGCCGGACAAACAGGACCGCAGGGAGAAAAAGGTGAAAAAGGAGATACAGGTCCGCAAGGTCCGTCAGGAGTAACAGCCCCTTCATCCGGAATGTTCTCCTTATATCTTGAACCGGAAACTGGAAATTTATATGCAGAATATCCAGATGGCGAAACACCGCCTAAATTTGAATATGATGCAGAAACCGGAAATTTATACTATATAACAGATGATGGAGGTATGTAAGATGAGGATATTGATCGGAAATATTAAGGGACCTCAGGGACTACAGGGACCCCAGGGAGAGCGCGGACTACAGGGACCCGTTGGTCCAGTGGGTCCACAGGGAGAAAAAGGCGATACAGGAGCACAGGGACCCAAAGGAGATAGAGGCACTACAGGACCTCAGGGTCCGGCAGGACCAATGCCCCCACTTGTTAATAATTTCCTTACAACGGAATCAGGATTAGGCGCAGCAGATGCAAAAACAGTGGCAGATCTATATTCGCAAAACCTTAGTTTTGCGAAGAGTATT
>CAYOED010000023.1:0-47294 GCA_964402925.1 uncultured Lachnospiraceae bacterium | reverse complement strand
TCGAAGCATTTACTGCTGAGACCGTAAGAATATGATTCAGGCATGCAAAATCCCATTGCCGCAGGCAATTTAGGATGGATTTTGCATTGTAACTGTGAAGGCACTGAACAGTTACTAAAAATTAGCATAAAGAATTTCGCCGTCCTCTGTGATGAAAATAGCCTGTATATCTGGGTAATTTTCAAGCAGTTGGGCGGCTTTTTCATATCCCAGGATAAAGCAGAGGGTAGAAAGAGCATCCCCATCAATTGAATGAGAACTTAAAATCGTTACCTGGGAAAGACCGCTTTCAGTGGGATAACCGGTTTGGCTGGAAAGAATATGATGATACAGCCTGCCGTCTTTTTCAAAGTAACGCTCATAATTTCCTGAGGAAACCACACTGATATCGGATATATCCAAGGTGAGAGCAGCACTCCCCGCACCGGCAAAGGGTTTTTGAATTCCGATATGGAAGGGCGTACCGCCCGGACGATTCCCCAGAGTGACAACATTGCCGCCCAGATTGATAAGTGCGGAAGTGACGCCTTTGGAAGAAAGAAATTCCTTCATTTTATCACCGATGAACCCCTTGGCAATAAATCCCAGATCTATCTGCATCTTGGGATCCGTGACCTTCACCTGTCTTCCGTCTATCATAATAGCCTTATAATCCACATGGGACAAAGCCTCGGCAATATCCTGCTCATTGGGAATAATTTCCTCATTTCCAGAACCAAAATTCCACAAAGAAGACAACCCGCCAATAGACGGATCCACCAACCCATCAGAAATCCTTGCATAAGAAAGGGCAGAATTCAAAACAATAAGCGTATCCTCATCCACAATTACCGTCTGTCCCATACTATGATTTAACTTCCAGACATCACTGCCCTCTGCAGTGGCGCTAAGAAGATTCTCATAATACCCGGCAAGTTCCATACACTGATCCAACAATTCCTCCGTCCCGCCCTCATACAGCGTAACAGAAATAACAGTATCAAAATAAAACCCCGTAGCCTTAAGCGGTTCTCCACCAGAAGAAAAATTCCCACAGCCCGTTAGAAACATACTGCATAGCATAACAACAAGCAGAGCATTTTTCAATTTGTATTTAGAATGAAATTTAGAATGAAATTTAGAATTTAAACTAAAGTAAAGGAAATCCATGCGAACACTCCTGTAACGAATTATAGTTGTAATAAAAGCAAGTTTCATGTATAGTTATAAAATAGTCATTTCAACAACCATTATATAATCCATCCAAATATTTGAAAAGAGAAAGTGGTGAAGACAAATGCGATTACCCGAAGAACAAGACGAAAGAGGGATGGGAACCCCGGTGATATACACCATTGCGGCAGTTTCCGTTTTCCTATTGATTATCCTTGCAGTAGTCCTTGTAAGCAACACAAGGCATGGCGGATCAGGATCCGCCGGAAACAGAAACACCCAGGCAACCTCTTCCCCCACACCGCAGAGAACAGCCGAATTTGCGTCGGGACAGGAGGACATCGAAACTTTATACAATGAACACAAGCTTAGATCCGAGGACCTCGATTTCTGGGATATGTATCAGGATGAAGGAAATCAGCTCATAGAAGTTGTACCTACGGCAAGCCCGTCTCCAGAGCCTACCCATGAACCTACGGAGGAGGAACTGGCATCAGACGGAAAGCATGTAAAGGTGACCCGCAGGGACGGAACGGAAGAGTGGATGGAAATTTCAAAGAATATTCCGCTTTATACCTACGACTTTACTAATATAAAGATCAGCAACGGTAAGATGACATACTATCAGGATGGGGAAAGGAGTTCCTGGCTTGGAGTGGATCTGTCTAAAAATAACGGAGAGATTGATTTTGAGGCGTTAAAAAACGCAGGTGTTGATTTTGTCATGTTAAGGCTGGGGAGCAGGGGATATGAGACTGGTCTTGTTACCTTGGATGAAAATTTTGTCAGTAATATTACCAAGGCGCAAAGCGCTGGTCTGGAAGTAGGCGTCTACTTTTTTTCACAGGCAGTGAATGAAGAAGAGGCGTCGGAAGAAGCTGAATTTGTGATCAGTAATCTGGTACCCTATCGAATCAGTTATCCTGTGGCTTTTGATATGGAGTATATTTTCAATGACGATTCAAGAATCGATATTCTTGACGAGGAGCAGAAAACGAAGATAGCGGAAGCCTTTTTATCCCGTATTGAGCGAGAGGGATACAGACCGATTCTTTATGGAAACAAAAACTGGCTGCTTGGGGAACTGATGCCGGATAAGCTGCTTAAGAAATATGATGTATGGTTGAACGAACAGGCTTCCATACCAGACTATCCCTATCAGTTTAAAATGTGGAAGTATAGTGCGGCGCAAAAGGTAGATGGAGTGGGAGGAACTGCATCCTACACCATCAGCTTTGTAGATTACACCCGCAAATAAGCTTTGATTTTTGGCGAAATATGCAATTTTGAATAGATGTCGGCGTAAACAGAAGGAGAAAGATTTTCCAGATAGTTGGGAGAAAAATTCTTGTTTACGCCGGCTTTTTTTAATATATCGATGGCCTTGTTATAGGCAATGGCTGCCTCCACATCGCTTCCGTAGGATCCGATCGTATAATTACCGTTTAAGTGTATACGGGCGATGTAGCGGGGGCCGTTTTTGGTTTCTTTTTTAATGACGCCGTGATAAATGTTGAAAATTTCTATGTTCTCATATCTGAAGTCAAGATCATCACCGTTTACAAATCGATAATCCCTATCCCTGACAGCATAATTTTTGATTCCGTATCGGCTCATGATATTCACCTGCATGCCGTAATCAGCAACAAAAAAATGTCGTCCCCGCCGCATGATCTTGTGGGAAGAGTAGTAAAACAAGTCGTCAATATCAAATTTCAGCACATCTTCAGGAGAGAGAAAATATTCAAAGTAACTTTTGCGTATATAGATGGGAGTAGAGAAATAAATCTGATTATCCCGGAAATTGATAAGGCATACCCATTTTGCAAAGGGGAGAGCGCGATGTATTGAAAAATCTTCAAGAGAGAGTGAATCATCCGTTAGAAGCGAGGTACCTTCTAAATATGCGCCGTAAGCTAAAAGAGCAGTCGGGTAGCTTCCCAGACTGATGTGCTTTTTTTTGTATGTTATGGAAGAACGGTAATAAAGTGTGCCGTCTTTTTTATTGGCTGTGAAGACACCGGGGAGATTCTGCTCCATATCATGGCTCCTTAAAAGTTGTTTTTCTGTTCTTTATTTTAACATAAAAAATTGTATTTTTGAAATAAATTACCCCATCATGCAATTTTTAGAAATATTTTTGGCAGTAACTGTATAAAATATTAAAGAACTATTACAAATGTGAAATGAAATTTAACAGTTACGGATAGAAAGGACGCGTGTATAGCTTATGTATAAAAAATTTATTATGCAGTTGTTTTTGTGCAATATGATGGTATTTGCAGGTTGTTTTTGTGTGAAAAGCCTGAAGATGAATCAAGTTGCATCTACACCGGCATTTAAAATCAGCATGGAGAATAATGATCCAAAGCTGGAAGTGGACAGGTTTTTTGGAAGACCTCAAAGGGCGGCTTCCGGGCAGAGGGTAGTAGACTATGCTGTTATGGAAAAAGCGTACAAGTATTATTTGTCGGAAGCTGATTACGAAGCACTCTTAAAAATTGTACAGGCAGAAGCCGGTAATGAGGATGAGGAAGGGAAAATGTTGGTTGCAGGTGTTGTCTTAAACAGGGTTGACAGCAGAAAATTTCCGAATACGGTTTCGGAAGTGGTCATGCAGCAGGATAAGGGAGTTTATCAGTTTTCGCCGGTAGCTAATGGCACTTACCAGAAGGTAAAGGTCACCCAGGAAACAATAGAGGCGGTAGAAAGAGTCCTGATGGGAGAAGATCTGACGAAGGGAGCGCTATATTTTGCTGCCAGAAAAGCAGCCGATCCGGAGAAAATGAAATGGTTTGACTGTTCATTGGTGAAATTGTTTGAGCATGGCGGTCATGAATTCTTTACAAATGGTTGATAAATATACTTTTGTTGTGGTAGAATATGAAGCAGACTTTACAAAAACATCTGTAATGAGAGAAACAAAGGAGCAAAAAGATGGAAGTTTTATATAACAGTACGAGATCAAAAGGGAATCCGGTCAAGGCATCGGAAGCAATTTTAAAGGGGCTTTCAGAGGATGGGGGATTATTTGTACCTGACAGGATTCCTGTTTTAGATAAGACTCTTGAAGAACTGTCGGAAATGACGTATGGACAGGTTGCATATGAGGTGATGAAACTGTATCTGACAGATTTTACTGAGCAGGAATTGAAAGACTGTATTGCCAAAGCTTACGATGAAAAATTTGACACAGAGGAAATCGCGCCTATGGTAGAAGCGCAGGGCGCTTATTATCTGGAGTTGTTCCATGGGGCAACGATTGCATTTAAAGACATGGCATTATCCATACTGCCCCATCTGCTCACCACCTCCGCCAAAAAGAATCAGGTGAAGAATGAAATCGTGATTCTCACAGCTACTTCGGGAGATACCGGAAAGGCAGCGCTGGCGGGATTTGCAGATGTGGATGGAACCCGTATCGTGGTATTTTATCCCAAGAACGGGGTGAGTAAGATACAGGAAAAACAGATGGTGACCCAGAAGGGGAAGAATACATACGTAGTTGGGATTCATGGTAATTTTGATGATGCTCAGACGGGAGTAAAACAGATTTTTGGCGATAAAGAACTGGCAGCATACATGGATGAAAAAGGATTCCAGTTTTCTTCAGCAAATTCCATCAATATTGGCAGACTGGTTCCGCAGATTGTTTATTATGTGTATGCATATGTAAGATTACTGAAGGAAGAGCGCATTGGCAGCGGCGAGAAAATCAACGTAGTGGTTCCGACAGGGAATTTTGGAAATATTCTTGCTGCCTTTTATGCAAAGCAGATGGGACTTCCGATTGACCGGCTGATTTGTGCTTCAAATGAAAATAAAGTGCTTTTTGATTTCTTCAAGTCAGGAACCTATGATAGGAACAGGGAATTTGTCTTAACTTCTTCCCCTTCTATGGATATTTTGATTTCAAGTAATCTGGAAAGACTGATCTATCGTATAGCGGGAAATGATCCGGATAAAAACAAAGAACTGATGGCAGCACTGTCAAGCGGCGGCTCTTATACGATTACAGAGGAGATGAAGTCTCAGCTTGCTGATTTCTATGGAAATTATGCGGATGAGGAGGAAACGGCAAAAACCATACATGATTTGTATGAAAGTACAGGATATGTGATTGATACACATACCGCCGTGGCTTCCTGCGTTTATGGAAAATACAAGGAAGAATCAAAAGACACGAAAGCTACGGTTATTGCATCAACGGCAAGCCCCTATAAATTTACGAGAAGTGTCATAAATGCGATTGATCACAAATATGATGCTATGGAAGATTTTGAATTGGTTGATAAGCTTGCGCAGCTTTCCAAGGTGGAAGTTCCAAAGGCGATTGAAGAGATCAGAAAGGCACCGGTTCTGCATGATCATGTATGCGAAAAAACACAAATGAAGCAGATGGTAATGGATTTTTTGGGCATTTAGACAAGCGTTTTCTACCAGATGCAGGAAGGGAGAGGCACAGGAACATATGAAACGCATTTTCATGGTAGATGATGAACTGACCAATTTGAATTGTGCTGTTCAGATACTGAATGATTCCTATGAGGTGATGACAGCCAGGTCCGGAAAGCAGGGATTGACTCAGTTAGAAAAATGTATTCCTGACCTGATTTTATTGGACATCAACATGCCTGACATGAATGGCTATGAGGTAATGGATGAGCTAAAAAAGAATCAGTTCTTGAAAGATATTCCCGTTATTTTTCTGAGTTCTCATATGGATGGAGAAAGTGAAATAAAAGGGCTTAAAATGGGAGCTATGGATTGTATCAGAAAACCCTTTGAACCGGAAATTGTGAGAAGCAGAATAGATAAAATATTAAAGATGACAGAGCAGAAAAAAGAGCTTCAGGATATTGCCTTAAAAGACGGGCTCACAGATCTGCTTAATAGAAGATACATGGAAAAGCTGCTGAATCAGACGGAAACGGATGGAAAAAAGGGCTTCTTCATGTTACTTGATTTGGATAATTTTAAGCTGGTAAATGACATTTTCGGACACAAGGTCGGGGATGATGTTCTTGTAAGATTCGCAAGAGTCATGGAAAAGCAGGTAGGCAATGAGAATAGTGTCTGCAGACTTGGCGGTGATGAGTTCGCAGTATATTTTTCGGGAAATTACAAAAAAAAGGACATAATCAGCACTGCACGGAAGCTGATTGCAGGGATAGAGTACGAGATTAATGAGTTGCTTTTGGATTCCGGGGATCTTAAGGTTTCTGTTTCCATAGGAATTGCGCAGAAGCCGGAGGATGGAAAGGGATTTACAAAGTTATATTCGGCGGCAGATAAGGCTCTATATTTTGTAAAGCAGAACGGGAAAAGGGGATATCACTTTTTTCATGATACAGCAATGGAAGCCAAAGAAAGGGAAGATGAAAGCAAGTACATTAATCTTAAGCAGTTTCAGCGTCTGATGCAGGAGCAGGGACGTGAAAGCGGAGCTTACAGAGTGGAGTATGCCAGATTTAAATGGATATATCAATTTATTGTTAAGTGCATGGGACATGAAAATCATGGAGCACATCTTCTTTTGTTTACTGTCTGTGATAAGACCGGCGGTGAATTAGAGAAGGACAGAGCGGTCAAAGGAATTGAGGCGCTTGAACAGGCAGTGTCAAAATCTCTTAATTGGGGGGATGCTGCTACAAAGTGCGGGAGAGTTCAGTATGCTGCGCTCCTTCCAGGCTCGTCTCCTGAGAAGGGAAAAATGATTGCATGCAGGATTCAGGAAAAATTCCAGGAACTGCTGGGAGATAGCAGCATGGAGCTCATCTATGAAATAGGGAGTATCAATGAAAACAGTTAGAAAATAATGGATGTTAAAAAGCGCAGGCAATCGCCTGCGCTTGATTTAACACGTTGTTTATTTATTACGTTCAGATATATCAATATAGGTCCGGTCGGTACCGATAGGTTTATAAGCGGGACGTATAATCTTACCGTTATTGGCGAGTTCTTCCATGCGGTGGGCACACCAGCCGGAAATACGTGCAATGGCAAAGATCGGGGTATAGAGTTCCATAGGAAGTCCCAACATATGATAGACGAAACCAGAGTAGAAGTCCACATTAATGCTGACGCCTTTGTACATCTGCCGCTCTTCGGCAATCACTTCAGGTGCAAGTCTTTCAACCAGTGAATAGAGGGCAAATTCTTTTTCAAGCCCCTTTTCCACGGAAAGTTTCTCGACGAAAGATTTGAAAATGACAGCACGGGGATCGGATTTTGAGTAAATTGCGTGCCCTACACCGTAAATCAGACCGGCATGGTCAAATGCTTCCTTGTGAAGCAGGCGGCGTAAATAGAAACGCACTTCTTTCTCGTCGGTCCAATCTTTTACTTCCTGTTTCATTTCCTCGAACATTTGGACAACTTTGATATTGGCGCCGCCATGACGCGGTCCTTTAAGGGAACCGATGGCAGCCGCAATAACGGAATAGGTATCTGTCAGTGAGGAAGTGACAACGTGGGTAGTGAAGGAGGAGTTGTTTCCTCCGCCGTGTTCCATATGCAGTACCAGAGCCACATCTAAAAGCTTTGCTTCAAGAGGGGTGTAGGAACTGTCTGGACGTAAAATATGTAAAATGTTTTCGGCAGTCGAAAGCGAAGGGTCAGGCTGGTGGATGAAAAGGCTCTTTCCGTCATGGTAATGGCAGTATGCCTGATAGCCATAAATAGATAAAAGCGGAAAAAGACTGATCAGCTGCAGGCTCTGACGAAGTACATTGGGCAGGGATACATCATCTGCACGGTCATCATAGGAGTACAGAGTGAGCACGCTGCGGGCAAGGGTATTCATCATATCACTGCTGGGCGCTTTCATAATGATATCCCTCACAAAGCTTGTAGGGAGAGATCTGTATTTGGAGAGAAGGCTTCTAAAGCTGGCAAGTTCGTTTTCATCCGGAAGCTGGTCAAATAAGAGGAGATAGGTAACCTCTTCAAAACCGAAACGGTCATCCTTGGTAAAACCGTTTACGAGATCCTGTACATTGTAGCCGCGGTAAAATAGCTGACCGTGGGCAGGGACTTCGACGCCGTCTACGATTTTTTTGGCGCGCACATCGGAAATATTGGTAAGACCTGCAAGTACGCCCTTACCGTTTAAGTCACGTAAGCCCCTTTTTACATCATATTTTGTAAAAAGTTCTGTATCAATGATATCAGCTTGTTCGCTCATTTTGGCAAGCCGGACGATTTCGGGTGTGATTTCGGAAAATGCATTATGATCCATATTATATGACTCCTTTCTCTATAAAAATTTAAACATTGTCTGGTAATTAAACATAAGAAATGATTAATACTGTCAGTCAATATCAAGAAATGAAAGAACATTTCAGAAAAAACTAATCAATCTATAATAACATGCAAAATCATTTCAAACAAGTGAAAAATATCTATTAACAAATATTTTAGAAATTAGAAACAATTATTAAGTCCTTTTCATAAAAAAATGAAGTTTATAAATATTGACTTTTAAAACCATGTTTGAGATAATACAAGAGGTGTGCCGAAGGCACATTCTATGTAAAAGACCGCAATGCTGAAATCTATAGCGGAAGTTTTGCGGTGGAAAATATATAATCATTATAAGGAGGACGTATAATATGTCAACAAAAGCGTATTATCCAATTTCCGAAATCGGCAAAGGTAAAGTTGGTTTTTCCAAGACCCGTTCTATTATCGAAGCTGCTTTTTACGGAAACAATGTAGTTAAGGTAAACACATTGAAAGAAGCTTATGAATTAGCCAAAAATTCACCCGGAACAATCGTAACGGACATGCCTGTTAAGGATGGAGACACATTTGGTCTTGAAAAAGATGCAAAGGTTCTTTTATTCAATGACGGTGCAGTAACAGGACGTTATGCAGCAGCTCGCCGTATCAAAGGCGAACCGGGTGTTGATGAAGCAAAACTTGACAAGGTTGTCATGGATGCAGTTTATAATACACGTTGGAAAACTATGTATCATGCAGAGTGCTTCGTAGGTCTTGATCCTGAATTCATGGTAAAGGCTCACCTTCTGATTCCTGAAGGAGAAGAGAACCTTCTTTACAACTGGATGATCAACTTCCAGTATATGTCAGATGAATATGTGAAGATGTACAAGAACTCTAAACCTGTAGGCGATGGAAAAGAACCTGATATTTACATTTTTTCAGATCCCCAGTGGACTCCTCAGGATGCACCTGACGTTGATTTCAGCTGCTTAAGTGACCCTCTGACACTTTGCTATTTCGATACCAACGAAAACTGCGCAGCAATCCTTGGTATGAGATATTTCGGAGAACATAAGAAAGGTACTCTGACCATGGCATGGGCGCTTGCTAACAGAAACGGTTATGCAGCATGCCACGGCGGACAGAAAGAATATACATTACCGGATGGCTCCAAGTTTGTTGCATCTGTTTATGGTCTGTCAGGATCAGGTAAATCCACATTGACACATGCTAAGCATGGCGGCAAATATCCGATTACTGTACTGCATGATGACGCGTTCATCATCAACACAGATACATGTGCTTCTGTAGCATTAGAGCCTACATATTTTGATAAGACAGCTGATTATCCTACAGGATGTCCTGATAACGAATATCTGTTATCTGCTCAGAACTGTTCCGCAACAATGGATGAAAACGGCAAGATTCAGCTGGTAACAGAAGATATCAGAAACGGTAACGGACGTGCGATCAAGTCCAAATTATGGTCTCCTAACCGTGTAGATAAGATTGATGCTCCTGTTAATGCAATCTTCTGGATCATGAAAGATCCTACCATTCCTCCTGTAGTAAAATTAAAAGGTGCAGCGTTAGCTTCTGTTATGGGTGCTACACTTGCTACCAAAACTTCTACAGCAGAACGTGTTGCAGCCGGTACTGACTTAAATGCACTTCGTATCGTACCTTATGCTAATCCTTTCAGAACTTATCCTCTGGTAAATGACTATGAGAAGTTCAAAAAGTTAGTGGAAGAGAAGAACGTAGCATGCTACATCGTTAACACTGGCGACTTCATGGGAACCAAGGTTAAACCTGCTGATACATTAGGAATTCTTGAGACAATCGTTGAAGGCAAAGCTACATTTGAAAAATGGGGCAACTTCGATGACATCGAGATTATGTATGACTGGGAAGGAAAGACTGCTGACTTTAAGCCTGACTTAAATGATGCAGAATACAAGGCAGCACTTAAGAGCGCTATGCAGAACCGTGTAGATGCTGTTAAAGGATTTGCAGAGAAGAAAGAAGGCTATGACAAGCTTCCTGATGAAGCACTTGCTGCTGTTCAGAAGCTGGTTGATGCTCTTAACTAATTTTGAAATAACAAAGACTATAAAATCGGGCAGATATTCCTGCCCGATTTTTGATTTAACATAAGAATGACTCGCGAAGCGAGGCATTCGTTGTTATAATAAGCTGGTTTAAAAAATACCAGTTGTATTTTGAACGTCTATTGGATATAATAAAATTAACCTGAAATGCACGACAACTCCTGTTAGTTTTGAACCTACAGATACTTTAAACGGGATTCCTACATCATCTGGCGGCTGTCAAGCCCTCACTCTTTTAAGAGGATTGGAAGGGAAGGCAAATGTGCAGGTTGCGGTGACCCACCTAGCGCGGCTAGGAGTCAAAAGGCAGGAACCGGCATTTTGGGTATAACAAAAGAAAAAGCAGCCTTAAGCGGCTGCTTTTTCTTGTTACAGCGTTTGTTCAGGTGGAGCATAATTATGAAAAAAAATGAAAGAATTCTGATTAAAATAGCAGTAATCGTGATATTGACGATTTTGTTTATTTATCTGGTGTATCAGGATGAGAAGGTATATCAGCTTTCCCAGCCGGAAGGAGAGATGGTGGAGGCGGATGATGTCAGGATACTTGTGAGTGAATTACAGAAAAACAGTGGAGGAAGGATCGAAGCGGAAGCGCTGGCGAAACTAATTGAAAAGTACTTGGGAGAAGAAAAGGAGCATATACAGTATACAGCATATCTGGAACTTTTGGATTGCCTGATCGGTGAAGAGGGACAGTCTGAAGAAAGTGACAGGCTCAGGAAAAGTATTACATATAAGGATAAGTATAAGGCAGATTTTTTTATTTTGAAAAAGGACTGGTATGATAGTTATGTAAAGCTGGTAAAATTTTATGGACTTGAGGATGTATTAAAAGAAGAGAAAGTTGAAATTTTATGCGGCGATTCCGATCTTGCAGGAGAGGAAGAAATCGGTACAGATTGTCTTTTGGGCAGAGACGGTAGAGTGCATCCCTTTGTATCGGAAAAGTTTTCTTCGCTGAAGTTTATCACAGTGAAAGCATATGTCAGCAAAGATACGCTCCTTACCTTAACGGATGTGCTATCGGATAAAAGTGAAATTGAGAATATTTGGATCATGGAGGCGGAAGAAGAAAATATCCGTTTTTTTTATGAGGGTTATGAGATTTTGGCACAGACTCGAGGAACGGTAGATGATCCTCTTAAGGTCAGAGAGCAGGTAGCGGATATTACCTATAAAAATGGTGATCTTTCACGGATTACGGTGAAAGATGAGAGAATAGGAGGAAAGCTGCTTGGAATGGATGATAATCTGATTGAGATAGAAGGACACGGCAAAGTTCCGGTAAAGGAGGACTGCATCGGCTATATGCTATACGAAACGCTGCGCAGGGCAGAGAGGTCAGAACTGTCCATAGGCTATGATTTTGCGGATTTTGTGTTGGACGACGGGCAGGTATGCGCATTTCTCATCACGAAGAAGGAAAAGATGGAAACCATACGGGTGGCAATCCGAAATGACAATTTTGCAAGCCTATATCATGATCGATTTATTTTTTCCTGTCAAGATACCATGACGGTCTATTACGGTGATTACGATGATAGAAAGCAGGAAGAGATAGCTGCCGGAGGGGAACTTATCATAGAAGCTGGGAGCAAATATCTTTCAGGTGACAGGATAGAAATCGTTCCTAATGTCAATACAGGAAAAATTCAGGTGCTTTCTTTAAAGCGCAGTCAGGGAACACCGTCTTACCGCGGAAGGATGGAAATTGTACAGACAGATGACGGACTGATTCTGATCAATGAAGTGTTATTAGAAGAATATCTTTACTCAGTAGTTCCAAGTGAAATGCCTGCATCCTATCCGGCGGAGTCGTTGAAAGCTCAGGCTATCTGTGCCAGAACTTATGGATATCAGTATTTAAAAAATCCCGGATATGAAAGGTTGGGAGCACATGTGGATGACAGCGTGGGGTATCAGGTGTACAACAATATCGCTGAAAATGTAAACTCCACCAAAGCGGTGAAGGAAACGGCGGGTATGCTTCTTTTGTATGAGGAAGAGCCGGTCAGCACGTATTATTATTCTACTTCCTGCGGATTTGGTGCAGATGCCGGTGTGTGGAATGAGGAACAGAAGGAAAAGATGCCATATTTAAGATCTGCTTATATTGCAAAACAGGAGGAGGGGAAGGAAAGTGTTCTTGCTGAGGATTTATCCAAGGAAGAAAACTTTAGGGCATATATATCCCAGATAGATGAGAATGCCTATGAAAAAGAGGAAGCCTGGTTCAGGTGGACGTATCAGGTGGAAGAACTTGATGAAGTACTTCTCTGGGAGAGATTGCAGGACAGATATGAGGCTGGGGCGGCCAAAATACTTACCTACACGGGCGAGGGAAAACCTGATGAAGATCCGGAAAATTTTGAATCAAAGAAACCGGAGAAATTTAGGGAAATTTACGATATAAGGTGCCTGAAACGAAAGGAAGGGGGCATCGTGGAAGAACTTTTGATTGAAACGGATAAGGGAATCTATAAAGTGATTTCGGAATATAATATAAGATATATTTTGAACCAGAACGGGCAAGTAATCAGGCAGGACGGTTCTGTGTCAGAGGGATTTTCGCTGCTTCCCAGTGCCTACCTGATAATAGATGTTGTAAAATCGGGAAAAGATATGGTAGGATATACTATTATCGGCGGAGGCTATGGTCATGGAGTGGGAATGTCTCAGAATGGAGCAAGGGCCATGGGGATGGAGAATATGAACTGTGAGAGCATCCTTTCCTTTTTCTTTAAAGGCTGCCGGATTGATAAGATTTATTAATTAACCAGAGGAACTTTTATGATAAGAAGATTAATATTGATTGGATTTGATTTTGGCAAACATATGAGCAGGAAGAATATCAGTTCATTTGCTGCGAGTACAGCATTTTTCCTGTTTTTGTCATTGATTCCGGCATTGATGCTGCTTTGTGCCATAATACCATATACACCTCTTACGGAAGCCAATCTGATGAGCGCAGCCAAACAGATATCACCGGATGCTATGAATTCACTGTTGATCAGCATTATCAGGGATGTTTATGATAAATCCATCGGACTGGTGTCTGCCAGTGCCATCATCACGTTATGGTCGGCGGGAAAGGGGGTCTTGGCGTTGATGCGGGGGCTGAATGCCATCAATAATGTGGAGGAAAACAGGAGTTATATCGTGCTGCGCATGGTGGCATGTCTGTACACCGTATTGTTACTGATTGCAGTACTTTTGTCGTTGCTTATTATGGTATTCGGCAATTCGCTGATCAAACTGATTGAAGGATTCATTCCCCAGACCTCCTATCTGTTTGACTTGCTGATGCATTTCAGGACACCGTTGATGTGGGCGGTGCTTACAATTGTGATTGCATCCATGTATGCTTATGTGCCGGGAACACATCTTGGCTTTAAAATGCAGCTGCCGGGGGCAGTTTTCGCAGCTGTGGCATGGAGTGTGATGACATGGGTATTTTCCATCTATATTGATGATTTCAACGGATTTAATACCTATGGGAATCTTACCACTATTATCATATTGATGCTCTGGATGTATGCCGCCATGTACATCATATTGGCAGGGGCATATATAAACCGTTATTTTAAACCCGCATTTCAGTTTTTTGTCGGAAAAAAGTATATTGACAGGAAGGAAAAGATTGGCTAAAATGATAAGCAGTTGAATCATAAATGGCTGTGAAGGTGTATAGTAGCGTAAGTATCTTCTGTCAGAGAGAGGAAGTCATCGGCTGAAAGCTTCCTTGAGTTCAGATCTTGTAATGCGAATTTCCCACCGGAGCTTTTGGACCTAACGCAGATTGGCAGAATTGCCGGGAATCCTTAATTTGCAAATAAGTCTGAACGTGTGACACGCGTTAAGTGAATGAAGAGTCTGTCACCATGACAGGAAAATGGGTGGTACCGCGGAAAATTTCGTCCCTTGCGTTTCGACGCAGGGGATTTTTATTTTTTATGAATATATTCATTTTTATGAATAAAGAGAAAGGAAGAGAGCGATGAAAGAAAAATTAGAGCAGATCAAAGCAGAGGCTTTAAAGCAGATCAAGGGCAGTGATGCGCTGGATAAGTTAAATGAGATCAGAGTAAACTATCTGGGCAAAAAGGGAGAACTGACCGCTGTTTTAAAGAGCATGAAAGATGTTGCAGCCGAGGACAGACCGAAAATCGGACAGATGGTAAATGAAACGAGGCAGGAGATTGAAAGAGTACTGGAAGAAGCGAAAAACAGAATGGAAAATTCTATTTTGGAGGCGAGAATGAAAAGCGAAACGATTGACGTGACGCTGCCTGCCCAAAAGAATCATGTGGGACATCGCCATCCCAACACCATTGCACTTGAAGAGGTGGAAAGAATCTTTGTAGGTATGGGATATGAGGTAGTGGAAGGTCCTGAGGTGGATACTGACTATTATAATTTCGAGGCGCTCAACATCCCGGCGGATCATCCGGCAAAGGATGAACAGGACACCTTTTACATCAATGGAGATTTTCTTTTGAGAACTCAGACTTCCAATACACAGGTTCATGAGATGGAAAAGGGCAGGATTCCAATCCGGATGATAGCACCCGGAAGAGTATTTCGTTCCGATGAAGTGGATGCCACCCATTCACCTTCTTTCCATCAGATTGAGGGACTGGTAATCGACAAGCATATTACCTTTGCAGATTTAAAAGGAACCCTTGCTGAATTTGCAAGAGAGCTTTTCGGGGAAGATACAAAAGTAAAATTCCGTCCCCACCACTTTAATTTCACAGAGCCCAGCGCTGAGATGGATGTTTCCTGTTTTAAGTGCGGCGGCAAAGGATGCCGTTTCTGTAAAGGTTCTGGCTGGATCGAGATTTTAGGCTGCGGCATGGTACATCCTAATGTGCTTACCATGAGCGGAATCAATCCGGAGGAATATTCCGGTTTTGCATTCGGTGTGGGACTTGAGAGAATTGCACTGTTGAAATATGAAATTGACGATATGCGTCTGCTTTATGAAAATGATATCCGCTTCTTAAAGCAATTCTGACAGGCTAAAATTTGGAAAGGAAGGAAATGGAATGAATACAGCATTATCATGGATAAAAGCATATGTACCGGAACTTGAATGTACCGATCAGGAATATTGTGATGCAATGACCTTGACTGGAACAAAAGTAGAAAATTTTGCACGGTTGGATAAAAATCTGGAGAAAATCGTGGTAGGTCAGATTGAAAAGATTGAAAAACATCCCGATGCGGATAAATTGATTATATGTCAGGTAAACATTGGAAGCGAAGTGATTCAGATTGTAACAGGTGCTCCTAATGTGAAAGAAGGAGATAAGATTCCCGTGGTGCTTGACGGAGGAAAGGTTGCTGGAGGTCATGACGGCGGTCCGCTCCCTGAGGAGGGGATTTTGATCAAAGCCGGTAAACTGCGGGGAGTTGAGTCAAATGGTATGATGTGTTCCATTGAAGAGCTTGGCTCTGACAGGAATATGTATCCCGATGCACCGGAACTTGGCATCTATATTTTCCCTGAGGATGTTCAGGTGGGAGCTGATGCAGTAGAGGTACTGGGGATGCGGGATACCGTATTTGAGTATGAAATCACTTCGAATAGAGTGGATTGCTACAGTGTACTTGGAATTGCAAGAGAGGCAGCTGCGACTTTTAAGAAGCCTTTTGTGCCTCCGGTAGTAGAGGTGAAAGAAAACGGAGAAAATGTAAATGATTATGTTTCTGTAAAAGTACAGGATCCTGATTTGTGTTCCAGATACTGCGCAAGGGTCTGCACGAATATAAAAATTGCTCCTTCGCCGGAGTGGATGCAGAGAAGACTACGCGCCAGCGGAATCCGTCCGATTAATAATCTGGTGGATATTACCAACTATGTCATGGAAGAATATGGTCAGCCTATGCATGCCTTTGATTTAGATACGGTGGCAGGACATAAGATTATCGTGCGCCGTGCAAAGGACGGGGATGAATTCCAGACACTGGATGAACAGGTGAGAAAGCTGGATAAGGATATGCTGATGATTTGTGATGCGGAAAAGGAAATCGGCATTGCAGGAATCATGGGCGGCGAAAATAGTAAAATTACAGATGAGGTAAAGACGGTTCTTTTTGAAGCAGCAACCTTTAACGGACCCAATATCCGTAAATCGGCAAAAAGATTGGGACTGCGTACAGATGCTTCAGGCAAGTTTGAAAAAGGTCTTGATCCTCATAATGCGGAGGAAGCCATCAATCGTGCCTGCCAACTGATTCAGGAACTGGGATGCGGAGAAGTGGTAAGCGGCATGGTGGATGTATGCCAGCCGATGAAGGATAAAGCAAGAATCAAATTTGAGCCGCAGAAGATCAATGATTTGCTGGGGACGGATGTTTCAAGAGAAGATATGCTTGACATCTTTAAAATGCTGGAAATCGAGTATGATGAAGGTGCAAATGAACTGATTGCACCTACCTACAGACAGGATCTGGAGTGCCGTGCCGATATTGCGGAGGAAGTGGCAAGATTTTTCGGATATGACAAGATTCCTACCACGCTTCCCACAGGCGAGGCAACAGCAGGAAAAATATCCTACAAGCTCCGTATTGAACAGAAAGCAAGAGACGTGGCTGAATACTGCGGTTTTTCGCAGGGGATGAATTATTCCTTTGAAAGTCCTAAGGTATTTGACAAGCTTCTTTTGCCGGAAGATTCACCGCTTAGAAAGACAATTGTGATTGCCAATCCGCTTGGAGAAGACTTTTCAATTATGAGAACCATTTCTTTAAATGGAATGCTGACTTCTCTGGCATCTAATTACAATAGAAGAAATAAAGATGTCAGATTGTATGAACTTGGGAATATTTATCTGCCCCATCAGTTCCCTCTGACAGAACGTCCTGACGAACGGATGCAGTTCACTCTTGGCATGTATGGAGAAGGAGATTTCTATACGATGAAGGGTGTGATAGAAGAATTTTTTGATGCGGTGGGTATGAAAAAGAAAGTCGTTTATAATCCTGATGCCGGTAAGCCATTTTTACATCCCGGACGTCAGGCGGATGTGGTATATGAGGGTGAGACTGTGGGCTATTTGGGAGAAGTTCATCCGGTTGTATGCAAAAATTACGATATTGCAACGAAAGTTTATATTGCAGTATTGGATATGCCTCTTATTGTGGACAAAACGACTTTTGACAGAAAATATGAAGGAATTGCAAAATACCCGGCAGTATCCAGAGATATCAGTATGGTAGTGCCGAAGAATATTCTGGCAGGGCAGATCGAAGCCATGATCGAACAGAGAGGCGGAAAGATTATGGAGTCTTATCAGCTGTTTGATATCTATGAGGGCGAGCAGATCAAGGAAGGCTTCAAGTCAGTGGCATATTCCATCACTTTCCGCGCCAAGGACCGCACGTTGGAGGAAAATGATGTGTCAGGCGCAATGAAGAAAATTTTAAATGGTCTTGACAGTCTGGGGATTGAATTAAGACAGTAAATGCGTTAAGATAAGCACAGCGGATGGAAAGAAAACCCTTTTCTCTGCTGTGCTTTTTATAAGTTATAAATATCCGGGAACAATAATAGAAAGAAAGGAAATAGAAAAGAAAATGGAAAAGAAAAATACATGGGAAACGTACAATGATAAGCAATTAAAGGAAGTAGATGTATTTGCAGATGAATACAGAAGTTTTCTGGATGAAGGAAAGACAGAGCGGGAGTGTGTAGATTACATCGTAAATGCGGCAGAGAGGGCAGGATATCGTGAACTTAAGACTGTCATGAAAAAAGGTGATAAGCTTAAGAGGGGCGATAAAGTATATGCAGTTTGGATGAACAAATCTGTTGTAATGTTCCGCATCGGAGAGCAGCCCATGGCAGAGGGGATGAACATTTTAGGTGCGCATATAGATTCCCCCAGACTGGATGTCAAGCAAAATCCGCTCTATGAGGAAGGCGGTTTTGCCTATCTGGACACCCACTATTACGGCGGAGTGAAGAAGTATCAATGGGTCACGATTCCGCTTGCTCTTCATGGTGTAATCGTAAAGAAGGACGGCACTGTGATAGAAATAAATATCGGTGACAACGAAGATGATCCGGTTTTCTTTATCTCCGATCTGCTGATTCACCTTGCACAGGAACAGCTTGAAAAGAAAGCCTCAAAAGTCATTGAGGGAGAAGCTTTGGATATCATTATAGGTAATAAGCCTTTTATCTTTAACAAAGAAAAAGCAGCCGACAAAGAGAGCAAATACGACGAAGAAACAGAAGGTAAAAAGAAAGATAAAAAGGACAAGAAAGATAAAGAGCGTGCAAAGGAAGCTGTAAAGAAGGGTATTCTTGATATTTTGAAGAAGACTTATGACGTGGAGGAGGAAGATTTTCTGTCTGCGGAACTTGAGGTAGTACCTGCCGGGAAGGCACGGGAAGCGGGATTGGACCGCAGCATGATTTTAGCTTACGGTCAGGATGATCGGGTATGTGCTTTTTCTTCCTTAAAAGCAATGCTTGAGGTGGAGGAAAGCCAAAGGACAGCCTGCTGCCTTCTGGTAGATAAAGAAGAAATCGGCAGTGTAGGCGCCACCGGCATGCAGTCCAGATTCTTTGAAAATATGGTTGCTGAGGTGATGAATCTGACAGGAGAATACTCGGAGCTTAATGTGAGAAGATGCCTGTCTTCTTCCTGTATGCTCTCTTCGGATGTGAGTAGTGCTTTTGATCCGGCATTTGCATCCAGCTTTGATAAGAAAAATGTGGCTTATCTCGGGGGAGGCATGGTATTCAACAAGTTTACCGGCTCCCGGGGTAAATCCGGTTCCAATGATGCCAATGCAGAGTACCTGGCACATATCCGCCAGATTTTTGAGAAAGAGAAGATCAATTTCCAGACAGCGGAACTTGGCAGGGTGGATCTTGGCGGCGGCGGTACCATTGCTTATATCCTTGCATTATACGGTATGAATGTCATTGACAGCGGAGTAGCGGTTCTCAATATGCATGCGCCTTGGGAAGCTACCAGCAAGGTAGATGTATATGAAACAAAACGGGGATATGAAGCCTTTTTAAGAGGGGCTGATTTGTAATGGGAACATCGGGACTGAAAACTTTAGATTTTTATTTTGACCTGCCGGAGGAATTGATTGCCCAGGACCCGTTGGAGGACAGGTCTTCCTCACGGCTTCTTATGCTGGATAAAAACACAGGTGAAATAAGACATGAGGTGTTTCGGAACATTGCGGATTATCTGGAAGAGGGCGATTGCCTGGTGCTGAATAATACCAGAGTGCTTCCGGCACGGCTTCTTGGCGTCAAAGAGGAAACCGGCGCCGCCGTTGAGGTGCTTCTTCTTAAGCGAAGAGAAGGAGACGTGTGGGAAACGCTGGTAAAACCGGGCAGGAAGATGAAGCCGGGGGCTCATCTTGTGTTTGGAGACGGCATCCTGAAAGCAGAGGTTTTAGATGTGGTGGAGGAAGGCAATAGACTGATCAGATTTTCCTATCAAGGGATATTTGAGGAGGTATTAGACAGTCTGGGGGAAATGCCCCTGCCACCTTACATCACACATAAATTGAAGGATAAGAACCGTTATCAGACGGTGTACGCCAAGTATGATGGTTCTGCTGCGGCGCCTACGGCAGGGCTGCATTTTACAGAAGAACTGCTAAAACAGATAGAGGAAAAAGGCGTGAAACTGGCTTATGTGACCCTTCATGTGGGGCTTGGTACCTTCCGTCCGGTAAAGGCAGACAATATTCTGGATCATCATATGCATTCCGAATACTATCAGATTACGGATCAGGCGGCAAAAACCATCAATGAGACAAAAAAGAGCGGTCACAGGGTCATCTGTGTGGGGACTACCAGCTGCCGGACCATAGAAAGCGCTGCAGATGCAGATGGAATGCTTAGGGAGTGCTGCGGAGATACGGAAATATTTATTTACCCGGGGTATCAGTTTAAGGTGCTGGATGGTCTGATTACCAATTTCCACCTGCCTGAGTCTACGCTGGTCATGCTGGTCAGCGCGCTTGCAGGGAGAGAAAATGTGCTTAGTGCATATCAGAAAGCCATAGAAGAGAGGTATCGTTTCTTTTCCTTTGGGGATTGCATGTTCATTCAATGAAAAGCGTTTCTGCATATTGGGGAACATATGACGCATGGCATACAATAAGAGGTTTGAAATAAAAAAATTCAAATCTCTTTTATTTTGCATTGACACTAGAGAGCTTATAAGCTATCATATGGATAAAGAGGAGACAATACAATGTACGAGGTTCATTTTTATCAGGATTCGAATGGAAATCAGCCAGTCAAAGAATACCTTGATAAGTTGGAAGAAAAGTCTGCAAAAAGCAAAGACGCCAGAATAAAATACAATAAAATCGACCAATATATCGGAATACTAATGGAATATGGGACAGCGGCTGGAGAGCCGTATGTAAAGCATTTGGATGGAGAAATATGGGAACTGCGTCCCTTAAGAGACAGGATTTTATTTTTTGCATGGGATGGAACTGCATTTATTTTGTTAAGTCATTTTATGAAAAGCACACAGAAAACACCCAAAAGAGAAATTGAAAAGGCAAAAAGATTCATGGAAGATTTCAGAGAAAGGAGCAGGGAAGATGGATAATGCAAAGAAAATTTCCCCGGTAGGGGAAAGCTGGAGCGAATACAGGAAGAAACATTATACAACGGAAGAAATTGCTGAAAATGATTTAATGGTTAAGCTGGTTGGGGAAGTAATAAAGACCAGAAAGGAAAAGCGTATATCGCAAAGGGAATTAGAAAATATGACAGGTGTTAAGCAGTCTGTGATTGCAAGAATGGAAAGCGGAAAAACAGATCCCCAGCTATCGACAATTTTAAAGCTGTTGGTATCTATGGGGAAAACGCTTGCAATCGTTCCGCTGGATCTGGCTGAAAAATAGAATTGGAAAAGGATTGTAGGAGGTGGTTTTATGAGTAGAGATACATTGCGCTGCCCAAAGGAGTTCATTATATTTTGAAAAGAAAGAAAATCTATACAATAATAGCGATAAGTCTGCTGATCGTGTTATACATTGCGATCTTTTGTTTTTCGGCTGAAGACGGAGAAAACTCATCTGACTTAAGTAATAAGGTCACAGAGATTATTATGCGGATATATTATAAAATGATGGGAAGCGGAAGCGGGGGAGGCGCGGTGGAAGGAGCAGTTCTGCCGTTGGAAGGACTCATCAGAAAGCTTGCTCATTTCCTTGAATATATGTGCGTGGGGTTCTTATCCTACAGTCTGGTGGTTTTGTGGCATAAGCCTGCAAGAATGGGAAGTCTGACGGTTGTTTTACAGCTGCTGATATCTGCTGGTCTGGACGAATTTCATCAATTCTTTATTCCGGGAAGATATGCGTCCATGAAAGATGTTATGATAGATGTGGCAGGCGGAATAACGGGAATTTTACTCATAGCAGTAGGTATTGCAATGCGAAAACTCTGGAGGCGTATCAGATGCTTAAAAAAATAAAAGGTTCTGTGGATAACCCACAGAACCTTTTAATGTATGACATATCCTTTGGAACGAAGGATTTCCGAGGCGCTTTTAATGCTTTCCTCCTGATAAAATTCGACCCGGAGCACGCCGTCTTCCTGTTCTCTGTTATGTACAATGCCTATGTTCTTGATGCTGATCTGATTAAGCGCAAGAATAGTTGCAATGGCAGCAAGGGCGCCCGGTTCGTCAGCAATCTCAATGCGGATGGAAAATGTCTTTTTGATAGGACCGCTGGAGGCATCGATAAAGGAATCCCGGTATTGTCTTGCATCGTCAAAAAACTGATATAATTGCTCAGGATCAGACTGTTCAATCTGTGATTTAATCTGCTCAAGGGATTTGATATATTCATCCAAAAGCTGGGAAATATTGCTTTTGTTGGTAAGGCAGATCTGCTGCCACATGAGCGGGGAGGAGGAGGCGATTCTTGTAATATCCTTAAATCCGCCGGCAGCAATCAGTTTCATGGTTCCCTCTTCAGAATCAGAAGTCTTAATCAGGTTGACTAAAGAAGCTGCAACCACATGGGGCAGGTGACTGATGGCAGCGGTCACATAATCATGCTGCTTGCAGGTAAGGACCAGAGGTATGGCTTTAAGGGAAGCAATGAACTTTCTGAATTCTTCTATGACTTCCGGCGTTACTTCGCTGCAGGGAGTCAGGATATAATAGGCATTCTGGAGAAGCAGAGCCCTGGAATTGATATAGCCGGTTCTCTCGCTCCCTGCCATAGGATGCCCGCCTATGAATTGACCGGACAGTCCTGCTTTTTCGATATGACTGTGAATATCGGTTTTTACACTGCCTACGTCGGTGAGCAGGCAGGCAGGAGAAATCACTTCTTTTAGTTTCAGAAGATTTTTGTCATTTTCTGATACAGGCGCGCATAAGAAGATATAGTCGCAGTCTGAAAATTCTTTTCCAATTGAGGAAAGGACAAGATTGATGACACCGTCATCTGCGGCGGCTTTTAATGCGTCTTGATTGATATCATATGCAAGCAGGCGGCTGTCGGGATAAAACTGGCGGATTGCTTTGGCGATGGAGCCGCCGATTAAGCCAAGTCCGATAAAGCCGCAGGTAAAATCACTTTTCATGGGAAATCTCCTTATTCTTTGAATTTTCTGCCCACCAGCTGACTAAAAGGAGCAAGTTCGTCGGTAAGGGCGGCAAATTTCTGGAAGGTCAGCGACTGGGGACCATCCGAGAGGGCATGTTCCGGGTCATTATGTACTTCTATCATCAGACCATCGGCATTGCACTTAAATCCAAGGTGTTGCGGGTGGCTGTCTCAAAGGTACGGATGCCTCGTTCGCAGAGTACCACATTGGGATTTCCCTTTGCAATACATCTTTTGCTTTTCATTACCCTTCGTTTTCACAATATATCACTTCAACGTGTGAAAGTCAACAAGGAGTAAGGCGGAAATTCAGTCATGATAAAAAGAGAAAAATATAATTGTGTATAATTTGCACGATTATGCTTGTGTAAAGTACAAAAATTTAGTAAAATGTACTCATGGGAATTTGGGGGTCAAGTATTCTAATCTAAAAATATTTGGCGTAATGCCCAAAAAAGCGGAAAATGGAGGGACTTATATGAATATTTACACAACTGACAAGATTAGAAACGTAGTTCTGCTGGGACATGGCGGAAGCGGAAAGACCAGTCTGGCAGAGGCTATGGCATATTTATCGGGTATCACATCGAGACTGGGAAAAGTATCCGATGGAAATACCGTCAGTGACTTCGGCAAGGAAGAACAGAAGAGAAAAATATCAATCAGTACTTCCGTCATTCCGATTGAGTGGGAAGGATACAAGATCAATCTGTTAGATACACCGGGATTTTTTGATTTTGCCGGCGAGGTAGAGGAGGCAATCAGTGCAGCAGGAGCTGCCATTATTGTTGTAAACGGCAAGTCCGGTATGGAAGTCGGAACCCAGAAGGCATGGGATTTGTGTGAAAAATATAAACTGCCTCGCATGATTTATGTCAGCAATATGGATGTGGATAATGCATCTTTCCGGCAGATAGTGGAAGATATGACCCAGATGTTTGGGAAAAGGATGGCGCCGTTCCATCTGCCTATACGTGAGAACGAGAAATTTGTAGGCTATGTAAATGTAATTACAGAAACAGGTAACAGATGGCAGGGCAAGGAAGTTACGGAATGTGAGGTTCCTGAGTATAATAAGCCGAATCTGCAGATCTGCCGTGATACGCTGATGGAAGCAGTAGCAGAAACCAGTGAAGAAATGATGGAGCGGTATTTCAGCGGCGAAACTTTCTCAGAAGCCGAGATTAGAGCTGCCTTAAGAACAAATGTATGTGACGGAAGCATTGTTCCTATGACGATGGGATCTAATGTGCTGTGTCAGGGAATGTATACTTTGCTGGATGATATCATCAAGTACTTCCCAAGTCCCGAGAACAGAACGGTAGCAGGTATCAACATGAAGACGAACGAAATCTATCATGCAGACTATGATTTTGCAAAAGCAAAATCAGCGTATGTATGGAAGACCATCGTGGATCCGTTCATCGGAAAATATTCTCTGATTAAAGTGAATTCAGGCGTTCTTAAAACAGATGATGTCATCTACAATGTTGATAAAGACATCGAAGAAAAAATCGGAAAATTGTATGTGCTTCAGGGAAATAAGCCGATTGAAGTAAAAGAACTTCACGCAGGCGATATCGGAGCACTTGCAAAGCTGACAGCAGCCAGAACAGGAAACAGTTTATCCACCAAAGCAACCACGATTAAGTATGGACAATGGGATATGCCGAAGCCTTATACATACATGAGGTATAATCCCAAGAATAAAGGTGATGTTGACAAGATTTCCCAGGCACTTCAGAAAATTTCACATGAAGATCTCACAATGAAGTATGTGAATGATTCAGAAAACAGACAGATGCTGCTTTATGGAATGGGCGATCTGCATCTGGAAGTAATTGTAAGTAAGCTATTAAACGAATATAAAGTAGAAATCGAACTGACACAGCCCAAAGTGGCATTCAGAGAGACCATCAAGAAAACATCTGATGTAGAATACAAGTACAAGAAACAGTCAGGCGGACACGGACAATATGGTCACGTTAAGATGAAATTTGAGCCTTCGGGAAGTCTGGAAGAAGCTTATGCCTTTGAGCAGATCGTGGTAGGCGGCGCCGTTCCGAAAAACTACTTCCCGGCAGTGGAAAAGGGCATTCAGGAATCTGTACTGAAAGGTCCTATGGCAGCTTATCCGGTGGTAGGCGTAAAGGCAATCCTTTATGATGGATCTTATCATCCGGTAGATTCTTCTGAAATGGCATTTAAGATGGCAACGATTCAGGCATTTAAGAAAGGTTTTATGGAGGCACATCCTGTTCTGCTTGAGCCTATCGTATCTTTGAAGGTTACAGTGCCGGATGCTTATACCGGCGATGTTATGGGTGATCTTAATAAGAGAAGAGGAAGAGTGCTTGGAATGAATCCGGCGCCCGGCGGTAAGCAGGTTATTGATGCGGATGTTCCTATGATGGGATTATTCGGATATTGTACAGATCTTCGTTCCATGACAGGCGGCCGGGGAGAATATGAATATGAGTTTTCTCGTTATGAGCAGGCTCCTTCAGATGTACAGGAGAAGGAAGTTGCCGCAAGAGCAGCGAAAGTAGCGGAAGGCTCTGATGAATAATGAAATTACAATAGTACGTTCTTTTTAGATGAGGGTGATAGGATGCTGTATATGGGGGTATACAGCATCCTGTTGTATTTTCCTTAAAGAAAATGTATAATCTATGGAATAGGCTATATCTATGCTTGGAGACGGAGGGCTTTATGAGTAAAAAGAAACTTATTAGAAATCTGATTATCATTCTGGCAGGTGTTGCGGCTATTGGAATCTACTATTATGTGACCATACCTGCAATCAATATCCATTCAATTGGAACGTGGAAAGCCCTTTTGTTTCTGGTTCTTGTTTTGATGTTTCTGGTTATGGCGAGGCAGCTTCAAAAAAGCCATAAGACATCGGTGGAAGGAATGGAACATATTCATTTCAGCCTTAAAGAGTGCAGCTTAAGTTTTAAGATTTTAGGGGTGATACTGATTGTGCTGTGCCTGGTTTTGGCAGTTGGTTCTCTGTTGTCTTCAACTTTTTTCAATGCGGCGAAATATCAGCAGCTGCTTACAATTGAGGAAAGGGAATTTACGGAGGATATAAAGGAAGTGGATTACAAAACAATTCCTCTTCTTGATAAAGATTCTGCTGCTCTGCTGGGGAACAGAAAAATGGGCAGCATGGTGGACATGGTTTCCCAGTTTGAGGTGTCGAATGACTATACGCAGATTAATTATCAGGGGAAACCGGTTCGTGTAACGCCGCTTACTTATGCAAGCCCCATCAAGTGGCTGACCAATCAGAGAAGCGGAATACCAGCTTATATACGTATTGATATGACGACCCAGAATACGGAATGTGTGAAGCTTTCCGAGGGAATCCGATATTCCAAAGGAGAGTACTTTAACCGGAATATTTACAGACACTTGAGGTTCCATTATCCTACTTATATTTTTGATGATCAGATCTTCTTTGAGGTTGATGAGGAAGGGACGCCTTACTGGGTCTGCCCGGTCAAAAAATTCAACATCGGTCTTTTTGGAGGACAGACGGTGGGAAGGGTAGTGCTGTGTAATGCCCAGAGCGGAGAGTGCGTCGATTACGCAGTGGAGGATGTTCCTGCGTGGATTGATAAGGTATATTCGGCGGAACTTTTAATTGATTTGTATGATTATTCAGGGTTGCTTAAGCATGGATACTGGAACTCTGTGCTGGGGCAGAGAGACTGTCTGCAATCGACGAACGGATACAATTATATCGCACTGGAAGATGATGTCTGGGTATATACGGGCGTTACAAGTGTCAGCGGGGATCAATCCAATGTAGGATTTGTGCTCATGAATCAGCGCACCATGGAAACACGTTATTACAAGGTAGAGGGTGCGATTGAAGATTCGGCAATGTCGTCCGCGGAAGGTCAGGTGCAGAATTTAGGATATCGGGCAACCTTTCCGCTGCTTCTCAATATAGCAGATGAGCCTACTTATTTCATGGCGCTTAAGGATGGCGCAGGTCTGGTAAAGAAATATGCGATGGTAAATGTTCAGAAATACCAGTGGGTAGCGATTGGAGATACGGTACAGGAGTGTGAGAAGAATTATACGGAACTGCTAAGTACGAATGGAATTGTAAGCAGTTCATCCGAGATTGTTAAAAGTATCACCGGAAAAATCGAAAGTATTTCACCCATTGTGCTGGAAGGAAATACCCATTACTATATCTGCCTGGAAAATGAAGAAGAGATTTTTGATGTTGCGCTGTCTGATTCTTCCCTGATACAGATTGTAAGATATCAGGCGGGGGACACCATAACACTGGAATATCTGGAAGGCTACGGACTGAATGAGGTTAGGGCAATCAAATCTTGACATTTTATCATAATATAGGTAAAATTAGGGCTGGTTTGTAATGCCTAAAACGAGAGGCGCTTTTAGCCTCGGAACGGAGGAAACGATGGCAATACCATATAATCACAGAGAAGTGGAAACGAAATGGCAGGGGATCTGGGATAAAGAAAAAGCATTTAAGACCTCTGACGATTTTTCAAAACCAAAATATTATGCATTGGTGGAATTTCCATATCCATCGGGACAGGGACTGCATGTAGGGCATCCGAGACCATATACAGCACTTGACATTGTGGCAAGAAAGAGAAGAATGCAGGGATATAATGTGCTTTATCCTATGGGATGGGATGCATTTGGACTCCCCACGGAAAACTATGCAATCAATAATCATGTTCATCCAAAGATCGTGACCAAAAACAATGTGGAGCGTTTTAAAGGACAGCTTCACTCCCTTGGGTATTCTTTTGACTGGGACAGAGAGATCAACACCACGGATGTTGGATACTATAGATGGACACAATGGATTTTCTTGAAACTTTTCAATGCCGGGCTGGCATATAAAGCGGAAATGCCGATCAACTGGTGTACTTCCTGTAAGGTTGGGCTTGCCAACGAAGAGGTGGTAAATGGTGTGTGTGAACGCTGCGGATCGGAAGTAATCCGCAAAGTAAAGAGCCAGTGGATGTTGAAAATCACAGAATATGCTGATAAGCTTTTGGAAGGGCTTGACAGCGTGGACTATGTGGAGCGTGTCAAGGTTTCCCAGAAAAACTGGATCGGCAAATCAACAGGTGCAGAAGTAGATTTTATTTTAAAGGATAAGGAAGATAAACTGACGATTTATACGACCAGACCGGATACTCTTTTTGGCGTTACTTACATGGTTATGAGTCCGGAACATCCTTTCATTGATAAGTATAAGGAGAATATTAAAAACTGGGATGATGTGATTGCCTACAGGGAAATGGCATCCAGAAAATCGGATTTCGAGCGTACGGAACTGGCGAAGGATAAGACGGGCGTCATGTTGGATGGTCTGACTGCTGTAAATCCGGTCAATGGAAAGGAGATTCCTGTCTGGATTTCGGATTATGTACTTATGTCTTACGGCACAGGCGCCATCATGGCAGTGCCTGCACATGACGAGAGAGACTGGGAGTTTGCAAAGAAGTTTGGCATGCCGATTATTGAAGTGGTGGCAGGCAGCCCGGTGGATGTCAATGAAGCGGTATACACGGATGTAGCGGCTGGAACGCTGGTCAATTCTGATTTCTTAAATGGACTTTCTGTGGCAGAGGCAAAGGACAAAATCATTGCTTTTCTGACGGAGAAAGGCATTGGGCATAAAAAGACGAACTATAAACTCCGTGACTGGGTGTTCTCCAGACAGCGTTACTGGGGAGAGCCTATTCCGATTGTGAAATGTGATAAGTGCGGTTATGTAGCGCTTCCGGAAAGTGAACTGCCTTTGGAACTGCCCGAAGTGGAGAGTTATATGCCGACAGATAATGGGGAATCCCCGCTTGCGCATATGACAGACTGGGTAAAGACGACCTGTCCTAAGTGCGGAGAAACGGCTTTCAGGGAGACAGATACCATGCCCCAGTGGGCGGGATCTTCATGGTATTTCTTGAGATATACAGACCCTACCAACGACAAGGAACTGGCAAGCAAGGAAGCCTTGGATTACTGGATGCCCGTTGACTGGTACAATGGGGGAATGGAACATACTACACTGCATCTCCTTTACTCCCGTTTCTGGCACAGGTTCTTGTATGACGAGAAAGTGGTTCCATGTCCGGAACCGTATAAGAAGAGAACGTCCCACGGAATGATTCTTGGCTCTAACGGGGAGAAGATGAGCAAGTCCCGCGGAAATGTAGTAAACCCGGATGACATTGTAAGAGATTACGGCGCAGATACTCTTCGTACTTATGAGATGTTCATCGGTGCGTTTGATTTAAGCGCCGCATGGAGCGAGGATGGCGTTAAGGGATGCCGCAGATTTCTTGAGAGAGTTTGGAAACTGCAGGATATTCTGACGCAGGATGACGGATACTCTAAGGATCTGGAAGTTAAGATGCATCAGACCATCAAGAAGGTGAGCAACGACTTTGAGAATCTGAAGTATAATACGGCAATTGCCGCAATGATGGCTTTGATCAATGAATTTTATAAGAAAAATGCAGTCACCAGGGGAGAATTCAAGACCTTGCTCACTCTGCTTAATCCTGTGGCACCTCACATTACGGAAGAAATCTGGCAGACGGTAGGTTATGAGGGAAGAATTTACCAGAGTACATGGCCTGCTTTTGATGATGCAAAAACCATAGAATCTACCATTGAAATTGCAATTCAGATTAATGGAAAAACGAAGGCAACATTGGATATTACAAGAGATGAAGCGAAGGATGCAGTGATTGCCAGAGCAAAAGAAGCTATCGCAGATAAACTGACAGGCAACGTAGTGAAAGAAATTTATGTACCGGGCAGGATTGTCAATCTGGTTATGAAATAAGAGTGTGATCTGGCGGCTTTGAAAATAAAGGCTGGATTTAAAATAGCACTCGGAAGGGACATCCCTTCCGGGTGCTATTTGCGGGAACGCATTGCCATTACTTTTTCGATTTTTGAAAGTTCTTCTGGAGAAGCGTGTTTTTTCAGAACGGCAACGATGGCGTCTATTTCCTCGTCCGAGAAAGATACCTTTTTTTCCTGCCCGCGTTTTGCAACTGCCATTAAAAAGGGCAGCATCTGTTCTTTTTTTAATTGACTGCTTTCAAAGACAAGCGCCTGAAGAAATTCAAGTTTGTATGGATCAATATTTTTCAGAGATTCATCTTTCATCCATTCATTCTGCATTTTGATTACCTCCAAACATTTCATACATTTGTTTCTGCTCTGGTGTGAGCATGTTCATAAGCATATTCATCATATCAAAGCCGTTTTGGGAGTTACTATTGCCGCCGGGATTGGATGTATCGCCGTCATCCAAAGAGGCATTGCTAAAAGCGTTTATATCCGGCATGAAGTCCTTCATCATTTCCATGGTTTTGGACATCTCTTTATACGTTTCCATGCTTTGGAATACACCTCGAATCTGTTCAATCTGCTTTTTCTCGTTTTCGGTACAGTAGGGAAGCAGCTCTGAACACATTTTAAAGAGGTCGGGAGAGGATTCCCTTTCCATGCATCCGCAAAGTGGGAAAGAATGCTTTTTAAAGTATTCGATTGTATAGTTCAATTCCAGAAATTTAATATAAACTGCCATGGATTTCTGGGTTTTGTTATCCATGTAGGGCAATATGACCTTGAGCATTTGTATATGATTGGTGCAAAAGAGAGTATCAAATGCAATTACTTTGTTGTGCTCATTTGAATCCATAACTGCTCCTTCCACCTGTTTCAATATTTTATGTGTTTTGATTGTCAGGTATGCAGAAAAGTAGGCTCTTTTCAGAGCCTACTTTTCAGACATGATGAAAAGAATTGCGTAAGCTACTTAGCATCCGCATCCGCAGCCATTGTTAAAAACGCTTCCGTTTCCGCAGAAGGAAAGCAGAAGAAGAATCCAGATAATGTTGTCGCATCCGCATCCGCATCCATTGTCATTGTTTCCGAAAAGAGATGTGCCGTTGCATCCGCCGCAGAGAGAAAGTAAAAGAATAATCCAGATGATGGAATTGTTTCCGCATCCGCATCCGCTGTTTGTGCTTGTGCCGCATCCGCAGCCTGTAGCTGTTAAATCACTCATATATTGCCTCCAAATAAGGTTTTGTTTTATGGTTTATCATATGTACTATGGCTTGTATGTGTTTCTATGTGGAAAAAAATATTTGCAGAACCATGTTTTGGAAGAAAAAATTGCACAATATCTGGATAAAACACTTGAATTAATTTCGATATATAGTAAAATAAGATATATATGCGTAAAGGAGAAATGGGCCATGACGGCAGATAGTCTGACGGTTGGGGGGAAGCGCTTTCGCACTCGTGCAGATTATGAGGCGGCGGTACGTGACCAGAAGAAAATCGATAAAATTAAGTCACGGGCAAATTTAAATGATCCGAAACAGCTCTACGAATTGTTCAAAGAACTGCAAAGCGGAGCATATCAGTTTGAATCTCCTGTGGGAACAGACTTTGATGATGAAATATATGAGAAGATCGAAGAACTGAAGGAGAAGGGGATTACCGCAGAAAATGCGGGAAAAACAGTAAAACCACGCAAGGCTAAAGCAGACAAAGCAGAGAAAAAGGTCCAAAAGGAAAAGAAGATCAAAAAGACCGCGAATCTTGCAGATTATGATCAGAATATGCAGAAGCAGATTCTGGCGGAGCTTAAGAAGCAGGAGAAGAGGAGGAAGCTGATCGTTCTTCTTGCCTCAGTGGTGGCAGTGCTCTGTTTTGGATACTTTGGAATATACTATTTTTTCAGTATCAGAACCAGCATGGATTATAATCAGCTGGCAGCGCTTAAGGGAAGCGAAGTACTGGCTGAGACGAATCATACATCAAATGATTTTGCAATACATAAGACTTCGGTGTTGCTGCCGGATGTGCTCGATGAATACAAAACACTGTATGAAAAAAATAAAAGGCTAATTGGCTGGCTGAAAATTGACGATACAATAATAGATTACCCTGTGATGCAGACTTCCAATAATGAATATTATCTGGACCATAATTTCAATCAGGAGTATGATAAGAACGGCAGTCTCTTTCTTGACTGTGACTGCAGCGTTTATCCTGTTTCAACGAATCTAATTATTTATGGGCATCATATGAAATCAGGACAGATGTTCGGGCAGCTTCAAAAGTATGCCAAGGAGTCATACGGCAAGGAACATGCACTGATACAGTTCGACAGTATTTATGAGAAAGCGACCTATCAGGTGATGTATGTATTCCGTTCTCAGGTATACAGCGAGGATGACCTTGTTTTCAAATATTATCAGTTTATTAATGCAAATTCAGAAGAGGAATTTAATTCTTATATGGAAGAAATGGAAGCCATGAGCCTGTATGATACAGGCGTCACGGCAAGCTACGGAGACAGTCTTCTGACCTTGTCCACCTGTGATCATTCCCAGGAGGACGGGCGGTTTGTGGTAGTAGCTAAGAGAATTAAGTAACCAGAAGGAGTGCTATAATGACTAAGGCAGTAAAAAAGAAAAACAGAAAATTAAAAAGACAGATCAGGAAGACAGTGGGAGCTTTGCTGATGGTGACCGCCATTACAGTTGCGGCTGTTCCAGTGCCGGATATAAGTGCGGTTGAACCGTCTTCTGCACCTGTGAGAGTAAAAGTTGTAAACTATACAAATTCAAGTATGAATTCTTATGAAAAAGTCAGAGATAACATCGAGGCACCGACTACATGGCAGAGCAAGGTTCCGCTTGTCGATCCGACTGCAACGATTTATACAACAGGAAGCGGTGAGGAAACGGGTGCTACATTTCAGTTCGCGTATGTGAAAGGCGGAGCAGGCTCTACGGGAGACGAAATCGCTGTTATACTTGGGGCGGACGTCACGAATCTGGATGGAGGTAACCTGAGAATACCGGATACGGTAAATGCATATAGAAAGTATACAGCTAATACGTCAAGTTCAGGATATTGCGCGGTTAACAGACTGGGAGATTTCCTGTATTACAAAACGCGTGTTCAGTCTACGGATGAGTATGGATATTTATTGTATCGGGTTCCGCTTGTGCTGGATGAAAATAATGAGCCCATAGTGGTTAATCAATATGAAGTGACCAGTACAACGGTTAGTGGGGAAGTAAGATATACGTATCACAGGCAGACTGGTACAGATGACAATGGGCATCCGATTTATACGGACTATACTGCCACTCCGATTATGGAGGAAGCATTTGTCCCTTGCTATTATGATCAGCGTTCAGAGTGGGAGAATATAGCAGATGACCAGATGTATTGGTATAATCCTGCAATTCCATTTGTTAGCCCCAGTACAAGGATGAATTTTCGGATGAATAGTATTGCAGATGTTGTGACGCCGACACCAACAGCAACACCGCTGCCTTCGGCAACAGTAATGCCTACATCAACCGTAGCGCCTGAAGCAACACCTATCCCTACAGCTACAGCTACTGCTATGGCTACACCTGTAATCACAATAGGAGGGGGAAGTTCTACAGCGGAACTTGAACCTACGGCGAAGCCTGAACCAACAGCAACACCTATTCCAACAGCAACGCCTGAACCTGTTGTAACACCAGAACCAGTAGTAACACCAGAACCTACAGCATCACCGGTATCAGAACCTGTTGTAGACAACGAAGTGATAGAATCCGAAACGAGCGTAGGCACTATGCCAACTGCAATGGCAGGAGGGAAGATAGAGAGCACAAGGCAGACAGTCTCGCTGATTCATAATACTTCGACAGGCAGTGTGATAGAGGTGGATGTCACACAGAAACAGAGATTTGTGCAGGCAACAGATAGGGATCATCAGTGGATTCATAATGCGGATGTCCGGTACATTGGAAGACAGAGATTAACTGGTACAGACGGAGAATGGAGAATTGCTGATAAGGATGGAGATCATGGAATTGGAGATTATGGTGTTGTAACAAATCCTGATTTAGGGGTTTTTGCAGGAAAAGGTCAGATTGTAAATCTGACGATAGATGATAAATTACTTGGAATTGGTGATTATGCTTTTTATGGATGTTCAGGTCTTCAGAGCGTAACACTTGGCAATGGTTTGAATACCATTGGTAACGGCGCTTTTGAAAACTGCTACAATATGAAGACATGTAACCTGCAGTTATATTCACAGATTACTGCGATTGGTATGGAGGCCTTTGCAAACTGCAGAGGTCTAAGGAATATTCTTATGCCGGTCAGTGTGCAGGCAATCGGAGATTATTGCTTCCAGGGATGCAGCAGTCTGGAAAGTATAGAATTATGTGGTTTGAGAGAAGATGGAGTGCGGGAAAATGTTTCGTTGAGCATAATTGGTTATAAAGCGTTTGCAGATTGCTCCAGCTTATCATCCATTACATTCCCGGACACTTTTATGCAGACAAATAATTCGAACGAGGGAGCCGCATATTGTAATGCAATGGATGGAAAGATACCTATATATTATTTTGATGGATGTACTGCTTTACAATTCATTAAAATTCAAAATAGGAAATTGGATATCATTGATGGCGGTAGTAAGGGGGATGGAGTAGAAGACGATTGCAAGGATGATAATGATAATCCAACTGGAACATGCGATATCTCGAATTATTTAGGCACAGTTTTCCCAAAATCATTTTACTTTGAAGGACCGGAGATTTCGAATATTCATGAAACAGCGAAAGATCATGAGGCAGCATTCAAGTATCTTAATGAAAATAAATTTGAAAAAGTAGTGCGCTGTTCTGAAGATGAAAGCCACCCATCAACTTTTATTGTAGATGATACGAACAGACTGATTGATATGGAACTGGATGATGATTGCAAGATTATCACGATTCCGGAAAATATTGGAGAATATGGGGTCAGCACGATATCTGCAAACAGTTTTCAGAATAATTGCTTTATAGAAAAAATATACATACCTGCCTCAGTAAAATTGATTGAGACTAATGCTTTTAAAGGCTGTCATAGACTGAATGATGTTATTTTTACACAGCCAGAAAACGATGATCTGGAAATTCAGGACAATGCTTTTAATACTCAGGATGTGGGATTCCATAAATCCTACTGTGGTGATGAAAGTATGGAAAATGTGCCGGTTCTTAACTTCACCGGAACAATTTCTGCTTCTTCGAAGCCTTTCCAGTATGCGATGAATCCGAAAAATTATATTAATGTGGGTTCGCAGCAGGCGAATACTTATATTACATATTACAGCGGATGGCCTACGAACCTTACAGTGAAATATAACTGGCAGACAGGTAAGAATGAACTGCAGGATTATCCGAAATATGCAGAAATTAAGAACTATAGTATTGACTCTTACCCGTATATGACGGATGAGTATGTGAAGGCGGCAAAAGAAGCCGTGGAGGCATATGAGAATTATTTGACAAATCCGAGAAATGTGCCTACGCAAAACCAGATGGATATTGTGAACTCTGCTTTGAATATAAATATTCCAGAAGGAGTAGAATCTATTGCCGAGGGTATTTTCTCAGGTATGGTTTGGGATGAGGAAGCGAAGAGCTATGTCAAGGATGATGTTCTTAAGGCAAATGAAGATATCAATTCCATCACGATGCACACAGTAGAAACAGTAGACCCCTATACCTTTGCAGGATGTACGAATCTAACAGGATTTTATATGGCAGGCGGGGATAAGATTGATAATTATGCATTTAAGAATTGTACCAGCCTTGCAAATGTTGAGGTAGCACCTAGCGTAACGCAGTTGGGGCTTAGACCTTTTGCAGGATGTACTAAATTGCAGGGAGTAAATTTTGGTACTAATCCAAACTTTACATGTGATGCGCAGATTATTTATGGACTTACTGATGGAACAAAGACCAAGATTATAGAATGTCTTGAGGCGAGGGGAGAAACGGTTGGTAGTCCCCAGATTGGACCTGAGGGATTGGAAAGCATCAAGGAACTTGCAGAGGAAGCATTTAAAGGCTGTGATGGAATCGGAAGTGTGAATCTTACATCCACTTCTATCAGTACGGTTCCAAGGGAAGCTTTTTCACAGACCGGTAAAATATACAGTGTGATGCTTCCTACAACAGCTAAAAGTATCAGAGACGGTGCATTCTGGAACAGTAGCCTTTCTTATATAGAAATTCCTTCAAGCGTCACTTTGATTGAGAATGATGCATTTGCCAATGTCAAGGAGGAAGAGGGAGAAATTGAACTGGATGACAAGGGAAGACCGGAGATTGAGAATATAACAGAGGGACACAGACCTGTTACCTTCTATTGTACAGAAGGGGATGCTGCAGATACCTATGCAGATGCTTATTACTATATTAATCCGACTTACTTTAAGCCAATTATTAAGCATGATGTGAGGTTCTGGAATTATCCGAATTATCCAGACCGTACGCCAGTTCTTTACTATGAGACGGAGGCAGTTGACGGCGAAGCGGCAGATTTGCCGAATGAGCCAGAGATTACGGGCTATACTTTCGTTGGATGGTTAGGTGATCACACAAAGATCGTGCGTGATACGGATTTATATGCTGACTATAGTGACAATGTCTATACTGTCACATTTACAGACGGTCTGACAGGCGAAGTGCTCAGTACACAGAAGGTAGGAGCTGGCAAGAGCGCGACGGCTCCTGAACCGAAGGAGCATGAAGGCTATACCTTTGACAAATGGTCCAGTGATTTTACCAATGTAACAGGCAACATAAATGTTTTGGCTCTGTATACGGATAACTCTGGCAGCGCGAGCAGACATAGGGTCGTATTTTACGATAGTGATGGAGCAACGGTATTAGATGTGCAGATGGTAGATCATGGGGATAAGGCAAGACCGCCTGTACCTCCGACAAAAGAAGGCCAGACCTTTGTTGGATGGATGCCTTCTGATCTTTCAAATATAACTAAAGATCAGGATGTTTTTGCTCAATATGAACAGGGATCAGGAGCAGGTCCGTTGCCTTCAGGTCAGCCGGGACCGGGAACACAGCCTACAGACAAACCAAAGGGAACTCCTGGACCTACAGCTACACCCACGGCAACGCCGTCAAATGAAGATAATGTAGTAAAATATACCGTATCTGTTTCCGGAGGAAGCGGAAGTGGAAGCTATCCGGCAGGTGCAATTGTATCAATTAATGCTTATTATATGGGAGAAGGTCAATTGTTTGACAGATGGACTTCTTCAACAGCGGGAGTAGGCTTTGCTAACCCGAATGCATCTTCCACGACCTTTACGATGCCGGCATCTAATGTGGCGGTTACTGCAACCTATAAGACGGGCAGCGGAAGTACCGGCGGTTCAGGCGGAAGCGGCGGCTCAGGCACAGGTGGTTCAGGCAGCGGCGGAAGCAGCAGTAACAACGGTACGATAGTAGAAGTAACTAAACCTGGAATATCCAACACCAATCTTGCAGGTGCAACGGTAAGCGGCGCTACTGATAACTTTGTTGTCAAGGTGACTGAGGATCCGATTGCAACGGATGCAGTAATAGCAGCTTTGCAGGCGAGGTATGGAGACATAAGCAGAATTCAGTATCTGCCGATGGATATCAGTCTGTATGACTCTACTGGAAGGATTAAGATAGCAGATACCTCGGGAATATCCGTAAATCTGACCCTTCCTTTGCCGGATGAACTGATTCAGTATGCAGGAAATAATCGTGTTGCAGCAGTATCAAACGGTATGCTGGAGGATTTAAATGCCAGATTTACAACGGTAGGCGGTGTGCCTTGTATAAACTTTACGGCTACCCACTTCTCACCTTACGTGATATATGTGGATACGGCAAATCTGACAGAGGCAACCATTGATTCGACGCCGAAGACAGGTGACCCGATACATCCTAAGTGGTTCTTAGCACTTGGTCTGGCATGTATTTCGTTGATACTCTTTTTCAAGAGAGATAAGGTTGTATTAAATACTAAAAATGCATAGGAGTTCCTATGAATAGAAAAATTTTAAAATCTCTGAGTGCGCTATTGCTTCTTACAGCAATAGCGGTCACTCAGGTACCAGTGTCAGATGTAGAAGCAGTAGCGATTGCATCTGACTTTGAAATGGATGGAGATAAATTAATGAAATATACAGGCACGGCGGAAGTCGTGTCTATTCCTGCTGGGGTGAAAGTAATTGGTGAAGAAGCATTCGCGGGAAATGATCATGTAATAAAAGTCGTAGTCGATGAAGAAGTGGAATCGATTGGTTACAGGGCGTTTGCAGACTGTGATAATTTAAGGACGATTGTGGTTGGAGATGGAGTTGAAAAAATAGGGACCGCCGCGTTCAGTAACGACAAGGAATTGGTGAATGTAACGCTAGGAGCAGGGGTTAAATCGCTGGGGACAGGAGTTTTTGCGGGAAGCAGCCAGCTGAAAGAATTGACGCTTTCTGAGGATAATGGTTATTTACATTATTCCAACGGTATTTTATACGATGATGAAGAGACCAAAGTATACGCGTTGATGCCTGCTCATGAAAAAGGAGCTTATACGCTGCCAAGTACAGTAACCGAAATCACAGGATATGCTTTCTGGGGAAATCCTTATCTTGAAAAGGTGCATCTGGGAAGCGGGATTTATGAGATACCCGCTTACGCTTTCTCAAATTGTATTAATCTGAAGGAAGTAGAGATTCCATTGACTGTAAGGGGAATTGGAGCCAAAGCCTTTGAGGACTGCGTGAATCTTACCAAGGTTTCACTGCCGGATTCTATGATGAATATAAGTGATACGGCTTTTGACGGCTGTCCCAGAGTAGAATTTACAGCAACACCGGGAACTTATGCTGCAGAGTATGCGGCAGCGCGCAAGACTTCAGAGATTGAAGAGACGGAATATGAGGATGTACAGGATGCGCAAGTGATTGATCCGGGGGTTGTTTCCGGTGAGGGTACACAGTCAGATGTTTCGGCAGCGGACAGTACGCCGGCAGAAGCAGAAGATACAAGGACGCCGCTTCCGAGCGCTCCTGTGCAGGAGTATGAGCCGGTAATAGAGATAGAAAACAATCAGACACTTTTAGGACAGTCCAGTATTGTCTCAGGAAGAGCAGTGATTTTTATTGACAACAGGCAGCCCAGAGTATTTAGCGGTACACAGACTACAACCAGTAGGATTGATTTGTCAGATTTTTCGGCGCCGCCAGAAAGCACCGGAGAGGGCGGAAGTCAGCAGTCCGTGGAAAAGATGGAAAATCTGCTGGCTGACAATGCGCAGAAAGGAAAAGATTTTCCCAAATATACCGTTGTCGATGACAGAAAGATTGCTTCACAGGCTTTTTACCAGAATAGTGAACTTACAGAGTATGAAATAGAAGATGGCATCACAGAAATCGGTGAATTTTCTTTTGCAAGATCAGGTCTTACATCTGTCACCATTCCTGAGGGAGTAACTAAAATTGAATATGGTGCATTTTATCATTGTGACAGTTTGACGGAGGTTTCCATCCCGGATTCAGTGACGGAGATTGAACCATATGCTTTTGCAAATACACCGTGGATTGCAGCACATACGCAGGATGCGCCCTTCCTGATTGCAGGAAACGGGATATTGATTGCTTATTCAGGTACTGACAGTGTGGTGAATATACCAGACGGTGTGAAACAAATTGGTTCCGGTGCGTTTAAGGAGCACATGGGTATTACAGCGGTAAATATCCCGGATACAGTACAGGTTATTGGGGAAGAGGCTTTTATGAACTGCCGTAATTTAAAGACAGTTAACGGAGGCAATCATTTAGTAAGAATTAGTGATCGTGCCTTTATGAATTGCCCGCTCTCTAAGGTGGTGATTCCGGCGTCTGTTAAGGAAGTTGGTCTGGGGGCGTATGCGCTTTCAAATGGGACAGATACAGCGGTATTTGAGGGAAGCGAGCTGCCGCAGCTTACCATGGGAAAGGCGGCGCAGCGGCTTGCTAATCAGGAATATCGGGTATATGCTTTCCAGAATATTAGAAGTGCGATTATTCCTGACGATGCAGGAAGTCTTGATGGAACTGTGCTGGAATCAGGAGTTTATGGATTCAATGGTATTGTCTATGGAGAGTCCGGAAATCAGATTGCAGATAATAGGGCAGGGGTAGACGAAGCGGAAGGCAGCGGGGTCATGATGCGCATAAACAGCCAGGTAATTTCAGGCGGCGAAAATGCCATGGCAAGCATTCCGGGGGAAAGCGGTACTTATATTCTTAAAATAAAGGACTCTGAAAAGGCGGCGGAAAATATTTCGGCAGCTTATGGTGAGTTATACGGAGGAAAGACCCCGTCTGGATTGACTGCCTATGAGATTTCCCTTTATGATGCATCTGGCAGTATACCGATTTCCAGACTTGGAAAACAGTATATCAATATCCAGTTTAAAATGCCGGCGGGGGCGACTGCCGATAATCTGCATATTGTCACATTGGATCAGGATGGGCAGTTAGAAGCGGTGGAACACCGCATTGCTGCGTTGGAGGATGGCGATTATATTCAGATTACCACCAGCCATTTTTCGCCATTTGGCATTTATCAGTATGCCAGTGGGAATGGACAGACAGCAGGGGGAAGGACTGGAACAGGCGGCTTATCAGGAAATAAGGATGATACGCCGGATACAGGAGATTTTCTTCATCCAAAATGGTTTCTGGCTTTAGGGCTTCTTGCCGGATCGATTGCTTTGTTTTTTTATAAAGGAAAGCCCAAAAAAGGATTTAATTGAATTAATGAACTGTTCAAAACTCTCGGCATATCATAAATAAAAAAGCCGGGAGTTTTTTTATGCTTCGGGTAAGACAGCAAGTTGGATGCAGTGATGAATTAGTCTATGCCTGTGGGGACAGAGGTGTAACCATAGCAATATTGGATACAGGGATAGCCGTACATCCTGATTTTTATAATAGAATCGTAGATTTTAAAGACTTTGTAAACGAAAAAAGGTCGCTGTATGATGACAGCGGTCATGGAACTCATGTAACGGGATGTCTGTGCGGAAGCGGGCAGATATCCAAGGGTAAGTACAAAGGAATCGCACCGCGCAGTAGGATAGTGGTGGGAAAAGTACTGGATTATATGGGAGACGGCAATATTGAAACTATGATAAGAGGAATAGAATGGGTACTTGAAAAACAGCGCGAATATGATATCCGCATTTTAAATATCTCCATAGGTATGGGAGAAAACACAGAAAAGGAGAGGATGGAAAGACTGGTAGGAATGGTAAATGAGGCATGGAACCGGGGACTAGTGGTGATATGCGCAGCAGGGAATATGGGACCGAAGCCCATGACGATTTCCCCCATTGGAGCAAGCCGGCAAGTAATAACGGTAGGGTGTCATGAGGGAGGATATTTTGGAAACAGAGAGCACTTATGTGAAAATTATTCCAGCCGCGGTCCAAGCCCCTATGCGATGAAAAAGCCGGATGTAGTAGCGCCGGGAACGGATATTATATCCTGTAATGCTGGAATTGAAAAAAGAGGACGTTATTTTAGAAATGCTTATACACAAAAGAGCGGTACCTCCATGGCAACACCCATTGTTTCCGGCGGGATAGCTCTCCTTCTCCAGAAATATCCTTATTACACCAATGAGCAGGCGAAGCAGAAGCTTCTTTATACATCCAGAGACTTAAAGGAGCCATGGAATAAGCAGGGGTGGGGAATGATACAGATTGACAGACTGCTGAAATAATCATTGACATAATATGTTGCATTGTATACAATGATACATGGATTTGGAAATGAAAAATAAGGCAGGAGGGAGAGCGTAAGATGGCTGAAAACAATCCTTTTTTAGACAGACCGGTATCGCTTAATACAAAGAATAATTTACTGGAAATTGAGGAACACATGTATATTTTGGATGATGTGGAAAAGCCTAATGTGTTTAGAAATATGTTCCCTTATTCGGAAGTGCCGAAGATTCCTTTTAACGATAGAATCGTGCCCCACAACATGCCCAAGGATATCTGGATTACGGATACCACTTTCCGGGATGGACAGCAGTCGCGGGCACCCTACACAACGGAGCAGATTGTAACGATTTATGATTATCTCCATCGTCTTGGCGGTCCTAATGGTATGATTCGTGCCAGTGAGTTTTTCTTATATAGTAAGAAGGAGCGTGATGCTGTATACAAGTGCATGGAGCGGGGCTATCAGTTCCCGGAGGTGACCAGCTGGATTCGCGCCAGCAAGGAAGATTTCAAACTGGTAAAAGAGATTGGGATGAAGGAAACCGGCATTTTGGTAAGTTGTTCCGATTATCACATTTTCCTGAAATTGAAGATGACAAGAAGACAGGCGATGGAACATTACTTGGGTATTGTGAGAGACTGCCTTGAGGAAGGAATCAGCGTAAGATGTCATCTTGAAGATATCACAAGAGCGGATATTTACGGGTATGTGGTTCCTTTTTGCCTTGAACTTATGAAGTTGATGGAGGAATATAAGATTCCCATTAAGGTTCGCGCATGTGACACCATGGGATATGGAGTGAATTATTCCGGTGCAGTTATTCCGAGAAGTGTGCAGGGAATTATTTATGCCCTGCATACTCATGCCGGTGTACCCCACGAACTGTTAGAGTGGCATGGACACAATGATTTCTATAAGGCAGTCGTCAACTCTACGACGGCATGGCTGTACGGCTGTTCCGGTGTCAACACATCGCTTTTCGGAATCGGTGAGAGAACCGGGAATACACCGCTGGAGGCAATGGTATTTGAGTATGCCCAGCTGAAGGGCGGATTAAACGGTATGGATACCACTGTAATCACGGAACTTGCCGAATATTATGAGAAGGAAATCGGATATCAGATTCCGGAGAGAACGCCTTTTGTGGGCAAGAATTTTAATGTGACAAGAGCAGGGATCCATGCGGATGGATTATTAAAGAATGAAGAGATCTATAATATTTTTGATACAGATAAATTTTTGAACAGACCGGTACTGTGTGCGGTATCGAATACATCCGGTCTTGCGGGAATTGCCCATTGGATCAACACTTATTTTCACTTAAGCGTTGATGAGCAGTTGGATAAGACAAGTCCTCTGGTAACGGAAATAAAGAAATGGGTGGACAAGCAATATGAGGACGGACGCGTGACGGTCATGACGGACAAAGAACTGACAGATCAGATTGCAGCCATCTGCAGGCAGCTGGATATGACCATCGGTTAAAGGAATGAAGGAAAGGTAAGCGGATAAGCAATGAGTAGTTATGATTTGAAGCAGGAAGTAACCGATAAGTATTCCCTTAGGGGAAGAGTGTTTCATAAGCTGAGAGAGGACATTTTAAATGGCAGGTATAAGGAGAATGAAGAACTGCGGGAAGTTGCCATAGGGGATGAACTGGGAGTAAGCCGCACGCCGGTTAGGGAGGCATTCAGGCAGTTGGAACTGGAAGGGCTGATTCAGATTGTGCCCAATAAAGGAGCTTATGTGACGGGGATTACGGCGAAGGATGTAAAAGATATTTATATGATACGTTCTTCGCTGGAGGGAATGTGCGCACGTCTGGCAACAGAACATATTACGTCGGAACAGTTGGAAGAATTGGAAGAGAATGTGTATATTGCCAGTTTTCATGCTTCCAAAGGACATATGGAGCAGATGACGGAGCTGGATAACCGGTTTCATCATATTTTGTATGAGGCATGCGATTCCAAGATGCTGCAGAATCTGCTGCAGGATTTTCATCAGTATGTGATAAGAATCCGCAAGAAAACCCTCTCTACGAAAGAGCGGGGAATTGCTTCCAATGAGGAGCACAGACAGATCATGGAGGCAATTAGGGCAGGAAAGCCTGATGAGGCGGAGAGATTAGCCACTTGTCATATGAACAATGCTTATGATAATATGGTTAAAAATGGTCTGTATGATATGTTTGAGGCAGGAGAGCCGGACAAGAGTATGAAACAGGAAACACGCAGACAGAACGAAAAATAAAGGAAAAGAATGGAGTAAAAGATGGAAAAGATTAAGATGACAACCCCCCTTGTGGAGATGGATGGAGATGAGATGACCAGAATACTCTGGCAGATGATTAAGGACGAGCTTCTGCTTCCTTATATTGATTTAAAGACAGAGTATTATGATTTAGGGCTTGAGTACAGAAATGAAACAAATGATCAGGTCACGGTGGACAGTGCAGAGGCAACAAAGAAGTATGGAGTAGCAGTCAAGTGTGCAACCATCACCCCCAATGCAGCCAGAATGACAGAGTATAATCTGAAAGAAATGTGGAAGAGTCCCAATGGCACCATCAGAGCGATTCTGGACGGAACCGTGTTCAGGGCGCCTATTCTGATTAAAGGAATCGTTCCTTATGTTAAAAACTGGACAAAACCCATCACGATTGCCCGTCATGCCTATGGTGATGTCTATAAGAACACTGAAATCAAGGTACCCGGAAGAGGAAAGGCGGAACTTGTCTTTACTGCTGAGGATGGAACGCAGACAAGAGAATTGATACATGATTTTGACGGGGCAGGAATTATCCAGGGTATCCATAACACTGAGAAATCCATTTCCAGTTTTGCAAGAGCATGTTTTAATTATGCAATTGATACAAAGCAGGATCTGTGGTTTGCCACGAAAGATACCATTTCCAAGAAATATGATCATACGTTTAAGGATATTTTTCAGGAGATTTATGATGCAGAGTACAAAGAAAAATTTGAAAAGCTTGGCATAGAATATTTTTATACTTTAATTGATGATGCAGTTGCCCGTGTCATTCGTTCGGAAGGCGGTTTTATATGGGCATGTAAGAACTATGACGGTGATGTTATGTCAGATATGGTGGCTACTGCGTACGGAGATCTTTCCATGATGACTTCTGTTCTGGTTTCTCCCAGCGGTGTCTATGAATATGAGGCTGCCCACGGAACAGTTCAGCGCCATTATTATAAACACCTGAAGGGAGAAGAGACTTCCACCAACTCCATCGCAACGATCTTTGCATGGACCGGTGCGCTGCGCAAAAGAGGGGAACTGGATCAGATTCCTGAATTAGTGGCATTTGCAGACAAGCTTGAGAAAGCCTGCATCAAAACCGTGGAGGACGGAAAAATGACAAAGAGCCTTTCCCTTATCTCAACCTGTGAAAATCCGGTTATCTTAAACAGCTTGGATTTCATCAAAGCAATCAGAGAAACCTTTGATTCTTTATAAGAGTTACTCGTTTAAAAGTATTTCCCATTGTTCATACAGCGGTAGCAGCTTCTCGTTCAGATCCTGCTGCCGCTTTGTCAATTCCTGGAGCTTTGCCACATCCGTTGCCACATCAGGCTGACTCATGGTATTTTCAATATCTGAAAGTTCCTGTTCTAAAGATGTGATGGCATCCTCGCATTTTCGCAGATCGTTTTCCTTTTTGCGTGCCTTGGCCTGTAATTCCTTCTGTGCCTGCCAATCCAGCTTTGTCTCGGAGAGTGTGGTTTCTTTTTTGGAAGAAGAGGCTTGCGATGGAAGAGCAGTTCCGGTGATGGTATTTTTCTTTTCCAGGTAATAGTCGTAATTTCCCAGATAGCTGATTAGCTTTCCGCCCACAAGTTCCAAAATTCTGTTGGCTGTACGGTTGATAAAATAACGGTCATGAGACACATAAAGGACCGTTCCTTCGTAGGCATTTAAGGCATCTTCCAGAATTTCCTTGGAAGTTATATCCAGATGGTTGGTAGGCTCATCCAATATCAGAAAATTGGATTCTGAGAGCATCAGCTTGGCGAGGGATACCCGTCCCCGCTCGCCGCCGCTCAAATCGCTGATACGCTTATAAACGTCTTCGCCGGTAAAAAGAAATGCGGCGAGAGTGCTTCTGATTTCTGTATTGTTTAAGTAAGGGTAGGCATCGGATATTTCTTCAAACAAGGTTTTTTCCATATGCAGGACATGGTGCTCCTGATCGTAGTATCCTATATGTACATTGGTGCCTAAGGCGATGGTGCCGGTATCAGCCTCCAGAAGATTGTTGATGATCTTTAAGATGGTGGTCTTTCCGGTGCCGTTATCACCGATAATGGCAACGTGTTCTCCCCGTTTAATATCCATGGCGATATCAGAAAAAAGTTCCTGCTTTCCAAAGGATTTTGAGAGCCCTTCGATATGAAGTACATCATTGCCGCTGGTGCATCTGGGCGTCAGCGTCATATGGATATCCGTACGTGCCATGGTGGGTTTGTCAAGAACCTCTATTTTGTTTAACATTTTCTCACGGCTTTCTGCCCGCTTTATGGACTTTTCACGGTTGAAAGATTTCAGCTTTTCAATCACTTCTTCCTGATGCTTGATTTCCTGCTGTTGTTTCAGGTAGGCGTTTAAAGCGGCAGTGCGAAGCTGTTCTTTTTTTATGGCATAGGCAGAATAATTGCCGGTAAAGGAAGTTGCCTTTGTCTGATCAATTTCAATGACCTTTCCGGTAATCCGGTCAAGGAAGTAACGGTCATGGGACACGATAAGGACAGCGCCTTTGTAATTCAGCAAATAAGTTTCCAGCCATGAGATGGAATTTAAGTCCAGATGGTTAGTAGGTTCGTCTAAAATAATAAGGTCCGGGCTAAGGAGCAGAAGACGTCCTAAAGCAACCCGGGTCTTCTGACCGCCGGACAACGTGGATATCTGCTTGGAAAATTCCTCCTCCGTAAAACCAAGTCCTTTTAAGACACCTGTAATCTCGCTTTTATAAGCATATCCATTGGCAAGCTCGAAGGAGTGAGTAAGCCGTGAATAAGTCTCCATCAGATTATCCAAGCTGCTGCCTGTTGCCTGCTTCATGGCAAGCTCAATCTGACGAATCTGACGCTCCATCTCAATGATATCCGCCTTAACGCTAAGAAGCTCATCATAAATACTATTTTCACTGTCTACATCCTGATTTTGCGCAAGATATCCAAGGGTCTTTCCTTTAGCGAGAGAGATGACCCCTTCATCCGCAGACAGTTCGCCTACGATAATGCGCAGCAATGTAGTCTTTCCAGCGCCGTTTATACCTACAATGGCAGCTTTATCGTAATCCTCTATATGAAATGAAACATTGCATAACACAGGCTGTTCGCCAAACGCCTTTGATATATTTTGACATGCTAAAATCATAATGATATATCCTTTCCTAAGATTTCAGTATCAGTTATTTTTCACGGAGTAGCCATTTGTCCGCACAGGATAGGTAAATATTCCAACGTCGTCGCGCTCCCGCTCCATAAAAA
>CAYOED010000022.1:0-47331 GCA_964402925.1 uncultured Lachnospiraceae bacterium | reverse complement strand
TTTTTGCGGAGCGGGAGCGCGGCGACGTTGGATTATTTATCCTCTCAGAGCGTCCCGTTAGCCAATTTGTGAAAAGCAACTAGTACCAGTTTACAGATGCTAAAAGGGAATGTCAATGAATTGACATTATTTTAACAGTGTTATATATTATTTTCATAGGCTTTTTATATTTATAGCGTGCCCATTGCGGCACTTTTGGTAACAGGAGGCAATCCGGGTGGACAATAAAGAAATCTCACAGGCTGTGATTGGACGTCTCCCAAGATATTTTAGGTATCTGGGGGAACTTAAGGATGAGGGAATCGAGAGGATTTCATCTCAGGAACTGAGCGATATTATGAAGGTCACAGCATCCCAGATACGTCAGGATTTCAATAACTTCGGCGGTTTTGGACAGCAGGGGTATGGGTATAAGGTGGAATACCTTTATGAAGAAATCGGCAGAATCTTAGGTCTTGAAAAGACTCATAATCTCATCATAATAGGAGCTGGAAATCTGGGGCAGGCACTGGCGAATTATATGAATTTTGAGAGAAGAGGATTTCTGTTCCGGGGAATCTTCGATCAGAACCCAGCACTCTACGGAAAGAAGATACGTAATATGGAAGTAAGACCGATGGAGGAAATGGAGTCTTTTGTGAAGCAGAATGAGATTGATATCGCTGTTCTCACCATCCCGAAGACAGGTGCTGTAAAAGTGGCTGAAAGGCTGGTAGATAACGGCATTAAGGGGATTTGGAATTTTGCACACGTAGACTTAAATGTTCCAAAGGAAATTCAGGTGGAGAATGTTCATTTGTCGGACAGCTTGATGAAACTGGCTTATAATATAAATCGTTATGAAAGTGAATCCATTCAAACACCTGACAGTTATTTATAAAAGAAAATTACGGGAGAATAAAGATGTCAAGATCAGATGAAATCTATAAACCTGTGCTGGAAAGCAAAAGAATACCGATTCTTACACTGGATCATAAATGGCATAAGCTTTTTACACAGGCAGAACCAAATAAGCGGTTAAAACGGCGCGAAGAGGAATTGAATGAACTGGTAAAGAGGCAGGGAAAGGCAAATACAGAAATCAAGGAAATTAAAAAACTAAAGAGAAAGCTGATGCAGGGAATCATGGAAAATGCCAGCGAAGCCTCTTCGGGAAAGGATGCCAGAGCCAGAAGGAAGACGGATGAGAGCAAACGTCTTATAGGGGAATGCAATGAAAAAATTGCAGGCTATGAAGACGAATTGATAGAACTGCCCAGACAGATAGATAAGGTCAATAAGGAATTGATGCTGATGACCATGGAAATCTGTTATGACAGATTGAAAGAAAACGAGAGAGAGATTGAGGAAATTACAAAGTGGGTTGCGCAGGTAAAGGAGGAACTAAAGCAAAAGCTGATCACGAAGCAGGAAAAGGAACTTATGAATCAGGAGCTTTATTCTTATATGCATGATATCTTCGGGGCAGATGTGATCAATTTGTTTGATATGGAATATACGTACGAAGGAACAGAAAATGGCAGAAGGTAGCGGGACTTATTGTAAATGAAATATGTATTGAAAGCACATGAAATGAAAGAGTACGATAGGGATACCAGTGAGAGAATTGGTATCCCTTCTATGGTTCTTATGGAGAGGGCAGCCCTTTCGGTGGTGGATGCTGTTCTTGAAAACAGGCAGTTGCCCGGGAAGGTGCTGATCGCTGCGGGAACAGGAAACAACGGAGGGGACGGACTGGCTGTGGGAAGGCTTCTGGCGCTTAAGGGGGCGGAGGTCAGTTTTTTTATGACCGGTGTGCCTGAAAAGATGAGCGATGAAACGAAGGCACAGGCTTCCATCATAAAAAATTTAGGGTTTTCCATACAGAGCAAATTGGAAGTGAAGGAATATGATATGGTAATAGATGCTTTGTTTGGAATCGGTCTGTCCAGAGATGTGGAAGGACAATATTCAGATGCAATAAAGAAAATAAATGATTGCGGGCGCAGAGGAGCTTTTGTCTGTGCTGTGGATATCCCGTCGGGAATCTGTGCGGACACGGGCAGAAGCCTGGGCAGAGCAGTGCGGGCAGACCTGACAGTGACTTTTGCATTCGCAAAGAGAGGGCATCTTTTATATCCCGGAAGAGAATATACAGGGAAATTAGTCGTTAAGGATATTGGCATCACACAGCAGTCTTTCATAAAAGGGAAACCGGAGGCTTTTTGCTATGAGAGAAGTGACGTCGGCAGACTTATGCCCAAACGAAGACCGGATGGAAATAAAGGAACTTTCGGCAAGGTCCTTCTTCTTGCGGGAAGTCATGATATGAGCGGCGCCTGCATTTTATGCGGGAGCAGTATTTTAAGGACAGGTGCGGGCATGGTAAAAATCATAACCCCTTCCTGCAACCGGGAAATTATACAAAAATCATTTCCGGAAGCCATGCTCTATACCTTTGATGAGATGCCGGATTTAAAACAGGTGCGCTCTTCCATGGACTGGGCGGATGTCATAGTGGCAGGACCCGGAATGGGAACCGACAGAAACGCCGGTCTGCTGATTGAACACGTATTGAGAGAGGGAAAATGCCCTCTGGTACTTGATGCAGATGCCCTGAATCTGATTGCAGGTCATGAAAAACTGCGAATGCTGGCGGCGGAATATGAAGCAGGAAAGCTGATTTTAACGCCCCATCCCGGAGAACTGATGCGTCTTGCAAGGACAGATATGGAGGAATATCATCATCAAAGAGAAAAGCTGTTATTTGAACTTGCCGGAGAACTTGCCTGTATCATAATAGCCAAAGATGCGGTGACAATCGCGGCGCAGGCAGGGCGGAAGGAAGTTTATATCAATACATCAGGAAATGACGGGATGGCTACCGCAGGCAGCGGAGATGTGCTGGCAGGCATGATAGGAGGGCTGCTTGCACAGAAGGCGGATGTCTTTGATGCCGCATGCCTGGGGGTGTACCTGCACGGGCTTGCAGGGGAAGAGGCATCCGTAAAGAACGGACGCCGTGCAGTGGTGGCATCGGATCTCATAAAAAATCTGCCCCTTGTAATGAGAGATTTATGAAAGGCGTTAAAATACAATCAGCCGTAGGCAGAAGAAGAGAGGAATCGTTGTGAAGGAAGCGGATATCATGCAAAGACTCAGAAGAGTTTATGCAGAAATAAATCTGGATGCAATCAGAAGTAATATGGAAAACATGAAAAAGAATATTGCCGCAAAGACAAACATGATTGCAGTAATTAAAACGGATGGATACGGTCATGGAGCAGTGCCCATCGCCCGGGAACTGGAAATATTGGATTATGTTTATGGTTTTGCAGTGGCTACTGCGGAAGAGGCATGTATTCTCCGTGATACTGGAATTTCCAAACCCATTTTAATTTTAGGTTATACTTTTCCATACAGCTATGAAAAATTGATTCAGGAAGATATCAGAATGGCACTTTTCCGCGAAGATGCTCTGAAAGAACTGTCAGATGCCAGCCGACATCTTGCGGAAAAAGGCATTTTAAAGAAGGCAAAGGTGCATATCAAGGTAGACACAGGAATGAGCAGGATCGGCATAAGACCTGATGAGGAGGGGCTTTGCTTTGTGGAAAAAGCCTTTGAAACGGATGGAATTGAGGTGGAGGGGATTTTCACGCATTTTGCCAGGGCTGATGAAAGGGATAAGACTGCGGCGGAGAATCAGATTACCGTATTTGAGCAGTTCCTTGGCAGGATCAAAGACAGAACCGGAAGGGAGATCCCTCTGAAACACTGCTCAAACAGTGCAGGGATACTGGAACTGCCCAGGGCCAATATGGATCTGGTGAGAGCAGGTATAACACTTTATGGGTTATGGCCTTCTGACCAGGTTAAAAAGGACATCGTAAAGCTTACGCCGGCGCTTACTCTTTACAGTACCATTGTATATATAAAGGAAATTGAAGCGGGGACCGGAGTCAGCTACGGAAGCACGTTTGTTGCAGAGGAAAAGATGCGGATAGCTACGATTCCCATTGGTTACGGGGATGGTTATCCCAGAGGATTGTCAGGAAAAGGATTTGTACTGGTGCGCGGACAAAGAGCGCCCATACTGGGGCGTGTCTGCATGGACCAGTTTATGATAGATGTGACCCATATCCCGAAGGCGGCGTCGGGGGATAAGGTGACGCTTATTGGATGTGACGGAAAAGAGCAGATTACAATGGAAGAACTGGGTGAACTTTCCGGCAGATTCAATTATGAGTTCGCGTGCGATATTGGAAAGCGGGTGCCCAGGGTCTATAGAAAAGATGGGAAAATTCTGTGTACCGAAGAATGTTATCAGGATTTTTGAATGCATCTGAATACCTTCTGACAATACGGTTATACTACTTATTGACTTGAAATATCCTATTGAAATGAAGGGTGTGTGAAAAAGTGAGAAGAGGGGATATTTATTATGCAGATCTGCGTCCGGTGGTCGGATCAGAGCAGGGAGGCATCAGACCGGTGCTGATTATACAGAATGATGTGGGAAACAGGCACAGCCCGACTGTAATCTGTGCGGCAATCACATCGAAAATGAATAAGGCAAAATTGCCTACTCATATTGAGTTAAGTTCGGGGAGATATGATATGGTAAAGGATTCAGTCATTTTACTTGAACAGCTCAGAACCATAGATAAGAAGCGTCTTAAAGATAGGGTATGCCACCTGGATGAAGATATCATGAGGCAGGTAAACCGTGGACTCATGGTCAGTCTCGAACTGGGTACATACATGTAAACCAATGCAGACCTTGACGATAAGAACAGGAAATGATATAGTCTAATTTGATATTTTGTACAAAAGGAGACAGAGGAATGGATGATGGCGGGGCTATGCCCAGTTATATTGTTTTTTTTGTGCTATTGCTGATTGATATGCTGTTTTATGGATTTGGTGCGGCGGTCAAGGAATTAAATGCAAAAGAATTATCTGAACAATTTGAAGAAACAGGAAGCAAAAAGGCAGGACGGCTCTACGAGATTGCAATAAATCCAGAGCAATACATCAACACGGTACAGTTGGTCGTGACGCTGATTAATCTTGTAATGGGGGCATTTGTCTTAAGAGTTCTTAGCAGGGGGGCAGGAAGACACATAGAAAGAGGTGTCATGGAAAAACTGTCGGACAGGGTGATACCGCCGGCGATGATCTCTATTGCAGCACTTATTCTCGCAGGTGCGGTATTGCTGTACATATTATTAACCTTTGGTGTACTGATTCCTAAAAGGCTGGGGGCACGGTACGCGAATAAGTGGGCTTATGCGTGTATCAACCCAATCTTTTATATAACCCGCCTTTTCAGTCCTGTAACAGGTCTGGTATCCGTGACATCAAAAGGAATTCTCCGACTTTTCGGTATTCATATAGATCAGAATACGGAGGATGTAACGGAAGAAGAAATCATATCCATGGTCAATGAAGGACATGAGCAGGGTGTGCTTCTGGCAACAGAGGCAGAGATGATTACGAATATTTTTGAGTTTGGCGATAAGCAGGCCAAGGATATCATGACGCATAGGGCTAATATTCTCGGGATTGACAGAAATATGACTCTGGGAGAAGCTCTTGACTATATGTTAAGCGAGAGCAAGAGCAGGTTCCCGGTGTTTGATGAAAACATAGATCAGGTAATCGGAATCCTTCATTTCAGGGATGCGATGCGTGCCCACAGGGAAGAGAGTAATATGGAACGGAAGGTGGGAGACATTGAAGGACTGATCAGGGAGACGATGTTCATACCGGAGACCAAAAATATAGATGCGCTGTTCCAGATTATGCAGCACACCAAGACACAGATGGTAATCGTGGTGGACGAATATGGACAAACCACAGGTCTGGTTGCCATGGAGGATATTCTGGAAGAAATCGTTGGAAACATTATGGATGAATATGATGAAGAGGAAGAGCATATTGAAGAAACAGAAAATGACAACGAATACATCATAGAGGGAATCACGCCTCTTGAAGAGTTGGAGGAGAGATTCGGAATTTCCTTTAAAAAACAGGAATTTGAGACTTTAAATGGATTTATGATTTCAAAAATCGATAAGATTCCTGAGCAGGATGATGAAGATTTTGCAATTGATGTGGATGGGTATCATTTCAAAATCCTGCAGGTGAAAAACAGAATGATCAAAAGTGTTCTCGTGACAAAGCTTCCAGAAAAAAAAGCGGAAGACGGGAACGCTTTCAATACAGAAGAATGTGAAACAGAAAATAAACAGATGTAAAGGAGAAAGAAAATGTCAGGACATTCAAAATTTGCAAACATCAAACATAAGAAAGAAAAAAATGATGCTGCCAAAGGAAAGATTTTTACGATTCTTGGAAGAGAAATCGCAGTAGCGGTAAAGGAGGGCGGACCGGATCCGTCAAATAACTCAAAGCTGGCTCAGGTCATTGCAAAGGCAAAATCCAACAACATGCCTAATGACACTATTGAACGAGGAATCAAAAAGGCGGCGGGAGATGCAGGAAGCGTCAATTATAAGTACATCACGTATGAAGGATATGGACCGAATGGAATTGCCATCATTGTGGATGCGCTTACCGATAATCAGAATAGAACAGCGGCAAATGTCAGAAATGCATTTACCAAAGGAAATGGAAATGTAGGAACCCCTGGGTGTGTGTCCTTTATGTTCGACAAGAAGGGACAGATCATCATTGATAAGGAAGAATATGAAGGGGACTCTGATGAACTTATGATGCTGGCACTTGATGCAGGCGCAGAGGATTTCTCAGAGGAAGAGGACAGTTATGAAGTGATAACGGATCCGGAAGATTTTGATGCAGTGCTTAAGGCGCTTCAGGATGGAAATATTGCAATGGCTTCCGCGGAGGTGACTATGATCCCGCAAAATTATGTAGAACTTACCGATGAAGCAGCAGTGAAGAGCCTTCAGAAGATACTTGACTTATTGGATGAGGATGATGATGTGCAGGCAGTATATCACAACTGGGATGAATAAAAAGAAAAACTGGCTGTTTATGTTGCTTTGGCTTTTTGTGGCGGCTACCAGCAGAATACAGTATTTTGTTTTTGGGGGACAGTCGGTTATTGATACATATGCATATTTCTCATATGCCATGATGCGGGCAGAAAAACAAGCGCCTGTTTTTAATTCAGGACTTTCTTATGCATTTACAAAGCACCTATCAAGACTGCTTTTGTTTACAGGAAATTTAATCGATGCGGTAGGGATTTATCAGTTATTGATTCAAATTCTATGGATTGTTTTCCTTCTCGCTGGCATCAGCATGTTGTTTGGGAGAATTGCGGGATTTGTATCTTCCGGTATCCTGATTGTGTCGCCGTGGATCTTAAAGTCGGTTTTTTCCGTATCACCTGAAAATTATTTCATGTTGCATTTTTCAATGCTCCTGGTAGTGCTGGGATATTTTCATGTAAGGTCTGTAAAGGGAGAATGGCACAAAAGCGTATGGAGCAGACTTTATTTAAAGGCGGCTGGTTTTTTTGTGGGAATGCTCTGCATATGGAATTATCTTGGATGGATTTTCCCCTTGATGATGGTATATGTCCTTATTTGCCATTCTATCGTACTGAAAGACAGAATCAAACAGCAAAGACAGCAAAATGAGCTGAAGGAGAAGAAACGGATCATGGGAGCAGGTTCCCAGCTGTTTCATCTGCTGATCGGATGGATCGTAGGGATTTATGCTACGCTCATGAAGTATACAGGACTGACGGGGAATACCCTTAAGGAACAATTGGATTGGTGGTTTTCCCAGTTTAAGGATTTTCCGGGACGCTGTCAGGATGTTTCCACTATATTTTCCATATGGCTTACGGGTGCTGTTCTGGCAGGTGTTTTGTGCCAGCTGCTTTATCATATAGTGAGACCTAAAAAGGCGGAAGACTTGGCTGATGAACAGAAAACAGAAGCTATGCGGGATGTAAAAGAGGTGCAGGAAGCAGAAAACGTACGGGATGCAAAAGAGATACAGGAAACAAAAAACGTACAGGATGTAAAAATGATGCAGGAAATAGAAACCGTGCAGGATGCAGAAGCAACAATGGGTATAGAATTTATGCAGGTTGCGGAAGAAGTGCAGAATGTAGAAAGCGGGCAGCAATCGGAAAATGGGTCAAAGACCCAGGCAGAGCAGAATCCTGATACGGAAATTTACCAAAAGCCGGAGCAGAAAGTTGCAAAAGAGGGCAGAAAAGTGCAATTCCTTGAAAACCCCCTTCCGGTTCCCAAAAAACATGTCAGAAAAGATATTGGATTCGATATTGAAGAAGTCAAAATGGATTTCGACATCGAAATCAATGAAGGTGATGACTTTGATATATAAAATATTCTGAATAAAAAAATGAAAAGGAAATATACTAAGAGGGACTGCTTTCGGCAGTTCCTTTTTATTACAATAAGCCGGCTCGCGAAGCGTGGCGGTGTTTGTTACAATAAGCCGGCTCGCGAAGCGCAGCGGTGTTTGTTACAATAAGCCGGCTCGCAAAGCGCAGCGGCGTTTGTTAGGAGCAGAAAAGAGGTTGCAGGTATGTCAGGAAAAAAGGTAGAAGAAGAAAAGCATAGAAGTGAGCGTATAGAGGAGACGGGGCAAGTTACGTTAGATAAAAATGGCAAGTCACATACGATACATTTAATCTCTGTCATCGGAGAAGTGGAAGGCCATGATAATCTGGGAACAAATTCCAAAACAACCAAGTATGAGCATGTTCTTCCAGAACTTGCGGCAATTGAAGACAGCAAGGATATAGACGGCGTCCTGATTCTGCTGAACACCATGGGAGGAGATGTAGAGGCAGGACTTGCAATTGCAGAAATGATTGCATCTTTAAGTAAGCCTACAGTATCTCTTGTTTTGGGCGGAAGCCACTCTATCGGGGTTCCGATTGCCGTCAGTACGGATTACTCTTATATTGTTCCTACCGGAACGATGGTCATTCATCCGGTGAGAATGAACGGAATGGTCATTGGAGTTCCCCAGACCTTTGACTATTTCAGGCAGATTCAGAACAGAATAACGGGATTCGTATGCAGCCATTGCAAAATCACTAAAAACAGATTTGAAGAGTTGATGATGGAGACCGGCGTGCTGACCAAAGACGTGGGAACCATTTTAGTAGGAGAAGAAGCAGTGTCAGAGGGAATCATAAACGAGACAGGCGGAATCAAAGAGGCAATGGAAAAACTGCATTCGTTGATTACAAAAAAGAAAAAAAAGTAACAAAAAATTGTTTATGGGTGACAACGAAAGATGAAAATGCTATACTATATAAGATTATGTGAGTATCTGTAAGATGCTTAAAGGGGTTTGAGTATGGCACAGACAAAGAAAGGCAGCGCCGGCAGAAGCAATTCCTCTGCGGGCAGGAAAAGTAATTATCAGAGAAAAACAACAAATTCTCGCAATGCGAAGAGCGAACCTATGGATGTGGCAATCAGAAATGAAATTATTTTGATTGCCTTGTTTGCGGCAGCTATTTTCTTATTTTTATGTAATTTTGGAATAGCCGGTGTAATGGGGAATACCATCAGTGATATTATGTTCGGCATTTTTGGACTGTTGGCATATATTATGCCGCTGGTATTGTTTGTAATGATTGCTTTTGGCATGGTGAACAGCGGCAATATCATAGCGACACGCAAATTAGTGGCAGGTGTGATGTTGTTTTTACTTGTTGGCATGATGTGTGAACTTTTTACCGGAGCGCTGGAAGGCGTTGAAAGCTACCAGATTAAGGAAATATATTTAAGATGCAGTGAAAAGCATAACGGAGGCGGTGTGACGGCTGGTTCACTTGCTTATTTCTGTTATCATTTTATGGGATTGATCGGAACAGTACTGATTATTTTGGTTGCTGCAATCATATCTGTTGTGGTCTTGACGGACAAGTCTTTCGTATCAGGGGTGAAATCTGGTGGAAGAAAGGTCTATGAGCGTTCTAGGGAAGATGCCGCTTATCGAAGAGAAAGGGCAATGGAGCGCAGAAAAGAGCAGGAAGAGGAAAGAATGCGCCGGGAGGAAGAAAAGAGACTTCGGGAGGAAGAGCGTGAAAATGAGAAAATCCTCCGTATGGATAAGAAGGTTTCCGGTGTCATGATAGATACATCTTTGACGCAGAGAGAGGAAGAGAGGCATAAAACCCGGGATGATATCCATGAGATTAATCTGACGGATTTTGAGGAGCAGATGGAGTATGCCGAAACAGAACCGGAGCAGACGAAAGAAGAGAAATTTGATTTTGACAGAATACGGATCAACAGTGCTTATATAGAAGAGGACGAGGGGCATGATGAACTTTCTGAGATCACAGATTTTTATTCAGATACGGAAGATGAGATAAATGATGCACCGGCATATGACAATAGGGATGAAGGACAGATTGAAGTACAGACGGCTGCTGTGGGGGTAAGCTATGAGGAACCTGCAACGGTACATGAAAGAGTCCGCCCAGTGGCCACGGCGGCAGAAGAGCCTCATCGGGTGATGCCCACCGAAGAGCCTAAAACGCAGACAAATATACAGATGCCGAAAGAGCGCATCCCCAAAAAATACATATTTCCGCCCATCAACAAGCTGACTAAGGGCAAAGGAAACACAGGAGGAGATTCCGCCAGAGAACTGAAAGAAACTGCAATGCGGCTGCAGCAGACATTGCAGACTTTTGGAGTGCGTGTAACGATTACGGATATCAGCCAGGGACCTTCTGTCACCAGATTTGAAATGCAGCCGGAGCAGGGGGTTAAAGTAAGCAAGATTGTGGGGCTTACAGATGACATCAAACTGAATCTGGCGGCAACCGATATCAGAATTGAGGCTCCGATTCCAGGGAAGGCAGCCGTAGGGATTGAGGTGCCGAATAAAGAAAATATGATGGTAGCGCTCAGGGATCTTTTGGAGAGCAATGAGTTTAAAGAATTTCCTTCCAATCTGGCGTTTGCAGTGGGAAAAGATATCGGCGGAAAAGTTGTTGTGGCAGATATTGCCAAGATGCCGCATATGCTGATTGCAGGGGCGACAGGCTCCGGTAAATCTGTCTGTATCAATACACTTATCATGAGTATTTTGTATAAAGCCCACCCGGATGATGTAAAGCTGATCATGGTCGATCCCAAGGTGGTAGAACTTAGTGTTTATAATGGTATTCCCCACCTTCTGATACCGGTGGTGACAGATCCTAAGAAGGCGTCGGCAGCGCTCCAGTGGGGGGTTGCAGAGATGACTGACAGATATCAGAAGTTTGCGGATTTCAACGTGAGAGATTTAAAGGGGTACAATAAAAAGGTTGAAGCGATGAAAGAAAAAGGCGATCCGCAATCTCCTGCAAAATTGCCGCAGATTGTCATCATCGTGGATGAACTTGCAGATCTTATGATGGTCTGTCCGGGAGATGTGGAGGAATCCATCTGTCGTTTGGCACAGCTTGCGAGAGCAGCAGGAATCCACCTGATCATTGCAACCCAGAGACCGTCTGTTGATGTTATCACGGGTCTTATCAAGGCAAATATGCCGAGCCGTGTGGCATTCAGCGTATCCAGCGGAGTGGACTCACGTACCATTCTGGACATGAACGGCGCTGAAAAACTCTTGGGAAAAGGAGATATGCTCTTTTATCCTCAGGGGTACAGTAAGCCTGCAAGGGTGCAGGGAGCTTTTGTCTCTGACAAGGAAGTGTCAGATGTGGTCGAGTTTTTAAAGAACCAGACCCTTGGGAATATCTATGATACGGATATTCAGGAAAAAATCTCCACCTATGGAAGCGGAAGTGCAGGCGGTGCCACCGGTGCAGAGGGTTCAGAACGGGATCAGTATTTTGTGGAGGCAGCTAAGTTCATCATAGAAAAAGACAAGGCATCTATTGGGATGCTCCAGCGCGTGTTCAAGATTGGCTTTAACCGGGCTGCAAGAATCATGGATCAACTCTGTGAGGCAGGGGTGGTAGGCGAAGAGGAAGGAACCAAGCCGCGTAAAGTTTTGATGAGCGAGGAGCAGTTTGAACAGTACATAGAGGAATCCTTATAAAATCAGGAGGTGTATTATGAAGACAGATATTCAAATCGCACAGGAAGCAGTGCTTTGTCCAATTACAGAGGTGGCAAAAGCACTTCAGATTCCTTCCGATGAACTGGAATTGTATGGAAAGTATAAAGCGAAGATTTCGGAAGAATTTTTAGAGAGAAATGCTGACAATCCTGATGGGAAGCTGATTCTGGTGACAGCAATCAATCCAACTCCGGCAGGAGAAGGGAAAACCACTACCAGTGTCGGACTGGGCCAGGCTTTCGGAAAACTGGGGAAAAAAGCGGTGATAGCATTAAGGGAGCCTTCCCTCGGCCCCTGCTTTGGCATTAAAGGCGGAGCGGCAGGCGGCGGATATGCTCAAGTGGTTCCTATGGAAGATTTGAATCTGCATTTTACCGGTGATTTCCATGCAATTACTTCTGCTAATAATTTACTGGCAGCCCTTCTTGATAATCACATACAACAGGGAAATGAGCTTGGAATCGATACAAGACGTGTGGTCTGGAAAAGATGCCTTGATATGAATGACAGAGTCCTTCGTAACATTGTAGTAGGACTTGGGGCAAAAAGCGACGGAACGGTGAGAGAGGATCACTTTGTCATTACAGTTGCATCGGAAATCATGGCAGTCCTGTGTCTTGCCGATGATATGAAGGATTTAAAAGAGCGGCTTAGCAGAATGGTGGTTGCCTATGATTATCAGGGGAAACCTGTGACGGCGGGTGATTTAAATGCGGTAGGGGCAATGGCAGCCCTTCTTAAGGATGCCATGAAACCGAATCTGATTCAGACTCTTGAGCATACGCCGGCGCTTGTTCACGGAGGGCCTTTTGCCAATATCGCCCATGGCTGTAATTCTGTACGTGCGACCAAGGCAGCGCTTAAGATGGCGGATTATGTCATCACGGAGGCTGGTTTCGGCGCGGACTTAGGAGCGGAGAAGTTTTTTGATATCAAATGCAGGATGGCAGATCTTAAGCCGGACGCGGTGGTGCTGGTGGCGACTATCCGCGCACTGAAATATAATGGCGGTGTTTCAAAAGAAGCGCTGGGAGAAGAAAATCTGGACGCTCTTAAGAAGGGAATCGTCAATCTGGAAAAGCATATTGAAAATCTGCATAAGTATGGGGTTCCAGTGGTGGTGACATTAAACAGCTTTGCAACAGATACAGAGGCGGAAACTTCTTATGTAGAAGAATTCTGCAGGGAGCGCGGCTGTGAGTTCGCACTTTCCGAAGTGTGGGAGAAAGGCGGAGACGGTGGGATTGCCCTTGCAGAAAAAGTGCTTGAAACGCTGGAAAATAAGCAAAGCAATTTCAAAGTGTTATATGATGACCATTTAAGCCTTAGGGAAAAAATTGAAGTGGTTGCCAGAGAGATATATGGTGCAGACGGTGTGGACTATACCGTTCAGGCAAAGAACCAGCTTGCTGAACTGGAAAAACTGGGATTCGGTACGATGCCGGTCTGTATGGCAAAAACCCAGTATTCTCTGTCGGATGATCCTGCGCTCTTAGGAAGACCGGAAAAGTTCAGGATGAATGTAAGAGAAGCTTATGTCTCTGCGGGGGCAGGATTTGTAGTGATACTTACAGGAGCAGTTATGACGATGCCAGGTCTTCCGAAGCAGCCTGCGGCGTTTGGGATTGATGTAAATGATGACGGTGTAATTACAGGACTCTTTTAAAAATATGGAAAGGCGGCAGATTTATGGCAGTAATTATTGATGGAAAAACAATTTCACTGCAAATTAAGGAGGAACTAAAGCAGAAGGCGGCGGATCTTCGTGCGCAGGGTACTGCGGTGAAGCTTGCGGTTATCCAGGTGGGAGATAATCCTGCATCCTGTGTCTATGTGAGAAACAAGAAGAAAGGATGCGAGTACATAGGAATCGGATCTTTATCTTACGAACTTCCGGAAGAAACGACGCAGGAGGAGCTTCTTTCATTGATACAGGAATTAAATGGGAGAGGGGATGTGAACGGTATACTGGTTCAATTACCGTTGCCGGCACATATTGATGAGGATACGGTCATCAAAGCAATCGATCCCCGAAAAGACGTAGACGGCTTTCATCCGCAGAGCGTAGGCGCGCTTTGTATCGGTCAGCCGGGTTTTGTATCCTGTACACCGGCAGGAATCATCCAGCTGCTTAAGAGAAGCGGCATATCAATTGAAGGAAAAGAATGCGTCGTGCTTGGCAGAAGTAATATTGTGGGCAAGCCAATGTCATTGTTGCTTTTAAGGGAAAATGCCACAGTCACTATTGCACATTCCCGCACAAAAAACTTAAAAGAAGTGACAAGCAGAGCGGACATCCTGATTGTGGCAATCGGGAAACCCAAAATGGTCACTAGAGAGTATGTGAAAGAAGGAGCTGTGGTGATCGATGTGGGAATCAACAGGGACGAGAATAACAAATTATGCGGTGATGTTGATTTCGAGGATGTTGAACCAATCTGCAGTGCGATTACACCTGTTCCGGGCGGTGTTGGACCGATGACAATCGCCATGCTTCTTAATAACTGCATTGAGTCCATGCATTTACAGTCCTGACCAGACGTCAGCACGCTTCGTAAACTGGCATATCGGATTGGAATGGAGGCAGATATGAAGTGTCCCAATTGTGGATGTGAAATGGCGGAAGGCCATTTATATTGTGAAAAGTGCGGGATGGAAATACAAATCGTGCCCGACTTTGAACCTGAGATTGAAAACAGTATAATAGAAACTTTATCCACAGTTGCGGAGGAGATCGAAGGAAGCAGTCAGATTCGGCAAGAGGCAGCACAGGAGGAAGAGACCTCAAAGGCAAAGAAAAAGAAGGACAAAAAAAAGAAAAAACTGCCTTTTTTTCCAGAGGAACAGGGAAAGAACTGGCTGATTGCCAGCCTTGTGACTTTCATTGCAGTGACGGTGGCAGCGGCATTTGTGATCGTATTTGTGCACCATAGATATTCTGTAACCTACCAGATAGAGAAGGCAAGAGAGTATGCAGAAATGCAGGATTACGATCAGGCAATCGTCTATCTGGAAAAAGCGAGGCAGCTCAAGGAAGACGCTGTGGATATTGTTCTCATGGAATCTAATTATTATTATCAGATGGGTGAAAGTCAGAAAGCGGCGGATATTTTAATCCAACTGGTGCAAAGAGGGCAGCTAGAGTACGAAGACAAGGAAAGGGCATATGAGAGCATCATTTATATTTATGATGAAGAAGGCAGGTACGAAGAAATTAATTCGCTGCTTGTCTCCTGTGATGATGCAGACATTATTAATCATTTCCAGCAGTATATGGCTATGAACCCCGAATTTGGATATGCATCGGGAAGTTATGATAAGGTCATTACCTTAAAAATGACTGCCAATACCACAGGAAAAATTTACTACACGCTGGATGGAAGTAATCCGGATGAGAGCAGTGAAGTTTATACGGCACCCTTATTTCTGGAATCGGGAGAATATCAGGTGGCGGCTGTGTTTGTGAATGATTATGGGATTAAAAGCGAAATAGTCAGAAGCTGGTATATCATCAATTTGACAGAGCCGGATCCCCCGGAGGTACTTTTGTACAGCGGCACTTACCGCCTGCCAACCATGATAGAAGTGATCGTGCCGGAAATGGGAACCGTCTATTATACCATGAATGGAACGGATCCAAATAAGGACAGTCTTAAATATACGGAACCGATTCAGATGCCTCTTGGAAAAACGAATTTTAAATTTGTAACGATTTCGGAGGAAGGGGTTCCAAGTGAAATCATCAGCAGAAGCTTTGATTTCGCGCCGGAAACGGATGTGACGGTAGAACAGGCAATTAGCAATGTGATGCAGGCGCTTTTTGAACGTAAGGTGCTTTCAGATTTACAGGGACATGCCCATGGAATACAGGGAAAATATGTATTTAACTATGTTACTATTGTAGAAATATCTGATTTGGGATATTATTATGTTTTGAATGAGTGCATAGAAGATGAGAATGGCGGTCGGGAAATGACAGAGCGGCTATATGCTGTGGAGATGTATACCGGAGTGCCGAATCGTCTGATTTATGATGAAAATGGACAGATGGGACTGATTTCTCTGCAATAATCGTTCACAATAATTTTACATAAAATATTATTCAATAAATTAGGAAAGGGATTAGCGATGTACAAGATTTTAGAAGCAAAGGAGCTTGCTGCCAATATTTTTTATATGGTAGTGGAAGCAAAAAGAGTAGCAAAAGCATGCAAGCCAGGGCAGTTTGTCATTGTCAGAACAGATGAAGACTCAGAGCGGATTCCGCTGACAATCTGTGATTATGACAGGGAAAAAGGAACAATAACGATTGTTTTCCAGATTGTAGGTGCAGGCACACAGGTTATGGCCTCCTTGAAAGCGGGAGATTCTTTTCATGATTTTGTGGGACCTCTGGGATGTCCTTCGGAGTTTGTGGAGGAAGATCTTGATGTTCTGAAAGAAAAGAAAATGCTGTTCGTGGCAGGCGGTGTGGGCACAGCGCCGGTATACCCCCAGGTGAAATGGCTTCACGAAAAGGGAATTGCCGCAGATGTAATCGTTGGCGCAAAGACCAAGGAACTTCTTATTCTGGAAGAGGAGATGAAAGAAGTGGCAGGCAATCTGTATGTGACCACGGATGATGGTTCTTATGGCAGAAGCGGAATGGTTACCCAGACTATTTCGGATCTGGTAAATGAGGGAAAGCATTATGATGTATGCGTTGCAATCGGTCCTATGATCATGATGAAATTTGTCTGCAAGCTGACCAAAGAACTTAATATTCCTACTATCGTCAGCCTGAATCCAATTATGGTGGATGGAACCGGTATGTGCGGTGCATGCCGTGTAACGGTAGGCGGCAAGGTAAAATTTGCCTGTGTGGATGGTCCTGAATTTGATGGACATCAGGTCAATTTTGACGAGGCGATGCAGCGCCAGCAGATTTATAAGACAGAAGAGGGAAGAGCATTCTTAAAGGCAAAAGAAGGGGATACTCACCATGGCGGCTGCGGAAATTGTGGAGGTGATAAATAATGGACGTATTAAAGAAAGTCCCTGTCAGGGAACAGGATGCAAAGGTTCGTGCCGCAAATTTTGAAGAGGTCTGCTTAGGATATAACAAAGAAGAGGCAATGGAAGAGGCGGCAAGATGTATCAACTGTAAAAATGCGCAGTGTGTTAAGGGATGCCCGGTATCCATTGACATTCCCGGTTTTATAGAAAAAGTGAAAGAGGGAGATGTAGAAGCAGCTTATCAGGTGATTAGCGCTTCTTCAGCGCTGCCGGCAGTCTGCGGACGTGTATGTCCACAGGAGAGTCAGTGTGAAGGAAAATGTATCAGAGGTATTAAGGGAGAGCCTATCTCCATAGGAAAACTGGAACGTTTCGTGGCAGACTGGGCAAGCGAAAATGAAATAAAGCCTCAGGGAGCTGAGGAGAAAAACGGAAAGAAAGTAGCAGTAATTGGTTCGGGACCGGCAGGTCTTACCTGCGCAGGAGATCTTGCCAAGATGGGATATGAAGTGACTATTTTCGAAGCTCTTCATGAGCCGGGCGGTGTGCTGGTATACGGTATTCCCGAATTCCGTCTTCCCAAAACCAAGGTCGTTGCAAAAGAAATTGAAAATGTGAAATCTCTCGGCGTTAAGATCGAGACTAACGTAGTGGTAGGAAAATCGGTAACGATTGATGAATTGCTGGAAGAAGAGGGATTTGATGCGGTATTTATCGGTTCCGGAGCAGGTCTTCCCAAATTCATGGGTATTCCGGGTGAACAGGCAAACGGTGTCTTTTCTGCAAATGAGTATCTGACCAGAAGCAATCTGATGAAAGCTTTTGATGAGGAGTCCAGCACGCCCATTATGAGAGGTCAAAAAGTGGCGGTAGTAGGCGGCGGAAATGTTGCAATGGATGCTGCCAGAACAGCGCTTCGCCTCGGTGCAGAAGTACATATCGTGTACAGAAGAAGCGAGGAAGAACTTCCTGCCCGTGTGGAGGAAGTACATCACGCAAAAGAAGAAGGAATTATTTTTGATCTGCTGACCAATCCGGTGGAAATTCTTGAGGATGAAAAGGGCTGGGTAAAAGGCATCAAATGTATTCGGATGGAATTAGGCGAGCCTGATGATTCCGGCAGAAGACGTCCCGTTGAGGTTCCGGGATCAGAGTTTACGATTGATGTGGACACAGTTATCATGTCACTTGGAACTTCTCCTAATCCGCTTATTTCTTCCACAACCGAAGGGCTTGAAGTCAATAAATGGAAATGTATTGTGGCAGATGAAGAATTTGGAAAGACCACCAAGGAAGGTGTCTATGCCGGCGGAGATGCAGTGACAGGGGCTGCGACCGTTATCCTTGCAATGGGTGCAGGACGTGCAGGAGCAAAGGGAATAGATGAGTATCTGAAAAACAAATAAAGAGCGGCAGCAATCAAATGCAGCCCCAAACCGTGCCGGAACTTGCTTCCGGCATGGACTTTATATACAGGAATAAGAAAATATTAATAATTTACATGGTACAAAATTAAAATTTTTATTGTATGGTTATCAAGGAGGATGCAAAATGGTTCATCATATTGTTTTGTGGAATTTAAAAGAGGACTTATCGGAGCAGGAAAAGAAGGAAGCAGCGCTTGAAATAAAGAGAAGGCTGGAAGCAGTAGCAGATACAGTAGAGGGTGTGGTATCTCTTGAAGTAGTGATTGGAGCTATGGAGTCCAGCAACAAAGATATAGCTTTGATTTCTCGATTTGAAACAGAGGAAGCGCTGAAAGCCTACCAGGTGTCGCCGGCACACGTGGAAGCAGGAGGATATATCCGCACTGTGACTTCTGGGAGAAGCTGCTTTGATTATGAGGAGTGATTATGAAGAAAATTTTTGATGAAAATGAAACGGAAAATCCCGGAGAAGAATGGGGCAAGGTTCTTGTCAAGGTAGTTCCTTTCGTGCTGATTATCTTCGTTCTTGCTGTTACATTGGTCGTGAATCATGTAAAGAAGGATCCTGAAGAGCAGTTGGAAAGTTTACAGCAGAGTATCATGGATTACGCGGATGAAAACCGGACTGCCGAAACGTCATCAATGTTGAACGTTCAGGCATCGCCTTCCGCCGGAAAAGAAAGCAGCACAGAAAATGAGATCAGGGAAGAGACAGAGGAAGAAATAATGATTCCAAGCCCCACTCCATATAAAGAAATCATGGAAGCTGGAAAAACGGATTACAGTAAGGTGAAGTTCAATAAGGATGTCCAGCTTCAGGAAATGATGGCTTACTGGGAGGATAATAACCAGCAGGCGCTAGATGATCTGGCAAAGCTGGATCACTACATCGCCATGTCATGGCAGCTGAAAGGAACCACTGATTTCTATTATTACGGAGATGTAAATGGCAATGGTCAGCCGGAGGGAAAAGGAATAGCGGTATATGCAGATAATCAGTATTATTACGGCGGATGGAAAAATGGAGTAAGGAGCGGAGCGGGGACATGGATTCATTATCACATCCACCATACTGAAAATACAAAGGATCTTTATACTTATCATCAGTATGCAGGCGTCTGGGCAAACGATCTTCCGGAGGGAGAGGGGGCCGAGCATTATGAATACAATCTGGCTCTTTTAGAGGAAAGGGTAGGCTATGATGCAAATCTGATAGGCAGTTATTCGCAGGGGCTTGTTCATGGTGATTTTTATATTACCAATCTTTATGCAGATGGAAGCGCTAAGGAGTGGAATGCAAGTGCAGAACATGGCTCATGGATTTATCTGAATGAGAACAAAGATAAAAAGGGAAACAGAACTGTTTATGTTGAAATAAACGATCCGGACAATTATATCTGGATGCACCCGAAGGACAATGTCAATATTGGAGTTCCGTGTCTGATTTCAAAGAATAAAAACTAGTGGAAACCTATGCCGATCCGTAGTAAAATAGAAGTTGGGGTAGAAGGAGGTATGGATATGGCTTTGGGGTCGGCTTATGTCAACAATGAAGAAAGGGCGGAAGAGAATCGAACTTCAGCGTATACATTTCTGATTGTAGGAGGAGTTGGATTTATTGCGATTATCTTGTTTTTTCTTGGTGTGATCGATGTTAATGTTTCTCTTACGAGTAAATATATGATTACCGGGGTTATGGGGGTTTTATTTCTTTTGTTTATTATCATGGGAATCATATCCATGAAAAATTTCAAGACCTTTAAAAGAAAGGCATGCAAAGAGAACAATCTGACCATCGAGATTAAAAAGTGGTGTACGGAAAATTTCAGACAGGAAGAAATTGACAATCTTCTGGAGATAACAGAGCAGATAGAAGAGGAGAAATACTTTCAAAGGTTTGACCATATGAAAAATGCAATCAAGAATCAGTTCGTGAATCTGGATGAAGGTTATCTGGACAGGCTGGTGGAAGAAGTTTATCCTGAAGTTTTTGAGGAAGAAAATGCATGAAGATTACCATAATCTGTGTTGGCAGGATAAAAGAAGACTTTTACAGAAAGGCTGTTTCTGAATACGAAAAAAGGCTGGGCAGATACTGTAAGCTGGAAATCATAGAGGTGCAGGATGAAAAGACGCCTGATGGTGCAGGTCCTGCGCTGGAAGAGCAGATTAAGGAAAAGGAAGCGGCACGTATTTTGAAGCATGTGAAAGAGGATGCCTATGTCATTACTCTTGAAATCCATGGAGAAAAACCGGATTCCGTTTCTTTTGCCAAGAAGATGAACCATTTGGCTGTGCAGGGAAAAAGTCATATTCAGTTTATTATAGGCGGATCCCTTGGGCTTCATGTAAGTGTATCAAAAGCAGCGCATCAGGCAATCAGTTTTTCAAATATGACATTTCCCCATCAATTAATGCGGGTCATTTTATTGGAGCAGATTTATAGAGGGTACCGGATTATCAAGGGAGAGCCTTATCATAAATAAGAAATAGCAGGTATAGCGGTGATTTTTTTTTCATATAGTATGGTATGATGAAAAAAGTAAACCGTAAATTTAAAAATAACTGGAACCGGACAAGAGAAGAAAGGAAAGATTCGGGACGCCCTCAGGGAAAAGAACTTGTGGTAGAATCTTTGAAACTGCCTAAAGATTCGCTCCTTGGCGCATCGATTGTTACCTTGACAGGGAACACAGAAGTATTTGTAGAAAATTATAAAGGAATTATTGAATATACCAGCCAGACGATTCTGCTGCAGGGCAAGACCTGTAAGATTGAAATAAGCGGAAAGAGGTTGAACATTGTTTATTATACAAATGAAGACATGAAAATAAGCGGATGCGTTGATACGGTTCGTTATCTCATGTGAAGATGAAATAAACTTTGTGAGGTGTGGTATGATACAGGTCATTCGCTATTTAAAAGGTTATCTTGCCATTAAAGTTTTCGGGTTTTCACCGGAAAGATTTATGAATCTTTGCAGTAACCATAACATATTTCTTTGGGATATTGAAAATCATGGTGATTATTATACGATGAAGATCAGTCTGAAAGGCTTTTATCGTCTCAGGGGAATTACAAGGAAAACGGGCACTAGGGTAGTCATAACGAAGCGTTATGGACTACCCTTTCTTTCTTTACAAATGTGGAAACGGAGAATGTTTGTATTCGGTCTTCTGGGGAGCCTGATTTTCTGGATCTGGATGTCTGGATTTATCTGGGCGGTTGAGATTGAGGGAAATTATTATGTGACGACGGATGTTTTTCAGGATTTTCTCACAAGCAGTGGTTTTGAAGTTGGAATGAAAAAGAGTGAAGTTGAGATCGAGGCTTTGGAGAAAGCTATTAGAAATAAGTTTGATATTGTGACCTGGACTTCGGCAAGAATCGATGGTACAAGGCTGTTTATCCAGGTGAAAGAAAATGATCTGATATTGCCGGAGGATGATGAGGCAAAGGTGCCGGAGGGGGAAGGGATAGATCTGGTTGCAGATAAAGACGGGGAAATTGTCAGCATTGTGACCAGAAGCGGTGTGCCAAAGGTGACGGCAGGTATATTAGTGCAGAAGGGAGATGTGCTGGTAGAGGGCGGTGTTCCCATCATGAATGAGGATGGAACGGTTAAACGCTATGATTATTGCAGGGCAGATGCAGATATTATGCTGAGATGTATTTACCAATTGAAGGATGAGATTGGTGAACAATACGAGCAGAAACAATACACCGGAAATGAGAGAAAAAGTCCTTTTATTATGTTTGGAACAAAGAAATTTAAATTACCGTCAATTGGAAAGCAATACGACGAGTATGATGTGGTAGAAGAGAAAAAACAGTTAAAACTGTTTGAAAATTATTATCTGCCGGTGTATATTGGGAGTGATCTTGTCAGAGAATATGAGATTGAAGAGAAAATTTACAGCCAGGATGAAGTGAAAAAACTGTTCGAGGAAAGAATTCAAAAATTTATTGAAACTTTACAGGAAAAAGGGGTACAAATTGTAGAAAAAAATGTTACAATAAGTAAGGCTTCCGGTATATGGAAAATGAAAGTCGATTTTCTGGCAATTGAAAAGACAGGAACAGAAAAAAAGACTCAGCTTGCTCAGGTAGAAGAGATGCAGCAGGAAGAGGAAATCCAGGAATAGCAGATTGGGAGAAACAGATGGAAGAAGTCTCTGAACGAATCAGGGTATCGGCTAAGGACCAGCAGAACGTTTTTGGTCAGTTTGACAGCCATATCAAAAAGCTTGAAAGACAGCTTCATGTATCGATTGTAGACAGAAACGGGGAAGTGCAGATCAGCGGAGGAGCCCCTTTTGTCAAAAAAGCAAAAACAGTGATTCAGGAACTGACGGAATTATCAATGAGGGGAAATGTGATAGAGGAACAGAATGTGGATTATGCAATTACAATGAGTATGGAAGAAAATGAGGATGTTCTCTTAGAAATAGACAAAGAATGTATTTGCCATACCATATCAGGCAAACCGATAAAGCCCAAGACCCTTGGACAGAAACAGTATGTGGATGCAATCAGGAAGAACATGATTGTGTTTGGACTTGGACCGGCAGGTACAGGCAAAACATATCTTGCTATGGCAATGGCGATAACAGCATTTAAAAATCAGGAAGTGGAGAGAATCATACTGACCCGACCTGCAATTGAAGCAGGAGAAAAGCTGGGATTCCTTCCGGGGGATCTGCAAAGCAAAGTAGATCCATATTTAAGACCTCTGTATGATGCGCTTTATCAGATTATGGGAGCAGAAAATTTCATGAAGAACATGGAAAAGGGACTGATAGAAGTAGCTCCGCTTGCTTACATGAGGGGGCGGACATTAGATAATGCATATATTATTTTGGATGAGGCGCAGAATACGACGCCTGCGCAGATGAAGATGTTCCTTACAAGAATTGGATTTGGTTCAAAGGTAATCGTAACCGGTGATGCATCACAGAAGGACCTTTCGCCGGGAACGGTCTCAGGACTTGATGTGGCACACAAGGTACTTCAAAATATAGAGGGGATTGAATTTTGCAAAATGACAAGCCGGGATGTAGTCAGGCATCCTCTGGTACAGAAGATTGTTAAGGCATACGAGAATTACGAAGCAAGAGAAAACAGCAGTGTAAAGCGGAGAAACAGGAATACGGTTTATGGGAAGAAACAGTGAGAATCAGGATTTAAAGGATATAGATATGACGTCTGGCCAAAAAGGATGGACAACTCTGGTACAGGAAGTCATTTTATTTTTGCTGACCATAACCGTAAGCGCATTGGCTGCCTGTTATTATCAAAGGCCAAAGACAGAGGCAGCAGGTATTGCGATTCTGGCGGGGATAGGATTTGGATGCATCTGGTTTACAATGGAGAGAAGCAGAGAAGATGGGACATATTTATATGATAATGAGAAACATGTAGGAAGATTTACAGTCATATATCTGATTTCCTTAGGAGGCAGCATCTTATTTCCCTTGCTTCCGATTGGAGGCTGGCCGTATCTGGCAGTCTTTGTAGGACTGATGCTTTTCAGCAACCAGATGGTCGGTTTTTTATCAGGCAGTACGCTTCTTATGATTTCTATTTTAATTCAGGGAGGAAGCGGCGCGTCGTTTTTTGTGTATTTTATCAGCGGATTTGTTGGAATTATGGTTTTTTCTTATGTAAATGAGACATTCAGGATCTGGCTGCCTCTTTTTGTATCATTGGTGATACAACTCGTCTGTTTGTCTATACAGGAGGTCTTGTATGCAAACGAAGTATTGTCGCTTAGTATGTTTGCGATCCCTGCGGTAAATCTGCTGGTTAGTGTTATCTTGCTGCTGATATTGCTTAAATTTTTTAGTTTTTCCATTATTTACAAGGAACGGGATATTTATGTGGATATCAATGATCCGGAGTGCCCTTTGCTGGTGGAATTAAAAAATTTTTCAAAAGAAGAATATTATCATGCCATCCACACGGCATACTTGTGTGACCGGATTGCCAAAAAGATAAATTATGATGATGCGCTGGTCAAGGCGTGCGGGTATTACCACAGAATCGGAGCAATAAAAGGTGAAAATACCTGGGAGAATGCTGAGGAGATTTTAAGGGAAAATAAATTTCCGGCTGAGGTGCAAAGAGTTTTAAAAGAGTATTTGGATAGTGGAGAAAGAATTCTGTCAAAAGAAACTGTGTTGCTTCTTTTCTGTGATACGGTTATTTCGTCTATTCACTATCTGTTTTCCAAAGAACCGAAGGCTGAATTAGATTATCAGAAAATCATCAATACCATATTTAAAAAAAAGTTAGAAAGTGGTATTATAAATTACAGCGGAGCATCTTTCGGGGAATTGCAGGAGATGAAGAAGATTTTAGTGGAGGAAAAATTGTATTATGACTTCCTACGTTGAAAATGAGACATCTGTGGTATTTGATTTTAACATAAAAGAAATCTTAGACCTGATTATGGAAGAGGTTCTTTCACAGGAAGGCTGTCCTTATGAAGCGCAGGTAAACCTTCTGATTACGGATAACGAAGGAATACATGAGTTCAACAGGCAGTACAGGCAGGTAGATGCCCCGACGGATGTGCTTTCGTTTCCAATGATAGATTTTATAAAAGAAGCTGATTTTTCTGTTGCGGATCATGGAGAGGCAGAGTATTTTGATCCGGAAAGCGGAGAACTTATTTTAGGTGATATCATTATTTCTGCTGATAAAGTAAAAGAGCAGGCATTGAAATTCGGACATTCACAAAAAAGAGAGTTTGCCTTTTTGACAGCACACAGCATGCTTCATTTATGCGGGTATGATCATATGACGCAGGCGCAGGCGGATGTGATGGAACAGAAACAGGAAAAAGTGTTGGAAGTATTAGGAATTACAAGAGATAACTGATTGAGCCTGAGCAGGATTGGACAGGAGAATTTATGAACAGACCAGAGAGAAAAAAAACGACTTCTACAAGAAGAGATTATTATATGATCGTTACGCTGCTTGCCTTAGTGGGGATGCTGATTTTTCGGATTCCGCTGGAACATTTGATTGGAGATAACGGGATTGCTTATTTTGGATTGGCTAATGAAATTTATCTCGTAGTTGCAGGGACGGTTTCTTATGGACTGTCGGAGGCAGTTGCGGTATTGGTAAGATACCGTGTAAAAAGAGAGCAGTTTAAAAGTGCTGGCAAAGTGCTGGGCAGCGCTTTGATTTTAGGAGGAAGTATCGGACTGGTCTTAAGTGTTCTTTTTGGTTTTCTGGGGCATAGCCTCGCAGAAAAGTTTTTTCACATCCCGCTGGCAGGAATGGCAGTAAGCTTGATGGCTCCTGCAATGTTTTTTTACATTATAACCGGTATCTTCAGAGGATATTTTCAAGGAAATGGATCAAGGATACCATCAATGCATTCGCAAATATTGCATACTATATTTTTGTTTGTGGGAGGACTGATTGGTGCAACTCTGTTGCATGGGTATGGTGTAAAGGTTTCGGCTTTCCTGCAGAATGCAGATTATGCAGGCGCCTACGGCGCGATGGGAGCATCTCTTGGGTTTTTGACTGCTTCGATTGTGTGTTTTCTTCATGAACTCATTTTATTCTTTGTCTTTAAGTCCTCTTTGAAAAAGCAAGTGGGCAGGGAATTACAAAGAAATCAGGATACCAGCCTGCATATATTACAGTTGCTGGCGGGAAGCAGTATACTCTATTTCTTGTACTGGATCAGCTTTCATGCTTTGCCGCTATTGGATCAATATTTGTTTTTCCGATTTGTAGAATCGGATAACCAGATTGGTCAATGGGGGCAATATTATGGGAAATGCCTGGTAATAATCGGTATTGTCTGCGAAGTTACCAATATTATCTGTATGATGCCGGTCAGACGGGTCATGGTAAGCATGGAAAGGGAAGAAAACCGTGTTGGCCGGGAAAGACTGGGAGCTCTGATACATCAGTGTGCAGTAATTGTTATACCAGCAGCGGTGTTTCTGGCTGTGCTTGCAGAAAATATTTTGGATATGTTTTATGAAGGAACCCAGCAGCCGGTATGGTGGGTCCAGCTGGGAAGTCTGATCATTGTTTTTTATGTGTTCGCAACTGTGTTCGTGGAGATACTGATAAAGAGCCGTAAGATGAAATATGTGACAGGAATGGGAGCGATTGCACTGATTTTACATGGCGGTGTTGCAGCGTTGCTTTTAAAAACTGCAAAAATCGGCATCGCGGGAGTTGTTACTTCTGTTATTGTTTTTTATGCGGTAGTGACTGTTCTTGGATTTCTGCTTATCTGCCGCAGCTTTCAATACAGTCAGGAATGGATCAGATGCTTTGCGGTAACGATTATAGCTTCTGCTATATCGGGGGTTATCGCAATGCTTTTGAATAAAGTGATTGCTCCTTTGCTGGGGAGCATTATTTCAATGATAATCTGTCTTTTAATAGCTGTTGCAGCATACATGGTGCTGCTAATCGTACTTAGGGCATTTAAAGACGGAGAATTGGAAGAAATGGCGGGAGGAAGGATTTTGATTATGCTGGCGGGACTGCTTCATTTTTCATAGAGGTATAGATTTAAAATTTTTGGCTGATACTGTTTGTAAATAAATTGTAAAGGTGTATATGCCATGAAATTTGCGAAACGTATCAGTTTGTTTTTTATCTATCCGCTTAGTATGTTTTCCCTGGGGTTCATATCCAATATGGCAATTATGGATTTTTTTTATCCGGGAAAACATAATGAACAAGTGCAGATGCAGGCACAGATACAGCCTGTAAAGGAAATGAAGGAAGAACCGATAGAAGTATCAGTTAATGAAGAACCGGTTGTGACAGCAAATACCCATTATGTGCTTCAGGAATATAATACCGTTACGGGAGAAACCGTTGAACAAGAGGTGGATGCGCCCGATAAGTTTATAGGTCTTGACAGGGACAAGCTTGTTCAGGAGATAAAGGAGTATAACCAAAACCCGTTACTGACTGATTTAGAGAAGGGATTTGATTATATGGAACTGGTTTCTTTTTCATCAGAAAGAGTCGTGGTCAGGAAAAGTTATGATTTTGAGGAGGAGGAAAAGGGCTTTTTTCTTTTAAATGAAAATCATTATGTGGTTGTTTATGATCAAAGTCTCTCATATGTCTATATGAATACCGATATAGTTGTGGAAGAACTTCCGGATAGTCTTCAGGAAGAAATTTTAAACATCAAATATGTGAAAGATGAAGGGGAATTATATAATTTTCTTGAGTCTTATTCCAGTTAGTATTATATTAAAATTGTAGATAAAGCTGACAGAAATGAGGAAACAGATGGAAAATAAAATGAAAATTGCAGTAATAGGTGCAGGTGCATCTGGAATGATGGCAGCGATTAGCGCTGCAAAATACGGTGCGGGAGTTACATTATTTGAGAAGAATGAAAGGGTAGGCAAAAAAATTCTTGCTACCGGCAATGGAAAATGTAATCTGGGTAATCTTACATTTTCTACAGATCAGTATTATTGCGAAGATAAGGAAAAGCTTCATAAGATATTCCGTGTATTCTCTGTATGGGATACCATGATGTCCTTTGAAAATATCGGACTGATGATCAAAAGCAAAAATGGATATCTTTATCCTTATTCAGAACAGGCATCAACTGTCTTGGATATTCTTCGCATGGAGCTTTGTAGAAATAAAATAGAGGTTGTGGCGGAGACTGAAATTACGGATGCGTTATACCGTGACGAAGAGGAAGTATTTGAACTGAAAGATATTCAGGGAAATACATTTAAGTTTTCAAAAATAATCATAGCATGCGGAAGCCCGGCATCGCTGAAAAAGGGAGAAGGACTGACAGGCTATGACCTTGCACGGAAGTTTGGACATAAGATCAATACGATTGTGCCGGGGCTTGTTCAGCTAAGAAGCAATGACAGCTTTATAAAGGCGCTTCAAGGAGTCAGATGTCAGGCAGGTATCAGATTGCTTGTTGATGATAAAGAGGCGGCATGTGAGAACGGAGAACTGCAGTTTACGGAATATGGCGTTTCAGGGATTCCGATTTTCCAGATAAGCCGTATCGCGGCATATGCGCTTAAGGAAGGCAAGAAGGTTGATGTTCTGGTAGACTTTTTCCCGGATCAGGATGACAAGACCTTTACATATATGAGCAGGATCCGTTATGAGGCTCAGATGGATAAGACGCTGGAAGATTATCTGACAGGAACTGCCCACAAAAAAATCAATATGGTCATGATCAAAGAGGCAGGCTTAAAGCCGGGAATGAAAGCGCAGGAGGCAGGCTGGCAGGCGGTAGCAAAACTCATGCGGCAGTATCGTTCCTTTAACATACATATATGCGGAGACAATTCAGTAGAAAATGCCCAGGTGTGTGCAGGTGGTGTTTCCATCAATCAGGTAAATACCGAATTGGAATCTGAACTTGTGAAGGGCTTATATTTTGCAGGCGAGATTGTAGATGTAGATGGAAAATGCGGCGGATACAATTTGCAGTGGGCATGGAGCAGCGGATATATAGCAGGCAGAAATGCAGCAGGTTCCTCCACAAAGGAAATTGCAGAAAACGAGGAGTATCAGCCAGATCAGCAAGAACTACAGAAGGAAAATACGGAATGTTAAGAATTAATCAGATGAAGCTTCCTGTAGGTCACACGGAAGAAGAACTGATAAAGCGTGTCAAAAAGCTTTTGCGGTGCGAGGAAATACAGAAGATTACGATTGTCAGAAGATCCATAGACGCAAGAAAGAAACCGGAATTATATTTTAACTATATTCTAAATATACAGATAAAGAATCAGGCATCTGTTTATCGCAAATGTGACAAAAAACAGGTTCTCATATGGGAAGAGATGCCTTACCGGTTTCCTGTGACGGCATATAAGGGATGTACCAGACCTGTAATTATAGGAACCGGACCGGCAGGGCTTTTTTGCGGTTATATGCTGGCAAAAGCGGGTTTTCGTCCGATACTGCTTGAGCGGGGAGCGCCTGTAGAGCAGAGAACAAAGGAAGTACAGGAATTTTGGGAAAAGGGAAAACTGAATCCGGAATCGAACGTGCAGTTTGGAGAAGGCGGGGCAGGCACTTTTTCCGATGGAAAATTAAATACACTTGTAAAGGATAAATACGGAAGGAATCGGGAAGTGTTGTCCCTGTTCGTAAAATTCGGCGCACCGGAGGAAATTCTGTATGACCATAAACCGCATATTGGAACAGATATTCTGTGCAGTGTCATTGTCAATATGAGAAATGCCATTTTAGAAATGGGTGGAGAGGTGCGTTTTCATGCGAAGGTGACGGATCTTGTCACCAAGGACGGGGATATCACAGGAGTTGTGATAAACGGGCATGAGAATCTGGCCGCAGAGTATGTGGTTTTGGCGTTGGGGCACAGCGCCAGAGACACATTTGAAATGCTTTATGAGAAAAAAATAAAAATGGAGGCAAAACCATTTGCAGTGGGAATGCGGGTAGAGCATCCTCAGGAACTGATTAATTTATCCCAATATGGCAAAAGGGAAGAAAAGAGTCTTGGGAATGCACCCTATAAAGTGACGGCAAGGGCAAAGGACGGAAGGGGTGTGTATTCTTTTTGCATGTGCCCGGGAGGGTATGTTGTAAATGCATCATCAGAACCCGGCAGACTTGCAGTGAATGGTATGAGTTATAGCGGCAGGGACGGCAGCAATGCCAACAGTGCCGTCATCGTATCGGTGACACCGGAGGATTATGAATCAGCGCATCCTCTGGCAGGAATAGCCTTCCAGCGCAGGTTGGAAGAAAAAGCATTTGAAATAGGGCAGGGGAATATACCTGTAGAACGATATGGTGCATTTAAAAGCGCTGTAACAGGTAAAAGTATGTGTGACGGACAGACAGTGACAAAACCTGCCTGTATACCGGATGAGTTTGTCCCCTGCATGAAAGGAAAGTGGGAATTTGCTTCGGTTCATGAAATATTTCCCAATGCTTTAAGGAATGCCTTTGTGGAGGGAATGGAACAGTTTGGCAGAACGATCAAAGGATTTAACGATGACAATGTTCTAGTGGCAGGAGTGGAGAGCAGAACATCTTCCCCGGTGAGGATACTTCGGGACGAAGAATTACAGTCTTCCTTAAAGGGATTATATCCTTGCGGTGAAGGAGCAGGTTATGCAGGAGGAATTACTTCGGCGGCGATGGATGGCATTTATGTAGCAGAGAAATTGGCGGCTCATATCATAGAGAGTGAAAAATAAATTAAGATACGAAGGAGGACTGTTTATGGAAAAGAAAGAATTTATCAGCAAACAGGAACTACGCAGCAGGTACCTTAATTACAGAAATCAGCTTTCCATAAGTGAGCGGAGAGAAAAGAGCGATGAGATATGGAGACTGTTGAAAGAGGAAGCAATCTATCAAAATGCCGGAATTATCCTTGTGTATATGGATTACCGCAGTGAGGTCATGACCACTGGATTGGTGGAAGAGTTACTCAAAAAACATGAAAAAAGGGTGTTTGCACCAAAGGTAGAAGGAATGGATATCCAGTTCTATGAAGTGTATGGCATGGAGGATTTCGTGGACGGCTATCAGGGAATCCGGGAGCCGGAAGGAGATAAATGCAGACTTTTCACGGAGCAAATGGCGGCATATGAGAAGTGCCTTTTGCTGGTTCCTGGAGCGGTGTTCGACAGGGAGAGAGGACGTATGGGATATGGAAAGGGTTTTTATGATCGTTATCTTGCAGCCTTCCCGGAACTTCACAGTGCCGCCCTTGCCTTTGAATGTCAGATTGCAAAGAGAGTGCCCATAGAGGCACATGATAAGAAACCGGATATCATCGTCACAGATAAAGGAATCATCAGATAAAAGTTTTGGAGAATATTTAACGCAGTACCGCAGGTATGGTCTGCGGCGAGCAGGGAGCGGACATATGGAAATGTTAGTTCAATTGGGAAAAAATGCGGCAGAAGGGAAGTATGAACTGCAAAAGCTGACCGCAGATCAGAAAAATCATGCGCTGAATGCAGTGGCGCAGGCGCTGATTAATCAAAGCAGTCTGATTATGGAAGAAAATGAAAAGGATATTACAAGAGGCGAGGAGAAAGGAATGCACCCGGGGTTAATCGACAGGCTGCGTCTTACATCTGAGCGGATTGCAGGGATGGCAGAGGGGCTGAAACAAGTGGCGGATCTGCCCGATCCTATTGGTGAGCTCTTAGAGACTATAGAGCGCCCTAATGGGCTTAAAATTGAAAAGCGGAGAGTGCCAATGGGTGTGATCGGCATCATTTATGAGTCCCGTCCCAACGTTACGGCGGATGCTTTTGGGCTCTGCTTTAAAAGCGGCAATGCAGTCATCTTGAAAGGCGGAAGTGATGCAATCTGTTCCAATATGGCAATCACGAAGGTAATCAGACAGGCTTTGAAGGAGGAAGGTATTACGGAGAATGCCATCCAGCTGATTGAATCCACAGACAGAGAGGTAGCAAAGGCATTCATGCGGCTTAAGGAATATGTGGATCTGCTGATCCCCAGAGGCGGTGCAGGACTGATCAGGAGTGTGGTAGAAAACAGCACCATACCGGTAATCGAGACAGGAACAGGAAACTGTCATATCTATGTGGATGAATTTGCAGATCTAAAAAAAGCTGTTCCCATCATCATTAATGCCAAGACCCAGAGAATCGGTGTCTGCAATGCCTGTGAGTCCTTGGTCATCCATGAAGAGGTAAAAGATAAGTTGCTTCCGTCCCTTGCAGCGGCGCTTAGGGAACACCACGTGGAAATACGCGGGGATGAGAAGGTACAGCAGGTGATTGAATGCATTCCTGCGACGGAAGAAGATTATGGAACAGAATATCTGGACTACATCATTTCCATGAAAACAGTATCTTCTGTGGAGGAAGCCATTGCGCATGTCAATCGCTACAGCACCAGACATTCAGAAGCAATCCTTACAGAAAACGAGGAGAATGCAGAGAAATTCTTAGACGGAGTGGACGCAGCATGCGTTTACGTCAATGCCTCCACCAGATTTACGGATGGATTTGAATTTGGATTTGGTGCGGAAATCGGTATCAGTACTCAGAAACTGCACGCCAGAGGACCCATGGGACTTAGGGAGCTTACCTCCTACAAATACAGAATTATTGGTAATGGACAGATACGTTAATGTGACAGAAGGTGCTTGGAAATTCCATATTTATATCAGAGAGAAGGGAGAAGGTTCATGGGTATGAAAACGATTAAGATCAGTGAGAATATACCGGAGGTATTGGCCATTGGACTGGGATGTATGCGGATCACGGGGCTTGGCAGTACGGAGAAAGCAAAGGAACTGGTGGAGGCAGCCTTAGAAGCAGGAATCAACTTTTTTGATCATGCGGATATCTATGCCGGAGGAGAAGCGGAGGCTGAATTTGGCAGGATCATGACACCTGAAATGAGAAAGAAGATGGTTCTGCAGACCAAATGTGCCATTCGTCCCGGTATCTGTTATGATTTTTCCAAAAAACATATCTTGGAAGCCGTGGACGGAAGCCTTAAACGTCTTAAGACAGACTATATAGATGCCTTGTTATATCAGAGACAAGTTAGGAAAACCCAGCAAAATCAAAGTGGTGCGCTAACTTATCCCCGTATTTTTTGCCCGAAAGGGCAAGCAGAATCATTTCACTTCTGGTTCCCATTCGGAAACCGTACATATATTGCTGACCAGTGATATAAAAGTCTGATAATGATTTTATCTTTCTCTGTAAATGAATTTGTGAGTTTGGAGTTTTACTGCAATAGATTTATGACTTAATATATTTGGCAGTCAGGTGACTATAAAGAATTGATACCATAAGGGTTTGGTGATGAGTTTGCAGAACAATATTTTCCTCTCTACAGAAAATAATCTATGTTAAGTGAAGAATCAAAACCAATAGAATCAACTAAAAAATCTTGAAGAATTCCTATGTTGTCTTTTCCTATTTCTTCCCTCACTCCCAAGAAGAATCTTCTTCTCATTCTTCTTTCCACTCATTCTCATCTTTAACAAATCGATATTTTTTCTTGGGAAGAAAAATGAGCAAAAAGTAAAAAGTCGCTAATCGCTAAAAAGAGGGATGCAAGAATATTAGAGTGTAAAAACCACAGCATATTGAAAAAGTCCTAAAACCCTATAGGATTGATTTTCAGGACTTTCTTGAATCATCAGTTTCACAAATTTTTTGCAGTAAAGATAACAGTAGGTGCTCAAAATTAAGATTGGAATCAGTTTTAGAAAAATTTGTAATGATTTTTTCATCAACGTTAAGTGCTCTAGCATAATCCCTAATTAAGCGGTCTGAGGGTTGTCGATCGCCCTTTTCAATAGCGTTAATATATGCAGGGGTGACAAGTAGGTCATCAGCAAGATCTTTGACTTTTTTGTCACGAGCAATACGTAGTAATCGATATATATTGAGAGATTTATTAAATGTATTCGTCATTGTTCATTCCTTTCCATGTTTGTTTAATATACTGGAAGAACCTCTGGTTTTATTGAATCATGTCAATATATTTTTTCTAAGTTTAGGATAAAACCATGAATACTCAATAACGTTCACAAGACATCACCTTTCCTCTCTGTAATTGTTTAAGGCAATCTATTATGATTTTTTACACAATGCAAGATGCTCCTGCTCACTTTAGTGAGCAGGAAGGTTGCATTTTACTAGGGTCAAAAGTTGTGAAAAAAATATTTAAATAATTTTTTCACAACTATGGAAAGAGTTACTCGTAATAGTAAAAGAATAAATTTGAGAATAAGCCTGATAGAAGGAGACTCTTTAAGGGCAAAATACGTAGATGTCATTTTCTCCCAAAGATTAACAAGTTCCTCTTTCCAGTTGCTAGTAGTGTGTTTTTTCATAAAAGATACCTCCATTAAATTAGTTTATTTAATCAGAGGTTCTTCCACTATATTAAATTGGCAAGGTTCTTTTTATGATGTTAATATAACATACATTGTTGATAATGTCAACAATGTTTTAAATATAAAATAAATAAATTTTTAAACGAAATTGTTTAGAGTTTCGCCAGATTGCTAGCAAATGCTGTTGAAAACTGGGGGATATATCGAATCTTGTCAGGTTGTCTTAGTTTTCGGTGGATAAAGTTGCGGAAACCTTACAAAGCCCGTAAATACGGCATTTCTTCCACTACATAAGTCTGAAAGTTACATTGTTTTCTTGTGTTTTAAGTGGCATTATTACATTCGAGAGTGGGTGAATTTCTGTTTTGGGGTTCTTTCGCCAAATCGTATAGGGTTTCGCCGAAAAGTATAGGGTTTCGCCGAAAAGTATAGGGGTTTCGCTAAATAGTATATGAGTAAAGCGGTAAAAAGATAATGGGAAAATGAAAAGGGGCTGTTTCGACAGTCCTTCTCCACTTTCTGGTATTTCAAATCAGAAAAGTCTCTCTTATATGTTGGAAGAATCAATAATAGGATTTTGTTCCTTTGTATTTTGAATTAGGAATAATAAGGGACAAAATCCTATATTTTCTTGGATATTTTTAAGTAAAGATAAGCAAAAGAACAAACGAATGTTCTCTAGCGTTGACTTTGTTCGTGGAAACGATTATAATTGAAACAGTTTAAAGAAGTTGTTAGGGAGGAATAGTATGGAATATATGACAACTCGGGAAGCAGCTGAAAAATGGGGAATCTCGGTAAGAAGAGTTCAAACAGTTTGTGAACAAAATAAAATTACTGGCGTGACACGGTTGGGCAATGCATATGCGATTCCGATTAATGCAAAAAAACCCAAAGACGGAAGAATTAGAAGTGGTAAATTTGTAAAGAAACAAGAAATCTAAATTCTTAAAAACTAGAAGGAGATAGTTATTAATTATGAGCGATTTAAATAACACAAGTCAAAAGCCCAAAGTTGTATCAATATTTTCCGGATGCGGGGGATTAGATTTAGGATTTCATATGGAAGGTTATGAAACCATTTGGGCAAATGATTTTTCAGAATGGGCAGTACAGTCATATAAAAAATATTTTGGAGATGTTATACGATTAGATGATATTACTAAAATTAATCCATATACAGATAAATCAATTCCGGAATGTGATATTGTGCTAGGAGGTTTTCCTTGTCAAGATTTCTCAGTGATTTGGAAGCAGCCGGGATTAAACGGAAAAAGAGGGGGATTATACCGTCATTTTTTAGAATTTGTTGATGCGAAGAAACCCAAAGCGTTTGTTGCAGAAAATGTCAAAGGTATTCTTACTGCAAATAAAAGAAAGGCAATTGAAACTATCATTAAAGATTTTGAGAGTATTGAGCCTGGGTATATTGTTAAACCTCATTTATATAATTTTGCAGAATATGGTGTTCCTCAATTCAGAGAGAGGGTACTGATTGTTGGCATTAAAAAAGATACTGGATTTGATTTTAAACATCCGAAGCCAACACATGGGCCGAATGGAGACAAGCCCTATGTAACAGCAGGAGAGGCTTTAAAGGGTGTAGAAAAAGTACAGCTTAATAATGAACATATTAATTGCATGGAAAAAACAAAAAAGATGTTGGAATTGATTCCGGAAGGCGGAAATTTCACAGATATTCCAAAAGACAATCCGCTATATGTAAAGGGTATGATTAGCCATGTGTATAGGAGGATTAACAGAAACGAGCCATCTAAAACTATTATAGCTGCAGGAGGAGGCGGAACATGGGGGTATCATTATCCGGAACCCCGTCCTTTGACAAACCGTGAAAGGGCTAGACTGCAGTCTTTTCCAGATGACTTTTGGTTTGCAGGGAGTGTGGCAGAAGCTAGGAGGCAGATTGGAAATGCGGTTCCGCCGGAAGGTGTTAGGTTAGTAGCAAGAAGGTTGAAAAAATTATTTGACGGAAATTATGACAGAGTAGATTTAGAAGAACTATATGAGAAAATGATGAAAATGGATGTTAAGGAAAGGCTGGACTTTGTAACTTCAGAAATGGAATAAGGGGAGGAAAAAATGGAGTTTTTATTTTCAAATTTTTTACCTATGAAAACAGATATGAAATCATTTAGTGAAGCTTTTTACGATTTAATTCCGGATGCTGATGAATTGGATATAGCTGTAGGCTATATTACAGCAGATTCATTGTCAGAACTGCAAAAATTGGTCGAATATAATGAGATTTACAAGTTGAATTTAACAATAGGAATGCATTATTTTGACATGTTTACACATGTGGAATATCAAGCGGCAATGGGATTGAATGATTTTCTTCATAGCAATTCAATGGGACAGGTAAGATTGGTTAATACATTCAGGTTTCATGGAAAAATGTATTCATATTTGAAAAAAGGAAGGCCAATGGCAGGAATTATCGGTTCTAATAATCTTAGCAGTATTGTAGAATCTAATGCAAGGGTATATGAAGCATCTGTATTAACAAAAAATGCTGACGAAGCAGAGCAAATGTATAATTTTATTAAAAGATTGAATCAAACATCAGCAGAGAATATTTCTGATTTGGAAATAACACGGTTCAAAAAGACAAATCCGGTGTTAGAAAATCATGAATTTGTTGATGCTGTTGATAAGGTTCAGTTAGCAGATTGTATATCCAAGCTGACAAAGATTTCTTTTGAGATTCCCATAAAAGCAACAGAGAAGCACGGAAAAAGTAATCTTAATGTATTCTTTGGGAAAGGCAGAATGGATAAGAGGGGACTGGTTAAACCGAGACATTGGTATGAAGCCGAGTTGATTGTTCCGAAGGAAGTAACCAGTAAGCCCGGATATCCCCAAAGTCAGACTACTGAAAGTGTTTTTGATGTGATTACAGATGATGGGTGGAAATTCAAATGTAAAGTAAGCGGAGATTACAGTAAAAATTTCCGTTCTGAAAATGATTTGAAAATCTTAGGGAAATGGCTGAAAGGGCGCTTGGAAAATGCTGGAGCATTAAAAGTCGGAGAACCGGTTACAGAAGAAACGCTAAGAAAATATGGAAGAGATACCTTTACCTTAACAAAGACAACGGTTCCTAATTTATGGTATCTTGATTTTGAGGTGCGGAAATGAGTTGTTTGAAAAAATATTTAGACGAAATTAGATTCCGGGGAAATGAGCAGTTGGCTGATGCGATACAGAAAACAGTCGATTCCATAATTCCGAAATATATCAGAAATTTCTCTTTTAGGGAACATGTAGTGAGCTTGTTGTTGGGGAATGTGCAAAGCGGAAAAACAAGCCACATGTTTGGAGTAATGAGTGCAGCAGCAGATGAAGGATTTGGAATATTTGTTTTATTGACTACGGATAATATTTTGTTACAGCAACAAACTTTGAAAAGAGCAGAGAAAGATTTGGCAGAGTTTTGTGTATGCGGTGAAAATGATTATCTGAAGTTTTTGACAAATAATATGAAAAAACCTTCTGTGATTGTATTAAAAAAGAATGGGAATGTGCTGAAACAGTGGAAAAATAACTTTTCTTCTACAAATTTTTGCTTAGGCAATCCTTTATTTATTGTTGACGACGAAGCGGATGCGGTAAGCTTAAATACAATGGTAAACCAAAATAAGAAGAGTACAATTAACAGAACTTTAGAGGAAATAAAAAGAACTACAGGCAGCAGTATATATATGCAGGTGACAGGAACGCCTCAGGCATTATTGCTGCAAACATATGAAAGCGGATGGAAACCGTATTTTGTTCACTATTTTGAGCCTGGAAAAGGATATTTGGGAGGCGATTTTTTCTTCGGGAATGAAAATACTCCTAATATTGTTTTTACAGATAATGACGAAGCAAAGGATATTTTACTAGATGATGAATTTCCGGAAAATGGTTTAAAAAGTGCTCTGCTAACTCATTTAATTACTTCGTCGCATATCTTTTTAAATGGGGGAAAAGTTTGTAATTTTTTGGTTCATCCAAGTGTGAAAACTGAACAGCATGAGAAATTTGCAGTAAAGATTGGGGAATATCTCAATGAAATAAATATTACAAATGACGAGCCGGAGACGGTAGATGCATTGAGGGAATCGTATGATCGATTAGCTGTACATAAGGCTGGATTGGTGCCGTTTGATGATGCTGTCAGTTTTATCCGTAAGATTTTAGAGGAGGATAAAGTAAATATACTTGTAATTAATTCAAATTCAGCTTTTGAAGATAGCTCTGAATATGAGGAAGGTATTAATATAGTTGTCGGAGGTAACAGTTTAGGAAGAGGTGTTACTTTTCCTATGCTGCAGACGATTTATTATTGCAGGTTAGCAAAAAGTCCTCAGGCGGATACTATGTGGCAGCATTCCAGAATGTTCGGATATGACCGTGACAAAGATCTTATGAGAGTTTATATGCCACCTATTTTATATAAACTTTTTGCTGACATTAATACGACAAATAATTCTATAATTTTACAAATGGTTAAAAATAATTTTGAGGCTAGAATTAAACTGTATTATACAAAAGGGCTTCGTCCTACAAGAAATACGGTAATAGATAAAAAGGCGTTATCCCTGCTTAGCGGAGGAGTTAATTATTTTCCATTCTATCCGGATAATAAGAATATTGATGTGTTAGATAATCTTTTAGCTCCGTTTGAGGATGGTTTATATTTAGTAAATCTTAATTTCATCATATGTATACTTGAGGAAATAGTATCTGGAACAGATGATTTTGATGTGGATGTTTTTATCTCTTTTGTAAAAACTTTTACGGCAGAAAATCCATTACGCCAAGGACAGCTAATTGTTAGGAGAAACAGAGATATTGCTCAAGGGACTGGAACACTGCTTTCACCGAATGATAGAGCTCTGGGAGCGAAATATTCAGATGATGTTGTACTGACGATGTATAAAGTGACGGGAAGGAAAGGTTGGAACGGGAGAGAACTTTGGATACCTAATATAAAATTGCCTTCTGACTTAGTGTATTATAATATTTAAAGCGGAGGGATAATATGGATAATCATTCTGTGGAAGAACGAAGCTATAATATGTCAAGGATACGTTCTAAAGGAACAAAACCAGAAGAATTAGTTCGGAAACACTTATTTTCGCAAGGATTCCGCTATAGGAAAAATGTAAAAAAATTGCCTGGGAAACCGGATATTGTTCTCACTAAATATAAAACAATTGTTTTGGTTAATGGTTGTTTTTGGCATGGACATGAAGGATGCAGAGGCTTTGTACCGCCCAAGTCTAATCAAGACTACTGGATTCCTAAAATTGAAAGAAATAGGAAGAGGGATGCGGAAATACAAAATGAATTAACTGTGTTAGGGTGGAATGTGATAGTTGTGTGGGAATGTCAATTAAAGAAAAAGAATAGAGAGGAAACATTAAAGCAATTGACTCAACAAATCAGAAATAATTTAAAAGAAAATACAATACCTAAAACCGAATAAAAGCATCTTCGTAAAAGCTCACTACTTAAAGCTGGTAGTGGGCTTAATTTAATGAAGATACACCCTGTCAAGCCTGATGATGCAAAAATGATGCAAGTGTGATTTATAATATATGGAAACGGAATCGCTATTATGACTGCTCTGTTTCAGATTATGTATACCGGATTTCTGAAAACGGGGCAGAGTATAGATATTCCATGGATTTAGAGGTGATAAGATTGAATAAAAAAACAGGAACATGTTTTGGACTCATAGCGATAGTATTATTATGTGCATTTGTGGGATGGCGGGGAGAAACAGCGTACCGTGCAAGCCGTAGTTTTGAGAAATTCAGTTATACAATGAAGGATAAATATATAAAACAGGCTTTTGAAATTAATGCAGAATTGGAATTGTTATCTGATATAGTAGAACCGGTGACAGAATCTGTGGCAAGCCCCAAATTAAATATAGATCTTGAGGAAGCGGATTTCTTTGTCACTAGCAGCAGGGGCGATGAGTATTTCTTAGGATACCCCGACAAGGAGACCTTTTTAAGGGATTTTGGCTTTGAAGGGAAAGAGCCTTTTTATCAATATGTGGAGGAAGCAAGCGGTGAACTGCAGATGGAACTTTATTATGATGAAGGAACGGCAAAGGGGTGCGGAATCAGGTATTTCCCAGAGGAGGGGTGGGAGGCGAAGGGATTTGTCTTTAATAGTTCTGCACCCTTATATAGAAAAAATGCTTATTTGCTTAGGGGAAATAGCCAGGAGGCAATTTATTCCAAACTTACTTATTATGGATTGGATCCAAGCCAGGACTCAGATATAGATAATTTCGAAGAAAAGATAGAATATACTGATGACGGTAGGATAAAGCATTATACTGCAACTGCGACCGGATGGTTTACCAATAGCGAAGATGAAACAGAGCCTGGCACCATTATGGAAATGGATTTTATGTACCGAGAAGACAGTTCCCTGCAAAGAAAGGACTACTTTCATAATCCGATTTACGAGGCGACAACCTTTCAAAGTCTGCACAGTTTTTATGACGAAGAGGAACGGCTGGTTTATGAGGATGGTTATATTACGCACGGAAGTCTGGATCACTACTATATTTATGATGGAGAAGAAAAAGAACCATCTTACTATCTTGAAATTGATCATAATTTGGGGTGGCTCTGTGCAACAATGTTTTCCTGTCATGATATAACGGGAGACGAAGATGGGAAATGTTATGGAAAAATAGGACCGGATCTTTCAAATAATTCATATGTACGGGCGGTCAGGGAAGCCAATAAGGATAAGAAATACAGCAGTGACAGTGTCAGCCATACCTATGAGATGGATTATGATGGGGATGGGAGGAGAGAAGCATTTGTTATCATCGGAGAGTATAGGGATGGGCTGTCAGGAGAACCGACAGAAGACCTTATTGATGGCAGCGCATGGTTTGTAGATAGTGATAATAATGTGATGTATTTAGACAATGCCACCTTTAGAGTTTACCAAGAATATATATGGCAGGACGGAAAAGTCTATTTGTTTTTACACCATTCTGTAGGGCTGCCATGGGAAACGGATATTTTTACGGTGGAAGAAAATGGAGCCTGTAAAATATTTGAAGGGAGAAGTGCATTTTTAAGCGACAACGGACAGGTGATTCAGGTACAGGATACTTATGACAGTACTTATGAATATGAAATAAATGATGAACCGAAGGGATTCTGGTCAGGGCATACATGGAAGCGCTATACTTTTATGTTTGAACATGGGGAATGGAATGAAATTCCGGCAAGAGAGGTCGGTAGAAAGCAGGTGGATGAAATAGCACAGCTCCCATCCGAATTTGATGAAAGCCTATATGACGGTGTACAGTATATTCTCCGGGAAAATGGAGAACTGGATATCAATGTGGCGAAAGAAGATGAGAAGTTTGATATTATTGATTTTTCTTATTTCATCTATCAGTTAAATGATAATATGGAATGGGAACTGATGGATGAAGATTCGGGGATTTACTTAATACAGCTGGACGGAGAAAGCCACTGGGATTATCTTAGTAAAATTGAAAAGGGTGAAACAAAGCTGCAGCAAAGAAAAAGGGATGCCGTTTTATAGCAGGAAGTGCTTGAAGAGTTTGAGAGACTGTGGAATACTGATTATGAAAAAGAAAGTAAACAATTAAGGGAATATATATGAAAAAAAGAAATTATTTTTGGATACTGGTATTGGCGATAGCGGCAGGTATTTTTTCCGTGGTTATGACTGTAAATAAAAAAATAAAGATAAATCTTGTATTTGCCGGAAACTATGAACTTCATGGTGTGGATGTATCTCATTATCAGGGAAGGATCGATTGGTCAAAGCTTGCCCGGCAGGACGTAGACTTTGCATTTATAAAGGCGACAGAAGGAAGCAGTTATTTAGATGAATGCTTTTTTGATAACTGGGAGGCAGTGGAAAAAACGGATCTGTACATAGGAGCGTATCATTTCTTCAGTTTTGACAGTGAAGGGGAGAAGCAAGCAGCATTTTATATTGAGACGGTAGGCAATCTTAGCGGAAAACTGGTGCCTGCTGTTGATGTGGAGTTTTACGGGGATAAGGAAAGCAATCCGCCGGCGAAAGAGGAGGTGGTAGCAGAACTTAAGAAAATGCTGACAGCCTTAGAGGACTATTATCAGGTAAAACCTGTCATTTATTCTACCTATACCGTTTACAACAAATACATCAAGGGAGAGTTTGAGGAATATCCGCTGTGGATCAGAAATGTATATTATCCGCCTGTTGGCAATTTGAGGAATGGATGGACTTTCTGGCAGTATACGGACACCGCTGTTTTAGAAGGGTATGAGGGTACTGAAAAATATATTGACATGAATGTGTTTAAGGGAAACATCGGTGAACTTAATGAACTGATTGTAAAATAATGATGCAGAATATACAGAACCGCCTACTGGCTGTCAGATAAGCCGGCAGGCGGTTTGAAATTTAGTCTGATTTGACTTCTTTCCAGAGGTTGTTGTATAGTTCTTCGCCTTCGGAGCCTAAATATTGAAAGGTTTCCAGATTTTCATATTGGCTAAGGTCAGGAAAAGCAATTTCAGAATTTCGGATATCCTCATCCTCAATCAGTGCCTGTGCTGCAGTGTTTGGGGTAGAGTAGGTAATATATTCAAAATTCATAAGGGCGATATCTTCACGGCACATAAAATTGATAAAAGCTTCCGCGTTTTCTTTGTTGGGCGCATTTTTAGGAATGACCCAGGAATCGATCCATACATTGGTGCCTTCCTTTGGAATGACATAAGCAAGGTCTGCATTTTCTCTCTGGGTATAAATCGCTTCACCGGAGTAAATAACGCCGAGAGCAGCTTCGCCGCCAATCATTTTGTCCCGCACCTGGTCAATGACATATGCCTGTACCAGAGGTTTTTGTTCAATCAAAGTATTTTTGGCAATTTCAAGTTCATTCGGATCTAATGTGTTCATGGAATAGCGATTCAATTTCAAGGAAACCATGAAAGCATCCCTGACAGAATCCTGCATCAGAATGTTGTCAGCATATTTTTCATCCCAAAGGACAGACCAGCTTTCAATCGGTCCATCAACCATGGTCTTATTGTAGAGGATGCCCACAGTGCCGAAGCAGTAGGGAACGGAATATTTGTTTTCCGGGTCAAATTCTCTGGACTGATCAAGGTACTGCTGACCGATATTTTTGATGTTGGGAATGTTATCAAAGTTGATTTCAGAAAGCAGATCATTATCAATCAATTTCTGAATCATATAATCGGAAGGACAGATCACATCATAAGCGGTAGCGCCGGCTTCCACCTTTGGGTACATGATCTCATTGGTCTCAAATTCATCATAAACGACCTTGATACCCGTTTCTTCTTCAAACATGTCAATCGTCTCCGGGTCAATGTACTCGCCCCAGTTGTAGACGATAACTTCACCGTTTTCGCCGCCGGAATTTCCGCATCCGGCCAGCAGAGTTGATAAAAAGGCACAAAACATAAGAGCAGAGCATACAATTTTTTTCATCATTTTCCTCCATTTAGAAATTTCTTTTTACTTTTTTATTTTCAGAAGGTGCTTTGTTGACTAAAAGAAGCAGAACGAGCACCGTTACGAATATAATCGTGGAAAGTGCATACATTTCCGGTTTGATTCCCTTTTTTACTTCCGTATAAATTTTGGTGGAAAGAGTATCTACACCGGCGCCTTTGGTAAAGTGGGTGATGATAAAATCATCCAGCGACATGGTAAATGCCATTAAAAACCCTGAAAGTACACCGGGCAGAATTTCCGGGAAGACCACCTTGAAAAATCCATAGATAGGGCTGGCACCGAGATCTAAGGCAGCTTCGTATGTATGGGGATTTAGCTGTTTCATCCGGGGCATGACGCTCAAAATCACATAAGGGATGCAAAATGTGATGTGGGAGAGCAGGATCGTCTCCATGCCAAAACGAAGTCCCATGCTGATAAACAAAAGCATGAAGGAGATGCCGGTAACAATATCGGCGTTCAACATGGGGATGTTGGTAATGCCGATTACGATCGTTCTTGTGTTTTTTTTCAAATTCATGATTGAAATGCAGGCAATCGTGCCGATGACGGTAGCGATTATGGATGCGGTAAAGGCGATAAACAAGGTATTGAACAGTGCCTGCAAAATTTCATTGTTCTTAAATAATTCACCATACCATTTCAAGGTAAATCCGCCCCATTTTGCACGTGTCCTGCTGGCGTTAAAAGACAGCACGATAAGAGTAACAATGGGAGCATATAAAAAAATGAAAATCAACATAATATAAATTTTTTTGGCGGCATTTCTTATCATAATACGGAGCCCTCCCCGTCTTTATCAAAAATAGAAGAAATGATCATATTTACAATAATGAACAGCATCAGTACAATGGAAAGACCGCTTCCCAAATTCCAGTTGCCCGCCTGGGTGAATTCTTCCTCCACTACATTGCCGATCAATAGAATCTTGCTTCCCCCCAGTAATTTGCTGATTACAAAGGTGGTAAGGGCAGGAATGAACACCATGGTAATTCCGCTGATAATGCCTGGCAGGGTTAAAGGCAGAGTAATCTTTGCAAAGACCTGCAGTCCGTTTGCCCCTAAGTCTCTGGCAGCATGAATCACATTCCGGTCGATTTTTATCAGAGAGTTATAAATGGGCAGAACCATAAAGGGCAGGAAATTGTAAACCATGCCAAGCACGATGGCATAAGGTGTGTTTATAACATTAAGGGCAGGCAGGTGCAGAAAGGAAAGGATACTGTTGATAACGCCTGTCTTTTCAAGTAAAGTCTGCCATGCAAGGGTACGGAGTAAAAAGTTCATCCACATGGGTAGAATGAAAATAAGCACGATAAAACTGTGCTGATTTACATTCATGCTGCTTAAGATCATTGCCAGCGGATAGGCAAGGACCAGGCAGATCAAAGTGGAAATAAGGGATAAACCTAGTGCCAGATAAAGGGCCTTTGCGTGTTCAGGCTTTGAAATCGCTATGATATTTTCAAGGGTAAAGGCACCGCTTTTATCTGTAAGCCCATAGTAAAATACCATGCACAGGGGAATGATGATAAATAGAACTGACCAGACAAAATAGGGAGTGCCCAGTAATTTTTTCTTATTCATTGATGCCCGTAGCCTCCTCATCTAAAGAAGCAGGTTTATTCATGATCTGGATATTAAAGGGATCCACATCGATTCCAACCTCAGTACCAACAGGGAACATGCCGGTGGAATGAACCAGCCATTCATAGCCGGCAGCCGTGACTTCCATTTCATAATGAACACCTTTAAAAATAAGATGAGTTACAGTCCCCGTCATTTTCCCATTGGCGGGAGAGGAGAGAATGACATCTTCCGGCCTTATTACCACGTCTACAGGCTTATTGCATCCGAAACCTGTGTCAACGCAGGGAAATCTGGTACCTAAAATATCTACCAGTTTATCTTCAATCATAGTGGAACTGATAATATTGCTGTCACCGATAAAATCAGCGACAAAAGCGTTTTCCGGCTCGTTGTATATTTTTTCGGGAGTACCGATCTGCTGGATATATCCTTGATTCATAACCACGATGGTATCCGACATGGTGAGAGCTTCTTCCTGATCGTGAGTTACATAGATAAAGGTAATGCCCAGCTCATTTTTAAGGCGAATCAATTCATACTGCATATCCTGACGCAGCTTTAAGTCCAGCGCGCCTAAGGGCTCATCTAAAAGAAGAACCTTGGGCTCGTTGACGATAGCGCGGGCAATGGCAATACGCTGCTGTTGACCGCCGCTTAAGGAATCGGGCATACGATTTTCAAAGCCTTCAAGATTGACAAGTTTCAAAGCGTATTTGATTTTGTCATTTATGTAGGATTTGCTTTTGTTCTTGATCTTTAGTCCAAAAGCAATGTTTTCGGCAATGGTCATATGGGTAAAAAGCGCATATTTTTGAAAGACGGTATTTAACTGTCTTTTGTTGGGCGGCAGCTTTGTGATATCGCTGCCGTCAAAAATAACACTGCCGGTATCGGGCTTCTCAAAGCCCCCTAAAATACGCAGAGTAGTGGTTTTGCCGCATCCGCTGGGACCAAGCAGTGTGAGGAATTCGTTTTCACGGATATAAAGATTTAAGTCATCCAGAACCATCTGACCGTCAAAGGATTTACTGATATTTTTTAGGTCTATCAAAATTTTTTTCATAAGAACCTCCTGCATATCTGATCAATTAAAAGCTTGGCGGACTGCTCACCCAGATGAGGACAGCGCCTGTTTTATTGTCTGCTTTTAAATAGTGGGATCGTTTAGCTGTAAAGTAAAAAGATTCCCCTTTTTTTACTTTGATCGTTTTTTTCCCAAGGATCAAAGAAACACTTCCTGATATGACGTAACCAAATTCTTCCCCTTCATGTGGATTATCAGGGTAAGTGCTTCCGCCGGGAGCTAAGGTAAGCCGTATGGGCTCCATCATGTTTTTCTGAGCATTTGGAATAATCCATTCAATTTTATTTTGAAGCTCATCATCTATTTTCTCAAAGTAATCCGTTTCCTTAAATGAGACCTGTGTATCTTCGGAATCATTAAAAAACTCCTTAAGATCGGTGCCGAGACATTGAAGAATATCCACGAGGGTAGTTATAGAAGGAGAAGTTAAATCCCTCTCCAGCTGAGAGATGAACCCCTTTGACAGCTCACAGCGATCCGCCAGCTCCTCCTGCGTCAACCCCTTCTGACAACGCAGATCTTTAATTTTGTTTCCAATATTAATTCCGTTATTCATAAAATACTCCATATTTTCCAAATACAATTATAATAAACTGAAAGTTTAGCCTTACTAAACCAAAACACTGATAACCATTATACAGATATATATAGGAAAGTCAATAGAAAATTAAGAACTAACACTACATTTTGAATAAATTTGTTACCTGTCACACTATGACCAGCGTGACGCTCTGAGAGGATAAATAATCCAACGTCGCCGCGCT
>CAYOED010000021.1:0-48173 GCA_964402925.1 uncultured Lachnospiraceae bacterium | reverse complement strand
GCGGGAGCGCGGCGACGTTGGATTATTTATCCTCTCAGAGCGTCACTCTGGTCAATGTAAAAAAGCAACAAATCATTACTCCTCTGCTTCCATAAAATACACGCGGGAACCAAAATCCTGAAAATACCGTACCTGATCATTATATCCGGTACCAGCAAATGCCTGCTTAAGGCAGACTCCTCCGTACATCAGCGTATCTCCATAGGCATACAGATCCTCCGTCTCCCCGTCCATCTTTACAAACTTTGCAATCGCATTGTGAACAAAAGAGTCCGGCTTTACATGAATAGGTGCGACTGTATTCACCAGATCCCCAAATTCCTTCACATTATACTTTAACTGTCTGTTATAAAAATGATACAATGCATCCGGCAAAAGCCCTTTGGCTTTATAATAATGGAATCTGCTGTTAGGCACTACCAGCTTCTGCATCAGGAATCCTACTGCCTTTTTGCCATCCTGGGATACACAGGTCCATTCCATATAATTTCCTTCACTGTTATCTAAACAGCTTCCTGTGCCGCCATTTTCCCCAAAATTTCTTCCCCTGTAAAAATTGCCTGTCTGCAAAACTTCCCGCCACTGTTTATACAGTGTAATCTGCTCTTTTATTTTATCAAGGTCTTCCTTTTTCATGTCGCACAAATTACACTCATATCCGCATATGCCGAAACAAGCCACCTGAAATCTGGTTTCCAACGGTGTGATCCGCAGCGTCTGATGATTCGGACAGGCGGATACATGCGCGCTAAGAACCGACATTGGATATCCGTAGCTGTAACCGTTCTGAATCTCCGCCCTGCAAAGCGCATCCGTATCATCGCTTGCCCAAATCTGTGGAAAATAGCAGAGAATCCCCAGATCAAACCGATTTCCTCCTGCGCAGCAGCCCTCAAACAAAATATGGGGGAAACGCAATGTCAGTTCTTTCATACACCGATATAATCCCATCACGTACCGATGCGCCGTCTCACCCTGCTGCTCGGGCGGAAGCGCTGCGGAAAAATAATCCGTGAAGGTTCTGTTCATATCCCACTTTACATAAGAAATATCTGCCGATGCAAACACTTCACTCATTTTTTCAATGATAAAATCCTGTACTTCTGTTCTGGTAAAATCTAAAATTCTCTGATTACGCCCTTCCGCATGGGGTTTTCCTGGGATCTGAATCACCCAGTCAGGATGCTTCTCATAAAGCCGGCTCTTCACATTCACCATTTCCGGCTCAACCCAGATACCAAACTCCAGTCCCAGCTCCTTCATTTTCCTGCACAAACCGGATAGTCCTCCGGGAAGTTTTTGGGGATTAACATCCCAGTCTCCTAATGAACTTGTATCGTCATTCCGCTCTCCAAACCATCCATCATCCATAACGAACAATTCAATTCCCACATCTTTACCTGCTTTTGCAAGCTGCAAAAGCTTCTTTTCATTAATGTCAAAATAAGATGCCTCCCAACTATTCAGCAGCACTGGACGCACTTTATTCTTCCACTCTCCCCTGACAATATGTTCCCTGACAAACCGGTGCATCTGCCCACTCATTCCATTATAGCCCAGATGAGAGTAGGTCATCACCGCTTCAGGCGCTTCAAACTGTTCTCCCGGCTTTAACAGAAAACTAAATGACTGCGGATTGATTCCTGCTGCCAGCCTTGTCTTCCCAAAACTGCCACCTCTACTGCTTCATAGTGGTTTCCGCTGTAAATCAAGTTAAAACCGTAGCAGTCGCCAAAATCCTCCGTTGTCCCTGCTTTACTCAGCATGACAAACGGATTGGCACGGCTGGATGATGTTCCCGTGTAGGAAGAGTTAACATGTTTTCCTGCTTTTACCGACACATCAGCTTTCCGCATTTCCCTTGCCCAAGCCCCCTGAAAAGTGGTAAAAACATAATCGGAAGTACGAAAATCCAACTGCGTACTGAGCAATCTGAGCAGCTTTACGCATTCTTCACTTTCATTGATCAATCTGGCACTTCTCGCAATCACATCACAATCAGGATAGACATAATAAAATAAATGCAATGTAAGTCCATACTGCTTATCCTTGAGAACCACGCAAAGCTGTTCCGCCGTCCCCGTCTCATCATAAGATCCCGGAAGCGTGTCAAAAGCATCCTTCCCCTTAGTGATCTGAGCATTTTCAAACAAAAAGTCCGAAGTATAGCTTCCGTCCCCATGAACTACCTCAATAAAAGGCTCTCTGATATCTCCTTTCCCATAAGAAGACATTTCAAGACAGACATCCTCAAGTGAAAAGCTGACATGCTCTTTATCGTAAGCATTCAAATTACCGGGCATAAAAGCCTGCTTTTCTACAAGGGCTTCTGCTCCTTTACCCTCCGGCAGGGAAATTTTCCGCCCATAATATAAATGCTCCAAATGCCCCGTCTCCATCACTCGAAAACAGTACGTGGTATTCTTTGTATCTAAAATAAAATATTCCTTCTCTCTCCTTATCATAACTCATCCCCATATTTATCTTGTTTTCAATTCTGTCTCTATTTCATTCAGCTTACTTTCTGTCAGTATATATTTTTTATAAAAGACAATTACAGCAATCAAAAGCCCTATGATAGGAATAAGCGCCATTGTCATGCGGAGTCCCACAACAGAAGACGCTGCATCAACTGCCGCTGCTGCCTGTGAGGTATCATCACTCAAATTGCATACCGTCAGGCAAATGGACGCAATCAGCGCTGCCACACCGGAGGCAAGCTTCACAACAAAAGTCTGCATGGAAAAAATAACACTCTCGTCACGTCTGTTATTTTTCAGTTCTCCATAATCAACTGTATTCGCAAGAAATACCGTAGTAAGCACTGTCAGCATTCCAAATGCAGTAAACACCAGAAATCCAGGAATAAACAATAAATATACGCTGGACATAGCTGTAAATGATATAACCAGAAGGGAAACATACCCCAAAACTGCCAATACAATACTTAAGTAAAAAACTTTCATTGTGCTCATAAATTTACGCAGCAGCGGGAAAAACAGCATCATAGACAAAATCTGGATTGCACCGCCAAAAGTGTTAAACAGCGTATAACTGTCATACCATGTTTCCCCTCCGAAATCATATTTAAAGAAATAGATCAGCAGATTGGAAGTAATATATAGTGCACAGTTGATCAGAACAATCGTAACAACGACTGTCATAGCCTGATCGTTTTGCACCAATGCCTTAAACATCTGCTTTACAGATGGAGAATCCACATCTACCGTAGATTTTTCTTTGATCATAATACAGGCAAATGTTGTGAAAAGAATAAACAATATCGCTACGATAAGGGCAAACCATTTAAACCCGGCACGCTCGTTTCCCTGCCCTAATATATAAACACACTTCATTGTAATAATCGTAATGATTGCCGATCCTACGCCTGCACAGGAACGGGCAAGAGTGGTAAGTCCCTCTCTTTCCTTGCCGCCCTCCGTAAATGCCGGAATCATGGACCAAAACGGAATATCCATCATCGTGTATGTGACACCCCACAAAATATAGGCAATTGCCGCATATGCCACAAGTCCGCTGCCATTTAATGCAGGCGGCGCAGCAAACATAATATACAGAATAACTGCATTGGTTATCGTTCCAATTAACAGCCACGGCCGGAATTTTCCCCACTTTGTCCTTGTCTTTGCAACTACCACTCCCATAATAGGGTCATTAAATGCATCAAATACTCTCGCCGCCATCAGGATAATTCCCATGATAATCGCATCAACGCGCAGAATATCCTGATAATAGTACAAAATGTAACTCGCAGAAAGCATATATACCATATCCTTTCCGACTGCCCCTAATCCGTAAGAAACCTTTTCCTTCGCTGATAATTTCATTTTCCTTCTCCTTTCTGCTTGTTTTTTCTGTATTGATCCGACAACTCAACAACTTTATACGCGCCGTTATAAATACCTGCCTCTTTGTTTTGTACGATTGCATCGCACATATCATATAATAGCGTCTTTTCTTCCATAAAAAGATCCGTCATCTGGAGGGTATGCGCAATATCCTCACACTCTAAGGTGCCATCGCCAATCTCTGCGGAATGGATAGCTCCCCACCTTTCATGACCTCCTACCCGCTTGATAAACAGCTTGGGTACCGGATAAAAGGACAATTCACTGGGCTTTGTAATCAGAACATCACAGCTTCTCATTAAAAGATTGGTACAATATACCGCTTCAAAAATATTCTTATGGTAAAATCCATGTACCCCCGACACATAACCTGTCAACGCTTCCTGCGTAAAGCGCTTTGTTTCTTCCCATTGATCAAAATGCTCTTCGGAAACTTCCTTAAGTCCCGGAATTTCTTTCAACAGTTCCTCCCACACATTTCTGTAGTCTCCTACGTTCACATACATAGAAGCCTTCTTTTTTGCAACAGCTGGAAGTAAATGACGGATGATTGCGGCAAAAATTTCTTTTTGTGCACCGGCGCCCCCGATGGTAAGCAAAAAACGTATGGGCTTGCCTTTTTCTTTCCTGCTTTTTCTTGCTGTACAATCTGCTTCTATGTTACTTACAAGTTCGTGATCAACATAGTGCCCTGTATATAACAAATCCCCTGCCGGCATGGGATTTAATACATCCTTCCCCTGCATTCCGTTTAAAATACGATACCCCTGATATGCAAAATGCGTCTGTACTGTATGAAGACTTCCCTCCGCCAAATGCAACGCCATCGGCCAGTTATCCGGAATGGCATTGACCACATATTTCATCCCTCCATGCACTGCTGCCTGTGCAGGCCATACATGGGTTGCAACTACCGGAATGTCTTTCGGTATATTGGCATATACAGGCGACATAAGTTCTGCATTTTTCTGATCGGACGCATTATAGCTCAACTTGCGGAAGCCTTCATAATTCATGGGTTCCCAAATCAGTTTATTGAACAGCCTGCTCTTTCCAGAAATTCTTGAACCAAGAGAATACAGATCATTCTGCGCACTGATGACCTTTGTACATGTTGTGTGTTTATAGGAATTTAAGTCCATCCAGTAAGGCGTATATCCCATCGCATGCGCCGCAGAGGCAATTGCCATAGATATGCGGTAATGCCCAAATCCCATTCGGATATTCCCTACAATTATTCCTTTTTCTCTGTCAAATTCCTCACATTGCTCTTTCTTCTCTCCTTCTTTTAAAATCTGCACATCCACTACACCTAACTGATCCCCGATATGCTCATTTTTTCGAAGGTTTACAGGATAACTGCAATTTCTGTCATCTCCAAATTTTTTGATATTTTTCTTCTTTGTTCTGACCGCTTTCCGATATACCTTATCTGTCATTTCATTTCCGAAAATGAGTTTGGATTTTTCTTTCATAATCATACCCTCCACATATCCTAAATCTGACTATCGTGCTTCACCTTCACTGTAAATTCCAGCCTGACTTCCTTTGCCTGCCCGCTCTTTATAATCAGCGCTGCTTTGCCTTCCCTGCCTGTTGTCTTTAAATAAGTTCCCGCCATACCGCCTTTGAATGCAATTACTGATCCTCCGATCAAACTTACAGGCCCTTGCGTTTGAAGCGTCACCGGCTCCTGAAAGAAGTTTAACAGGTTTCCATTTTCATCAAGCATACGCATTCTAACTGCCGCCACATCATAGGAATTTTCCTCTATCAGCTCGGTATGATCCGCTTTTGCCCAAAGCTGCATCTGTGTCATTGGCTTTTTGACGACTGTCTTTATCACCTTTCCATCCTTAATTCCTTCAAACCGGTACTCTGTGGACGTGCCTCCCCAATCACCAATATATTTATTAAATAAAAGAACCGCTTCCGAAGGCTTCATGTGATGTATCACTACCATCTTAAGCGCTGTCAGATATGCCTTTCTTGGCAAATGGGAAAATCCGTACACGGCAGCCAGATTCAAAGCCTCTGTAATTTCTTTTGCAAGTTTTTCCTTGTATTTTTCTCCTTTGATGATGGCATCTCCAATAAAATCATCTATCAGGATCGGTCCATGGAGTAAATGCAAATAGCCGGAATCCTCTTTACGGTATTCTTTAATGAGCCTGTCATTTTTATACATGCGCACGCTGTCTGCATTTGTAAAAATCCATATCTTTCCCCTGTTGCTGCCTGGATGCTCTCCGATATCCATAGTGGAACTGATAGAAAGTACCGGCCGCTCTTCCTGCTGGCAGGCATAAATGTCAGCTGCAAGCTTTGGATTTCTGAACATATCCATTACTCCATGATAGCAGATTCTGTCACCGCTCCCAAAATCCTTATGGGTATTATAGTCAGCCATGCACCAGCCAAAGCTGCCTGAAATATCCGCTTCACCTGCTATGGCATCTAAAACATTGGCATGACGGATTGCCTGTTCGGTTCTGTGCTCCTCCCAGTCAAAAGCCTTCGTGGGATACATATGCCCGTTATATTCGCTGACCATATATGCCCTTTCTATATCAGGCGTAACTTTTTTCTTGGGCAGACATCCTTTTGTTTTTCCATCATGAGAAAAATCATTATAAGTATATACATCCTCCAGAAAACTGCTTTTCTGATGCGCCCTGACGCCGCCCGTCTGTCTGTACGGATCCAGCTCTCTGGCTGCCGCATTGGTTCTCTCATAAAATTCATCATCATCCTGGGACTCATTAATACGCACTCCCCATAAAATGATTGAAACATGGTTCCGGTACTGCAATACCATATCTCTGGTATTTTCCACAGCCTGCCTCTTCCACTCTTCATCCCCGATGTGCTGCCAGCCCGGTATTTCAGTAAATACCAGTAGACCTATCTCATCACACCTATCCAGAAAATAATGAGACTGGGGATAATGTGACGTCCTCACTGCATTTACACCAAGTTCATATTTTAAGATATCTGCATCCAGACATTGCATGGATTTCGGCATTGCGTATCCTACATAGGGATAACTCTGATGACGATTCAGCCCGCGTATCTTAACCTTCCTGCCGTTTAAATAAAATCCGTCCTTTAAAAATTCCGCCTTACGGAAACCAAAACATGTCACCACTTCATCCAGCACTGCCCCCTGCTTTGTCAGTTCTGTCTTCACTTCATACAGCGCCGGATTCTCAATGTCCCAAAGCTCTACACTTTCAATTTCCCATTTCGTCTCCACTTCCTTTGACCGCTCTTTGATCTGTATTTCCCCCAGCAGCCTGTAGCTGTCCGCTCCTTTCTTTCTCATAAACTGACGCAGACCAAGCTCTTCCTGTTCTCCTATAATCCGAATCCGGGAAAGCAATGCAGCCGAATCCTTTGAAGCATCTCTTTTTATCTCCGAAGCAAAAAATACATCTTGTAAATGCGTTTCACTCCTGACTTCTATATAAACATCCCTGTATATTCCGCCGTATGTCATGTAGTCAATCACAAATCCAAAAGGGGGAACATTACAGCTTTCCCTGCTGTCCACCTTCACAGCCAGTACATTTTCTTCCCCATAAAGCAGTTTATTACTTAAATCTATGGAAAAAGCCGTATAACCGCAATGATGTTCTCCGATCTTTTCCCCATTTAAAAATACTTCACTCTCATGGGCAACCCCTTCTAAAGTGAGTACCACGCATCTTCCCTTCCAGCATTCCGGTACTTCCATCCTTCTGCGGTAAAGACAGATCATCTGGTAAATATGTTCATCAAAATAATGATACGGTGTCTCCCTGCAGGTATGCGGCAGCCTGACATTCTCCATATTCCTATCATCAAACTCTTTTTTGATCATTTCCTCACTGTATTTTTCGTCGAACCGCCAACCCTCATTCAAATAAATCCGCTCTCTATTCCCCATTTCCATGCCTCTCCTCCTCTACTGCTCACCTACTGCAATTCCATCCATCAAAATCCCTACCACTTCATCCAAAGCTTCTGTGTAGGATATCTGATGACGGATCAAAATATCTCTTTGGAAAAATTCCTCCAAGGTTGCTTCCAGCATGGTCTTTAATACTGGAATTTTAACAGGTCTGATTACCCCTTCCTCCATACCCGTTTCCAATAATTGAATCGTAGACTCCCATCCCGTTTCCAGACGCTTTTCCACCTGTGCATAGATTGCCGGATATTTTTCTTTTAATGTATAAAGCTGCCTGAAATCTACATCCCTATATACATCCGGTATAACGCCAAGGATTGCCCGTATCTTTTCTATCGTAGTCATCACAGTATTTTCCATAATCTGACGCTCACATTCTTTGATAGAATCAAACAGATAATCTACCATAGCCAGAAATAATGCCTCTTTATCCTTAAAAACTGTATAAATGGTTTTTTTGCTCATTCCAAGAAGTTTTGCAATATCATCCATGGTGAACTTTAGCCCTTTCTGCCGGAATGCCTGCAAAGTGCCTTCCAAAATGACCGTCTTTAAATCCATCTCTTTACTCCTTTTTATACTTTATAATCTGCATTTTCTTTTATTTCTTTTGGAAACTGGATTTTATTTTTCAGTTTCCTTTATTGTAACATACAGAAAGAAAATATTATAGAAACTATTTTTACAAATTTGGTTTCCATTTTTTATGTACTTCCACCAATCCATCGTAACAAATACCCCATGCACTGCCGCCAGTGCATGGGGTATCAAATCACATATTGCTAACTTCCCGGGAAGCGATGGCTATTTAGCTTCCCTGTTTCCTTCTTCCTTTTTCCGTTTCCATATCAATATACCTGCTGCGCCAAGGATGACAACCGCAACGCCGACTAAGATGAGCCAGGGCATGCTGCTTCCCTTTGCTTTTCCAATCTCCTTAGGGCTGACGACTGCCTCCCCGCTGTTTCCTTCCTCCTCTGCCGGTGCTTCCGTGATGTCTCCGGCGCTTTCCGGGGCAGGTTCTTCGGATATCCTATCTATGACGATTACATAATCCGATGCATGGGTAAAGGCAAATGACACTGTCCCGTCCTCTGTCACCTCATCCGCACACACAAATTCAAGTTCTCCTGTGTTCTGGTTATAGTAATAAAGGCTTGCGGTATACCCTGCATTTTCCTTCCCAAGGTTTACGGAAAGTACTGCGGTAAATCCAAACTCCCCGTCATGGGCAAGGCTTAACTGGATGCTGTAATACTCCCCGGTGACATTGTTCACGATCTCCACCGGGACGGCGCTTCCTCCTGTCCTTACGGTAAAATCAATGTCGTCTGCTTTATCTGTAATAATACTCTTTCCGTCCACGCTCCAAAGGATTCCGCTGCCCATGTCAAAGGTGATGGTAACATCCCTGCCTTTGATGCTGTCAAAGATATCTCCCGGAACAACAGTGGTTCCGTTCATATCTACATTGATAACACTGCCTTCTTCCGCCTTTTCTTCCTCTGCCCGGATTACGCTCCAACCGTTCTTACCGTCCTCTCCCTTGATGAACGGGATTCCGGTGTCCGCCATGGTCTCCTGTGCAGCGCTGCTTCCTGTACCTGTTCCAGTCCCCGGTCTTACCGTATTTCCGGTTCCCGGTTTCACAGCATCCGTACCCGTCACCGGATTCGTATCGGTTACAGGCGGAATGGTGGGTATTCCCGGAGTGGTATTTCCACCTCCGTTGTCACTACTGCTTCCCTGTCCGCTGTCCCCATTGTTTTCACTGCCTGAACCGTTTCCACCGGAAGCATTTCCGCTGCCGCCGCTGTTACCTCCGCCGGAACTGCCGGAGCCGCCGCTGGGAGTCCGGACCGTGACAGTCAGGGTTCCCGGCACATAGGTGATCTCCAAATAATAGTTATCAGTGTCGGGAACCTCTGCGCCGCTGGCGGTGATGGGGTATCTGCCTGCCGTATTCATATCAGCGATACAGGTCAGCGTCGGTTCCGTAGTTAAGGTGTCCCCTTTTGCCAGCCCGGAAATTGTATATGTCAGTGCAGGCTCTGCGCCGCCCTTGTCGGCGGTCATGCTGTCCGCCGTGATGGTGATCTTTGCCTTGTCGATCACAAAACTTATCGTCCTGCTTCCAATGTATGTATCATTGTCTACGGAAACGATCAGAAGGTAGCTGCCTGCATTTTTAGGGGCTTCGTTCAAAACCGTCCCGTCGGCTTTCTTCCATGTATAGCGATAGTCTTTACTGCTGATCGTGGCGGTATCGCCGCCGCTTTCAACTACTCCGGGAGTGCCGGTGCAGCTGGCTGCCTCTCCGTTATATTCCCGTCTCTCCACGCTCACACCGGTAATGTTCACTGGGGTCTTGTTCACACTCATGACAGTGATCTCAGCGGTCATATCCTCATAATTTCGACTGGAAATCGTAATGCTGACCGTGCCAATGTTCCCTTCATTATTCTCTTCAACCTTTTGGATCGGCAGGGTCAGGGTCGTGCCTGTAATCTTCGCGCCATCCGTATAGTAGCCCCCGGAAATATTGACCGCGTCTACTCCCAGCGTATAATTTACTGCCCCGTAGGATTTTCCATTATCCAGCACAGGGAGAAGCTGTGTCAGGTCATACTGATAGGACTGTTTCCTGTTATTCTGGGCATACAGCGTTCCGGCATAAGGCACAGGTGCTGCTGCCTTTGCAATGTTCAGTTTTACCCGGGCCGTCAGCGGCTCAAAATTTTCCGCACCCGCAGCCGGAGTAAAGGTAGCGGTATAGATACCGGTATCTCCCACGTCCGGAACTGTGCTGCCGGTAAGTTTCCAAGTGCCGGGAACCACTGCACCGGTTTCCTGACTAATTGCGGTCAGCCCGGTAACTGACAGTTCCGACAGCTTTGCACCGTATGTACCATTCGCAATGCCGGTGCCATCTGCTGTCAGCACAGCCTTTTTAATGGTATAGGTCTTTTCAACCGTTCCTTTATAGTTGCCCTTACCCGTGATGGTAACGATAACCGTTCCGGCGATGGTGAAATCGGTGGTGCTGTAGGTAACGTCATAATCCTTGCCCTCTGTCAGCGTGGTTTCTCCCTGTTTGACCGTAATGACTGGCTTCTGCTCTGCGCCTCTGTAAGTAACGCTTTCGGGGGATAGTGTCACCATGTTCCTGGTCAGCGGGGCCTTTTCAACCGTGAAGTAAACAACAGAGACATTTTGCACTCCCTCAATGTATATTGAAGTGTACACACTATGCCTTCCAGCAGATAAATCCGCCGGAATGTCTATACTTGTATTTTCGACTTCTCCGCCGTCCCAGTCTAATTTCAGTGTTATTTTATCATAGGGCATTTCTGTCTCAACCGATATGGTTTTCTCGCCCGTCTGCCCATAGACAAGGTCTTGGGGAATTGTGAGCTGAGCTGTACCAATAACCTTATCATATTTGCATTTCCCACATTGCCCAAAAAAGGTAATGGACCCGTTTTCCTCCACGCTGTAAGAGCTGAAAGTATGCGTTTCCACCTTTTCATACCCGCAGACCGTACAGGTAAGCAAATGGCTGTTTTCGTCGTGCTGGTACGCGGTGCCGTAGGAGCAGTTCTCCTCCGTCCCGGTATAGCCGCAATAGGGGCATGTCAGGCTGTGGGTGCCGTCGTTGTTGGGGGAAGCTTTGATGCCCGGATGGGTACACTCCTTCACCGTGACTGTACCAGTCAGCTCCCTTTGCTTTTCTTCGAGAGCAACCGGATTTCCCTGGGCATCGAAATAGGCGTAGTGCGGCGTGGTCTGGGTGCCGTAGTTTGCCAGTAGCGAACTGACATCCGTAGACGAATTTTTCCCATCTATCGCTGGTTTTCCTGTGTAGGTTCCGCCTATCAATGACACCATAGGTGTCTGTGTTAAAATAGCTACACTGCCAGTGGAAACCACCTGTCCGGTTTTACCGGAGCTGCTGTCCTTAATGGTCAAATTGCCCGTAGGGTAAACATAAATAGCCGTATCGCTGCTGGTAATTGTATGTCCTGCCAAGTCCAGTGTAGAGGTGTTGAGTACATGGACGCTGGCTTGTGTGTCACCCATTTCTATACTGTCCGCCTGTATATCAGACAGAAGTGTAACTGTTACGTTGTTATACTTCCTATCATCAAAAGCGTTTGCAAAGTCACCCTCGCCAAGATAGACGATAGTTCCATCACTTCTCTCCACCTTGACCTTCAACGCCGCGTTGCAGCCTTCGCAGACATTGCCCGCGCCAAGGGTGTGGGATTCTGCCTCAAATTCCGTTCCACAATAGGGGCATTCGCCGCTGTGGGTGCCGTCACCATTATCCTTGCCGGCACCGGCATGGGTGCAGGGCACTACGGTGACGTTGCGCAGTGGGGTCGATAGCGACGTATCCCCGCGGATCAGCCCATCCGTGCCCTGGAGCGCATAACCACTGGCTAGGATATTAGCGACAGTTATTGGCTTGCTCGTATGGACCCCACAATAGATAGAGCTGTACGTGCCGCCAGAGAGCACAACCGTGCCGAAGGTACTCAGCCCTCCGTTATTGACCCCCACGGTCCCGCTGGATCTGCTGTCGCGAAGCGTTACGGCAAAACCTATATTATTCGCGCAGTCGACCATGCCGCCGGACATGGTGAAACTGCCAAATACAGTCACAGCAGTGCCAAACTGATTTGTATTGAGCAGGGTGCCGCCCTTAAAGTTGAAGGTTCCGTTAACTATAACAGTTTCGGTGCCGGAGCTGGTGAGGGTACATTCACCGCCGTCCAGAGTGAGCGTCACATCGCTCGGTACGGTCAGCGTCAAGCTGCCGAGATCCACCTCTTTTTGCAGCAGTTCGACCGTCACTGTGCCGCTTGCCTCATTGACGGCATTCACAAAACTTTCAGGGCTGGTATACCTCGTCTCAACCCCGTTGACGGTCACACTGGCGATGTAGTTAGTATTCACTTCGCTCCTAACATTAGCAGCGTCCAAATCCGCTTGCAGCTTATAGACCAGCGTCAGGTCGATCTGCTCCTGTTCGTCCTCAGTCAGTTCGGTATAAAGGGACAGAATTTCCTCAAGCTGTGCCTGCACTGTCTCTGCATTATCCTGCGTGACTTCATCAGGCAAAGCAGCAATCAAGTCCTCAATGGGACAGATACGGCACTCATAAGTACATGGGCTTCCCTCCCCGTCCTCTGATGCTGGGCTGTATCCGCAGTCCTTAGTATGTTCTGTATGGTGCTCACAGAGCCCGGTATCCTCCGAGTTCACATCCTCGAAGTCCCTATCCTCCGTTTCCACGTCTTCTATATCTTCCATTTCCTTCCCCTTGCAGCTTGAAAAGTCTGCATCTTCCGCACCGCATACTGGGCAATCCTTCTCTATATTGTCCTCTGTACATAATTCCTTACAGATGCATTCATATGTATTGCCGGAATTTTCCTCCGTTGTTTCTGCATCATCGTCTTCCGCATCATCTTCCTCCCCAGACGCTTCATTATTGCAGATTTCACACACATAAGTGCACTCATGCGCCTTTGCATAACCGCAGCCTTCATCATGCTCATGATGACAGTCCAGTTCTCCTTCCGCGGTATAGCACTCCTCGGTATGCTCGTGGCGGCAATCCCCTGCCTCCGCGTAGCCGCAGTCTGCCGTATGCTCTGTATGGTGTTCACAGATGCCCGTTCCGCTGTTCTCCGAAGCAGACACTGCCAGCCCGCCTAAAGGCAGCATATTAAATACCACAGCCGCCGCCAGCAGGATACCTATGCCCTGCTTCAATTTTTTTGCAAAAGTTTTATTCATAACACAAAAATCCTCCAATTTGAAATGTCTGCCGGCTGTCCTGCGCCAAAATTCCCGCACTTCCTCCCGCAAAATTTCTTATGTCTACATTTTATTTATTTTTATGATGTTGGGGTCAAAAGCCCTATAGTACCTTGAAAATTTTACACAAACACACTATTTTCTGCCCGCTGTGATATACTGTATCTATCAATTGAAGGTGGTAGATGCATATGTCATTCAGAACGAATTCTTATCAGCAGTTGTCTCTTACAGACAGTTTCTGCGAACTGACTTCCCGGGAGCAAAAGGCATTAGAACACTCATGGGCAAAATCATTTGCAGAAGATATTTTTCCTTCCATAGATGAAGAACCATTCAGAGTCCTGTATTCTTCTAATGTTTCAAGACCAAATACCCCGGTAAATGTCTGCATTAGTGCATTGATCATTAAGGAAGTTTTCGGCATTTCCGATGATGAGGTCGTCGAAAATTTAATGCTGGATCCCCGGTACCAGTATGCTCTTCATACTACTAGCTGCAAAGAACAGCCTCTGAGTGATAAATCACTTTCACGTTTCCGCAAACGCTGCTATGATCATGAGTCTGTTTACGGAATTGACTTACTTCATGACTGTATTACAGGCTTGAGTGAGAAAATCGCAAAAATGATGGATCTTAATCCCCGCATCAAGCGGATGGATTCTATGATGATCGCTGCAAATATCAGAAAACTCAGCCGGGCAGAACTGCTCTATACCTGTGTGGCAAAACTGGCTGATTATCTTTGCAAAAACAATCAGGCGATCCTGCCAGAAGACCTTGCACATTATTGTGATCCGAATGACTACAACCGAACATTCTACTATAATAATGATTCGGAAACGGATAAGCAGTTAAAGAACATTCTTGCAGACGCAGATAAGCTGCTGTCCGTATGCGGCTCCGACTATGATGACGTTACGGAATATCAGCTTCTGGTCCGCTGCCTTTCGGAACAGACCGTTGTAGAAGAAGCTGTTCGCCGCCTCCGTACAAAAGGAGACAGTGGGTTTCATTCCAGTATACTCCAGAATCCGTCTGACCCGGATGCGACCTTCAGGAAGAAAGCCGGGAAAGAACATCAGGGGTATGCTGCCAATCTGGAAGAGACGGTGGGTAAAAACGGCTCTGTCATCACGGATTATCAGTACGAGCAGAACAACTACAGCGACAGCCAGTTCCTGAAAGACAGCCTGGGACGCAAGGAGGTGCAGGAAAAAGAAACGATCCTTGTTACAGACGGCGCTTATACGGGAAAAGAAAACCATGATCTCGCTGAAAAGAAGAACATCCGTCTGGTTAATACCGATTTATCCGGAAAGCCTGTCGATGATATCCTTGCAGATTTTGTCTTTAACGAAGCAGGAACAAAGGTCTTGAGATGTCCGGCAGGATATGAACCCAAATCCTGCGGATATACAGGAAGTAAATCCCAGCAGTTCCACGTATCATTTAGAAGAGAGCAATGTGCTGGATGCCCGAACAAAGACCGATGCAAAGCGAAGATCCATAAACGGGTCAGTTCTGTAACGGTATCCATAAAAGCGCATGAACGTGCAAAACAGCAACGGTTTATGGGAACGGAAGAATTCCGTAATCTTTTTAAGATCCGTAATGGAGTAGAAACCGTGCCCTCCATTTTGAGAAGAATCTACCATGCTGACAGGATGCCTGTCAGAGGATTGATCAGAGGAAGATTTTTCTTTGGCTGCAAAATTGGAGCATTGAACTTTAAAAAGCTCTTCACATATCGGAGGGGTCTGGGCCACTATGCTGAAAATCCGGTACTGGCGTGATAGAGAGCCGGAACCAAACCTCCAATATCACAGATAAATATGCAAAATCTCATCATCGAAATGATTGTGTGAAATTTTCAAGGTACTATATGAAAAGTCAGCGAGTTTCTAAAAACTCTTTTGACCCCAACATCTTTTTATGAATAAAACAAGCTTTCAAGCATGAACGTCAATTTTTAGGCAGGAACGTCAAATATTTTATACGGTTTAACAGAAAACCCTTATTTATCAAAATATATTAGGAGTATAACACTTTTTTTTATTAAAAGTCAAAAAATAGGGCTTTCTTTCTCAACTGCAAAATTTTCTTTTCGCAATCTCGCAATAAATAATCACCTAAATATATTTTGTTACCTTCTATCTCTGCTATTTTTGTTCCCTGATATTTACTGTCTATTGCCAAATAATTAATGTTTACCGCTCCGCCCATAGGCTTATATATCACACTGTCGCCTACATCCTTAATTTGGTCAACCCTTCCTACCTCTATATTATAATAACCAATAATAGCATCTTTTTTATCAGACAGCAAAACATAAGTAATGCCCTGGTTTTCATCCAGAGCACCACCATTCTTCAAGAAATTATCGATAACTATGTTTCCGCATGTAAACTGGCTTTTCAGATTCTCATATTCCGAAGTATATTTTATTATATCCATCTCACTCTATTTTTCTGTTACTGTACACCTTAAACTATTAGTTTCGGCATCAACATCAAAGGAGAAATTGTGAGAATCCATAAACTCAACCATTTTCCTATTATCTTCAGTCGCAGGTGTTCTTTCCAATTCGCTTCTTGTCACAAAAGGCATTATAGGCTTTAACGCACATGCATCCATTTCAATTTCTCCTTTCTTTTCGTTATTATTACTCAAATTATATCACCTCAGTTACTCAAATTCAATAACTGAGCATATAATATTCTTCATTTACATAAATTTCGTGGATAGAAGTTTATCATACACTCTGTCAGAAATCAATCATCTTTACATATTATGATCTAAATAGAGGTAATTATGCATTACTCTTCCCCATCCCGTGAAACGAGCAGTTCGTATAATGCAGCAAACATTTTTATCTTCTCATTTTGGAACCACAATATTTACAAAATGCCGCACCAGCGCTATCTACTTTCCCGCACACCGGGCAATAACGCAGCTGCTTTCGCATGGCTGATTTACCTAAATCTGTTTCCAACATCTTAGCCGCTTTGGCGCGTCTCTTTCTCTTAAACAGCCTCCCTATCATGATAATAATCAATAGCAGAACTACTGCTGCACTTCCAGCGATAATGATATTGTGCGGAATTCTATGTAAGTCCCCTTTTATACCATCCTCTTCCGCTCCTGTTTCAGTTTCCTCCGCACCGGCATTCATCCCATCTTCCTCATCCGGCTTTGCACCATCTTCTTCCTTCTGTGTTTCTTCCTGCGTATCAGCTTCGCCCTCTTCCGCGGTTTCTTCATGAAGGATTTCTTCTGTGCCGTCCGTCATTATTTCGACAACCTCTTTTTCCCCATCATCTACAAGGAATAACCTTGTCTCTTCTATTTCAGCGCCGCTGTTTAATGTGCAATGCATCGTCTTTCCGTCATAAAGTTCCACTTCCTCAAAGACTTTTTCCTCCGTCACTGTTTCTTGGAATGTATTCCCCGATGCAATCGAAAACCTCATTACCCCCGTACCGGTTCCCACTAAAGTAATGTCAAGCTCTTCCTCGTCTATTATAAAAATCTTCTTTTTGCCACCGTAAAATGAAAGGAGGGCTTTTTCTTCTCCGCCCTCATAAATTTTCCCTTCACTGCCTGTCGTAGAAACAATTGGATTTCCATCCTTATCAGATATCATGACATCAACAGGACAGAAAACACTGATGCCGATTATGCTGCTATCGTCAATTTCCAAAAGTTCCCTTGTCTTTTCCAGACTTTCCCCTGCACTTTCTCTTTTCTTCTGTGCAGCTGCATTTATGGCTTCCGTAGTCCCTTCACGATCCTTATATTCATCCGGTTCCTTTTCATCTCTAAGATAAGTCAGGTACAAATTCTGCAGATGATACTTATTCACCCAGTCCAGCATGATTGACGGCAGGAGCGTGAATTTCTCATGCAGGTTTCTATAGTCCTCCCAATCTTCACAATACCAGAAGCTGTTCCCGTATTTGTCCCAATAAGAATCTTTCCCCCATCCATCCTTTTCTCCGGAACTCTCCCATACTGCTCTTGGAACCCACGTCACCATATCATTTGCATTTCCGATATTGAATATGCAGCGATAGGACTCCGCAGTTTCTTTGTCAATGACTGCGGTATCCGGACAGGCAAAGGTATAGCAATAGATGTTTTCCTGTTCAATCCCTCATCTGCCAGCCTTGCAGCAAGTATGTTCGCTGCCGCCGCTCCGCGGCTGTGACCGGTAATAATAAATTTGACATCAGAAAAATCATCTACATCCTCCCTCTCTAAAAATCTCATCACTCTGTCATGAAGCTCATTGGCAGCATCAGAAAAACCGCTGTGCTGCCCCAAGTCATTGGCTCCGGCATCCAGAATATTGCTCATCCATTCAGACAAAGAATTAATATTTCCTGCAGGACTTAAGGAAAAATCTCCGGTTCCCCTTGCAATGATCAATACATAAGTCTTGTCGTCAACTTGCTTTTTGCCTATTCCGTAGGCAAGAAGAATGCCTGACATGCCATAGTCTGTCACCGTATCATAAAATCCCATTCTGTCAAAAGTGGTATTCATGTTCCCGCCGTCATGTATGGAATTGCATAACGCAATCAGCATATGCGCCAGCTGAGGGCTATACTCGTCTGAACGGATTCCATCCACTATTGTTTCCAAAGCGCAGTCAAAGATTTCTCTGGATGGATTACTGCTGTCACCGTAAAAAATTTCAGTCTGTAATGCAGAGTCCGGCAAGTCTGTCAAGACTGCTGCGTGGTCAGCAAGGGGGCTAGGCGGATCTTCATGAGGATATTCACAGAGCATCGCATAAACCTTAAAATCCTGGACCGCACCGCTGCCGCCGGCCATAAACTGATACATCAAATTCAGCGCTGAGCCCCAGTCCACAGGTGTCACCGTTGCCGAAAGTTCCACTGTTCCGGTTCCTTTTGAAACAATCTGCACATCCTCAGGTTCCGGAGAATATGTATAACATTCCGGCGAACCCGTATTGAACCCCAAATATATGATTCCCTGCTCTGCGGACTGTAGTGAATAACTGATGGTCGCTGTAAATGTTACAGGGTCTGTATAATTCGCGTAATAGTTCGGAGTCACGGAAACAATTTCTATCCAGTCCCCTTCCTCCTCTGCTGCACGGACAGACATACCGAAAAATAAAACTCCAGAAACAAAGACAATCCATATACAAACTAATTTTTTAAAAATTCTCTTTATTTCTGCCATACTTTTCTCCCCAAACTACATTTTATCTAAACCGCCTTCCTCCCGGAAATTCCGGACGTAAGTCCCAAACGGATAATCTTTTTGTTGTACTTCTTTTGCAGCTTCATATAGCTGAACTTCAAATCAAATAATTCCTTCAGCTTCATCAGACGCAGCAGACACAAAAGGGCTGAAACTGCCTGTGCAATATTGCCCACCAGCATTGGAACCGCAAACAATACAATCCCCCCACAAACACACTATAACAAAAGCAACGGACCAATGCAAGTCGCCCACTCACCCTTTGCGCTGCAGTATGCAAATGATGTTCTCTGATTTTAATGAACCGCCGCCTCGTTCTTACCCTTCAAGCGGTGCTTTTTCTTCCACAAAATCCGCCATGAACTGTTCCAACGGGTAGGGCTTTCCAAAATAAAATCCCTGTATGTAGTCCGGTCCCATTTCACATATCTTATTCAATTCCTGTTTGGTTTCTATTCCTTCAACGCAAAGCTTAAGATCAATACTGTGTGTCATATCGATCATGTGCTGAAGCAGGTTATGTTCATAGGAATTACTGAGCGCCTTCATGGTGAAGGAGCGGTCTATCTTAATGGTGCTTGGATTTAAGTTGTACAGATAATGGAAGTTGGAATAACCTGTTCCAAAATCATCCAACGCCAAAGGAATTCCATTCTCTTTCAGTCCCTCACAGAAGTTAAGAAAGAAGGTGTTAGACTCCAAGAATCCGCTTTCTGTCAACTCTATCAATATACTGCCCTTTTTCAGCTGATATTTTTCGATTCCGGAGAGAATATCTTCCAGTATATTGCTCTTTAAAACCTGAATATAAGACAGATTCACCGAAATTCGGAAATCCGGTACTTTTTTTTGGATTTTACTGCATGCCTCCATGGCCTGATACAGAACCCACTTGCCTACCGGGATGATCAGATTACTTTCTTCCAAGAGCGGAATAAATTCACCAGGCGTAATCACACCTGTCTCTGATGTACGGAAACGCAGCAATGTTTCCGCACTGAAAAGGCGATTCTTGCTGATATCCATAATAGGCTGGAAATATGCCTCAAACCCTTCGAAATCATGATTGACCGCCTGCCGCATGATGTGGATTATATCTTTTTTACGTTGGAATAAATCATAATCTATCTGAGAATAAATGTAGTACTTATTCTTTCCTCCATTCTTCGCCTCATTTAGTGAAAATTCAGCATAACGCATCAGATTGTAATAGGACTGGTCATCAACAGCAGAAAAATTCAATATTCCGGCAGAAATCGTATAGAATACCTCATAACGGTTCTCTTCTATAAAGCAGTCGATTCTTCCTTGTATATCCTTGTACAGTTGTACAGCGTCTTCTACTCTGCCTCCATTTAAATCAATAACAACAAATTCATCCGCCACGATTCTATACAGCTTCTGATTTGGACTGATTGCAGTCTGAATGCACTCTGCCGTCCGCTTAAGAACCATATCCCCGTAGTCCATCCCTCTATTTTCATTGATTTCTTTAAAATTATCTATGCCAAGACGCAGTATAAAACCGCTTAAACGCTCTCCGTCTACTGCCTTCAATTCATTCTGCAGGCTGGATTCCCCTAAAAGTCCACTGACATTATCAGCCTTCTGCTTGCATCCAATCTCATTAATGCAGCCAACCAAAAACTCCGGTTTTCCTTCCGCAGTATTTAATACCTTTCCGCGGCAGTTGATCCATACGGGTTCGCCCTTCTTATCCATCCAGCGATATTGAAGGTTATGAAAATCCTTTTCTTTATTCAATATCTGTTCCATATCTTTTAACAAAAGTTCAAAATCAGCGGGATACACCAGTTCTTTTAATTTTTCGTTTACATTATAGAATTGATTCTCAGACAGATTAAAACGCTCTATTGCATTGGGGGCTATATAATAGAAATCATTCCTGAAATCCAGAATATAAAGATAATCGTCTATACACGGATTAAAGATATTAATTATCTCTAGAAATTTATCGATCGAAACATGCTTATACTTTTCCATGATGCCCTCCCCCTGATTTGACTATAACCCGACATCCCGCATAATTCACTGGAATAAACTGTCATTTTTACATGTAAGATTATAGCACAGGGGAAAGGCATATTCAACAAAACTAAGTCTAATTTACCATATTTTTTGTTTATTTTCACCAATTTCTTATTTGTGACTGCAGCCACTGCAGTGTTCACATCCACAGCCACACTGCAGAGATTTTCCGTTTTTCTTGTCCCGTATCATCTTTCTGATAATAACTCCCACAATACCAAGCAGTACTGCCGCCGTAAGGATTGTTCCCATAAGATATCTCCTTTTCTTTATTTTGCACGAGCCATTTTCTTCATATCAACCTTTAAGGTTCTGCTCTCTTTATACGGTCTAAAGAGCAGGTAAATGAATCCGATTACCAAAAGGACAGCCACTGCCGTGCCAATTCCAAACACACCTGTCATAAACAGATTGCCAAGCTGATATGCACAGAGCGAAACCGCATATGCCAGAATTGTCTGATAACCGATTGCAAACCAGAACCATTTTATATTATTCATCTCTCTCTTAATCGCTCCCATAGCGGCAAAACATGGTGCACACAGCAGATTGAATATCAGGAAGGAATATGCAGCTACCGCACTTAAGCTTCCTGCCAGCTGTCCCCATATTTCTTCTCCGTCTTCTGCCACTTCAGCAAAGCCAAAGAGAATACCGAATGTGCCTACTACATTTTCTTTTGCGATAAGACCTGTAATTGCTGCAACCGCCATCTTCCAGTCTCCCCATCCTAAAGGTGCAAAGATCGGTGCAAAGATACCGCCCATTGCCGCAAGAATACTACTGTCAAGCTGCTCGGCTTCAAGCATTCCAAAAGAGCCGTCCGCCCATCCAAAACTCATAAGGAACCAAAGTACGATGGTGGATAGAAGGATGATTGTTCCCGCCTTTTTGATAAAGGACCAGCCCCGCTCCCACATACTTCTTAGGACATTGCCTGCTGTAGGCATGTGATACGCCGGAAGTTCCATAACGAAAGGCGCCGGATCTCCTGCAAACATTTTTGTCTTCTTTAAGATAATACCCGAGCAGATGATTGCCGCAATACCCACAAAGTAAGCGCTGGGAGCCACCCACCATGCACCATCAAAAAGTGCGCCTGCAATCAGGGCAATAATCGGAAGCTTTGCACCGCAGGGCACAAAGGTAGTCGTCATGATTGTCATCTTACGATCACGGTCATTTTCAATAGTCCTAGATGCCATGACGCCGGGAACACCGCAGCCGCTTCCAATCAGCATGGGAATGAATGACTTTCCCGAAAGTCCGAATTTTCTAAAAATTCTATCCATAATAAACGCAACTCTTGCCATATATCCGCAGGCTTCTAAGAATGCCAGGAAAATGAACAATACCAGCATCTGAGGCACGAATCCAAGCACTGCGCCCACACCGGCAACAATACCGTCCAGAATCAGCGCCTGCAGCCAGTCTGCACAGCCTATCGCGCTAAGCGCGTTTTCAATTATGACCGGAATACCCGGGATTTCAAGTCCAAACAGACTCCATCCCTCGCCAAACACTCCGTCATTTGCCCAGTCCGTTGCCCATGTACCTACCGTTGTTACAGACACATAATAAACAATAAACATGACCACTGCAAAAATAGGAAGTGCCAGCCATCTGTTGGTTACAATCTTATCAATCTTATCGGAGGTCGTCAACTTTTCTTTGCCAGCCTTTGCATAGCACTCTCCGATAATAGAAGAAATATAGACGTATCTCTCATTGGTAATGATACTTTCCGTATCATCATCCATTTCCTTCTCTATCTGTTCGATTTCACGGGATACATCGGGAACATTTTTCATCTGTTCTCCTATTTTGTCATCCTTTTCAAGTAGCTTGATCGCAAAGAACCTCTTTTGGTCTGCAGGAACGTTATTACCCAGCTTATCTTCAATGGAAGTCAGCACGTTTTCTACCTCGACAGCAAACTTGTGCACCTGCGCGGAAGCCTTTTTCTGACCTGCCAGTCCTACAGCCCTTTCAGCCGCCTTGGTGATACCAGTTCCCTTCAGTGCGGAAATCTCAACTACTTCACATCCCAACTTCTCACTTAATTTAGAAATGTTAATCTTATCACCGCTCTTTTGCACTACGTCCATCATATTGACAGCCATAATAACAGGAATTCCCAATTCCATGAGCTGTGTGGAAAGATAAAGATTTCTTTCAATATTTGTACCGTCTACGATATTCATGATCACATCCGGTCTTTCTGTGATCAGGTAATTTCTTGCCACCACTTCCTCTAGTGTGTATGGTGAAAGGGAATAAATCCCCGGAAGATCCATGATGATTACATCTTTATGCCCCTTTAACTTACCTTCTTTTTTTTCTACCGTTACCCCGGGCCAGTTTCCAACGAACTGATTGGAACCGGTAAGAGCATTAAATAATGTTGTTTTACCGCAGTTTGGATTACCTGCAAGCGCAATCTTAATTGACATATTGTATTTCACTCCTATCTTTTATTAGTCATCGCTAACTTATGTTTAAAAAAATTATTCTACCAAGATCATTTCCGCGTCTGCTTTGCGCAGTGAAAGTTCATACCCACGCACAGTGACTTCTACCGGATCGCCTAAAGGAGCCACCTTTCTCACGAACACTTCAACTCCCTTTGTAATTCCCATGTCCATAATTCTTCTTCTAACCGGTCCCTCACCGGTAAGCTTCGTCACCTTCGCGGATTTTCCACATGGCACTTCTTTCAATGTCTTCATCCTAATTCTCCCTTCTTATTCAAAGTACTCCCTTTAACCCACCATAATCTTATTTGCCATATCTCTGCCGATTGCAATCCTTGCATCCTTGACATTGACGATCAGGCTGCCGCCAACCTGAGATATTACAGTAACTACTCCGCCTGTCACAAAGCCGAGGTTTTCCAGAAACCTTTTCGTCTCCTCTTTGCCTCCAACCTTATGTATTACGTTAGGTTCACCTTCTTTTACCATTGACAACGGCATCATGCATACCTTCTTTCTGTTAGTCATATGTAATTATAGTATATTTTCGCTTTCTAGGATTAGTATATTCTAACCCTAGTTCGTTGTCAATACACTTTCTGATAAAAATTCATATTTTTTTATTCTATATTTGTGGTATAATGTACTCATATTCTTACCAGACGCAGGGCTGGTAAGCATGTCTGTTTATTACAATAAAATGCCAGTCTATCAGGCATCTATATAGGGGAACAATTATGCATACAAGTGAATCCGCCGAAAACTATCTGGAAACCATACTAATTCTCAGCAAATCGCACCCCGTGGTGCGTTCCGTGGACATTGCTGAAGAACTGGGCTACAAAAAGTCCAGCGTCAGTGTTGCCATGAAAAATCTCCGTGAAAAGGAATATATCACCGTTACCAAAGAGGGCTTCATTTATCTTACCCCCTCCGGTCGCGAAATTGCTGAAATGATTTATGAACGTCATGAATTTCTCACCAACTGGCTGGTTAAACTGGGAGTAGATGAAAAAATTGCAGCGCAGGATGCCTGCAGAATAGAACATGATATCAGCAAAGAAAGTTTTGAAGCAATTAAAACCCATGTCAAAGTCAAATAAAATAAGAAATATCATACCCGATAACCAATATGAAACAGAAATGAATCACAAGATTCTTCCCTGTCTGCAATCAATCTGTCAGAGCGGATATATACCTGTGACAAAAACTGGCGGAATGCTCTACTACGAAGCTTATCGTCCAGAAAGTCCCATAGGTGCTGTCGTTATCAGTCATGGATTTTGCGAATCAGCTGAAAAATATAAAGAAGTCATCTATTATTTCACCCTTGCAGGATATGAAGTATATCTGGCGGAGCATCGTGGTCATGGCCGTTCTTTTCGCGAAACCGCCCATCCCAACATGGTTCATATTTCTGATTTTAACAGTTATGTAAATGATTTCCATGCTTTCATATGCAAAATTGTAAAGCCCTTATCAAACGGCATTCCGCTCTATCTGTATGCTCATTCCATGGGCGGCGCAATCGGTGCTCTATATCTTGAGACTTACCCTGATACTTTCGTCAAAGCAGTCCTCAGCGCTCCAATGCTTGCTATCTCCGTGAGACCGCTTCCTATACCATGTGCCAGAGCTTTAGGGCGTCTCATGATCAGCCTGCATCGTGATGCAGTTTATGCCCCCGGGCAACATGCCTTTGTCCCCGGCAGAAAATTTGAAGACAGCTGTTCATCCTGTCCTGAGAGATTTCATTATTATCAAAAGAAAAAAGAAGCCTTTCCGCTCTTCCAGAACTCCGGTTCCAGTTATGGATGGACTTATCACGCTCTCAACGCCTGCCGTTTTATTACACAAAAAAGGAACTGCGAAAAAATCGAAGTTCCCATTCTGGTATTCCGGTCTGTTAACGACGGAGTCGTAGAACCATCCGGCATCTTCCGATTCGTCAAAAATACGCCGTCTGCCAAACTGATCAATGTAGAAGAATGCAGACATGAAATCTATAATAGCCCGGACTTTGTATTGGAAACATATTACCAAAAAATTTTTAATTTTCTAACAGAAACTTAATAAAATCACCAAGTCTCCTATGTTATAATAAGACTTACAAATATTCACTCAAAAGGAGCGCTGTCATGAAACACAAACCCAAACAAATTGCCGCTATCATCTGTATCATACTTCTGGTTCTTTTATATGCAGCTACCCTGGTGGTGTCCCTGCTGGACTTTCCCGGCTGCGAGCAGCTGTTCGCGGCATGTCTGATGGCTACCATTGGTCTTCCGATCCTTTTATGGATTTTTATCTGGTTATACGGTAAATACACCGGAAAGTAATTTCTCAAGTTCTTCTTTCGCCTGGTCAAGTGTATGGAAGGTAATTCCTTTCATACCTTCTTTTATTGCTGCATCCACATTTTTTGCGGTATCATCAATAAAAACGCATTCGTCCGCACGCAATCCATATCTGCTGCATAAAAGCTGATAAATTTCAGGCGACGGCTTAATCAGCTTTACCTGGTAGGACAAGATGCCTCCATCGATTTCCTCCAAGAAATCAAGTGCTTCCATACATTCTTCATGGGCCTTGTGTGCAAAATTAGATATGACATAAATCCCATATCCCCTGCCCTTCAACTCCCGAATCCATGGAATTGCATAATCATAATGCCGGATGATGCCCTTTATATTCTGAAACACTTCCCGAAGTTCCTTCTCTATGGAAGGATCATTTTGAATAAATCCTTCAAGGAGTTGATCGTCGCTTAGCTTCCCTCTGTCCATCTCATTCCAAAAATCACTTCTGACCGTGGCATCCGCCAGCTTCTCATATACTTCATCTGAAAAACCAAAACTACGATAGTAATCCTGCCATGCAAAACCCGCCAGTACATTCCCAATGTCAAATACAATATTTTTAATCATGTTATCCTCCAATCATTCTTTCTGCATGAAAAAGCCACGCACACCTGCATACACCTTTCATAACTGCTGCAGCGGCTCTATGGTTTTAAGCAATTCTTCTGCTGCTCTTGATATTGGTCCTCCCGCATCTGTCACCACACAGATTTCCCGTTTGGGAATCATCTTATTAAAGCGCAGTTCAAACAATCTTCCATCCTCCAGATACTCATCAGCAAAATCCCGCACAACACATCCAACCCCCAGACTTCGCAATGCAAACTGCACGATCATATCGCTGGTTGCCAGTTCAAATTCAGGATGGAGTTCCACACCGCTGTGCATCAGAAAAGTATCCATATAATTTTTTGTGCTCGTGTTCCCTTCTAAGGATATAATGGGAAGATTTTCAAGTTCCTTAAAATCAAGCATGCGATTCTTATACTGGATAAACTTCCGTCCTGCCACAAACACATCCTCAATTTTCCGTACTGGAATCAAATGAAACTCCTGTCCGTTTCCGACGGGTGTACTTACCACTCCAAAATCAATTTTTCCCTGTCTTAACAAATTCAGTGTTTCCGGTGTAGGAGCATTCGTGACTGTTACCTTAATCCCCGGGAACTGCTCATGGTACTTTTGCAGCAATGGGAGCAGATAATATTTAAGAGTCATATCACTGGCTCCGATTTTCAATTCCCCATGTTCAAGCTGCAGCATAGAAGAAAGCTTTCTTTCTCCTAACAGAATCTGCTCATAACCTTCCTTCACATGCTCATATAGCACCTGTCCCTCCTGCGTCAATCTGATGCCTCTTGACGCCCTGACGAACAACTTTGCCGACAAAGCGTTTTCCAGCTGCTTCAATGCCTGGCTCACTGCCGGCTGGGAAATAGACAACTCCAACGCCGCCGCCGTCAGGCTCCCATATTTAGCAGTATAATAAAATACCTTATAATATTCAAGATTTTCTGCCATGGCACTCCGTCCTTTACAGTTCTTCTCCCCTTCTCCATCTCATCTCTAAATCATTTCTGCACAAAAAAAGACTCTTCTTTCCAAGAAATGGATTCATATTCCTTTTTACTTTCTCCCTGTCACGAATCAACATTTTTTCGTCTGCAAGCACTATAATCAGCTTTGACCTTGCATGAAGAAGCTTCAGTTTTGCAGACAGTTCATCCAGCGTTTTTTCCACTTTAACTGGAGAATATGAATCAAAACATTTGCTCATCTGCAAAAAGGAAATGGGGATCACACGATTTTCAAACTTCTCGTCACTCTCCCAGTATAACAGATTTAATCTCACATTGCGAAATATTTCGCTGTGAGAGCGCAAGGTTGCTGCTATATCCGCCGCCATTGTCCTAACATAATCCTCCTGCAGCGCACAATCGACCACCAATGTCATTTCCAATATACCGCCGGAATAATTCCCCGGTACATGCAATACCCTTTCCACGGCATTTTTCAAATTCATCTTAAGTAAAACTTCCACCGTATCAACTCCCTTAATTTGCCTTAAAATCTATCCAAAAGGAACTGCTGCACCAGTAAACAATCATCTACTCTTGCAGCAGCTCCTTCTTATAACACCTTTAAAATTTACTCAATTTTAAATATACTCACTGAATTATCCAGATCTTCTGCACCCTCCTGCAGTCTGAGTACTGCTTCGCTTAATTCCTGCGCCGCATTCATCAGCTTCTGACTGCTGTTGCCTAATTCAGAAGATGCTGCCTCCGTCTCATTGGATGTGGCGGAAATGCTTTGTATAGCAGACATGGTATCCTCTTTCGCAACCTCAATCCCGTCTACGCTTTGAACAATGTGAGTTATATTCTCACCCAGCTCCTGTATCTGTTTGTTGATACTGTGGAATACATCTATTGTACTTTCCAAGGCTTCTGACTGGGTCACCACAATATCGCCGGCCTTTTGCGCCGTCTTAATGGTCGCCGACATTCTCTCTTGAATCTGATTAATGATTTCAGCAATCTGCATACCCGCATTTCCAGACTGGTCTGCCAACTTCCTGATTTCCGCAGAGACCACCGCAAAGCCTCTTCCTGCCGCGCCTACTCTCGCCGCTTCAATAGAAGCATTTAAGGATAATAAATTGGTCTCCTCGGCAATTTCATTAATAGTTTCAATAATCGTTCCTATTGCCGAAGATTCCTTGCTCAGTTCACCGATTTCCGCAATAATCGCCCTGGTAATCTCTGTCGTATTATCAACCTTCTCCTCAAGATCCTTAACGATGATCATACCTTCATTTACAGCATTCCTTGTCTCCTGCGTAAGTTCATTGACCTGCGTTGCCCTCTTGTGTACGTCTCCAATCTTATGGGAAAGATCCGCCATCTGGTTAGCACACTGTTCCGTATCCTGTGTCTGCTGGACAAGTCCTCCATTAATATCCATAACTGCATAATTCATCTGGTTCGCAACTTCCAACAGCAATTGAGAATTTCCACGGACTGCTTCTGCCGAACTTGACACATAGCTGCTGACATTCGTCATCTTCGTTATCAGTCCCTTCATGCTCTTAATCATTTCTGCGATATTGGCTGTCAAGGCTCGGAATTCATCTTTGCGCTTTGTTGTAATCTGACCTGTCAGATCTCCATCTGCAGTCTTCTTAAGTGCCCGGTTAGCATTATTAAGCGCTTTCGAAATACTTCCCGATATGACGATAACAAGCAGAATCGCTGCCAGCGCACAAAGCACGATTGATATGACAGCATATTCCAATATCATCTGTGCCCCTGCCATGATTTCCTCCTTGGGCAGCACTTCACACACCATCATATTATTTTCGAGTCTGCGGTAAGCAAACAAAATCTCCTCACCGTCATGAACTGCATATTCTCTGCCTTGCTCCGCCTCAAGGGATAATGCATTTTTATAAAATTCTGTTTCGCAAAATTCTACCTCTCCGTTTCCGCTTACAATCTGTGCACCGTCATCCATTACCAATGCTTGAATGCTTTGTTCACTGGTGTTTGCATCATCCAGAATACCTTGCAGGAATTCTCTCTTTACGTCTATGATAATATATCCCACCGGTTTATTGTTAGTACTTCTAAAAAGCTTCACATAGGACATACCATATACATCTGTTCCCTTCCCTGTAAACTCATCAATAGATGGATGGGATTCTATCCATAAATCATCCACGATATTTTCCTGGACATATTTTCCTTCCTCAGATTCACAAAAAGCAGTATAAACGTCATCATTGATCGGTCCTTTATCTGTACATGCTTTTCCGGTCTGGGCAATCACCACAATCTGGCTTATATACTCATCTGCAACCAATTCGCCGTTGATTGCCAGCTTGGCATTCATAAGCATAGATTCCGTCTGCTTAGTTCCGCCGGAATAATAATCTGTAACCGTTTCGTTCACAGACAACCTTGTGGACATCAATTCTACATTTTCAAAGACCAATTCAAAGTACTTTCCGAGCGTCACCACATTACCGCTTGCGGAATCCTCATAAGCATCCGCCAACGCCGTGCTGCTTACAGAATAAATCAACAAAATTGTCAGGACAAACAAACATATGGGGGCAAAAAAAGCAATAATCAGCTTCGTCCGCAAATGTTGTGATTGTCCGGGTACCTTTTCTATTTTATTCTTTTCCAATTTCTGTTTTTCCGTCTTTTGTTTTTCTTGCTTTTTCTTTTCTGGCTTTTGCCTGTCCGGTTTTTGCTTTTCTGGTTTTTGCTTTTCCGGTTTTTGCTTGTTAGGCTTTAGCTTTGCTATTAATTTATTTTCTTTTTTTTCTTTTTCTATGCCCTGTTTACCCGGCACCTTTTTCTTTGCCATATTCCTACCTCGCTTTTCGCCTCTTAGTTGGTTAATCTGGAACTGCAAAAATCATCATTTGTAAACGACTATAGACAAAATAAACCGATTCTCTATGCGGACTCTTCACCGCATTTATCATTTTTCACCACAAATCCCAATATATCCATACATATTTTATCAATTTTAAACAATATTTACAATACACTTTCAAGATTTTATAGGAATAAAAAAATGTGCGACCTGGCACACATTTATATTTTCTAACTATTCAAAACTCCCCGTCTTATTTTCCTGTTGCTCCGTGGACAGAATATACAGTAACATTCTGCCCACCGCAACGGGAGTACAGGTATTGCCTAATTGGATTTATCCAATTGAAACCTAAACTAAATCAAATAATTCTCATTTATCCCTTCACTGCACCTGCAACAACACCTTCAATGATATATTTCTGGCAGGCAAGATAAAAGATAACAATCGGAATGATTGCCAAAACGAGCATTGCCATCATCTGTCCCATCTCGACTGCACCATATCCGCCCTTCAAATACTGGACAGCAATCGGGATTGTCTTCCATTTTCTCTGGTCAAGAACCAAATAAGGAAGCAGATAGTCATTCCAGATCCACATCGCCTGAAGGATGGCAACTGTAATCATTGTAGGCTTCATAATCGGAAGAACCACTCCAAAGAAAGTCTGCAGAGGGTTACATCCATCAATCATTGCCGCTTCTTCTATTTCCAGCGGTATCGACTTGACAAAACCAACAAACATAAAGATTGCCAGACCTGCTCCGAATCCCAGATAAACAAAAATAATACCAAACGGATTAGAGCAATGCAGCATATTTGCAATCTTAGACAATGTAAACATTACCATCTGGAATGGTACGATCATAGAGAACGCACACAGCATATAAAATCCCCTGGAAAAAGCACTGTTTACACGTCCGATATACCATGCACACATGGAAGTACAAAGGCAGATCAAAGCCACCGATAAAACCGTAATAAAAAGTGAAACAATGAAGGCTCCAAAGAAATTGGTCTTTTCAACACCCTTCGTGTAGTTTAAAAATTCCACAAATGATTTTTCATTGGGAAGTGCAAAAGGACTCTTATTAATCCATACTTTACTTTTAAACGAGTTATATACAACAATGACAATAGGGAGAATGTACACTACTGATAAAATGGAGAAAAATAATGTCAACACCCAGCCATGTTTTGCTTTTCTTGCATTTTCCATTATTGCTGCACCTCCTTTGATCTTGTTGCACGAAGCTGAATAATCGAAATCACTGCAACCAAAATAAAGAATACAACCGCTTTCGCCTGACCTACACCTTCCCATCCGTTCCTGCCATAGAATGTATCATAGATATTAAGGGCAAGCAACTGTGATCTATCTGACGGTGCTCCTGCTGTCAGTGCCAAGTTCTGGTCGAAGAGCTTGAACGCGTTCGTCAGTGTTAAAAAGGTACAAATCGTTATGGAAGGCATTACCATTGGAATTGTAACACTCTTAAGTGTCTGGAATTTTGTTGCGCCGTCAATTTTGGCCGCTTCAATCAAATCACCGGGAACATTCTGAATTCCTGCCACGTAGATAATCATCATGTAACCAATCTGCTGCCAGTTAAGCAAAATGAGCAATCCCCAGAAACCATATTTTTCACTGAAAGTCAATGTCATGTCATATTTTGCCAAGATACCATTAAAAATCAGCTGCCATATATAGCCTAGTACAATACCACCAATTAAGTTCGGCATAAAGAATACAGTTCTGAAAATATTTGTTCCCTTGATTCCCTTTGTAAGAAGAAGGGCAACTGCAAATGCAAGAACGTTAATTGATACTACTGCAACTACTGAAAATAATGCTGTATACCACAATGCATGAACAAATGTGGGATCTCCCCAAATCTTTGTGTAGTTTATGAACCCTACCAATTTTGCATCTTTCACCGTTGTAAAACTACAAAACGACAAATATACGCCCATAATAAAAGGAATTACAAAAAACACCGTAAATGCTGCCGCTGTAGGCAATGCAAATATAGGAAAATATTTTTTTATAGTTTTCTCCATGCTATCCTCTCTCCTAATCCAAAAGGGTGAACGATAAATCGTTCACCCTTTTATTAACATTTGGGCAGTCTGCAAAGCGTACTGCCCGTTGTATATCCTTAGGGCTTTAAACTATATCACTATAAATTAGTTATTAGCTGCCTCATATTCTGTAGCCCATCCATCAACGAATGCTGTAACTACTGCATCCCATTCGCCTGTTCCTGCTGCATATTCTGTTAAAGCAGCACCAACGCCATCCTTCCATGTCTCTGAAGGCATTGTAGGGAAGCACCAAGCTACGGATTTCTTGCCGCCTGCAATGTATTCATCTGCTGCTGCAATCAGAGCGTTCTCTGCAACATAGCCATCATCAAATGTTGAGAAAGGTGTTAAGAATCCCATTGTGTTAGCCATTGCATCTCTTCCTTCGTCAGATGTGATAACCCATGATAAGAAATCAAGTGTTGCCTGGATATCTGCTTCAGAAGCCTGGCTGTTTACACACCAGTAGTTTTCAGAACCTGTACAAAGTCCCTGATTTTCTTCGCCAGGAGCACCGATGAAGATAGGAAGCATTCCAAGATCATCATCTGTCATACCAGCACCGATCAGGTTACCATACTCCCATGTACCATTCTGGAAGAATACAGCTTCGCCTAAAGCGAATTCTGCTTCTGCTTCATCACCAGTCTTGCTGGAAAGAAGTGTAGGTGCACATGTGGAATTGTTGATGTAAAGATCCCAGATGTTCTTGTAGTTATCAAGGTATGTTCCTTCGATAGCTGCTGTTGAGCTGTAACCATTTCCTTCATATTCATAGTAGATAGGAAGGTTTGCTAAGTGTGTCTTGAATCTCCAGTCAGAAGAAGAATCCATACCAGCGGATGTAAATGCACCTTCAACGCCGAGATCTTCTTTGTTTGCCTGAATGCTTTCTGCAACAGCCTTTAACTGATCAAAGCTGTTGATTTCATCTACACTTGAAACTACAGCGTAATCTTTTGTAAGATAATCAGCCATAATTGTCTTGTTGTAGATGATACCGTAAGTTTCGATAACGTATGCAACACCTTTTACCGCATCGCCATCTTTTAATACGAAGTCATCGCTCTTTACATTTGCATAAAGATCGCTGCCTGATAAATCATAGCAGTAGTCTTTCCATGTTGCAAGACCTACAGGTCCGTTTACCTGGAACAGTGTAGGAGCTTCTGTCTTAGCAATTTCTGACTTCAGAGTTGATTCATATGTACCTGAAGCTGCTGTAACAACGTCAACCTGAACGCCTGTCTGCTCTGTGTACTTAGCTGCTAAAGCAACCCAGTCATCAGCCTGTTCGGGTTTGAAGTTCAGGTAGTATACAGAACCACCTTCTGCGCTTGCTGCATTGTCTGCAGGTGCTTCTACCTCTGCATTGTCTACAGGTGCTTCTTCTTCAGTTCCTGCATTGTCTGCAGCCGGTGTTGATGTGTCGCCTGTTCCGCCACAGCCAACCAGCATGCTGGATACCATTGCAACACAAAGTAATGCACTAATTACTTTCTTTTTCATAATAATACCTTTCCTCTCCTTTATAAGATTAGTTTTTTGCGCGGAAATGTTTTGGAAACGTTTCCAAGCACATAATAAAGATAACATTTACGGCGAAATAATGCAATACTTGTTTCACATTTTAAAAATGTTTTTAGATAATTTCAGCGCTTTTGCAAATTTATCACGTTCATTTTTGTATATTTTGTACATGTTCTATTTCTCTTTTTCGTCATTTCGCTATTACGGCATAAGGCAGGGATTTTTCTTTCCCTGCCTTATCCTTTATTTTCACTGCATATATCTTCCCTGCATACGAATATTAACTTATATAGAAGCAATATCAATTAATGTAAACTGGTCGTTGGCATTTTCAAGACTTGTCACCAATGCTCTCGCCGTATCCATTGCTGTGATACAATTCACACCGGTTTCAATGGAAGTTCTTCTGATCAGGAACCCATCTCTGGACTTATCCCGCCCCTGGGTAGGCGTATCAATCACCAGATCGATCCTATGTCCTAATATAAGATCCATAACGGTGGGCGATTCCTGGGAAATCTTGTTGACCTTGCGCGCCTTTACACCAGCTTCGTTTAAAGCTGCCGCCGTACTTCTGGTTGCATAGATTCTGTAGCCAAGTTTTTCAAATCTGCGTCCGATTTCCACTGCCTCACCTTTATCCGCATCCTTGACTGTAATGATCATCTGCTTATGCTTGGGCAGATCCACCCCAGCTCCTAAGAATGCTTTGTAAAGCGCCTCGTTGAAGGTCCGTGCAATTCCAAGGCATTCTCCTGTGGACTTCATCTCAGGTCCAAGGCTGATTTCCGCACCTCTGATCTTCTCAAAGGAGAATACCGGCATCTTAATTGCATAGTAATCCGCCTCCGGCTGCAATCCCGGCTCATATCCCAGTTCTCTGATGGTCTTTCCGATAATTACCCACGTGGCGAGATCCACAATCGGAATCCCTGTTACTTTGCTGATATAGGGAACCGTACGGGAGGAACGGGGATTTACTTCAATCACATAGACTTCCTCACCGATGGCAATGAACTGAATATTGATCAGCCCCTTGACATGAAGCGCTTTTGCCAGTCTTCGGGTATACTCTGCAATCTTTTCTTTTACAGTTGCAGAAATAGTAGGCGCCGGATAGACAGAAATGCTGTCGCCGGAATGAACGCCGGTTCTTTCAATATGCTCCATAATACCCGGTATCAGGATATCCGTACCGTCGCAGACCGCATCCACTTCTATCTCCTTACCCTGCAAATACTTGTCCACCAGAATCGGATGGTCCTGGGCAATCCTGTTGATAATGTTCATGAACTCTTCTATTTCTTCATCGGAAATGGCAATCTGCATTCCCTGACCGCCAAGCACATAGGAAGGTCTCACAAGCACCGGGTACCCCAACCTGTTTGCAACTTCTTTTGCCTCCTGTGCGGTGTAGACCGTACCGCCTGCCGCCCTTGGAATCTGAGTCTCTTCCAATATCTTGTCAAACAATTCCCGGTCTTCTGCGGCGTCCACGTCCTCCGCCTTGGTGCCGAGAATCGGTACCCCCATCTTCATAAGGCTTTCCGTCAGTTTAATCGCAGTCTGTCCGCCGAACTGCACCACCGCTCCATCCGGCCTTTCTATATTGACAATGCTCTCCACATCCTCCGGTGTGAGCGGCTCAAAGTACAGCTTGTCCGCGATATCAAAGTCCGTGCTCACCGTTTCAGGATTGTTGTTGATAATAATGGTCTCATACCCTGCTTTTGCAAATGCCCATGTGGCATGAACAGAGCAATAGTCGAACTCGATACCCTGACCGATTCTGATCGGTCCTGAGCCAAGTACAAGCACTTTTTTCGGAGGATTTGTCTCCGCCGCTTCATTCTCACCGCCGTATACGGAATAATAATAAGGGGTGCTCGCCTCAAATTCAGCGGCGCAGGTGTCCACCATTTTATATACGGCGACGATGCCGTTATCATAACGCATCTTCTTAATTTCTTCTTCCGGCATGCCGGTCAGTCTTCCGATCACGTTGTCTGGGAATTCCAGACGTTTTGCTTCTTTTAATAATTCCACGCTGAGCGGTTCTTTCTTAAGCGCCTGCTCCATTTCAACGAGAATCGCAATCTTGTCGATGAACCAGTGATCGATCATCGTGATCTCATGAATCGTATCATAATCAACACCTTTACGCAGCGCCTCTGCAATCACATAAATCCGCTGATCATCCACCACATGCAGTCTGTCAATTAATTCCTCCTTGGAAAGAGCGCTGAAATCATAGCTGAGCAGGCAGTCTACATGCTGCTCCAGCGAACGGATTGCTTTCATCAGCGCACCCTCAAAGCTGCTGCAGATGCTCATCACCTCTCCGGTTGCCTTCATCTGTGTGGTCAGCGTCCTCTTTGCCGTAAGGAATTTATCAAAAGGAAGTCTTGGCATTTTTACCACGCAGTAGTCCAAGGTCGGCTCAAAACTTGCATAAGTCTTTCCGGTGATGGCATTTTTGATTTCATCCAGTGTATATCCCAGAGCAATTTTTGCCGCCACTTTTGCAATCGGGTATCCGGTTGCCTTGCTCGCCAGCGCCGAAGAACGGCTTACACGGGGATTCACTTCAATCACGCAATATTCAAAGCTGGTGGGATGCAGGGCAAACTGCACATTGCACCCGCCTGTAATCTGTAATTCGCTGATGATATTGAGGGCTGAAGTACGAAGCATCTGGTATTCCTTATCCCCCAGAGTCTGGGAAGGCGCAACCACGATACTGTCCCCTGTATGGACACCTACCGGATCAATATTTTCCATATTACAAACGGTGATACAGTTGCCTGCGCCATCGCGCATCACCTCATACTCGATTTCCTTCCATCCTGCAATACATCGTTCCACAAGAACCTGTCCCACACGGGAAAGACGGAGACCATTTTCCAGAATATTTTCAAGTTCTTCCTGATTGTGAGCTATACCGCCGCCGGAACCTCCTAATGTGTATGCCGGACGCAATACCACCGGATAACCGATGGTCTTGGTAAAGGCAACGCCGTCCTCCACCGTTTCCACAACTTTAGAGGCAGCACAGGGCTCACCGATTTTTTCCATGGTATCTTTAAATTCCTGCCTATCCTCCGCCTTTTTGATGGTGGCAGCCGTGGTTCCAAGAAGTTTCACATGATGGGATGCAAGAAAGCCTGATTCTTCCAGCTCCATGCCAAGGTTAAGACCTGCCTGTCCTCCTAATGTGGGCAGAATGCTGTCCGGCTTCTCTTTTTCAATAATCTGCTCTAACACTCTTGCCGTCAAAGGCTCTATGTATACTTTATCTGCTATGTCCTTATCCGTCATGATGGTTGCTGGATTGGAATTGACCAGAATTACTTCCACGCCTTCCTCTTTAAGGGAACGGCATGCCTGTGTTCCTGCATAGTCAAATTCCGCTGCCTGCCCGATCACGATAGGACCTGAGCCGATTACCATTACTCTTTTTACATCTGGATTTTTAGGCATTTTTCCCCACCTCCATCATTTTGATAAATCTGTCGAACAAGTAACTGGAGTCCTGCGGTCCGGGACATGCCTCCGGATGGAACTGAACAGTAAATATATTCTTATTGATATAAGAAAGCCCTTCATTGGTGCCGTCATTCACATTCACAAATGCCGGGACTGCTATCTGCGGATCCAGCTTGTCCATATCCACCACATAACCATGATTCTGAGATGAAATATAGACCCGTCCGTCTGTAAGATCCTTTACCGGGTGATTTCCCCCGCGGTGACCATATTTCATTTTGAAGGTGTCCGCTCCTGTAGCAAGCGCCATCAGCTGGTGCCCCAGGCAGATTGCAAAAATCGGAATATCCGTTTCATAGAGTTTTCTGATTTCTTCTATAATTGCAGTACATTCTTTAGGATCCCCCGGTCCATTGCTTAACATAATACCGTCAGGATGATCTGTAATAATCTCCTCCGCTTTCGTAAAAGCAGGGTAAACGTTCACATCACAACCTCTCTGTGCAAGAGACACTGCAATATTTCCTTTCGCGCCCAAATCCAGCAGCGCTACCCTTTTGCCGATTCCATTTAACTGCCTTGTGATACTTGGACGCTTTTCACGTTTTCCAGAAGCAAAATCTTCTTTTACAAATCTGGCACTGCCGGAAAAGGGACCATTATCAGCAAGCTCTCTGGATCCTTTTATTTCATATTTCTGGGAACAGGTTACTTTTTCCACCACTTTGCCGGTGGTATAGGCTTTTAATTTAGGGAGAATTGTACTTAGATCGTAGGCTTCATTGGTGGTAATCATGCCATTCATGGTGCCTTTTTCACGAAGAATTTTGGTAAGGGCACGTGTATCGATACCTGCTATGCCCGGAATATCCTGCTGTGTGAGAAATTCCTGAATTGTAATATCTTTTCGAAAATTGCTGGGTATGCGCGACAGCTCTCTTACAATAAAACCATCCGGCCATGCCCTTTTTGATTCCATATCTTCTTTACATATACCATAGTTGCCAATCAACGGATAAGTCATGCAGACAGCCTGCCCTGCATAGGATGGGTCTGTAAGTACCTCCAGATAACCAACCATGGAAGTGTTAAATACAATTTCACTGATGATTTCCTTGTCGGCACCAATATGTATTCCCGTAAAAACAGTGCCGTCTTCCAGAATTAAAAATGCTTTCATGTAGTCCCTGCTCCCTTTCTTCCATATTCTTTTGCAAATCGTTTCATTATAGCACAAGAACTTCCTCCCTTCAACTGAAAATCTGCAAAAAAAAATTGCAGTGTAGCAGTTCAGTCAAAGACCGAACTGCCACATTGCAATGAATCACATCATTGCGCTTTCATCCACTCTTTCATATAATCTTCTATAATATAAAACGGAGCGGGACCTGTGCTTAACAGGAAATCATGAAATTCCTTTATGTCGAAATCCCCGCCAAGTTCCTCCATGGCTTTTTCCCGAAGTTCAAGAATTTCGAGATATCCTACAAAATAACTCAGATAGCCGGACGGATCAGAAACAATCGCATAAAACACCTCATCCGCCGTCTCCTCGTCCACGTCCATAAAGCCGTTTAAGAATTCTGCTACATCTTCACGGTCCCATCCATCATAATGAATTCCCAGATCAATGTATGCATAAATTGCCAGCGACACCGCCGCATCTTTTGCAAGAAAATCTGTATAGGTTTTATCCAGCTCTTCATACGCGTATTCGTATCCATATTCATGCTCTACATAAGTAGCCCATCCTTCCGTATACCCCTGACAGGAAAACAGATTTCGCACAAGCGGAAGTTCTCCGGATGCGGTATAAGCATTCTGATACAAATGTCCGGGATACCCTTCATGCACCAGCGTTGTGTAAAGCCTCTCATTCCCGCCTGCATCTCCCTCCGTATACTTTCCATTTATATAAATAAAATTATTCTGTATATCGTCAATAGGTGTCGTCAGATAAAATGCCGGATTGAGGAACTCCTGCATAGAAGGGTGCACATATTTAACGTTATAGTCTACCTGGGGCGGCTCTGGGAAATCCTCTTCTATCTTTTTCATCAAATCCTCCAAAATCGCCTCCGGCTCCATATCCGGAAGCTGGTAATTTAATGCTTCCTCATAAGCCTCTGGATCCTGCCATACCGTATCATACAAATCCTGAATATAATTTCTTATAAATTTTTCAATTCTTCTCTGCAGTTTCTTCACAGACGCGTCAGAGCCAACCTTAGAACGAATCAGATATTCATAGTACTCCTTCCCGTCCTCAAAGTAGCACAACCCAAGTTCATTCCTGCCGCTTCCCTTCAGTTCACTTAACCCGTCAATCAAAATCTGATAGCCTTCTACTACATCTGTAGTGATAATCGTATCATGCCTTTCCCGATATTCTTCCTTTTTCTCCTCGGAAAGACCTTCAAAAGAATCTATTTTATCATTAAAAACCTCTATCATATAATTATTTTCCGGCTCTTTAATGAACTCTTCACACTGCTTGATGACGTCCTCTACAGCAGCATCAGACATAAAAAGTCCCTCTTTAGCCTTTTCTTCCTCAAATTCTATGAGTTGTGCATAGAATTCATCCATTTCAGAGAGCAGTTCCAGATAGTCTTCTATATCTCTTTCTGCACGGAACGTATACTCTGCGAGAATAATAGGAAATTGGGACTGATACCCATTCGTCGCTTCAAGCACCTCTTCATAGAGAAACAGATCTTCTACTGATAATTCCGTCTCCACATAATCCATCAGCACGTCATATGTAAGTCTCTGACTTTCCGTCAGTTTCGCTCGGTCAAATGCAAGAAGGTCCTCTCTCATTTTTTCAAGTTCCCGATAACTATCTTTTATGTTATCTATGGAATAATCTCCCAGTGAAACCGTATAGTCAGTGATTCCATAATTTTCAGGATATGCCAGCGTATAGTGGAGATTCACTGTATTTAATGCGACATCCTCCTTGAATAGCGCGTCCGTGTAAGCGTCAAATGCATCAGAGCCCCTTAGGTCTTTCTTATGCACAGCGATAACGATGATTCCGCATGCTAACAGACAAATCACTGCAGCTACAGCAGCTGCCGCAATCCACTTGCCATATCCTCTTTTTGTTTCATTCTCCATCCGGAAATTCCTCCTTGGCATCTCGATTTCATATCATTTAATTGTATCATATTTACATCCTGAATAGTACTAAGAAATTAATACAATCAGATGATTCCATCTCCGCCTTCCAATAAATTATTCAGTTCGTTTGTTCCATTCTGATACGACAAATTTACCTCTTGATACAGGCTGTTATAAAATTCCATTGCAATATATTGCCTCTCTTTGGCAATTGTCGTTGCTTTTTCCGTATAAAAATTTGAATACAAATTTTCTAATTTATACTTATATTCCTGAAAAAATGATGGCGTAATATCATTTTCTCCGGTTGAAACTGTTCCATTTGGCAACACGGAATACAATGGTTCAGAAATACTGCCTTTATAAAGTAATGTTCTTGCAATTCCTATTGCTCCGGCTACATCTAATTTATCCGCGTCAAATAAAATTTTTGCTTCTATACTTTGAGGCAGGTTATTTTTTCTGTATCTATGCGTCTTAATACATTGTTTTACTTGTTCTGCATAGGACATTTCAAATCCATGAGCCAAAAGAAATTGATAAGCTTTTTCACTTCCTACAATTGCATGACATAAAGCAGGGTTTTCAAATTGTTCTTTTCTCCCGATGTCATGTAATAAACATGCTGCAATCAGGACGTCATAATCCACATTATTTTCTGTCCTCGCAATTTCTAATGCATTATACAACACGCGATATATATGCTCTTTGTCATGAGCTGAATCTTCCATACATCCAAGCATAAAGTTTTCGAGTAAACAATATGTTTCTTTATTCATCAGATAGCTCCTCGCCCTCGTTTATTCATCTCGTCCTAAAATTTTTTCTGCTTCCGCAATATCCTCTGAAGTCAATCCTGTTACCTGGTTCGGCTTCACTTGATGCTTGGCAACAGTTTCATTATGTAATGCCAAATCATCAAGTACTACCCATCCGCTTACATTATGATGTAATTCTAACCATAATAGAATTTCTTCGGCTTTCACAAGACTGAATTTCTTCGTTTTTCTTATTTCTTCCGTTGTCAGCTCCGGTGTCATTCCTGAGATTTTTAATCCTTCATCAGCCATCAGCTTAAGTAATTTTTCAGCTTCCAAACGAAGCGGCTTTCCCTCATCATCAAACCAGAAACGCCATCCCGAATGAAGAATTATTTTTGCATTTGTCCTGCTAACTAACTTTGCCAACAGCAAAATCTTTTCTTTATCAATCAATGTTCCGTCGCTGATTTCCTTTTGATGCTCATCATTCCAGAAACTGGAGTTAAGCACGCCGTCTATATCTAAAAAAATAATCTTGCTCATGGTAAACTCTCCATCAGTTAATTTGACTGATAGGCATCAATTCGTGTCTGAACATTTTTCTGTAAATTGCGATAAAAGAACTGGTAGTCATACAGATGATAAATACCATCCTCAAGTATATCAAGTCCGGCCGGATATTCCTCAGGCGTTACATCCGTTACCTTCAATGTACCTCGCACATCATCAATGTATGCACCTGTAAGATTGTTGATTTCTTTTGTAATACTGCCGTCATAATCGGTAAAGCAGGCGCCGAGATTAAGACTTTTGTCTGCAATCGTTGAGTCTGTCTTCCAGTTAAGAGGATTGATTGCAAGGGTTTTTGTTCCCTTCGGAACAGTGAGCGAATCGTCAATGCTTTCATCCTCACTGTTGAAGGATATAATCACTCCTGTATCGCTTTCGCCTTCCGCAAATTTTAGCTGAGGATATTCCCTTGTTTCTTCTTCGGTAATACTCCATCCGATTGCGTAGCAGGCTATCAGCTGATTTTGTCTGTTCTCATCCGTAAAGCACTCCTTCATAAGCCTGATACACATATCCGCTCCCTGTGAAAATCCTACGAGAACAATCGGTCTGCCGTCGTTACAGTTTTCATAATAATACTCAAAAGCATTCTTAACATCATCAAATGCAAGTTCAAGATACTGCTCACGGTCACTGGTTTCCATTGAGTAAACATTCAATCCGACCTGCCGGTAATACGGTGCAAAGAAACGACTGTCACGGTCATAGATTTCTTTTTCCATATTAGTTGCACCAAGAAAACTTGCTTTTGTATCTTCATCTGTAAGTTCCATATTGTATGAGTCATCTGAGCCAAAATATACAGTCGGACACACAAAAAAGACGTCCGCTGTCCTGTCTGTTGTATCCGTTTCAAAATATACCCAGTTTGAATGATCGGAATAGTCTGTTGCAATTGTCTGATTTGAACAGCCTGAAAGATTAATTGAAAATACCAGTATAAAAACCAAGGGAAATGTCAATATTCTTTTCATTTCTGCGACCATACCTTTCCATTTCGCTACAAGACACAAAATGGAAAAGACTTGTAGGAACTCAAAATGTCATTTTTCCAAGCATATCATACTTTCTTTCACATTGCTATCAAAACTTCTTGCTTTTATGCAATCCCCGATATAAGATGATTTCAGTGGGGAAGGCGGGGTATTCAAATAATGAAGCATTTTAAGCATATTCAGATTGTTGGCATTGTTCTATTCTTTATCATTTTCATGCGCAGTGGCAGCGTAGTGGCTGGAAATGAAAAAATGGAAACAGTTTATTATTATGTCGTGCATCCCGGAGACAATTTATGGAAAATCAGTGAAGAACTATTCGGAGATGGCACTGAATGGGAATGGTTGTATCGTAACAACCACAATATATTTGATCCGGCATTGATTTATCCGGAAATGAAACTAGAGATTCCAAGCGATGCATTTCCGAAGAACGCGGATGAAAGGTTTATGACAGAACAGAGAAAAGAAACGAATTATATGTGGCTTTGGAACGAATATGGATATGTCCACTTTTATAGTGAAACACCGAAGCGATATGAAGAATATCCGAAAAAAGCAGAGTCAGCGGCACTAAAGGCACTTAAAGAGGAGAATGTGGAAATGTGGCTGAGTGAGTTGTCAGCGCCGAGGATTCTGACGAAGAAAGAGCAAGAAGAATTCAGAAAGAAAGACAGTGAAGATATCCTCTACAGCTACGAAATAGAGAGAGGCCTGCCGGAGGATATCTGGTATTTACTGACGACAAATGATGGAAAAAGCTGGTTGATAATAGAAAACCATGAAAGAGGCAAAGAACAGGAATTTTACCGTTTTACAATTGATTCTACCACAGGAGAAATTAGTTGGTGTGAAAAAATTCACGGAGCAGGCGGCAGATTATATCTGACGGATGAGGATGGAATGTCAATTTGGATCATGACCAAGGAAATATGCGGAGAAGTTGTCGGAATAGCCGGAGAATACGAAGGAACGATTTATATCGGCGGAAATTTCTACTATGAAAAGCAGGATGATGGCACTATTAAAGAAGAATATCAGGAATACTCCAGCATAGGGAGCGGAACGATACGTGCGGAAGGAGCTACATCGGAGTATCCCTATTAACGAAAAGTAGCATACTACAGCTCTTCCATCTTCCAGAACATATACCGGCTGTAGTATACCGCATCTGTATCAAGAGAGCTATGATTTTCTAACAAATAAATTGCCAGAGAATCTCTAATCTGATTTCGTGGAATGCGATAAGATTTTTCGCATTCATACTGTCCGTATATCAGTTCCAGACATTCTGCATATAGGCGCTGATTACTGTTGCTTGCGAGATAAATAAAAAACCAGCAGGTATTATGTTGAAAATATTCGTTCTTTTTTGATGCAAATTTCCCATTTATTTGTCTCTTGATTCACTTAAAATATGTCGTTTCCTTGTATTTACTACCCACTGCCCCTTTTTCTTAGATCCTTTTCTCTCAACTAATCCCTCTTCTTTCAAATGACGGATTCGCTTTGTAACCGTAGTCGTTCCCAAATCAACCTGTCTACTGATCTCACTCACAATAATGCTGCTATTCTCTTTCATTAATTTAAGTATCTCTTCATCCTTACTGTCAATCAGCTCCTTTTTCCATTTTTCCAAATCATTGTTTTCTTTATTTAATGGAATTGTTACTGTTATAAAATTCTCTGTAATATCAAATACTTCTTTTCCATATTTAGATACAATCAAAGGCACACCATGTCCGGTCTGTTCTATATAATCCAACTGAACCATAATCTGCTGAAGTTCAAGATTCACGGGTTTGCTTTTTCCCTCATAAAATTCTTCCAATGTAAGCCCATCCGGTAAACCGCCAACCGATATAACCTCAATGCGATCTTCAAACATGTACACCGCCGGCGGCGTCTGTCTCGACCAACGATTATGTAGACAGGCATTTAACCAGGCCTCCCTGAAACACGGAAAATCAAACAGCCTGCTCTCCTTTCTAAGACTGCCTCCTACATCCACTACAGTATCATTCAGTGCTTCCATATAGTCCAGTACTTGTTTCACAGCTACAAGCATACACTTATAACCATATTCATTCCGCTTAACCAGATTTGTCTTGTCCGTCCCATGAAATACCGCAACCTTAATAGAATAACTGTTAGCATCTGCCAAAATAGCCGCCATTAGATTGTAAGCTCCATCACGTGTTAAAAGATTTAAATTCTGCTCGAAGGTATTCTCCCGAAGCGTAAGACTATTTCCGGCATACAACATTTTTAGCTGGTCAAAGCTTAACTCCTGATTATTCGCCACAATATTTACAATGGAATCCGACACACTAAGCATCAGATTACGTAATTGCTGTGGTGATATTTCCCGGTCCTCATCCGCCGATCTCATATAATATTTTCCATATGCCGAATAAGGTTTTTCATCTCCTTCAACGGTGACTTTTATTACATTTTTATCATCACATAGTTCCATAATAATCGTCGGGATAATCTGTGGTTTAATCGCATTGGCAATTCCCTGAGATATCTCACGTAATGTACGATCTCCTATTTGCTGCCCCAAGATTTCGCCATCATTCCTTACTCCAAAATATAATGTACCTTTTCCGCTTTTATTCAACATAGCAGCTAATGAAACGATACCTTCCTTCAATTCACCAGTTGTTTTTTTAAACTCAACGAGTTCTGTTTCCATTCCTAAATTCATGATATCACTCCCTCCATATACAGTATATCATTTTTACCATTTTAATCAACACTTAATAAGCGCTTTATTCAACGCATTTGTGACGAATAAAGCGCTTATTAAACAAAAAACTTCTTAATTTTACGAAAGCAAGCTCTCCTACTTTTTTAGAACACAATCTACATTATTCCCCTTATAAACAATTAATTCTTTTAAATCTTTACAAGTTTGAAGTTGTGAGAAGCGGCATACTACAGCTCTTCCATCTTCCAGAACATATACTGGCTGTAGTATACCACATCCTATTCATCCATCTGGATTTCCGACTATTTCTTTGTTTCTGTCCGACACCCCGCCGTCTGTACTCTACCTGAAAATCATAGAACTGCTTGCTTCATTCCACTCTCTAAAAAATTCAGCAAATGTCATATATCGCTCATTTTTGTTATGTCTAACCGCCCTACTTGCAACTTGATAACTTTCCTCATTCAATTCCCAATTAGAGTATGAACATGGATTAAATTGATTATTCTGATATCTTTGCCGGATTTCTTCATCAGAAAAATAACCAAAAAAATCAAAAATCAATGCCCCAAGAGTAAAAATATTTGTTTGCTCGTCAATAGCGCTGCCCTTTATATATTCTTCAGGTGCCTTTAAACGCTTTGTTCCAAACCATTCAGGTCCTTTATTATTAATAACAGGAGCTTTTTTGAAAAAATCAATATCACAAATAGTGGTTTTATCTGTTGAAAAATCGTACATAATACTTCCGTCATAAAAGTCAACAGCAACATATCCTTTTTTATTTACATTTTGCAAAAAGGAAAACAACACATCTATCGTACTCAACTTTTTTCTGACAGATAATTGCTTAAATTTTTCTTTAGGACTTTTCATAGCAGGATTTTCCTGATATTTTTCAAAATTCCAATGGTCAAATAAACACTCGCCCTCTGTCCACTCAAAAACTACAACATAAAATTGCTTGTATTTATAATCCTCAATAATCTTAACTAAATTCGGGTGTTTTAAATCATGATATAAGTGAACAGATTCTTTTAATATTTCAATAGATTCTTTTGGTGATACTTCTGCCTCAATCGTATTTACGCCTGCAATTTTACAGAAATATTTTTTGCCTTTATCCTCCATGCCAATACAAATACATCCCGAACCCGTTTGATCAACAACCCAAAAAGCTGTGCCATATTTTTTTAACCAAGTAAAATCATGCAATTCTTTAAGCCTAAATTCAATAGAATCAAGTTTGTTTATTATCATTTTGCCTCCTCTAATTTTGTGGAGGGTTATGATACTTTACCCCTCCATTTGTTTTCAACATGACAGGTATTTCTATTTTTCATTTACAACCATCTCCTTTGCCATTTAATATCTATGTTAACTCTATCAGAGAACTTAGAAAACTTCAATCTTAATCAAACGCTGTCCCCCTTCGCAAGCCAACTTATTGGCGAGGAGCGTAAAGAAGTGTAACTAAGTAATTTTACTTTTAGAGCAATAATTAAGCAAAGGTAGTAAAATGATGCAACTTTGATGCAAACCCATGTTATCATATGTCCAGGGAAAGAGGGTAAATTATGCGAAAACAGCTTATAAGTATATGTACAACTATAATTTTAGCATTTAGCATCTATGGCTGCGCCAAGACATCCGAAGACGCTCTTGCTACAGAAACGGAAAATGTAGGACCACAGGATACAGAAGCAGAACGTGAGGAAGCATCAGACGAAGGTGCGTTGGACAAGACTGCAAACGGTGGAGATCATGAGCAAAGTGAAGATGAAGCAGACCCTATGTCAGACACCGCGGAACAGGATATGTTTACTTATATAATTGATGATAACAGTGCAGTGATTACCGGACTGCAAGAGGAATATGAGAATTCTTTGCAAGAAAATATGCCAATACATGGAGAAATAGAAATTCCTGATACACTGGGCGGATGTCCCGTTGTAGAAATAGGCGACCATGCCTTTGAGAATATCAAATTGAAAAGTGTAAAAATTCCTAAAACTGTTGAAGTGATCGGAAATAGTGCTTTCAGGAATACAGATATTGAAAATGTTAATCTTTCAGAATGCTATAATTTAAAAGAGGTAAAAGCTAACGCATTTGAAAATTGCAATCTGCACGATCAAAATTATTATGCATGGTTTATGGAAAAAATTGGAGAGCGGGCGTTTGCAGGAAACAAACTGCTTACCCGGGTTAATTTCTGGTCGGGAGACGCAATCATTGAAAAGAATGCCTTTGACGGCTGCGGAGATGAAATGCTTTTTTTATGGAATGGAGCAGAGAAGAAACCGGTAAGGAAGTAGAAGCATACGCAGCAGCAAATGGGATTAAAATGGAATATCCTGTGACGGCTCAGATTAATGTGCCTTCAGATCCATTGCTCTTAACTCCGGAAATAGGAAGCTTTTTTTATGGAGAACTTGGAGGGACATACAACGATTGGAGCTCTGATATGTGGTGCAGCTTTGAGGAAACGCCGGATGCGCCCAATTATGGATTTGAGGACTGGCAGTCGCCTGGCTGCAGTAAATGGTGTCATATCAATGCCTTTGCTAATCAGGCAACCGCTTCGTCGGAGCTTGCTTCTGCTTCAGACCGTTACTGTACTGACAATGTCGTCCGTGAAAATAGAGAATTTGCATGGGCAGAGGGAGCAGAAGGTTTGGGAATTGGAGAATATATGTAAGCGTCAAATCCGACGCCCCTCCTAAAATTTAAGCGCCGCTTAACTGCGA
>CAYOED010000020.1:0-49532 GCA_964402925.1 uncultured Lachnospiraceae bacterium | reverse complement strand
CTTTCTCTTGCAATCGGCAAGGAAGGGCAGAATGCAAGACTGGCAGCAAGGCTGACCGGATATAAGATCGATATCAAGAGCGAGACACAGGCTAAAGATGCTCCGGGATTCCGCTATGAAGATTATATGGATGAATATGATGAGTACGATGAGTATGACGAGGAATACGAAGAGGGCGATTATCAGGAGTATGATGAAGAAGGCAGCGAGGATGATTATGATGAGCCCGCTCCTGATATGACAGAATAGGGAGGGATTTCATGGCAAAAAAAATCCCCATGAGACAGTGCGTTGGATGTGGAGAGATGAAGAATAAGAAAGAAATGATGCGTGTTCTAAAGACTCCTGAGAATGAAATCGTGCTGGATGTAACCGGAAAAAAGAATGGAAGAGGCGCTTATCTTTGTAAGACGGGAGAATGCCTGAAAAAAGCACATAAGAATAAAGGATTAGAGCGGTCTTTCAAAATGAGTATTCCAAATGAAGTTTATGATAACCTGGAAAAGGAGTTTGATGCTTTGCATGAATGATAAAATATTATCTCTTTTAGGGCTGGCGGCCAGAGGAAGAAATTTAGTCAGCGGTGAGTTTTCCACTGAAAAGGCGGTCAAATCAGGCACGGCGGCGCTGGTAATTGTAAGTAGTGAGGCTTCTGATAATACAAGGAAGATGTTTACGAATATGTGTACCTTTTATAAGACGCCGATCTACTTTTACGGATCGAAGGAAGCGCTCGGAAAAGCAATAGGCAAAGAAATGAGAGCATCGGTAGCAGTTACAGACCAGGGAATGGCAGAAAACATAATAAAACGTTTGGAAGAGGCATAGGAATTAAGACGGAGGTAATAGAATGGCCAAAATAAAAGTGCATGAAATTGCAAAAGAATTGGAAAAGCAAAGTAAAGAGATTATTGCTTTTCTCCAAAATAAAGGAATTGAAGTAAAGGCACCGCAGAGTTCTATAGAAGAAGACGTTGCTGATATGGTAAGGAAAGCTTTTGGAAAAGAAAAAGCAGCCGAGACGGCAGATCCAGTTGAGCCGGCAGTCAGGACGGAAGAAAAAAAGGTGGAAAAATCAGCAGTGGAAGAGAAAAAGAATACAGACAAAGAAAATAGGGAAGCAAAACCTGCTCAGAATGCTGGGGAGGCACCAAAGAAGAAAAAGAAAATCATATTTGTAAGTAATCCGCATAATAGTAATATCCCCGGACAGCGTCAGGGAAATGACAGACGTCCGCAGCAGGGAAACAACAGACCGGGGAATGGAAATCGACAGAATCAGAGCAGAGCGCAGGAGACGCATCATAAGATTATCCGTCCGCTTACAGCCCCTTCTATGCCGGAGACGACACAGGTTGATTTCAAGCAGAATGCAAGAAGGATGGAAAGCGAAAGACTGGCAGCCAAAAATGCACAGGCAGCTTCGGCGAAGCCCTCTGTAGAAAATACAGAAAAGCAGGCGCCTGCTGTGAAGGAAAATAATGTGCGCCCGGCAGCTCCAAGAGATGAGAGGTATCAGAAGAATGAGAGAACTCAGGGAAGTTCTGGAAACAATCAGGGCGAAAGGAATGAAAGAAACAACACCCGCAGATCTGAAGGCGCTAATCGTTCAGGCAATCAGGGCGGCAGGAACGATTTTAAGGGTAATAACGCTGACCGGAATCATAACAGACCTGGTAACAATAATAATCGCAATGAGAGAAGCGCTCAAGGGCAGGATAATCGATTTAAACGGCCTGAAAAGCCAGGTAAAAGTTTCGCTCCGGAGGCCCCGATTAAGGACGAAAAGCGCAGGGATGATGAAAAGCGCAGAATGGGTCAGGAGAGAGATAAGAAGTCTAAGAAAGACTTTATCTACGAGGAGGATGAGGCAGCGGTAAAGAACAAAAATAAAGCGGGCAGATTCATCAAGCCTGAAAAGAAAGTGGAGGAAGTGGTGGAGGAACAGATTAAGGTCATCACAATCCCGGACTCTCTTACAATCAAGGAATTGGCAGATAAGATGAAACTGCAGCCTTCTGTCATTATCAAGAAACTGTTTTTACAGGGACAGATTGTAACGGTCAACTCGGAAATTTCATTTGAAGATGCAGAGAACATTGCCATTGAATATGAGATTATCTGCGAAAAAGAAGAAAAGGTGGATGTCATTGAAGAACTGCTGCGGGAAGAGGAAGAGGAAGCAGAAAAAATGGAGAACAGGCCTCCCGTTATCTGCGTTATGGGGCATGTTGACCATGGTAAAACTTCCCTTTTAGATGCCATCCGTAAAACAAATGTTACGGATAAAGAAGCAGGAGGTATTACACAGCACATAGGTGCGTATACTGTAAATGTTAATGGTCAGTCCATTACCTTCCTGGATACACCCGGACATGAGGCGTTTACGGCAATGCGTATGCGTGGTGCGAATTCTACGGATATTGCAATTTTAGTTGTAGCGGCGGATGATGGTGTTATGCCTCAGACTGTGGAGGCAATCAACCATGCCAAAGCAGCGGGAATTGAAATCATTGTTGCAGTAAACAAAATTGATAAGCCGGGAGCAAACATTGACAGAGTAAAGCAGGAAATGACGGAGTATGAGCTTATTCCGGTAGATTGGGGCGGAACCACGGAATTTGTACCGGTATCTGCCAAGTCAGGAGAAGGTATCGAAACGCTTCTTGAAACGATTCTGCTCACAGCAGAAATTCTGGAACTTAAGGCAAATCCCGACAGAAGGGCAAGAGGTCTTGTAATAGAAGCGGAACTGGATAAAGGAAGAGGTCCTGTTGCCACTGTATTGGTACAGAAGGGTACTCTTCATGTGGGCGACTTTATCTCCGCAGGCGCCAGTCATGGTAAGGTAAGAGCCATGATAGACGATAAGGGAAGAAGGGTAAAGGAAGCACTTCCGTCTACGCCAGTGGAAATACTGGGACTTTCCGATGTGCCTAGCGCCGGAGAAGTATTCATTGCTCATGAAAATGACAAGACAGCGAAATCCTATGCAGAAACTTATCTTGCGCAGAATAAGGAAAAGATGCTGGAAGAGACAAAGGCAAAGATGTCTCTTGATGACCTCTTCAGCCAGATCCAGGCAGGTAATCTGAAGGAACTGAACATTATCGTAAAAGCGGATGTGCAGGGAAGTGTGGAGGCTGTTAAGCAGAGTCTTATGAAACTTTCCAATGAGGAAGTAGTTGTAAAATGTATTCATGGCGGCGTAGGCGCCATCAACGAATCGGATGTATCACTTGCCTCAGCATCAGCAGCAATTATCATTGGATTCAATGTCCGCCCTGACGCTATGGCGAAGGCTATTGCAGAGCGGGAAGGCGTTGATATCAGACTCTACAAGGTTATTTACCAGGCAATTGAGGATATCGAGGCAGCCATGAAGGGTATGCTGGATCCTGTTTTTGAAGAAAAGGTAATCGGTCATGCGGAAGTAAGGCAGATCTTTAAGGCTTCAGCAGTAGGCAATATTGCAGGGTCTTATGTGCTTGACGGTGTGTTCCAGAGAGACTGTAAGGTACGTATTACCAGAGAAGGAGATCAGATTTACGAAGGCGCACTTGCTTCCCTGAAACGTTTTAAAGATGATGTGAAGGAAGTGAAGGCCGGATTTGAATGCGGTCTTGTGTTCGAAGGATTCGATCAGATGCAGGAGCTTGACATTGTAGAGGCATATATTATGGTGGAGGTTCCCAGGTGAGAAAAAACAGTATGAAAAATACCCGGATTAACGGGGAGGTGCAGAGAGTTTTAGCAGAAATCATAAGAGGAGATTTGAAGGATCCGAGAGTTGGTCCTCTCACCTCTGTGATTTCTGTAGAAGTAGCGCCTGATTTAAAAACTTGTAAAGCATGGATCAGTGTTTATGGAGATGAAACCGTCCAGAAAGATACGCTGGAGGGACTGAAAAGTGCGGAAGGATATATCAGAAAAGAACTTGCAAGGCGGGTCAATTTGAGGAATACACCGGAAATCCGTTTCATTGTGGATCAGTCCATTGCTTACGGAGTAAAAATGTCCAGACTGATTGATGAAGTGAATCGCAGTCAGGAAGAGTAAACAACGAATGCCGCGCTTCGCGAGACATTCTTATGTTAACAAAGAATGTGATGGTAATTGGAGAGTATGATGGATATATATGAAGAAGTAAAATGTGCGGCGACCATTGGTATCAGCGGCCACATAAGACCCGATGGAGACTGTGTCGGGTCTGTTATGGGGCTTTACCTGTATTTGAAAAAGGTATGCCCTGATGCAAAGATACAGGTGATGCTTGAAAAACCGGCGGATGTTTTTTCATGTATCAAGGGAATAGATGAGATACATACAGATTTTGTTTCGGATGTAAAGGGGTTCGATGTTTTCTTTGCGCTGGATGCGGCAAAGGATCGTCTCGGAGAAGCAGAAAAATATTTTGATGAGGCAGAGAAAAAAATCAATATCGACCACCATATCAGCAACAAAGGGTGCGGGGATGTGAATTATATCATGCCGGATGCTAGTTCTACCAGCGAGCTGGTTTTTGATTTGATTACTGATAAATCCCTGCTGGACGAGGAGATTGCCAAAGCGCTGTATATAGGGATTATACATGATACAGGGGTGTTCCAATATTCCAACACCTCCCCGTCGACCCTGAAAGCAGCGGCGGAGCTTATATCCTATGGATTTGATTTTCCCAGGCTGATAGATGAAACATTTTATGAGAAGACTTATCTGCAGAACCAGATTCTCGGAAGATCGCTTCTTGAAAGTATCTTGTTCATGAATGGCAAATGTGTGGTCAGCATGGTGGATAAAAAGACTATGAACTTCTACGGTGCGAATCCCCATGATCTGGAGGGAATCGTGAGCCAGCTGCGAAATACCAAAGGCGTTGAATGTGCAATCTTTATGTATCAGACAGATACCTTAGAGTATAAAGTAAGTCTGCGCTCTAATGGAAAGGTAGACGTGGCAAAAGTGGCGGCTTTCTTTGGCGGCGGCGGTCATGTAAGGGCAGCGGGAGCCACCATGCGGGGAACTTTTCACGATATTGTCAATAATTTATCTGCGCAGATTGCAGAGCAGTTACAAGTATAAGTAACAATTTAGTATAGGTCGAAGCATTTACTGCTGAGACCGTAAGAATATGATTCAGGCATGCAAAATCCCATTGCCGTAGGCAATTTAGGATGGATTTTGCATTGTAACTGTGAAGGTACTGAACTGTTACAAGCATAAAAGGAATGTTGATAAAATGTACCATGGAATAATAAATGTGTATAAAGAGGCCGGCTATACCTCCCATGATGTGGTTGCAAGGCTTCGAGGCATTTGCGGACAAAAAAAGATTGGCCATACAGGAACCCTTGACCCGGATGCGGTAGGGGTTCTTCCTGTATGTTTGGGAAACGGCACCCGACTTTGCGATATGCTGACAGACAGGCGAAAGGAATACATTGCCACGTTACGGCTTGGAATGATGACAGACACGCAGGATATTTCGGGAAAGGTTTTGGAAGAGAGAGAAGTATTGGTTTCCCCTTCGGAAGTAAGGAAGGTCATCTTGTCTTTTCTGGGTGATTCCATGCAGATTCCGCCCATGTATTCTGCCTTAAAGGTAAATGGAAAAAAGCTTTATGAACTCGCCAGAGAAGGAAAAGAGGTAGAGCGGGCGGCAAGACCGATTACAGTGTATGGGATCGAAGTCTTACAAGAAGAGCATCCGGAATATGTTTTTAAAGTGGAATGTTCTAAAGGAACCTATATCAGAACCTTGTGTCATGATATCGGAGAGAAGCTTGGATGCGGCGCCGTGATGACCAAGCTGATCCGGTCAAGAGTAGGTGAATTTGAGATCGAAAAGGCACGTACATTGGATGAGTTGCAGCGTTTAGCTGATCAGGGGATTCTTTCAGAAGCAATTCTTCCGGTGGAAAAGATGTTTGAAGATTATCCGGCACTGGTTGTAAAAGAAAGTTCCCATAAAGCGATTCAAAATGGAAATCAGCTTAAAAAAGAGGATTTTCTGGAGAACACAGAAGAAATTGCTGATGGAAAAGAAATACGGGTATATAGCCACCAGAACATTTTTTTCGGCATCTATCGTTACGAAAAGAGACGGAGACTTTTCTCTCCGGTTAAAATGTTCTTTGTCGGATAGAACAGGTAATGGATTATGGAAATTATTCAAGATACGACTGAATTTTATATAGAGCAGAAGACTGCCGTTGCAATCGGAAAATTTGACGGTATTCATAAAGGACATATACAGCTGCTTTCCCACATTCTAGAACAAAAGGAAAGGGGAATGCCGGCGGTAGCGTTTACTTTTTACCCCTCTGCATCTGTTTTTTTCGGTCAGGGATCAAAAGCGGAGTTGACCACGCGGTATGAGAAAAGGAAACTGTTTGAGGCGCTGGGAATCGACATTTTAATTGAGTTCCCGTTAAACGTAGAAACTGCCGCCACAGATCCGAAAGAATTTGTGGAAAAAATTCTTATGAAGCAGATGCATGCGGGCTATATTGCGGCAGGAGAAGATCTGTCCTTTGGTCACAAAGGGATGGGGAACAAGGAACTGCTTATCAAAATGGCGGAAGCGTCCGGTTATAGAGTGCAGATTATCGATAAGGTTTATCATGAAGACAGAGAAATCAGTTCTACTTTTGTAAGAGAAGCGGTGGAAAAAGGAGATATGGTCCTTGCCTATGAACTTCTTGGCAGATATTATAGTTTTGAAGGAAAGGTAGAGGAAGGAAACCGGTTAGGGAGAAGACTTGGCATGCCCACCTTAAATCTTTATCCGGTAATAGAAAAGTTGCTGCCGCCCAAAGGCGTTTATTACTCTAGGGTACTTTACGAAAATTGTATTTATCCGGGAATCACCAACATTGGGTACAAGCCCACGGTAAATACAACCAGTGAAATAAGTGTGGAGACCTATCTGTACGATTTTGACAGGGATATGTATGGAAAACAAATTGTGACGGAATTGTTACAGTTTAAAAGATCGGAGCAAAAATTTGAAAATGTGCAGGAACTAAAAAGGCAGATGGAAAGGGATATCGCAGAGGGAAGAGAATTCTATAGTTGACATCCAAAGGCTTGCTTGTTATAATGACCATATTGACTTTGTAACAAATTTGTAACAACTTTGGGAGGATCAATATGAAAAGACAGATGATATACGGTGTCTGCATTCTCACATCCTTAATGACACTGGGAAAACCTTTCAACACATTTGCATCAGAAATCAATAACAAGAATGTATTGACGACAATAGATGACACAGACGGATTATTGACAGCCGGGGTGGGGGATTTATTTATTTCGCCGCTCACAGAAGTGGAATATATGGAGATTGCAAAGAATGCGGAAGGCGCCCTTTGGGGATATACCCATCTTGGAATCTGTAATGTGCAGGAAAATAATTTAAACATAAGACAGGAGCCTGATGAATCAGGCAAGTTGGTGGGCAAGCTGCCGAAGAATGCAGCCTGTGAAATTATAAGCAGTGAAGATGGATGGGCACATATCACTTCCGGGAAAGTGGAAGGATATGTAAAGGAAGAATATCTGCTCACCGGATTTGATGCAAAAAGGAAAGGCGAGGAACTGGCATCAGCGCTAGCAGTGGCAACTGCGGATGGACTTAATATCAGGGAATATCCCAGTACAGATGCAGAAATTGTTACCCAGGTGGCTTCAGGAGAGGCGCTTGATATCGTAGAGATTCAGGATGATGGATGGATTAAAGTTTATCTGGATGATGAAGAGGTTTATGTGTCCGCCGATTATGTGGAAGTGAAGTCAGATCTGGAAACGGCAATTACCATGACGGAGCTTCTGTATGGTCAGGGTGTTTCCGATGTCCGGGTAGATATATGCCAGTATGCAAAGCAGTTTCTGGGGAATCCCTATGTATGGGGAGGCACCAGTCTGACGAACGGTGCGGATTGTTCCGGTTTTGTTCTTAGTGTGTTTGCAAAGTATGGGGTTTCGCTGCCTCATTCTTCCAGAGCACAGGCAAATATGGGGACAAGCATCAGTGCATCCGAACTAAAGCCGGGGGATTTGGTATTTTATGCAAAGGGCGGTACGGTCAACCATGTGGCTTTGTATATCGGCGGCGGACAGGTGATTCATGCCAGCAGTCCCAAGACAGGAATCAAGATTTCATCTTACAATTACAGAACGCCTTACAGGATGGTACGTATTTTACAGGATTAAAAATATTTCTTTACAAGCGGTATGAGCTGTGATATTATGTTTTAGTATGAGATTTAGCCGTTGCTCAGAACTTTGGACACTCCGACCGGTTCTTAGTATCAGGCGTTTGAAAAAGAAGGAGGAAACACAATGATTTCTAAAGAAAAGAAAACAGCAATTATGAAAGAATATGCAAGATGCGAGGGTGATACAGGTTCACCGGAAGTACAGATTGCAGTTTTATCAGCAAGGATTCAGGAGCTTACAGCGCATTTAAAAGAGCATCCCAAGGACAATCATTCCAGAAGAGGTATGTTCAAGATGGTTGGTCAGAGACGTGGTCTTCTTAATTATCTGAAAGAGAAAGATATTGAAAGATATCGTGCTTTGATTGAGAAACTGGGACTTAGAAAGTAAAGATGGCAGTTTTAAGGCGGAGCATACCGGTTGATCGGACTCCGTCTTTTTAATTCAATGAGTCATCCCGAAGAGAAGGGAAATGGCTGGTAAGATAAGAAAAGGAGAGAGATTATGTACAAGACGTTTTCAATGGAACTTGCAGGTCGTACGCTCAAGGTTGATGTGAACAGAGTGGGCAAGCAGGCAAATGGATGCGCGTTCATGCATTATGGTGATACCACTGTATTATCCACAGCAACCGCATCAGGCAAGCCGAGAGAGGGAATCGACTTTTTCCCCCTTAGCGTAGAGTATGAAGAAAAGTTATACGCAGTAGGTAAAATCCCTGGTGGATTCAATAAAAGAGAGGGTAAGGCTTCCGAAAATGCGATTTTGACAAGCCGTGTCATTGACAGACCTATGCGTCCTTTATTCCCTAAAGATTACAGAAACGATGTGACCTTAAATAATATGGTCATGAGTGTGGATCCGGAGTGCCGTCCTGAATTGGTAGCTATGCTGGGTGCGGCAATTGCAACCTGCATTTCAGATATTCCTTTTGACGGTCCTTGTGCCATGACACAGATGGGCATGGTGGATGGAGAATTGGTGATCAATCCTTCTCAAGAACAGTGGAAGAATGGCGACCTTAACCTTACGGTAGCATCTACTTCAGAGAAAGTCATCATGATTGAAGCAGGTGCCAATGAAATCCCTGAAGATAAGATGATTGAAGCAATTTATAAGGCACATGAAATCAATCAGACCATCATTGCATTTATCAATCAGATCGTGGCAGAGGTTGGCAAGCAGAAACACGAGTATATAAGTTGTGCAGTTCCGGAGGAACTTTTTGCAGCCATTAAAGAAATCGTCCCCCCGGCTGAAATGGAAGAAGCTGTTTTTACAGATGAAAAGCAGGTTCGTGAAGAGAATATTAAGAATATTACTGAAAAACTGGAAGAAGCATTTGCGGAAAACGAAGAATGGCTGGCTGTTCTCGGAGAAGCTATTTATCAATATCAGAAGAAGACCGTGCGTAAGATGATCTTAAAGGATCATAAGCGTCCTGACGGCCGTGAAATCACGCAGATCCGTCCCCTTGCAGCAGAGGTTGACATTATTCCCAGAGTACATGGTTCTGCAATGTTCACCCGTGGACAGACCCAGATCTGTAATGTGTGTACGCTGGCGCCTTTGTCTGAGCAGCAGAGAATTGACGGTCTGGATGAAAATGAAGTGAGCAAGCGTTACATGCATCATTATAATTTCCCGTCTTATTCTGTAGGAGAGACAAAGCCCTCAAGAGGACCGGGAAGAAGAGAAATCGGTCATGGTGCATTGGCTGAAAGAGCATTGATTCCTGTTTTGCCTTCAGAAGAGGAATTCCCCTATGCAATCCGTACCGTATCTGAGACATTTGAGTCTAACGGTTCCACCTCCATGGCATCTACCTGTGCATCCTGTATGTCACTTATGGCGGCAGGTGTGCCCATTAAGAAGATGGTTGCAGGTATTTCCTGCGGTCTTGTTACGGGAGATACAGATGATGATTTTGTTCTCCTTACGGATATCCAGGGACTGGAAGATTTCTTCGGAGATATGGATTTTAAGGTGACAGGTACCACGGAAGGTATTACTGCAATCCAGATGGATATCAAGATCCATGGTCTTACCAGACCAATCGTGGAAGGCGCTATTGCAAGATGCCGTGAGGCAAGATTGTTCATCATGGACAATTGTATGAAGAAAGCAATCGATGCGCCCAGACCGGAAGTAGGACCTTACGCACCGAAGATTATTTCTATTCAGATCGACCCTGAAAAGATTGGCGATGTAGTGGGACAGCGCGGAAAGACAATCAATGAGATTATTGCCCGTACCGGCGTGAAGATTGACATTACAGATGATGGAAATGTATCTGTATGCGGTACAGATGCTGCCATGATGGACAAGGCAGTAGAATATATCAAGACCATTGTCACCGATTACCAGGAAGGACAGGTTTTCCAGGGAATCGTGGTAAGTATTAAAGAATTTGGCGCATTTGTTGAGTTTGCACCAGGTAAAGAAGGTATGGTCCATATTTCCAAGATTGCAAAGGAAAGAATCAACCGTGTGGAAGATGTGCTTACACTTGGCGACAAGGTAAGGGTTGTATGCCTCGGCAAGGACAAGATGGGAAGAATGAGTTTCTCCATGAAAGATGTTGCACAAATCTAATCATTAATATAATCAGTTTATTATAATGGAATAAATAAAAAACCGGAATTTCCGTAATAGGAAGTTCCGGTTTTTTTATAGGCATAACTTGGCCAAATCATCATATATTGGGATAAGAGGTGAATGCAATGACAAAGAGAGAAGAGATCGTACGGATATTTCCAGAAAATATGAAGGCAAAGTGGGAGCAGGCGCTTTTACAGGTGGACAAACTTCAGGAGATACGGCTTGGCATTGGCAGACCGGTCAGACTGATAACAGCCGGAGGAGAAAAATTCCTGTCGGGAAAGGGGAATGTGAACGGTAATTGTCAGGATGCCTGGTATATGACGGAACGGGATATGGATGCAATCATCAAAAATATATGTCGTTATTCTATGTATGCCTTTGAAAATGAAATAAGACAGGGATTTCTCACAGTATCCGGAGGACACCGTATTGGAATGGCAGGTCAGGTCGTATTAAATGAAGATGGTATGATTCGGAATATGACCCATATCCGCTTTATGAACATAAGGATTTCCCACGAAGTGATTGGGGCGGCGGACGAAGCTATGCCCTACCTCTATGATGGAAATCGCTTTTTAAATACACTTTTAATTTCCCCGCCGGGCTGCGGGAAGACAACCTTGCTAAGGGACATCATCAGGCAAGTGTCGGAAGGAAATGCTTACGCCCAAGGAAGGCAGGTGGGAGTGGTGGACGAGCGGTCTGAAATTGCAGGAAGTTTTATGGGGATTCCGCAGAACAATGTAGGATTCAGGACAGATGTGCTGGACGGCAGTCCCAAAGTTCAGGGGATGATGTTGCTCATGCGTTCCATGGCGCCTGCCGTGGTTGCGGTAGATGAGGTGGGCGGGTATGAGGATATAAAGGCATTGCTGCAGGTACTGCAAAGCGGAAGCAGCGTGGTGGCGACCATGCATGGAGATTCTATGGAGGATGTGCGCAGTCACATGAATATAGAAAAATACAGTCAGAGCAATCACCATGTGCAGTATTGTCCGGAAATGCTTTTTGAGAGATATCTCTTTTTGGAAAAGAAGGAAGGAGTCTGTCAAATCAGAGAAATTTTTGATCAGGATCAAAGAAGAATGTCTAATGTAAGAGGAGCTGAAAAATGTTTCGGATAGCGGGATGTATACTGGCGGTCATAGGATGTGCCGGTTTTGCAGGAAATATATGTATGGATGCAGCAAAGCGCCTTGCACTGCTAAAAAAAATCAAGGGCATTTATGAGAACATGAAATATTATATTGCTTATCAGAAGGCGACTATACCGGAGACCTTGCGGATACTGGCAGAAAAGGGAAGTGAGCCGTTTGCGGAGGCATTTTGTGAAATTGACATGAGGGTATGTGAAATGGGAGAGAACCTTCCTGAGGCATGGAAACAATGCATGGAAAAGGTGCTGGATACCCTTCCTCTGACAAGAAAAGAGAAAAAACTAATCATGGATTTCCCCTCAAGTCTGGGATTTATGGAAGAGAATGCGCAGGCAGGGGCATTGGACGAATTGCTGAGAGAGATTGGCTTACATATAGAAGAAATGGAAAAAGAACAGAAGAATAAAAATAAAATGATCATGAGTCTTGGAGTGGCAGCTGGAATATTCATATCCATTCTGCTTCTGTAGCGAAAATTCGTGGAGGAAATATGGAGATAAGTCTGATTTTTAAGATAGCGGCAGTTGGCATTCTGATAACCATTTTAAGTCAGATATTAAAACACAGCGGAAGGGAAGAGCATGCTTTTCTTATTTCCCTGGCAGGATTGATTCTGGTGCTCACTTGGATTTTACCCTATATTTATGATTTGTTTGTTATGATACAGGATTTGTTCAGTTTATAGCGGGAGGCATGAGTCATGGGAATCGTTAAGATCGGAATACTTGGAGTGGCAGGAGTGATGTTTGCACTTCAATTTAAGTCAAATCGGCAAGAGTACGGGGTGTATATAGGGGCGGCGCTTTGTCTTGTGATTTTCACCGTTTCGCTTAGCGGACTGGAGACGCTCTTAGGAAGGGTAAAAGAACTTCAGAAATATTTAAGCGGAAGCGGCGATTATATTGGTTTCCTATTTAAAGCAGTAGGTATTACATATGTTTGCGAATTCTGTGCATCCATTTGCAAAGATGCGGGATATGGGGCAGTTGCAGGTCAGATTGAAATATTTGGGAAGCTTTCCGTACTGCTTATGGGAATTCCGGTTCTGACAGCAGTCATTGAAAATATCAATGCCATAGCCGGATGAGTGGAGGTCGAATGAAAAAAATATATATTAGTCTGCTCCTTTTCTTAGAAATCATATTATTCTTCATTTTGCCGCCAATGCAGGTACAGGCTGGAGAAAATGGGGATGTGAGATCAGAGTTTGAATATATAGACAGCTGGTTTTCCACCAGCGATCTGGATTCTATTAATGAAGGAATGGACAGCCTTTTTCCGGGAATAAATCTGGATGCGAAGCAGCTTCTTTCTATGATTATAAACGGTCAGGTCATTGACGCTTTCAAAATGCTGACCGGTCAGATAAAGGACAGCCTGTGGGGGGAGTTGTCCGGATTGAGGCAGATTTTTTTATACATTTTAATTTTGGGTGTGGTATCGGCGCTTTTTTCAGAATTTTCGGATTTGTTTGCGGGTCAGCAGATTGCTCAGACCGGGTTTTACTTCCTGTATCTTTTTCTTATGGTAATTTTGACGAAGGTTTTTCTTTATGTATCTGAAATTGCTTCTGACACGATGGAGAGTATTGCATTGTTCGTTAAGCTGTTCATTCCGACTTACAGTGTTGTGGTGGGGACAGCGCAGGGAAGTGCATCAGGCGTATATTATTACCAGCTGATGCTGATGGTCGCTTATCTGGTGGAAAGTTTTCTAAATGCGGTGCTGATACCGTTTATTTACAGTTATATTGTGCTTGCCCTTTTAAACGGATTATGGACAGAAGAGAAACTGACGCTTTTGCTGGATTTTATCGAGAAAGGAATTTTACTGGCTCTAAAAATATCCATGGGAGCAGTTACCGGACTTAGTCTGGTGCAGGCGGTAATTGTACCGGTGGCGTCAGGACTTAAGATTTCCGCCATGCGAAAAGCGATAGCGGCTATCCCGGGGATAGGCGGCGTGACGGAAGGGGTGACGGAGCTTGTGCTGGGATCGGCAGTCCTTATTAAGAACAGTATGGGAGTACTGTTGCTGATTTTATTATTTGGTGCCTGCCTTATGCCTCTTCTTAAAATCTTGATTGTGACGGGGACCGTAAAACTTGGGGCAGCTATCACGGGAATTGTCAGTGATAAAAGAGTGTCTTTGTGTGCAGATCGGGTGGGGGGAGGATGTCTTCTGCTTTTAAGATGTGTTTGTACTTCTGTTATTTTGTTCATCATCGTAATTGCGGTGATATCCTATACGGTTTCATATTAGGAGGCGAAGGATGGTTGGCGTAATAAAGGAAATATGTATTTTTATCATCATAGCACAGGCAATTCTATTTTTTGTGCCGGGTCAATCTTATGTCAAATATGTCCGGATATTAGTGGGAATCATTATGATTCTGCGGATGACGGAGCCCATATTTGCTTTGGTGCTCAGTGATGACAGGCAGCAGGAAATCAGAGAGAGAATTCAGATGATGGAAGATAAAATGGATATGGAAAGTGAGAAAACAGGTTTGGGAGAAAGTGAGATGGGAATTTACGAGAGCCTTGAAAAAGAGTTGAAAAATAGGCTTGATCATTGTGAAAGTGATTATGAAGTCTTGGGGGTCAATTTTTCGGAGGATATTTATTCGGGGACAGAATACAGCGGTGATGAAGAAATTATCATAACTGTATCGGAAAAATGTACATTTTCAGAGAACCTGATACGAGTTGATCCTATAACATTGGATGAGAGAAAAGAATCTGATTTTGAAAAAGAAGAAGAGCTTAAAAGCATGTATGGAAATTGTATCGGTGTAGACACGGACAGGATCAGAATCATTCTGGAAAAATAAAGTGCGGGGATAAGCGGTCACAGTGAGGCGCATGGAAAGGCATGGTTTTTGTATGCAGGGAAAAGGCATAGAAAAAAAATTGAAAATGAAATTTACAAAAGATCATTTTTTGATTGCTGTCCTTATGGGGATACTGCTCATGGTGATTGTCTGGCCTGTGGAAGATAAAAATAAAAACAAGGAGACGAAGTCCGGTCAATGGGACAGTGAAAGTGCTATACTGAATGAACAATCCAATTTAATTCAGAATGTTGCTGCAGGACAAAGCAACGGTCAGGAGGAAGATGCACTGCTTGCTTATGCGTCCAGCCTGGAACGATCACTGGAGGAACTGCTTTGTACCATGGACGGAGTAGGACAGGTCAGGGTTATGGTTACCTTGGAAAGTTCCGGGGAGACTGTAGTGGAAAAGGATGTAAGCACAGTAAGAGAGGGAACGACGGAGGTAGATTCTGCCGGAGGAAGCCGAAACACTACGAATATCAGTGACAGTGAGCAGACGATATACCAAGGCGGGCAGCAGAACGGCGGCGCACCTTATGTAAAAAAGATATTATCGCCCCGTGTGGAAGGTGTTGTGGTGTCTGCCCAAGGAGGGGGAAATGCCAGAACAGTTCAAAATATAACAGAAGCAATTCAGGCATTATTTGGTATAGAAGCACATAAAATTAAAGTAGTTAAAATGATATCACAATAAGAAGGAGAAACGGATTTGAAGAATATGGTGAAGAAGAATCAGATTATGATCACGGCGCTGGCAATCATGATTGCAGTTGCGGGATACCTGAATTTTGCCGGCAGCAAGATTACGGAAGAGGAGATAATGACAGCAGGATCGGATACAGTAATAGCAAATGAACAGGCAATTACAGAAACGGATACGGATATAGCGGCATTATTTGAAATATCCGATGAGGACATGGAGCAGGCGGGATATAGTGAAATTGAAAGTCTGGACTCGGATGTGGTATTACAGCAGGAAAACTATCTGGATGAGACGATGGACGAAGTCATGGCGGAAAATATGTCCATTGATATGGCGCAGAACGCGGATAATCAGTTGTCGGACGGAGAAACACCGGGAGAAGCAGTATTTACTTCTTCTACAAGTTTAAATACGCTTTCAGGGGCAAGACTATTAAAAGAGCAGACTAGAGCTAAAAATAAAGAGACGCTGCTGGAAATCATCAATAATGTTAATATCAGCGAGGAACAAAAGCAGGAAGCGGTAGACAATATGATTGCAATAACGGATGTGGCAGAAAAGGAAACGGCAGCAGAAATCTTACTGGAAAGCAAAGGATTTAATGATGTGGTCGTAAGTATAACGGACGGCACGGTTGATGTTGTGGTAAACGCTTCAGAACTGACTGAGGCACAGCGTGCCCAGATAGAAGATATTATTATCCGTAAAACCGGCATTTCAGCGGATTCGATTATTATCAGTACTTTAAGTGACAAGTAAGAATAAATAGATGCTATATTTAAAAAAATGTGGTATCCTATTACAGGAGAATAGGGAGATACCCTGATGAAAAGAGCTTTTATATTTATTTTAGGCAGTGTGGGAACAGATACGGTAGATGAAGCAGAAGGCATTCTGTTCCCACATGTCATAAATCAGTTCTTGAAGATACAATGGAATGATTTGGAGGAAGAATACGTGAATAATTATGAACAGGAGATAAACAGAAGAAGGACATTTGCTATTATATCTCATCCGGATGCAGGAAAAACAACGCTCACGGAAAAGTTTCTTTTATATGGAGGAGCGATCAATCTGGCAGGAAGCGTAAAGGGAAAGGCGACTGCAAGACATGCCGTTTCAGACTGGATGGAGATTGAAAAGGAGAGGGGGATTTCTGTCACTTCTTCCGTCCTGCAGTTTGAGTATGATGGCTTCTGCATTAATATTCTTGACACGCCAGGACATCAGGACTTTTCAGAGGATACCTACCGTACCTTGATGGCGGCAGACTCCGCAGTGATGGTAATTGATGCATCTAAAGGTGTGGAGGCGCAGACGCGTAAGCTATTTAAGGTGTGTGTGATGCGAAAGATTCCTATTTTTACATTTATCAATAAAATGGACAGGGATGCCAATGATACTTTTGAACTTTTGGATGAAATAGAAAAAGAGTTGGGCATTGCAACCTGTCCCATCAACTGGCCGATTGGTTCAGGGAAGAGCTTTAAAGGCGTTTATGACAGGGACAGGCAGTGCGTCATCACTTATTCCGATACAGAGAAGGGAACCAAAGAAGGAGAAACAAAGGAAATTTCTGCCAAAGACAGGCAGGCGCTTTCTTCTGTGATTGGGGAAGAGGCGGCAGATACGCTGCTGGATGAAATAGAACTTTTAGATGGCGCCAGTGCGGAATTTGATCTGGATCTGGTACGCGCAGGAGAATTGACGCCTGTATTTTTCGGCTCTGCACTTACAAACTTTGGTGTGGAATTCTTTTTGCAGCATTTCCTTGAAATGACAACAACACCTCTGCCCAGAAGAGCAGATATCGGTCTGGTATCGCCTACTGAGCAGGAATTTTCAGCATTTGTATTTAAAATACAGGCAAATATGAACAAGGCGCACAGGGACAGGATTGCATTTATGAGAATCTGTTCCGGCAAATATGAGGCAAGCATGGAGGTAAAGCATGTGCAGGGCGGAAAGGTCATGCGTCTTTCACAGCCTCAGCAGATTATGGCAAGTGAGAGAAAGATTCTGGATGAAGCTTATGCAGGCGACATTATTGGTGTATTTGATCCTGGTATCTTTTCTATTGGGGATACTTTGTGTATGCCAAAGGAGGCATTTGCCTACGAGGGGATTCCCACCTTTGCACCGGAGCATTTTGCAAGGGTGAGACAGGTCGATACCATGAAGAGAAAGCAATTTGTAAAAGGGATTACACAGATTGCGCAGGAAGGCGCTATTCAGATTTTTCAGGAATTTAACACAGGTATGGAAGAAATTATCGTGGGAGTGGTAGGTGTGCTCCAGTTTGATGTGCTGAAATACCGTCTGGAAAATGAGTACAACGTGGAAATCAAACTGGAAAATCTGCCTTATGAGCATATCCGATGGATTGAAAATAAGGAAATTGATTTGAATAAACTCATAGGTACATCTGATATGAAGAAAATAAGAGACCTTAAGGGAAATCCGCTGCTCTTGTTTATCAATGCCTGGAGTGTAGGAATGACGCTGGATCGAAACGAAGGATTAATATTATCAGAGTTTGGACGTGATTAAATGAAAATGAAAAGATGTATATTGCTGGTTCTTATTTGTCTTCTGCTGGTTGAAGGATGCAGTTATCCGGTAAATCAGGACAAGCCGGAAAGCGGCAGGATCGAATCAGACAACAGGGAAGAGGAAGCAGAAGACACAAAAGAGACCGCAATCGTCAAAGAGGAAGTACAAGGGACTAGCGCGGATGAGGTGGAAAGCATTTCCGGTATTTCGGTGGAGGAAACTGCTTTCATCAGAAAACAGCAGACGGGACTTTTCCACTATGAAAAACTGAACGAGTCAGAGCAGATCATTTACGCTGAAATCTTAAAGATTCTTCAGGAATTTGGCGATGGCGTTGCCTTATCCTGTATAGAAACGGATAAAATCGAAAAAGTTTTTCAGTGTGTATTAAATGATCATCCTGAAATTTTCTACGTGGATGGTTATACTTTTACCAGATATACGCTGGGGGATGTGGTGAAAAAAATCACTTTTTCAGGCACCTATAATGTATCCATGCAGGAGGCGGAGCTCAAGGAAGAACAGATTGCGCATTATGTACAGGAGTGTTTCCAGGGGATGGACGAGGGACTGGATGAATACGGAAAAGTAAAATACATTTATGAATATATTATAAATCAAACAGAGTATGATGCCGAAGCACCGGACAATCAAAATATCTGTTCTGTATTTATCACGCGCAAAAGCGTCTGCCAGGGATATGCCAAAGCAACGCAATATCTGTTAAGAAGAGCAGGGATTGATGCGGCGTTGATTATGGGCAGAGTTTCAGGCGGAGAAGGACATGCATGGAATCTGGTGAAGATGGATGGAAATTATTATTATGTAGATACTACATGGGGAGATGCATCTTATCAGATTGTGGAAGGAAGCAGTGATCAGATTATAGAGAGCATTCCTCCGATTAACTATGATTATCTGTGTGTCACGACCAGCCAGCTGGAGAAGACGCATGTCATCGATTCTATTGTGGAGGTCCCGATATGTGATTCCATGGAGGATAATTATTATGTCAGGGAGGGACGGTATTTTACCGAAGTTGATGGGGAAAAGCTTATGGGTGTATTTTCATCAGCGTATGAGCAGGGAAGTACTTATGTAACGCTTAAATGTGCAGATAATGCTGTTTATGAGGAGATGATAAGGCATCTGATTGAGGAACAGGGAATATTCTCATATTTGAATACCCGGGAAGGAACCGTATCTTATGCAGAAAATGAGGAACAACTGAGCCTTAGCTTCTGGCTATAGAGAAAATAAGGATTTTATTTTTGACGGGGCTATGCAAAAAGAGTATTTTTTGATATGATAAACATTAACAGGCTTGCAATAAAAGGAGAGAAAGGAACGTTATTATGGAAAAAACTATTGAACAGAACACATATGTATTACAGGAAGACGAGAATCTTGGTACAGTTAAAATTGCTGATGATGTAGTGGCAATGATTGCAGGTCTTGCTGCAACAGAAGTGGAAGGTGTTGCTGCTATGGCTGGAAATATCACCAATGACCTTATGAGCAAAATGGGAGTCAAGAATCTTGCAAAAGGTGTTAAGGTGGAGGTGTTTGGCAAGCGTGTAAAGGCTGAACTGGCACTGATTGTTGAATATGGTCATAATATTCCGGCTGTATCCCAGAGCGTTCAGGAAAGAGTGAAATCAACCATAGAGAATATGACAGGTCTTGAAGTCGCAGATGTAGATATCCGCATTGCCGGTGTTAATATGCAGAAAGATAAATAGGCGCAAGGTGGATATATATGAGCAGAAGAGAAATGAGGGAGCAAATTTTTAAACTGCTGTTCCGCGTGGAATTTAATTCGAAGGAAGAACTGGCACAGCAGGAGGCATTTTTCTTTGAGGATGAAGAAAATGCTGCAACAGAGGAAAACAGTGCTCAAATTAGTGAGAAATTCAATAAAATCATAGAAAAAATCGATTTAATCGATCAGGCTTTAAACGATAAAGTACAGGGTTGGAATACAGAGCGTATGGGGAAAGTGGATCTTACCATTTTAAGACTTGCAGTTTATGAAATCATGTATGATCAGGAAATTCCTACTGGTGTCGCAATTAATGAGGCAGTTGAACTTGCCAAAAAATTTGGTCAGGAGTCTTCACCATCCTTTGTCAATGGAGTGTTGGCAAAATTCGCTTAGGTGAGCATAAGATGCAGAATGTTTATACGGTTGGACAAATAAATTCATATATCAAGAATATGTTCGCGCAGGATTTCCTGCTGAATGAACTGTCTGTTAAAGGCGAGGTCAGCAACTGCAAATATCATTCTTCCGGACATATTTATTTTACTTTAAAGGACAAAAAAGGAACGATTTCCTGCGTTATGTTTGCAGGGAACCGTTCCGGTCTTGCATTTCGGATGATGGAAGGAATGCAGGTGGTGGTAAAAGGCACCATTGATGTATATGAGCGAGACGGCAAATACCAGATGTATGCGAAGAGCATCACGCAGGATGGAGCAGGTGAGCTCTATGAGCGGTTCGAACGGTTAAAACAGGAACTGCTTGAACGCGGAATGTTTGCACCCGAATACAAAAAGCCGATACCCAGATTCGTAAAGACGCTTGGGGTTGTAACTGCACCTACAGGAGCGGCGGTCAGGGATATTATCAATATAGTATCCAGGAGAAATCCTTATGTGCAGATTATTTTATATCCCGCTATTGTTCAGGGAGAATCGGCGGCAGAAAGCATTGTCAGAGGAATACAGGCTCTTGAGAAAAGACAGGTGGACGTGATTATTGTAGGACGGGGAGGCGGCTCTATAGAAGATTTGTGGGCATTTAATGAAGAGATGGTAGCCCAGGCAGTCTTTGATTGTAACATACCTGTTATTTCTGCAGTAGGGCATGAGACAGATACAACCATTATTGATTATGTGGCTGATATGCGTGCGCCAACCCCATCGGCGGCAGCGGAACTGGCTGTGTATGATGCAACGCTTTTGCTGGGGCAGATGGAGGGAATCAGGCTTTCCCTTAACCGGCAGATACAGGCACGGATGAAACTTGCCCGTATGAAGCAGCAGACTCTTGAATCAAAGTTGAAAATGAATAGTCCGATGGGAAAAATTAGAGAGAAACGAACCTATGCTGTCAGTTTAGAGGAACGTTTATCGATGTCCATAAAGAACCGGATCATGAAAAACAGACACCGGATGGCAATCTATATAGAAAAATTAAAGGGACTTTCTCCCCTTGATAAGCTGAATCAGGGATATTCTTATGTTTCTGATGAGAAGGGAAGAACCATAACAGATATAAATAAGGTGTCCATTGGCGATCAGCTTCAGATTTATGTAAAAAACGGCAGAATGAATACTGTGGTAAAGGAAAAGTATCAGATGGACAATATGAGTGTGATGGAAGGAGAATAGGTATGCAGGAACAGGGAGAGAAAGAACTGGAACTGGAGAGGGCATTTGAAATGCTTGAAGAGACTGTTTCGGCATTGGAACAGGAGGATATTTCATTGGAAGAATCCTTTCAGATATATAAACAGGGTATGGAATTACTGAAAAAATGCAATCAGGCAATTGACCAGGTAGAAAAAAAGGTGATGGCACTGAATGAAGATGGAGAAACCTATGAATTTTAATGAAATGCTGGATGCAAAAACAAAGCATGCACAGGAAATTCTTGAAAAATATCTGCCGGAGGAAAAGGGATTTCAGCGCAGGGTGTTAGAGGCGATGAACTATAGTGCCTTAGCAGGAGGAAAGCGTCTTCGTCCTATATTGATGGAAGAGAGTTTCCTTTTATTCGGCGGCAGCGGTACACTGGTAGAACCTTTTATGGCAGCGCTTGAAATGATTCACAATTATTCACTGGTGCATGATGATTTGCCTGCGATGGACAATGACGAATACCGGAGAGGACGTAAGACAACATGGAATGTCTATGGGGATGGTATGGCGGTTCTTGCAGGCGACGGGTTGCTGAATCTTGCATTTGAAACGGCGTCCTTGGCATTTGATTTGACAGAAGATCCAGAAACTTTAAAGAGAGCGGCGGCGGCGATTCAAATTCTTGGAAAAAAAGCAGGAATTTATGGAATGATTGGCGGACAGGCAGCAGATATTGAAGAAGAGTCCGAAAGACAGGTGTCGGAAGAACTGCTTTTATTCATACATGAAAACAAGACTGCGGCGCTCATACAGGCAGCAATGATGATTGGAGCTATTTTAGCAGGCGCAGATCAAAAATCAGTTTCTTATATGGAGAAAGCGGCATATAATATTGGAATTGCATTTCAGATTCAGGATGATATATTGGACGTGACCAGTACGTCAGAAGTTTTGGGAAAGCCTATTGGAAGTGATGAGAAAAATCATAAGCTGACCTATGTGACGCTTCACGGTCTGGAGGAATCCAGAGAGGAAGTAAGAACGCTGTCAGAAGAAGCGCTTTCCATTCTCCGTTCCTTTGATGGAAGAAACAGGTTTCTGGAGGAACTTGTAGATTCACTGATTACCAGAGAAAAATAAAAATATGCCTTAGGACAGAAGAAAAGAAGGTTGAGAATATGTTGCTTGATAATATTAAGGGTGCGAATGACATTAAGAATATAAATCCATCAGACTATCAGGAACTGGCTCAGGAAATACGGGAATTTCTGATTGAGAAAATATCCCACACCGGAGGTCATCTGGGGTCCAATCTGGGTGCAGTGGAGCTTACTATGGCTCTGCATCTCTTTTTGAATCTGCCGGAGGATAAGCTGATCTGGGATGTGGGACATCAATCTTATACCCATAAGCTTTTGACAGGCAGAAGGGATGGGTTTGAATCATTGCGCAAATTCGGCGGTATGAGCGGATTTCCTAAAAGAAAAGAAAGCGATTGTGACTGCTTTGATACAGGTCATAGTTCTACCTCCATTTCAGCCGGTTTGGGGCTTGTAAAAGCAAGGGATATTCAGGGAAAGAGCAACACTGTGGTCTCCGTGATCGGTGATGGGTCTCTTACAGGCGGTATGGCTTATGAGGCTTTAAATAACGCAGCCAAGTTGGAAACGAATTTTATCATAGTTCTCAATGACAATAATATGTCCATCTCAGAGAATGTGGGAGGAGTATCCAAATACCTGAACAATGTAAGAACAGCTAACGCTTATCTGGACATAAAAGAAGGCGTATACAATACATTAAAGGAAATTCCCAAAGGTGAGAAGGTTGTAGAAGGTATCCGGAAAGCGAAAAGCAGTTTTAAACAGCTGGTGGTTCCCGGGATGTTTTTTGAGGATATGGGGGTCACTTATTTAGGACCCGTAGATGGTCATAACATTTCCGCAATGCTGCGGGTATTCCAAGAGGCAAGGCGTACAAGGAATGCCGTGATCGTACATGTGATTACCCAGAAGGGAAAGGGATTTGCACCGGCAGAGCGACATCCGGCAAGATTTCATGGGGCAGAGCCTTTTGATGTTGAAACGGGTATTCCTACAAAGCCCAGAACGACTGCTAATTATACAGACATTTTTTCTACCGTTATGACAAAGCTGGGGGCAAGAGACGAAAAAGTGGTTGCAATCACCGCAGCTATGCCGGATGGCACAGGATTAAAGCGTTTCCGGAATATGTATCCTGAACGATTTTTTGACGTAGGAATCGCGGAGGAACACGCAGTCACCTTTGCGGCAGGTCTGGCGGCAGGAGGACTGAAACCGGTAGTTGCTATTTATTCTTCCTTCCTGCAAAGAGCATATGACCAGATTCTGCATGATGTTTGTATCCAGAATCTTCCCGTAGTGTTTGCCATTGACAGGGCAGGACTTGTGGGCAGCGATGGGGAGACACATCAGGGAATTTTTGATTTATCCTTTTTGTCTTCGATTCCGGGAATGCATATTATGGCGCCGAAGAATAAGTGGGAACTTTCAGATATGATGAAATATGCGGTTGCCTTTGACGGACCTATTGCAATCCGCTATCCCAGAGGAGAAGCCTATGCCGGATTAAAAGAGTTCCGTGCACCGATTGAACTTGGAAAGGCAGAGTTGCTTTATGCAGAAGGTGAAATCTGTCTGCTGGCAGTCGGAAGCATGGTGAAGACGGCAGAAGAAGTGAAAGGAATGCTGAATCAGGCAGGATATAGGTGCAGTGTGATCAATGCCAGATTCGTAAAGCCTATTGACACTAAGGCAGTAGAATGGGCGGTAACGCACCATGAACTTGTGGTTTCCATGGAAGAAAATGTTTCAAGCGGCGGTTATGGTGAAAAGGTCAGAGAGATGATGGGTGAATTTGCGGGAAATGCAAAGTTCTTACAGATCGCTATACCGGATGAATACGTGGAACATGGCAATGTGGATTTATTGAAGCACGAGATTGGAATTGATGCCGAAACAATCACAGAGAGAATCAAGAAAGAAATGGAAGGCAATAGATGAAAGAGCGGCTTGATATATTGCTGGTAAAGGAAGGCCATGCACCTTCAAGGGAAAAGGCAAAAGCAATCATTATGGCAGGCAGCGTATTCGTAGACGGACAAAGAGAGGACAAGGCGGGTGCCTTGTTTGATGCCGATAAGATACATATAGAAGTAAAAGGTAATACGCAGAAATATGTCAGCAGAGGCGGGCTTAAATTAGAAAAGGCCGTGGAACAGTTCGGTGTGGTATTGGAAAAATGTGTCTGCATGGATATAGGATCTTCAACCGGCGGGTTTACCGATTGTATGCTCCAGAACGGTGCACAAAAGGTATACGCTGTTGATGTGGGGCATGGGCAGTTAGACTGGAAGCTTAGAAATGACGAGAGAGTCGTCTGCATGGAAAAGACAAATTTCAGATTTATGGTTCCGGGAGATATCAAGGAAGAACTGGACTTTGCTTCTGTGGATGTTTCATTTATTTCACTGACCAAAATCTTATTGCCTGCAAGGGCGCTTCTTACTTCAAATGGAGAAATGGTTTGTCTGATTAAGCCGCAGTTTGAAGCGGGACGTGACAAGGTGGGCAAAAAAGGGGTTGTAAGAGATGCGAAGATTCATGAAGAGGTGATAAAAAAAATCATCGATTATTCAGATTTTATAGGGTTAGATATCTTACATCTTGATTTTTCACCGATTAAGGGACCAGAAGGGAATATTGAATATCTGGTTCATCTCAGAAAAAATCCGGAAAAGATGGAAAACACCGCAGAAATTACAGAAGCACAGGCGGAAGGAAGATTGCGGGATATAATTGAAGAAAAGACAGGATACTCATGGAAAAAGGGAATTTCCGACTTAATCACGACCATGGTAGATAAGGCGCATGGCAGCTTGGACTTATAGGAAATGAGGAAGAATGGCATGGAGCATTTTTATGTGATAACCAATCCAACCAAGGATGCGGAATTGAAGACGGCATGCTCTATTAAGGAATATCTCACAAGTCATGGCAAAACCTGTATTGTAGATGAAGGTACCAAAAACCCCCACAGGGAAGGATATACTTACAAAGAGCAGGTGAGCGGTGATATAGACTGCGTCATTGTGCTGGGGGGAGATGGGACGCTTTTGCAGGCAGCAATAGATTTAGCTGACAGGGATATCCCCTTTTTGGGAATTAACTTAGGAACCTTGGGTTTTTTGGCAGAAGTAAACAGGACAGGAATAGAAGATGCGCTTGACAAGCTGACCAGAAATAAATATGATATTGAAAAACGCATGATGCTGTGTGGAAAAAGCTATCATGCGGAAGGAATTAAGGATGAGGCAAGAGCGCTCAACGATATTGTAATAACCAGAAAAGGATCCTTGCAGATCATTAATTTTAATATTTATGTCAATGGACAGTTTCTTCACCGCTATCATGCAGATGGCATGATCATATCTACGCCCACAGGTTCGACGGGATATAACTTGTCCGCCGGAGGACCTATCGTGGAACCGAAAGCAGAGTTGATCCTGCTTTCTCCAATTTGTCCCCATTCCATGCAAAACAGAAGTATCGTGCTTTCCTCTGAGGATGTAGTAGTGGTAGAGATAGAGAGCAGCAGAGATGGAGAAAATCAAGAAGTAGAGGCCATATTTGACGGATGTCATAAGGTCAGTCTCTGTACCGGTGAAAGAATAGAAATTAAAAGGTCAGAAAAGACTACCGGAATTGTGAAGCTTAATCAAGTCAGCTTTTTGGAAGTGCTTCATAGAAAGATGAGTGATTAAATAGACAGCAGTTCATTAGGCTGCATGATGGAGTGAGCGTATGAAAAAGAGCAGGCATCAAAAGATAAAGGAACTTGTTGAACAGTTTGAAATTGAAACCCAGGAGGAACTTGCGGATAAGCTGAAAGAAGCGGGGTATGCGGTCACTCAGGCTACGGTATCACGAGATATCAGGGAACTGAAGCTTTCCAAAATTCCAATGGGAGATGGAAGACAGAAATATACGATTTTAATTCACAGTGATCATTATCTTGGAGATAAATATATACGGGTGCTTAGGGATGGATTTGTGTCCATGGATATGGCACAGAATATTCTTGTTGTTAAGACCGTATCAGGGATGGCAATGGCTGTAGCAGCAGCCATAGATGCTATGAAACTTAAGGAAATTGTAGGGTCCATTGCCGGAGATGACACAATCATGATGGCTGTGCGTACCGTAGAAGATACACAGGCGGTTATGGAAAAGATCCGTAACGTATTAGAGGAATAACCGACTATGCGCTTGAGAGAAGAGCATAAGGAGGAAGCGATATGCTTGAGAGTTTACACGTAAAAAATCTGGCGCTGATTGATGAGCAGGAGGTAACCTTTGCAGAAGGAATGAACATTCTGACCGGTGAGACAGGTGCAGGGAAATCCATTATCATTGGCTCTATTAATCTTGCGCTTGGGGCAAAGGCGGATAAGGAATATATCCGGACAGGGGCAGACCATGCACTAGTGGAGCTGATCTTCTCACTGAATGAGCAGCAATGTGAAAAAGTGCGTGCAATGGATTTGCCGGTGGAAGAGGATCATATACTGATTCTGCAGAGAAAAATTATGGCAGGCAGAAGCATCTGCCGTGCAAATGGAGAAAGCATTAGTGCCGGGCAATTAAAGAATCTGGCAGGCTGTCTTTTGGATATGTATGGGCAGCATGAGCACCAGTCACTGCTTAAACCATCTGCTTACAAGAAAATGCTGGATGATTATATTGGCGGAGAAATCGTTGAATGTAAAGCCCAGTTGAAAGGTAAGTTGACAGATTACAGAAAATGTGAGGAAGAACTTGAAAGTCAGAATTCTGACGAGGCAGTCAGAATGCGGGAGGCGAAACTTCTGGAATTTGAGATCAATGAGATTGAGGCTGCCAGCTTAGATCCTGTGGAGGATGAGAAGGTAGAAAAGAAATATCGAAAACTTGCAAATGCCAGAAAAATGAAGGAAGCTGTATATGCGGTGCATGGACTTACCGGATATGATGAGGAGGGAAGTGCAGGTCTTGCTGTGGGACATGCCCTTCGCGAGCTTAAACCCCTTGCTGAGTTTGATGCGGAAGCAGAGCCGCTTATAGAGCAACTCACAGAGATTGATGATCTGTTGAATGATTTTAATCGTTCGATGGCACAATATAGAGACAGCCTTGAGTTCGACGAAGAAGAATTTCTCCATTTAGAAGAGAGGCTTAATATTTTAAATCACTTAAAAGATAAATATGGTGAGAGTATACCGGATATTTTAAAGGCGCAGGAAGAGAAGCAGCAGACGCTTGATAAATTGAATCATTATGAAGCCTATATAGAGCAACTTCGGATTAGAATGCAGAAACAGAAAGAAGAGATTCTTCTTTTATGTGGACAGATTTCAGAGTTGAGGAAGAAAGCAGCCAAGCCGCTTACAGAAAAACTGAAGGAGGCTATGATAGATTTGAATTTTCTGGACGTGGAATTTTCTATTTCAGTTATCTCCGAGGAGGAATCCTTTGGGGCTGATGGATATGACAAAGTAGAATTTCTGATTTCCACTAATCCGGGGGAAGCATTAAAACCTATGTGGCAGATTGCCAGCGGAGGAGAACTTTCCCGTATTATGCTTGCATTTAAAACCGTTTTCGCGGATAAGGATGAGACAGACACGCTTGTTTTTGATGAAATCGATACAGGAATCAGCGGAAAGACGGCGTGGAAAGTTTCTGAAAAGCTGGGAAGACTTTCCAAAAATCATCAGATCATCTGCATTACACATCTTGCTCAGATTGCTGCCATGGCGGATGCACATTTTATGATAGAAAAAAATGTGATAAATGAGCGAACTGTGACAAACATCAGGGAAATTGCGGATGATGAGAGCCTTAGTGAGCTGGCAAGACTATTGGGAAGCGGGGAATTGACAGAAGCAGTTTTAAGCAATGCCCGTGAGATGAGAGAGGCAGCAAAGAAGGCAAAAGCAAATTAGTAATAGAAACATTTGGAAGCAAAAAAATAAAATTTAGAAAGTAAAATTTCAAGTTTTTCACATACTAAAAAAGGCATACAGGCTGTATGTCTTTTTTTCTATAATTTTTTAAGATAAAGGATGTGAAAACTTGAACCATTTAAACGAATCAACTCATGGAAGGGTTGTGATTTATAGAAGATTTTTATATACTATGCTGGCATTCGGAGTCGTTGCCGTTATGCTGTCTATCTATTATTTTATGTGGCTCAGTGTTCCATCCACCATCATGATTAAAGCGGGGGTGGATCAGGAATTGGACTTTAAAGTACCTGCCACAGGAGAATTATATAAGGAAGCCGTTGAGGTAAGCGGCGGAACAAATACAAGCACAGAAAATAGCAGTATATATATGGACTTAGGGCGGCAGATCACAGTCAAAGCAAATCAAGTGGATCAGTATAAACTTCAGCTTAAGATCTTTGGCATCATACCTTTAAAAGAGGTTGATGTAGAAGTCATTCAGGATATCCGTTTAAAACCGGCGGGAATACCAATCGGCATTTATGTCAAGACCCAGGGAGTTTTAATTGTTGGAATTGGAGAGTTTGAGGGAGAAGACGGTCAAATCGTAAGTCCGGGAAAATATGTCTTTCAGGTAGGAGACTATGTACTGGAAATCAATGATGAAGAAATCGATGAAAAAAAAGAATTAATTGAAAGAATCAGTCACTGTGAAGGACAGGAACTGGTCTTTAAAATACAGAGAGGAGACATGATCCTTGATGTAAAAGCGCGCCCGGAGGCAAATCAGAATGGGGAATATAAGATGGGAATATGGGTCCGGGACAATGCACAGGGAGTGGGCACCATGACTTATATAGATGAAAATGGCTGTTTCGGCGCATTGGGGCACGGGATTAATGATGTAGATACCAGCGCCCTGATGACGTTATCTACAGGAACCCTCTACCATACGGAAATCATAGGAATCACAAAAGGAACGACAGGCTCACCGGGCGAACTGACAGGATTTATCGAATATGATGACAAAAATATTATGGGTTCCATAACTGCCAACACGCCTAGAGGTATTTTTGGAATCTGCACACCGGAAACAATGATGGATGCTTATTATGACTATCTTCCCCTGGGATTAAAACAGGAGATCAAAAAGGGACCTGCCCAGATTATCTGTTCTTTAGGAAACGGAACACAAATATATGATGTAGAGATCACTGATATCAACTTGGAAAATGATAACATCAATAGGGGGATCGTTTTGGAAATAACTGACCCGGAACTTCTCATGACTACCGGGGGAATCGTCCAGGGAATGAGCGGCAGCCCCATTATTCAGGACAACAAACTAATCGGCGCCGTCACCCACGTCCTTGTCCAGGAACCGACTAAAGGATATGGGATATTTATTGAAAACATGCTCGTGCATTAAGTCCAATTGTGCTAAATGGCTTTCAGTGAGTAACACTGGAAGCTTTTACATAATCCGCAGAATTTGAAAGGATATTAGTATAAATTCATAGTGGGCACATATTGACGAAAGAGAAAGAATAGGATAGAATACAAATAATAATAAATAATATTACTATTTGTGATGAGGAGGGAGCATATGCTGTCTGAATATATAAAAAAAAATTATGAATTAGGAGAACCTATTTTTTTACAGGATATAAAAATAGCTGGGATGTCAGATGCAGCTATCAGGCAAAAGATTAAGAAACTGACTGATACAGGCGAAGTCATCCGATATGAGCAGGGGATATATTATATTCCCAAAACATCCAGAGTAAAGGGGGAAACAACTCTTGCACCGGATGTTGTTGCCCGGTACAAGTATATTTCTAGGATGGGGCGTATCATGGGGTATTATGCGGGATATACGCTGGCGAATAAGATGGGAATATCCATGCAGGTGCCTATGAAGGAAGAAATTGTCAGTAATAATATGGCAGCTGTTGTCCGTGAGGTATCTGTCGGAAACAGGGTGTATGTAGTTCGCAGGGCACCAGTTGAAGTGAATAAAAGTAACTATATTGTGTTACAACTGCTTGAACTGCTGAAAGACATAGATGAATACAGTGATAATGAACAGACGGCAAGGGAACAGATTATAGATTATATTAGAAGATTTCAGATTGCAAGAGAAGTAGTAGATCAGTATATCATTTATTTTCCATTAAGAGTATATAAATCTATTTACGAAATGAGGTTAGAAAATGTATTTGCATGAGGACAGAGAACTTTTTCAGGAAGTTATCGCGAATACCGCAGTTTATAAGAATTTAGCTATTGCGATGGTGGAAAAAGACTATTATGTTACTATGATTTTAAAACTTCTGACTAAAAAGGCTGATAAATGTGTTTTTAAAGGCGGCACATCGCTTTCAAAGGGATTCCATGTACTAAACCGCTTTTCTGAGGATATTGACATTACTTTTTCTGAGCATATCGGAGAAGCCAGACGAAAGAAAATAAAGTATAATATAATGAAGGAAATTAGTGAAGAACTTGGTATGCCAATTTCAAACTGGGACAGGATTGAGAGTGATAAAGATTATAACTGCTATATATTTCAATATGAACCGTTAGATAAGTATGTGGGAAACAGCTTATCTGAAGGGGTTAAGGTAGAGACTGCGTTAGCATCTTATTCATTTCCGACAGAAAAGGTGAATATAGACAGCTATGTAAGGCAATATTTGAAAAAGGATAATAAGGATTTGATTGATGAATTTCAATTAGAGTTGTTTGAAATGACTTTGCAGACAATCAGCAGAACTTATATAGATAAGGTTTTTGCATTATGCGATTATTATATGCAGGGAAAATCAAAAAGATATTCTAGGCACTTGTATGATTTATATAAGTTGAGAGAACATGTGGTTTTTGATGAAGAATTTATCAGATTAGTCAGGGAAGTCAGAAAGCATAGGGCAAAGATGAAGATCTGCCCTTCGGCAAAAGAAGGAGTGAATATACCAACATTAATACATGAGTTTTGCGAGAAGGAATTTTACAGGTCGGATTATATCAACATTACGGAGTATTTTGTCGAGGATATAGTAGAATATGAGCAGGTGGTAGCCGAAGTCATTGCTTTAGCAGATAGTGGTATGTTCGATGATATGCGTTAATAAGGTGGAGCATTATGGCGGCGATTTACGAAAAGGCAATTCAGTTGGAAGAAAAAGAAATTCTCGGATTGTAATTATGGATTCAGAGCGGTGGAAATATTATGGATCAGAGGAGAAATTATGCTTGAAACAGAAAGATTATTTGTACGCAATTTTGAAATAAAAGATACATATTCCTGTTTTAAAGGTTGGGGAAAAGACAAAAGCCTTGGAAAATATATACTTGGTTATCCAATGGAAGAAAAGCAGATGGCATCATTCGTATCTGTTTTGGCTGAAAACGAAAATGCATGGGTTATTGTGGAAAAAGAGAGCCAAAAATGTATTGGATATGTCACAATTGATATACCCTATATACAACTTGGAATTGGAGAAATAGGATATTTAATTGGTGAACAGTATCAACATAAGGGTTATGCACATGAGGCAATAAGTCGTATTCTTCAAGAATATTTAGTAGCTAGAAATTTGTATATGATAGAAGCAAAGTATAGTGTAAGCAATATTGCTTCAGAATATTTATTAAAAAAACTCGGCTTTCGGATTGATGGAGAACTCAGAGACAGAAGAATTGATTTAGTATCAGGAAAGCGCAAAAACCTAGTGATTTGTTCTATTACTAAAGAAAATCTCCCGAATGAATTCTTTCATGGACTGGAAAAAAGCTGAGTAAAAATGCGATTACATTCTAATTTATAATCAACTGGACTAATTTGTTGATATGAATATCCATAATATCCAAGCAATCAACCGGACAATTATTTGAATTTAATATCAGCGGAAGTTCTGTGCACCCCAAAATAATCGCTTCAATTCCGCTTTGTTCTCTCATTAATCAGACGATTTATTTCTTTATAGTACATACCCGATTGAATCACAATGGTAAAAGACCAGACCTAACAATGTACTAAAATTAATACAAAACCTTGACAAACGGTAATGAAAGTGATAAATTTAAATTGTTTAAACGGTTAAGCAAATCAATCACCAGATGTGATTTGCTTCCTTTTTACCCACCAGTTTAAACGGTTAAATAAAGAGAAAGGAAGGGCAAAAATGAAAAAGAGATTAATGACAGTAAGTATTTTGACAGCGGCGGTTATCGGACTAGCTGCATGTGGATCAGGGGGAGGTGCACAGGAGAGCAGTCAGAGCACAGGGACAGAAGAAACACAGGCAATCGGTGAAGAATCACAGGAGACGGAAGTACAAACGTATGTAGTAACCTTCTATGATTCCGATGGAACAACGGTATTAGATACCGCGGAAGTAGAAGAGGGTGTATTATTGGAGAAATTTACGCCTGAAAAAGAAGGCTACATATTTACCGGATGGTTTGCGACACCTCAGATGAGCCATCGTTTTGATTTTGAGGCAGCAGTTACACAGGATACTTCCGTATTTGCAGGTTTTGTGTCTTATGTTGAAGACACCAGAACCTTTGCGATTTTAGGAAGCGGAAAAAGTCCTGTGCTTATGGAATCCAGCTGGGGAAGCGTAATTGGGGACGCACAGACCATGCAGAAGGAAGAAAATGCAGAAGCTAATATTTATACGATCACTTTAGATTTGGAAGCAGGAGATGAATTCCAGTTTGCAATGAACGGTGCATGGGAAGATCAAAGAGGTTATGGATATCTAGATACGATTACACAGGATGGAGTGGAATATTTTGCCAATTCCGGCGGATTGGGTGATACAGGGGTAAAGAGAGCTAACATTAAGGTAAATGTTTCCGGAAATTATACGCTTACTCTTACCACTTATCCGGGTGAAGACACTTATGACACAGGTGCATCTGGCTATTCAGAAGATAATAAGGAAAACTTTAACATCAATCCATACGATACCATCACATGGGTCTATAACGGAGAATCGCAGGCAGGCGGGGTAGAGACACAGACAGATTACTATATTAAAGGCGCAATCATCACTGGCTGGCAGGACGTTTATTCTGACGAAACGAAGTTTACGGAGGAAAACGGTATTTATACACTGACAGTTGAACTTGAAGAAGGCGACGAATTCATGTTTACGTCTTTACTTACAGCGGAAGATATTGAAAGCGTCGGAAATGAATATATCCGCTATACAAACATAGCGGAAGACGATGCAGAAAGCTTATCCTATGTAACTGGTACAGAGGGTGCAAATCTGGTTGCAGGAGCAGGCGGAAGTTATACCTTTACCTATGATCCGTCTACACAGATACTTACGGTGGCTTTCAAGTAGAAAATGATTGTAATTATTACCGCTCTTAAGGTTTTCTTAAGAGCGGTGACTTATACGAGAATGTGATGTTGATCGATCAGAGTTCTCTGGAGTGCATTTTCGATACACTGCAGTAAGGCTTCTGCCTTTGCGTCTGACATAGAGGGCAGATAACAGATATTGTTTTTATCAGCCAGAAGGGGCTTTAAAGTGGATTCTGTAATTAAAATATTCTGTCCGGAAATATGGCGCAGATCATCGAAATTGTCAACAAAGAGGATATTGGTAAACATATCCATAAGGAAGGATGCTTTTTCCTTATTTGCAGTTTTAAGCACCACATATTGATAGGGTTCGCCGTGGAAATGGCTGTGGGCTTTTTCCAGAAGCATACTGTAATCTGTGTTTATCTGGAAGAAAAGCGAATCATCTATCATACAGTCTAACGCTGTGAGAGGGATAAAATTGTTATCACCAAGCTGACGGAAACATGTTGAGGATACATCATAGCAGATAATGGCATCCGCCTGCTCGCATTTTTCGTTGTAATTGCAGTCTAAATAAATGAGACCGAAATTTTTCTTATTAAAAAATTGTGATAAAAATTGAATCGTTTGCAACTGTTCTGCTTTTTTGAGAATGGAGCAGTCAGGGGAGACGATAATGGCAAGGAGGTTCTTACGGTTGGTAGCCAATGCTTTTGCCGCCTGATTTGGGGTGTAATTAAGCAGATTGATGACTTGCAATACCTTTTTCCGGGTCGCGTCGCTGATGCGCAGGTCGGTTCGATTGTTGACTACATAGGAAACAGTCGCTACGGAAACACCGGCTTCGCGCGCAACATCTTTTATCGTAACCTTACGGTCCATAATCTTCCTCCTTAAAAAAACATTCTCAATTATTATTCAGAATTTTACAGTATTTGTCAACAACAAACTAAGTATTTGAAAGGAAATGGAATGAATCAATACGCTATTTTACATATACCGGATTCCCGATATTGCTTTGCCAGCGGAGAGAAAGAATTGGTTCTTCGCCTGCGCATGGCAAAGGAGGATGAACAGGCGGAGGTTTCTTTGATTTACGCTTGCAAATATGATTTTTCACTGAAACGCAGACAGGAAAAAATGAAAATATGTTACAGCGATCAGCTGTATCATTATTATGAAATCAGACTGCAGCCGGAAGATGTACGTCTGGCATATGTTTTTCAAATAGAGGAAAAGGGAAAAATCTACTTCTATAGCGAGGACGGTGTTACGGAAACCTATCAGTTTGAAGAAGGATTTTACAATTTTTTTCAGATGCCTTATATCAACACAAATGATATCATGGAAGTGGTCGAATGGATGCGGAGCGCAGTTTTCTATCAGATTTTCGTTGATCGCTTTTACCAGGGGGATTTTGAGAAGGACACAGGGTATATTACCATGCAGTGGGGAGGAATCCCTTCACCTAAAAGCTTTGCAGGGGGAGATCTAAAGGGAATTACTGAAAAGCTGGATTATATAAAAAGTCTTGGCGTCAATGCGATTTATCTGACTCCTGTTTTTGAGTCAGTATCAAATCATAAGTATGATATCAGCAACTACAAAAAAATCGATCCCCAGTTTGGAACAATAGAAGATATGAAGGAACTGGTTTTAAAGGCACATCAAAAAGGAATGCGTATTGTACTGGATGCAGTGTTCAATCATTGCAGCATGAAAATGGCGGAGTTTCAGGATGTCCTTGAGAAAGGAAAACAGTCCCCGTATTATAATTGGTTCATAATAGACGGAGAGTTCCCCGATACGGAGAAAATGAACTATGAATGTTTTGCCGCATGTAATTATATGCCTAAACTCAATACGGCAGACAAGGGGGTACAGGATTTCCTGATTGATATTGCACTATTTTGGATTCGGGAGGCTGATATCGACGGTTGGCGACTGGACGTGTCAGACGAGGTTTCCCACGAATTCTGGAGACGGTTTCGGCGTGAAGTAAAAGCGGAAAAACGAGACTGTGTCATCATCGGAGAAAACTGGCATGATGCATACCCCTACCTGATGGGAGATCAGTATGACAGTATCATGAATTATGCTTTTACAAAGGCATGTCTGGATTATTTTGCAAGAGAAAAATTCTCGGCAAAAGAGATGGCGGAAAAACTGAACAGTAATCTGATGCGCAACATGGAGCAGGTCAATTTTATGATGATGAATCTTTTGGATTCTCATGATACTCATCGTTTCTTTTCTGAGGTATCAAAAAACAAGGATAAGCTGCTTTCAGCGCTGGCTTTGGAATTCATCTTTCCCGGGGCGCCATGTATTTATTACGGAACAGAGATTTGCACGGAGGGAGGGTATGATCCGGATTCACGCAGATGCTTTGATTGGGAAGAAGCAAATTGGGATATGGAAGTGATGGGAATAATAAAAGAATTGACTGCGCTGCGGGGCAATCCGGTTTTACAGTATGGCAGTGTGCATATCTTTGATGAAGATGAAATGTTGTGTGTGGAGAGAATCTGGCAGAAGCGTAAGATGTCGCTTTGGATCAATCTTTCAAAGAAAGAAAAACATGTACGGCTGTCGGAAAGCCAGATGGTGATAAGCAGTCATAAGTATGAAAAAAATTTGCAGAACAATGGATTTTTGTTTGTTGAAGAACAGGAGGGATGAGGATGAAGAAAAAAAGCATTGCATTATTAATGATTGCCTCTCTTAGTATTGGAATTTTCGCAGGCTGCGGTAAAAATACAGACAGCGTACAAACTGTACCTGACACACAGACCGGTGAGGAAGCAGGTATTGTCAGCACTGTATTTAACGGTGAATTGGAGCATGATGTGACCATACAGGTTTTGGAAAATGACACTGCGGTTTCCAAGGGGTATTTTGCTGAACTGATCAAGGCTTTTAATGAGGAATATGCGGAATACGGTATTGTGGCGGTGGATGCCAATATGAATCAGTATCTGGATCTTGCTAATGACGGACCTTATGGGTATGGACCGGACGTTCTTTATCAGGCAAATGATATTATCATGCAGTACGCAGAAGGGAAACATATTTATCCTCTTCCGGTAGAGAAGATGGAGTGCTTTGACAAGATTCCGGAAACAGCATGGGCTGCTTACCGGATCGAACTTGGAGGAACCGCATATACCTGCGGCGTTCCGGTGAACGTGCAGGCGCCTATGCTGTATTACCGAAAGGATTTGTTACCGGATGATTGGGAGACAAATTGGGACGACAACGGAAATCAAATACCGGATATGGCTGAGAACTGGAATGCCATGTATGCCTATTCCGTTAACCGGCATGAAGAAGACAGCAGTAGATACGGATATATGAAGTCCTTGTATGACGTTTACTTTTCCAGCGGATTCCTATTTACTTACGGAGGTTATGTTTTCGGGAACAACAATACAGACCCTTCTGATATTGGATTTTCTGCAGGGGAAGCGGAAAAAGGAGCATGGGTATTAAGTCAGCTTGCCGGCGCCATGAGTGAAGAATGCATTGACGATTCCATCACCGCGAATGCCTACAGTAAACTGGCGGACGGTACTTATTTTGCAACAATTACGACGCCGGATATGTATTCTACATTTTTGGATGAAATGGTATTAGCGTATGAAAATGAGGGGATTGAGGAAGCGGAAGCAAGAACAAGGGCAGAGGAAAATCTAATTATGACTACATTGCCCAGTTTACCGGAAAGCGGCGACCTGACAGAAGAAAATGCGGCCTTCCTTGAGGCAAAGTCCATGGGCGGAATCAATGGATATGCCATCAGCGCTTATACGAAATATCCTAATGCGTGTCTGGCATTTGTGGAATTTGCCACCAGCTATGAGATGATGGTGAAAAGAAGCGAATTATTAGGGGTTGCTCCCGCAAGAAATGATGCCGCGGACACGGCAGGAGGTACCTCACAGCTTTTATATGATAACCTGGAATCGGGAAATATTGTGTTGATGCCCTCTATTAAAGAGGTAAGCCAGATTTGGACGCCGGGAGAGACTTTTTTCACGGATTTGGCGAAGGATGCTTTCAGAACGGAGAAAGAGAAGAAATATACAGATCTGGATGCCATGAAGAAGGGACTTGAAACGGTGGATCAGCAGATTTATGATGCCATCTTCACCTTGAAATAGCAAGATCCGGAAGAGGAACAGGAAAGGCTTGGGTATAAGAATGAAAGAAAAATGGAATGATTTTACGTCTGCAGTTCGCGACAGCAGTTGGAAAGTAATGCTTTCCGCGGTGGTGATGGGCGGAGGACAGTTTTTGTACGGCAGTTATGTAAAAGGAATTTTGTATTTCCTGTCTGAGCTTAGCATCATAGTTTATATGGTTTTGAGAGGATTTGAGGATATTGCAGGTTTTTTTACGCTTGGAACCCAAAAAGGAGATGCATGGCTTGGAACCGTGGGAGACAATTCGGTTATTATGCTGCTTATGGGAATTTTTGCATGGATCGTTGCAGCGGTTTTTATTTACCTGTACCAGATGAATTTGAAAGATGCATACCATACACAGAAAATCATTGAAAGCGGAAAAGGGCTGACACCCTTTAAGGAAGAGCTGGCGCAGCTTTTGGACAAAAAGTTTTACATAACAGTTCTTGCTCTTCCGGTTCTGGGGGTATGCGTATTCAATATTCTTCCGATTGTTTTTATGATTCTAATTGCTTTTACCAACTACGGCGGCGATATCGTTCCACCGGAGTTGGTAGACTGGGTAGGATTTGCTAATTTTAAAAAGCTGATTACCCTGTCACAATTCGCACCGACTTTTTTCAAAATTCTGGGATGGAATCTGCTCTGGGCTGTCATCTCGACGGTGCTGAATTACTTTATGGGTCTGGGGTTAGCCCTTCTTCTGAACAAGGACTGTGTGAAGGGAAAAGCTTTCTGGCGCGCGTTTCCCATACTGGCATATGCCATTCCCGGATTTATCACGCTGCTGGCATTTAGGTTCATGTTCTCTTATGGAGGTCCAATCAACCAGATGATCACTGCTGCGGGAAATACAGCAATCGGATTTCTCGATTTAGATGCAAAGTGGATGGCAAGAGTAATCGGTATTCTGGTAAATTGTTGGATCAGTGTACCGTCCATTATGCTTCTTGCGACAGGGCATCTTTCGAACCGGGATATGTCTTTATACGAAGCTTCCCGTATCGACGGCGCAGGCAGATGGAAACAGTTCCAGAAACTGACTATGCCTTTTATGTTGTTTGCGACTACACCGGTTTTGCTCAGTCAATTCATTGGCAACTTCAATAATTTTGGTATTTTCTATTTCCTAAGAGGCGGCTTGTACGTGGATGGCTACTTCCTTGCCAGTGATACGGATCTTTTGATCAACTGGCTCTATAATCTTTCCATTGATAATAATTATTACTGTATCGGCGCAGCAATCAGCTTGGTGATCTTTATGATCACATCGTTGATTTCATTGATCATATATGTGAAATCACCATCCTATCGAGAGGAGGATACCTTTCAATGAGAAGAAAAATCAATGCGGGGAAGATATTGGATACTTTAGTTACATACACAATTTTACTGGCAGTGGCATTTGTGTTCTTTTTCCCATGCTTATGGCTTATCCTGGCTTCCTTTTCAAAGTCAGGAAGTATTTATTCATTTGATGGTTTTTTTCCTGCACAGTATAGTACGGCTTCTTTTGTAAAGCTTTTTACGGATACAACGATGTACAATTATCCCAAATGGTTTTTAAACACGTTGCTGATTGCAGCAGGAAGCTGCGCGCTGGGCACGTTTCTAACGATATTGACGGCATATACCATGTCGCGTTTTACCTTCCGTATGAGGAAACCAATGATGAAAACGACAATGGTATTAGGAATGTTTCCGTCCTTTATGGGAATGACGGTGGTATATCTGCTTATGACGCAATTTGGGCTGATCAATCATCTGGGGGGACTGGTTCTGATTTATGCATCGGGGGCACCGATGGGGTATCTGACACAGAAAGGATTTTTCGATACGATACCGAAATCCATTGATGAGGCAGCTAAAATTGACGGGGCAACCAATTTTCAGATTTTTATCAGGATCAATCTGCCGTTATCCAAACCGATTATTGTCTATACTGCGCTGACTTCATTTACGTGGCCGTGGAGTGATTTTATCCTGCCTAAGCTATTGTTGAAGGAAAAGAATCTCTATACCGTGGCAGTGGGACTTATGAGTCTTGATGAAACAGAGTTTGCCCGTTTCGCAGCGGGAAGTGTGTTTATTGCGGTACCTATTGTCATCTTATATTTTTGTCTTGTGAAGAACATGGTAAATGGTATCTCAGAAGGGGCAGTGAAAGGGTAAATATTTTTATTATACTGAAAAAAGTGTTAAGTTACAGATTAGAATCTATGACTTAACACTTTTTTTATTAAATTTCGCTGGTACAAATTTCTTTCCTGTATTATACTAACCTTAAATAATCAGAAAGAGAGAAGCGGAAAGTTGAGGAAGATTCTACTGCTGGAAAAAGATGAGAATGAATTGAAACGTATAGGGGACATTCTGGCTGATCTCGATGAAAAGGTAATTGTCTTTCCAAGGAGTAGTGTCAAGGAGGCCTACAGATGTGCCGTGAAGATGTACATTGATCTATTTATAGTGGATGTCACGCTGAATGCAGACAGTGCAGGCATGCCGCCGGAGCTCGTGTTTGTGGATAAAATGCGCAGAACCAAAAGGTATCTCGCTACACCTATTCTGTTTATTACGGAATTGAAAGGCACTTTGCTATATACCTATGAAAGGCTGAACTGCTACAAATTTATAGATAAGCCGGTAGAAGAAACCGGATTCAAAAAGGTTATGGAGAACAGTCTGGGATATTTGGATAGTATACAGCAGGAAAGCCTGTTTTACATGCAATGGAACAATGTTGCATATAAACTCAAGAAAAGTACGGTTGTTTACATACAAATGATAGATGATAAGATGTATATACATACGAACGATAACAAAGTAAGATGCGCGCCTTATATATCAATGAAATCAATGATGAGAAAACTGAATAGTTCTGATTTTATGAAATGTCATCGCAGTACAATCGTGAATTTGAATTATGTCAAAAGTGTGGATATTGCAAAACGAACCATTCAGTTGAAAGATGGAATGGCGAGAATAAGTATCGGCATTACCCATTTAAGATATCTGGAAGAAATGTTGGGGGAAAAGGACTAAAAGAAAAGGAGAAGATGAAATGAGATATCCCGCTTTTTTGAAGGAAAAAGGAACAATTGGTTTTCCGGCGCCCTCCTTTGGCTGCGCTACGGATCCGTACAGAACTGCTTTTGAGAATGCACAGAAAAAGTGGAAAAATATGGGGTATAAAGTGGATCTGGGTCCCAATTGTTATGTGGAAAAAGGAATTGGAATCAGTAACACTCCTCTGGAGTGCGGCAGGGAATTTACGCAGTACTATATGAGCAAAGACAATGATTGTCTGATTTCCTGCGGCGGAGGAGAATTAATGTGTGAAATCCTGGAATATGTGGATTTTGAAGCGATACGAGAAGTGGAACCCAAATGGTTCATGGGGTATTCAGACAATACGAACATGACGTTTCTTTTAAATACGCTTTGCGATACGGCTGCGATTTACGGTCCCTGTGCATCTGCCTTTGGAATGGAGCCGTGGCACCCATCCTTGATGGACGCCATGGAATTATTGAGCGGGAAGAGAAATGAGGTAGTCAGTTATGGAAAATGGGAAAGAGAAGGCGACGAACATCCGTTGGCGCCTTATCAATGCACAGAGGAACTTGCATTGAAGATTTTCCAGCCTGATCAGACAGGGAATATGACAAAGCAGGATACAGCCGTTATGGAGGGACGCCTGATTGGCGGATGTATGGACTGCCTGGTCAATCTTTTGGGAACACGTTTTGATAAAGTAAAGGAATTTACAGATAATTATAAAGAAGATGGTCTTATCTGGTTCTTAGAAGCCTGTGACCTGAATGTTTTTGGCGTGCGGAGAGCTATGTGGCAGATGGAGCAGGCAGGCTGGTTCCAGAATGTAAAGGGATTTCTGATTGGCCGCCCATTATGCTGTTATGGGCAGGAAATGATGGGGCTTGACCAGTATTCAGCAATCCTTCCTACAGCCCAAAGACATGGAATTCCGGTTATCATGGATATTGATCTGGGACATTTGCCGCCAATGATGCCTCTTGTAAGCGGAAGCATTGCAAAGGTAACAGCAGAAGATAACAGATTGAAAATAAAGATGGAGTACAGATAATATGAAGATGCAGTCTTCTTTTAGTCAAAATAAAATTTTAGAGGAAGCAAGGCGGTTTAGTCTGATTGTTCTTGCCGCTTGTATTATGGCTTTGAATATCAAAAGCTTCATCCGTGCCGGAAATTTGATTCCGGGCGGATTCAATGGAGTTACACTTTTGATCCAACAGATAGGAGTAAAATTTTGGAACATTAATATTCCGTTTACAGCGGTCAATCTGCTTCTCAATGCAATTCCGGTATTCATAAGCTTTAAATTTATCGGAAAGAAATTTACCGGTTATTCCTGCCTTATGATTGTGCTGTCAGGTATCCTTACGGATATTCTGCCGGGTTATCCGGTGACCAATGATACCCTTCTTGTCTGTGTTTTCGGCGGAATCATCAATGCATTTTCCATCAGCTTATGCCTTTTTGCAAATGCGACCAGCGGAGGAACGGATTTCATTGCTATTTTCTTTTCGGAGAAATATGGAATAGATACCTGGAATTATATTTTTGCTGCTAATGTAATTGTTCTTCTGATTGCGGGATGGCTGTTTGACTGGAATGAAGCCTTATATTCTATTATTTTCCAGTTTACCTCCACACAGGTGCTCCATTTTCTTTATAAGCGGTATCAGAAACAGACTTTATTTATTATCACCGAAAATCCGCAGAGGGTCTACGAGGAAATTAGGGATATCACAAACCATGATGCAACTTTATTTAAGGGAACGGGATGTTACCGGAACCATGAATGCAATATGCTGTATTCCGTGGTGGGAAGCGATGAGATTCGCAAAGTTGTGACAAAAATCAAAGAAGTTGATGATAAAGCATTTATTAATATCATGAAAACAGAGCAGATTACGGGAAGATTTTACAAAAGACCTAATGACTGAACGAAAAATGCGCGATGAATAACAGTTGAAGTGACGTATCATGTATTTTATAATAAATTCATAGCAATATTTGGAAAATGGAGGGAAAATGATGGAACAATTAAATTTATCGACAATTGAGGATACGGAAAAGGTATATAAGATTCTGGGAGAATTAATACATATGAACAGAGAATTCCAGATTATGATAACAGTACCCTCCGGCAGTAAATCTGCATTGAAAGAAGAGCGTATCGAAGAACCGGACAAGAAGCTTTCTTATAATTTAGAAAGGGATGTGACAGATATGATTCATGAGATTGGTGTTCCGGCACATATCAAAGGATATCAATATCTGCGCGAGGCTATCATGATGTCGGTGGAGGATCCTGATATGCTGGGATCTATCACCAAAGTACTTTATCCTACCATTGCAAGAAAGAACCAGACCACGGCAAGCCGTGTGGAACGTGCAATCAGGCATGCAATCGAAGTGGCATGGAACAGGGGAAGGATGGAGACGCTGGATGCACTGTTTGGTTATACCATCAATACCGGAAAAGGGAAACCTACAAACTCAGAGTTTATTGCATTGATTGCTGATAAAATCAGGCTTCAGTACAAATAATGGAGTGCCGCAAAGTCATTATAAAAGATGATTTTGCGGTATTTTCTGTTTCGCATCAATATAAGGCAGAGCTATTATTTTGTAAATTTATCTTTTATTGAGCCAAGGGATGATGTATAATATTCTATAACAATAATTATTGGAGGGTTCGTGATGAAAAAAATTCTTTTTGTCGCATCAGAAGGTGTTCCATTTATTAAAACGGGAGGACTTGCAGATGTAGTGGGTTCACTTCCGAAATGTATTGATAAGAGGTATTTCGATGTGAGAGTAATTCTCCCTAAATATACCTGCATGACTCAGCAAATGAAGGACAAGATGAGCTATATCACTCATTTCTATATGGATTTCCATTGGAAAAATGAATATGTTGGCATCATGTACGCAGAGGTGGATGGGGTCAAATATTATTTCATTGACAATGAAATGTTCTTTAACGGCTTTAGACCATACAGTGACAATGTATTGTTTGAAATTGAAAAATACGCGTTTTTCTCCAAGGCAGCGTTATCAATCCTGCCGGTTATTGATTTCAGACCGGATCTGATTCATTGCCACGACTGGCAGACCGGTCTGGTTCCGGTATATTTAAAGGAGCGTTTCCAGGGAAGTGATTTTTACCGCGGTATCAAGTCTGTCATGACCATTCACAATCTGAAGTTTCAGGGAAAATGGAGCATAAAAGAAGTACAGGACATCACAGGGCTTCCGCCATATTATTTTACACCGGATAAGCTGGAGTTATTTAAAGATGCCAACCTTTTAAAGGGAGGGATTGTTTATGCGGATGCCATTACTACTGTAAGCAATACTTATGCAGAGGAAATCAAGACACCGTTTTATGGTGAGCAGCTGGATGGTCTTTTACGTGCAAGAAGCAATTCCTTAAGGGGAATTGTAAACGGTATTGACTATGACGAGTTCAATCCGGAAACGGATCCGAATATTGAATTTAAATACAATGCAGTGAATTTCCGCAAGGAGAAGGTTAAAAATAAGCGTGCCCTGCAGGCAGAATTAGGATTGGAACAGGATGACCGGAAGTTCATGATCGGTATTGTGTCCAGACTGACGGATCAGAAGGGCTTTGATTTGATTGCATATATTATGGATGAGTTGTGTCAGGACGGCATCCAGCTTGTGGTCCTGGGTACAGGTGAAGAGCGGTACGAAAATATGTTCCGGCATTTTGACTGGAAATACAACAACAAGGTTTCGGCAAATATTTATTATTCAGATGCATTGTCCCACAAGATTTATGCGGCAAGTGATGCATTTCTGATGCCGTCTTTGTTTGAACCCTGCGGTCTTAGCCAGCTTATGAGTCTTCGTTATGGTACGGTTCCGATTGTCAGGGAAACAGGTGGTCTGACAGACACGGTAAGACCATACAATGAATATGAGAACACAGGAACAGGTTTTTCCTTTGTTAATTACAATGCCCATGAGATGCTGGGAATCATCCGTTATGCAGAGCATGTTTTTTATGATAAAAAACGTGAGTGGAACAAGATTGTTGATCGTGCCATGGCGACCGACTTTTCGTGGAATGTTTCAGCAGCTAAATATCAGGAGATGTATGACTGGCTGATTGGCTAAAAGTTTTGGAGCGTAGCAGCAATGCCGAACAAGAAAAAGAAAGATAGTTTTATTTTGCAGGCGGGGATTCTGGCTTTTGCCGGAATCATCGTCCGCATAATCGGACTTCTCTATAACAGGCCGCTGGTTGCGATTATTGGAGATGAGGGAAACGGATATTATAATAGCGCTTATTATGCATACAGCATAGTTCTGCTAATATCTTCATATAGCATTCCGTCAGCAGTTTCCAAAGTAATTGCACAGAGGCTTGCAACAAAAGAATACCGAAATGCGCATAGGATTTTCTGTTGTGCGCTTATTTATGTGCTGGTAGTCGGTGGTATTGCCAGCTTATTTGTGTTTTTTGGAGCTGGGCTCCTAGTGAAGATGGACAGTGCCGTCTTGCCCCTTAAGGTGCTTGCACCTACGATTTTCTTCAGCGGAATATTAGGGGTCCTTCGAGGATATTTTCAGGCACACAGGACGATGGTGCAGACTTCTATCTCCCAGATTGTAGAGCAGCTGGTCAATGCGGGTGTCAGCATCGGTATGGCATATGTGATGGTAGGCATTGTTGCGGATAAGGATGCAACTACTCAGGCTTCTTATGGAGCCGCCGGCGGAACAATCGGTACAGGGGCAGGAGTACTGATAGGTTTATTGTTCATGCTGGGGGTGTATGCACTAAACAGTAAGACGATTCGCAGAAGAATCAAGAGGGATACAAACCATGTGGATGAATCTTATGGAGATATTTTTAAGATGATTCTGATGGTGGTGACACCTTTTATTTTGAGTACCGGTATTTATAATATCAATAATTTTCTGGATAACACGATTTATCAGCAGATTATGATGGGCGTTAGGAAGGTCGAAGAAGCAGTGGTATCGACGGATTTAAGCGTCGTTGCAAAAGGAACAAAGATTTCCAATATCCCGATTGCACTGGCATCCGCAATGGCAACTGCGCTGATACCGGGAATTTCCAGTGATTTTGCACAGGGATATATTGATGGCGTCAAGAAAAAGGTGGCAAAGTCGGTAAAAGTGACGATGATGATTTCGATTCCCTGTGCAGTGGGAATCGGAGTATTATCCAGACCTGTCATGATGGTGATTTTCCCCCAGCCAAGTTCCTTGGATATTTCTTCCATATTGCTGTCCTGTATGGCAGTGAGTATTATTTTTTATGCGCTTTCCACATTGACACAGGCTATTTTGCAGTCCATCGGAAAGATGAATACGCCGATTATCAACGCATCTGTGGCGGTAGTGCTTCATGCGGCAATTATGATTTTATTGATGCTGTTTCTGGATGAAAAGTACAGTCTTTATTATTACGTGTTTTCCACAGTGCTGTATTCCTTTATTTTATGCGTTTTAAATCAGATTTCAGTACATCGGCACTTGCATTATAGTCAGGAAGTTTATAGGACGTTTTTATGCCCTATCCTGGCGTCGGTTCTTATGGGAGCGGCAGCCTTCGGTGTTTATCATGGGATTTATTACCTCTGCAAGATCAATATTCTTGCCCTTGCGGTTGCAATCGCAGTGGGAGCAGCCATTTATTTTATTCTTATAATACGGTGGAAGGCAATTTCAGAAGAGGAGATGCGCAGCATGCCTAAGGGATATGTGCTGATCAGAATTGCAAGAAAGACCGGCGTTATGAAGACAGAGGATACTAAAAAGAGTAATTCTACCAAAAAGAAGAAAAAGGACAGGGCAAGTGAAAACCGAAAGGATGAGAGCGGGGCTTTTAAAAAAATTGAAAAACAGAATAATGAAAAGATACGAAATAAATATATAATACAAAATAAAAATATCAAAGTGAACATGGATGAAGTGGATGACGATTATTGGCTTGATGAATAAAATGTCAGTATAGATTAAAACCTTCTGGAAATAATAAAAACGTCGGATGAGACAATATTTTCAGGAGGTATTATTATGGCAAACTTATCAGAATTGGATTTACAAAACCTGCGTCATTTGATTGGCGGTTATGATGTAACTCACTGCAAAATGAAAGAATATGCATCCTGCGCAACAGATACACAGGTAAAGCAGTTCTTTGAAAAAGGGGCAAAATCAGCCATAGACAACAAGAATCAGTTGATGAAATTTTTGCAGTAGGAGGGGAAAAAGATGCAGATGAATGAAAAGACAATGGTAGCAGATACCCTGACCGGTATCAACGGTGAACTGGTACGCTTTGGGGAAATGATTGCACAGACAGAAAATCAGGAGCTTAAGCAGACTTTAAAGCAGTTCAGAAACAGCTGTGAACAGTCACAGGAAGAACTTTATAAGCTGGCTAGGGAAAAATCCTATTATGTGCCGGCAGCAAAGGCAACACAGACGGAAGTAGATCATGTAAAGAGTCTGTTTACCAGCAACACACTTTAAGAATTTTATACAGGAAAGCGCCTTCCGAACTGAACGAAAGGCGCTTTTTTATTCATCTATCCGTTTAAGATGTGAGATATCGGAATCGATCATCATGGAGTAATTTGTATAATAGACTACAAACCCGGGTTTGCTTCCGTTAGGCTTTTTAACATTTTTCTTTTCCGTATAATCAATCTCCGCCTTCTCTTGTCCCCTTGCTTTGGAGTAATAAGCGGCAAGTCTCGCAGCGTCCTCAAAAGTAGTATCAGGCAGCACGGAGCCTTCTGATTTAACAATTACGTGGGAACCGGGAACGCCTTTGGCATGAAACCACCAGTCGCCGCCGTTGGCAAATTTGAAAGTAAGTTCGTCATTCTGATAATTATTTTTGCCGATATAAATGTGAAAACCATCCTTGCTGATATAATGAAAAGGCTTGCTGGTAGATTTGACCTTTTTCATGGAACCTCTCCTACGAATATAGCCGCTGGCAATCAACTCTTCACGGATCTGTGTAAGGTCTTCTTCCTTCCGGGCAATATCAAGAGAGGTCTGAATGGATTCCAGATAATCGATTTCTTCCTTCACTTCAAGCGTCAGTTTGGAGAGCGCTTCTCCGGTTCGCTTCAGTTTGCCGTATTTATCGAAGTATTTCTTTGCATTTTCTGAAGGCGTAAGGAGTGGATCAAGGGGAATGGTGATCATTTCGTTTGTATAGTAATTAAGCGCTTCGGTCTTTTTTGAACCGGCAGGAACTTCGTAACCATAAGTATTTAGAAGTTCTCCGTAAATTCGGTATTTATCCTTTTTCTCCGTGTCCTTTAACTGGCGGAGCTGGAGATCATACTTTTTGATATTCCGCTCCAAAGCGGTTTGGATGATTCGGCGCAAATCCGCTGACTTTTGGCGGATACGGGTATGAGTGCTCTTTTCCGCATAATACTGTTCTAACAGAGCACTGATGGAGGCGATTTCCTTACAGGAAGCCTCTTCATACATAGTAAGGGGCAAAGCCGCATACTCGGCAGGTCCTTCGTTTTCGTAGATAATAATGGGGGAGAAAGCGCCCGCTTTTACCTGTTCCATCATGGAAGAAAAAGCATCATAGAGCCGGTCAAGCATCTGTGTATCCTGAGAATCCGCTGTAAACAGGGCAGTGGACAGATCACCGTCAAGTCCTGCCCGGTAACAGATTTCCTGAGCAAGAAAAGGAGATATGCCCGTATAAAAGCTGTAAAGAGCTTTGTATATAGGAAGCTTTCCGGCGGTCATGGTACTTTGAAAGGTCACACGGTCCAGAGTAAGGGGATTTTTCTTTTCCTGGGTAAGCGGAATGAAATAGGTTCGTCCGGGTAGTACTTCGCGGACAGAGCTGACCATGCCGGATATATGTTTGATGCTGTCAATGATCATGTCATTCTCATCTAAAAAAATAATATTGCTGTGTTTGCCCATCAGTTCGATAATCAGGCGCTTGCATTTAAGGTCGCCCATTTCATCTAAATGCTCAATATGAAGATGGAGAATCCGCTCCAGCCCAGGTTGTGTGATATCGATAATCCGCCCGTTTTGAAGGTGCTTGCGAAGGAGCATGCAAAATCCGGGTGCTGTCATGGGGCTGGGTTTATTGTTTTCTGTCAGATAGACTAGTGGAAGGGAAGCGTTCGCAGACATAAGAAGCTTTTTGCTTCCGCCTTCGGATGTCTTTATGGTAAAAAGCAGCTCATCGCTTTCGGGCTGTGCAATTTTGGAGATCCGTCCGCCAAGCAGAGAATCCTTCAACTCTTTCGCAACGGCTGCAATCGTAATTCCGTCAAATGCCATAACAATAACTCCTTTCAATCTTTATCATTATATAGCAACTTCTTATTTCCCACAACAAAGAAATTGCCTCAACTTATTATAGAGGAAGTTTTTCTGTGATTCAGCCGTGAAAGGTAAAAATAATTCGCACTAATACTGCTGAAAATAAGCCTCTTT
>CAYOED010000019.1:0-50038 GCA_964402925.1 uncultured Lachnospiraceae bacterium | reverse complement strand
GCAATTTAGGATGGATTTTGCATTGTAACTGTGAAGGTACTGAACAGTTACGAAATTTTTATAATGCTGGAATAAGAAATTGCCCTTTTAGGAATTGAGTTCCTGTTGAAAACAGATTATAATTGTAGCAGTGAGTCGGAAGCTGATGAGGGGGCAGATATGATAAGAGAGGCATGCCGTGCAGGAGGTCAACTATGGGAAAAAATACTCATCTTGTTAATATATATCTAAAGATACATAATAAAAAAAACCTGACTATGGATGAACTGGGATATCTGGCAGAGTATGATCCGGAATGTTTTGCGAAAACATGTAAAAATGTTGTATACAACATTCCTGAAACAAAATCAATTATGGAGCCAATCGCCTCGGCAGCTTCACATGATGAAACGGAGCAGGAACCTTCTGACCGGCAGAACATAGAGAAAATTCTGGAGAATTTAAAACGTCTGGAGTTTAATGATTTTCCCGTTACGAATGTTGATGTTGACAAAGTAAAGAATTTGCTGGGAAATTTATATATGGAGTTGCTGTTTCCCCATAACGATAAAGAGACATTTATAAAAATGCCAGACAATGAGATTACACCTTCATTTGATAAGAAAGCATAAATTTGTTTTATAGGGAAAGTGTGAGGTGGAGGGGCAAAAGATGTTTGAAAGTTTTAATGGACACGCAATTAGGGATACAATCTTGATACTTATGCTTACAATAATGGTTCTTACCGGATGTAAACATGATATACACGAGGATTTCTCTGCGACTACGAAAAATGCAGAATATGATGAGATTGAAATACGGGAACCTGACATCTTAAGTGATTTGGAAAAATTAAATTCCATGGAGATTTATGAGCGTTTTTTGAATGGCGAACTTACGGTGGAATGGGAGGAACGACAGGTTCTTATCAATGAATTATTTTGGGATAATGATATCGAATACTGTTTTTTTGATATAGACGGCGACGGCAGTGAAGAATTACATGTCAAGGACAGTACAATATACTATGCAGTAAAGGTACAGAATGAAACGCCTCAGATTATTTTTGATGGGTGGTGGATATACGAACCAATCATGACAGATAAACTATGTGGAATTTTGTATCATTTGTACGGATATGGATATGAAAAAATTGAATATATTGAGATCAGTGCTGACGGCAGCATGGAAAGCGATGGAGTGCTTGGTTGGTCTGACGAGAATGAGGACGGAAATATAGATGAAGAAGATTCTTTTTTTGGCCGTGAAGGTATAGACATAGACCAATATATTCAATATAGGGAAGAGCATATTGCAGAGCAGGCGGAAAATATGTTGGAATGGACGGGCAAACGATTAAAGAATTTTGGGACGTGGCAGGAAGCATATGCTGACTTTATAAATAAAATTCATGTTACGGTGCGGTTTTCTGATGATGCGTTTAGATATTCTTTAATTTATGTAGATTCTGATGATATTCCCGAGCTTTATATTGATACAGGAACCATGGCAAGTGGAGAAATCATAGTTTCATTTTATGATGGGAATATAGGAACCATGAATCGTGACAGATGTGGAATAAAGTATATTGAACATGGAGGATTGTTGTATAATGCGAATGGTGCAATGGGATCTTATCCATGTAATGTTTATATGCTTGAAAGGGGAAAGTTTTCAGAAATCGGAACGGGGTGTCAATATGAGCGCGTTGATGAACAGGAAAATACATACTTTGATTATTATTGGGAAGGTCGTGCGGTGACAGAGACAGAGTATAATGCATATATTAATGAACTGATTGACACATCAAAGTGTGTAGAACCTTCTTTATTGTATTTAGAAGATGAAATTTTGGAAATATTGACAGACTAGAAAGAGGACACGGATTTGATTAGAGAGGCTTGCAAGGATGATTTGAAGGAAATATTGAATTTATATTTATATCTTCATGAAACAGATATACCGGAAGAAACTAAGCACTTAGAATCAACATGGGATCAAATCATAAATGATGTGAATCATCATTTGATTGTCTGCGAAATGGATGGCAGAATCGTTGCTTCCTGCGTGTGCGTCATAATCCCGAACCTGACAAGAAATGTAAGACCCTATGCATTCATTGAAAATGTGGTCACACATGGGGATTACCGGGGAAAGGGGCTGGCGACCCTGTGCTTAAACTATGCAAAGGAAATTGCCAAGGCAAATAACTGTTATAAAATGATGCTGCTTACAGGCTCTAAAGAGGCAAAAACCCTAGGTTTTTATAGAAATGCAGGATATAACGGTTCTGATAAGACCGCTTTTATCCAGTGGCTGAAATGAGAGTTTGAAAAATGGACATAATCGAAAGAGATATTTATGCTTTGATCTGCAGCAGTGACGGCATAAAGGCAAGAGAAATAGCGCGGAAATTAAAGAAAGACAAGGGTATCATCAATCATTATCTGTATGCATCTCCCTACATGCATGAGTTATGCTATTGCGACGAGGGCTATAACTGGCATGGATACATCCGCCAGAGGAGACCTCACAGGGGACTGGAGGATTTCTGCGGTTATTATTCCACCGTTCAGGAATTCCTTGATGTGGAGGAAAATGAATGGTTTGAAGAATTGAAGTCCGGCTGCATGCGAATAGGTCGTAATTTGAATGATACCAGGGGGCTTTTTCACTCGTTCCGGGATACAGCGCAAACGATGCGGGCATTATTTAATGATCTGGAAGAAGTTGATTATAAGGATTGGGAAATTGCCTTTGAGCTCCGCATCAAAAAATCCCGCTTCATCAGGATTTATGCGGACGTGCTTGTTATTACAGAGAAATATGTATTTTCCCTGGAATTTAAAATGAATGATAAGATAGAAGAGGAAGAGGTCCTACAGGCAGCAAAATATAGTGCTTATCAGGAAGTCCTATTTGGACTGGATTATGATGTGATACCGGTACTGGTGCTTACGAGAGCGCATGACCTTTTTAAGTACATTCAGATGAAAGATACTACCGCAGAGATTCCTGTGTGTTCCGGGGATATGCTCTTTAATATATTTGATGAATATCTGGGGTTTTTAACTGATTAATCAGTGGAATGCGGCAATGGGAGTATCGACGGGCGAAGAAAGATAATGTAATTCAAAAAGCTGGAGGCTTAATATGAATGAAAGACAGCAAATTATATATATGCAGACAAGGATTATGAGGCTTGCAAGCGAAGAATGGAATAAGCCGATAGCGATAATTGCTGAATTGTTTGCGCAGTATGGTGTTTTACGCTACATTGAGGAATGCTTTGGCATATTCCATGTGGAAGGCGATGAAGCAGTATTAGAAGATGTTGCGACATATCTTAAAAATAAAGGAGTGACAAGTAATGCATAAATTAGCGGATGATATTTGCATTGGATTATTGCTTCCGGAACGGTTACAGGATCAATTTTGTTTTAGGACAGATGAAGCGCTAAAGTGCCTTATATTTGTAGAAAGTGAGCAGATATGGATGTAGAAAAAGTGGTGAGTGAAGAGGCTAAAAATAATGCGATTGATTTGATTGTGATGATGACAGTGGATGAACTTGCTGAAGATATGCATGTGAATCCTACAGAATTATTGCCTAAATTTGTGGTTTCACAAACTGGCAGGCTATTATATGAGGAGAATTCTAAGTTATGGTGGAGCGGACCGTCAGACATTGCAGAGATGTTCAAGGCAGAGATGAAACGTTTTGATGGCAAATTAAAGGTGGCAGAAAATGTACCATGTAGTGATATGTGATGATGAAAAAGAGATTCTGAATGATATATACAAGAAAGTCAGGACTTGCTTTGATGAAAATAACATGTCGGCTAAGTACACTTGCATTGATGATGCAAGAGAGTTGCTGGAGTGCATTCGGCAGGAGAGGATAGATGTATTATTTCTGGATATAGACATGCCATATTATAGCGGAATGGATATCGCCGGATATGTTAACGAACAGGAGCGGAAGACGATTCTGATTTTTGTAACCAGTCATGATGCATTGGTTTATCAGACATTTGCGTACAGACCGTTTGGTTTTATCAGGAAAACACATATGGATGAAGAATTGGATGAACTGGCAAAGCGGGTTCATAAGGAACTGCTTGAGAATCAGCAGGAATTGGTAATCCAGAAAGGTCAAGAGCTTAGCCGAATACTGCTTAAGGACATTATTTACATTGAAGCAGAAGGAAATTATCTTGTGCTGCAACTTAAAAATGATAAGCTTCGCATAAGAGAAACCATGACGAATATCGAAAATAAACTTTACGACAAAGGGTTTATAAGGTGTCACAAGGGCTATCTGGTGAATGCCGGATACATTGAAAGATTAAAGAGTACAGAGATTCAACTAAAGCTGGGGAATGAAAGCATGGCACTTCCTATAGGCAGAAGCTATGAAAAAGATGTACGGAAAAGGATTCTTGAAATACTTCGGCTGGAAAGTGAGTAAATAGCATGTATATCATTCTTGCAGTAATTGTAATAGTTCAGGGAATTTTGCTGATGAAAGGGGCAAAGAAGAGAAAAGCCGATAAAATAAAGTACGAGGAACTGGATAGAGAACTTACACGGTATGTGGCGGATAATCTGGATTTGGAAAAAAGTTTATCGGATATAAAGTACGATTATGACAGGCAGCAGGAGATGGCTGATGAAATCCGGAGGATACAGCAGCAAATCAGATTATTAAAGCATGACATGAAGAATCATACGCTGGTGATTCTCTCTTATCTTGAGGAGAACAAGATAGAAGAAGCCAGGGGGTATGCGGGAGAGATTTTAGGTAAGTTGAACAGTATGTATACCTATGTCAATGTGGGGAATTCTTTATTAAGCTACATTATTAACTGCAAACTCTCCAGAGCAAAAGAACTGGGGGTGGAGATCAAGGCTGAAATAGAAAATTTGTCCTTTACATATATGGACAGTGTAGATTTTTCAGCATTGCTTAATAATATGCTGGATAATGCAATCTGCGCGGCACTAAATTCCAGAAAGAAGCGGCTTTTGGTGAATATATCTTCAAGGAAGGGAATTGATGTCATAACGGTAAAAAATAGTATTGACGAGTCTGTTTTGAAGCATAATCCGGAACTACGATCTTCCCAGGAAGAACCGGGACATGGATATGGTATGAAGCAAATTAAAGCGATTACGGAAAAATATAATGGTAATATCAATATTTATGAGAAGAAGGAAATGTTTATTGTAAGTGTCATGCTGTTTGATTGTGCATAAAAAAGAACACAGGCGGTGAAGGCTGTTGATTGTTTTAAAGAATGTATGCAAAACCTTATCTGGAAAGGAAGTGCTGAAGGACATTTCCTTTCATATCGCGGAAAATGAAACGGTAGGAATCATCGGATTAAATGGTGCGGGGAAAACGACCCTGCTGGATACAATTGTTGGAATGATCAAACCGGATTCCGGATTCATCAGAACTGGAGGAGCGGAATGTATCATTGAAGAAAAAAGCTTACTTAGGAATCTGGCGTATGTATCAGGGACAAGGTCTCAGATGTGGGAAACGCATAAAGTGAAGGATTCTTTTGACAATTGTGTTAGCATGTACCGGATTGATCGGCAAATCGCTGAATGCAGACTCACAGAACTGGCGGAAATATTTGAAATCAAGGCATTTATGGACAGGACACCAGAAAGTCTGTCTGTAGGAGAAAGAATGAGATGTGAATTGGTTTATGCACTGCTTACACAGCCAAGGATATTATTGCTTGATGAAGTGATGATTGGTCTGGATATTTCCATAAAATATAGAATTATGCAGTTCTTTGAAAAGTATAGAAATGAGCAGCACGCTGCAATCATCTACACAAGTCATAATCTTACAGAAGTAGAAACGCTGTGTGAGAGAGTGATTCTGATTGATGCAGGAAGGATCATCTTTGATGGTAAGGCGGAGCGTATCATGGAAATGTTTTTGCCGTTTTACCGGATGGAAGTCAGGATGGAGGATAAACTTCCGGATTTTGAGGATCTTCCATTGGAGAAGTATAGCGTGGATGGAGATGTGCTGACGATTGATTACGATAAACAAAAGATAGAGACAGCCCAAATTCTGAGGCACCTTATGGAAAAATGTAAATTCAGTGATATAAGGCTGCTTGAACCGAATTTGGAAGAAACGATTAAAAAGATATATGAGAAAAATATGAGGAAAGAAGCTGGGAGAACCTGACAGTGATAAAATATAGAAACAGGCTTTTTGGATGGAAGGATCCTTTTGCGGTAAAGGAAACGGAAGATTTATTTCTTGCATCAGTGAGGGAGAACTGCCGTTTTCAGTATGACCATTGCGAATCCTACCGGAAAATTTTAGAACATTTTCATTTCTCACCGGAGGATTTAAAGGAAAGTAAAGATATAGAAAGGCTGCCTTTTTTGCCGACCTGGGTGTTCAAGAACCACACCCTTTTTTCCATGTCTAAAAGAAGGATGCTGATACAGGCAACATCTTCCGGCACTAGGGGTAAGTTCAGCCGGATTGGGTTTGAGTTTGGAGGCTTGTGGAACGGTCTTAGGATGGTCTTGCGGGTAGGAGGATGGCGAAACTTGTTTTCCATTTGCCCGGCTCATTATATTGTGCTTGGGTATAAGCCTCATAAAGGAAATGAGACGGCAGTGACGAAAACCGCATACGGTGCAACGCTTTTTACCCCTGCTCTTAGCAGGACCTTTGCCTTACGAGTGAAGGATGGAGCCTATGAATCAGATTTAGACGGGGTGATTGCGGCAATCGTAAAGCATAGCAAGGGACGTTTCCCGGTGCGGTTTATGGGATTTCCTTCTTATTTGTACTTTGTGCTGCAAAAGATGGAGGAACAAAAGGTTAAGGTGGTGCTTCCTAAAGGGTCTAAAATCCTTCTGGGCGGCGGCTGGAAGCAGTTTTACACAGAGCAGGTAGATAAACAGACTTTGTATGGGCTGGCGGAGAAAATTCTGGGAGTGAAGGAATCGGAAGTGATAGAATTCTTTGGCGCTGTGGAGCATCCGATTCTGTACTGTGACTGCCCAAATCATCATTTCCATGTGCCGGTATACAGCCGGGTAATCATACGGGATGTAGATACATTAGAGCCTGTGGAAACAGGACAGGTCGGGCTGGTGAACCTGATTACGCCTATGACGCTTGCAACACCGATCTTAAGTATTATGACTGATGATCTTGGGGTGCTGCATGAGGGAGAAGAATGCGGCTGCGGTATTAAGTCGCCTTATCTGGAAATCATAGGGCGAATAGGATTTCAGGATATTCAGACCTGTGCGGCAGGAGCGGCGGCTTATTTAAAGAAGTAAAGATTGCGGCAGTTTTTTGAGAGTATGTGAGGAAGAACATGATACTTTATAGAGGTAAATTGTACGAAACATCGCAGCAGGCGATACTGCTTGGGCGGATGGAAAAAGACATCAATGATACCCGGGCGCGTAAACGTTTGGATATTTCCAAGGTTATTGGCGCGGTGGATACGATTGGACAAAAGCTGAAAGCCGGTATTTATAAGGAAAAGATTGACCGTCTTGGCATAGAAGGTATGGAGGAGCAGATCCGTACAGTGATTGCTATGGCGAACCGGGAAAGCATAGAGTACAGGCTTGAGGTCGAATTAGGGGAGCTTAGGGAGCCGTTTCTAAAGGGACAGGCAATAAAAGGCAGGCAGGGAAGCGGGATGAGCGCAGTGGATACTTATGTTTATCCGCTGGGGACACTTTTCCACATTGCGGCAGGAAATAGGGAAGGGCTTCCTGTTTTCAGTGTGCTGGAAGGACTGCTTACAGGGAATATCAATATCTTAAAGCTTCCGCAGGCAGACCAGGGCTTATCCATAGAAATTTTGCAGGAACTTTTAGAAGTAGAGCCTTCTCTTGCAGAGTTCCTCTATGTATTCGATACGCCTTCTACTGATTTGGATGCCATGTGTGCTATGGCGGGGATGAGTGACGGAATCGTAGTATGGGGCGGTGATGAGGCGGTGGCAGCAGTGAGACGTTTTGCCCCTGCGGGCGTCAGGCTGATTGAGTGGGGACATAAGCTGAGTTTTGCTTATCTTTCCGATTTAGATGAAATAGAAGAAAAGATACTTGATAGGGAGCTGCAGGCTTTGGCGGAGCATATTGTATCTACCCGGCAGGTTCTTTGCAGTTCCTGCCAGGTAATTTACTTAGATCAGTCAAGTTTGGAAGGGGTAAAGGATTTTTGCAGCAGGTTTCTTCCCTATTTGGAACATGCGGCATTGGAATTTCCGGCAAAGTCTCCGGGGATGCGGGCGGAAATTTCAATGAAACGTTACTGTGAGACTCTGCAGAAAATTATTGTAGGTGAAGAACTTACGGAAAGACAGGTTTTTGCCGGAAGAAATTGCAGCCTGACAGCTTGTGAGGATATGGAACTGGAATTGTCCGGGATGTTTGGAAATTGTCTGGTCAAACGACTGCCATCGGAAATGGTGATGGATGTACTGCGCAGGAATAAGGGATACCTGCAGACGGCAGGGCTTTTGTGCCCGCAGAGCAAACGCAGGGAACTGACAGAGCGCCTGGCGGATTGTGGGGTGGTGAGAGTCACTTCCGTGGGAAAGATGTCGGATTCTTTCTTTGGAGAAGCGCATGACGGTGAGCATCCGCTGCGACGGTATGTCAGAACGGTGAATGTGGAAGTTTGTTGAGATAAGGAAAAAATAAACAGTTGACAAATTAAATGATGAAGTGTAGAATGATGCATTGTGTGAGAAACACATTTGTGAAAATACACCGCGGCGACATAGTTGCGGGGATTTTTTCATGAAAATTCTTTCACGGTTCATCCGTGAAAGTGGGGAGAAAACTTAAAAAAGAAAAGGAGAACTATTATGAAAAAGAGAACACTGAAAACAATTACATGTGCAGCCGTTATGGCGCTGGCATTATCTGTAACTGCATGCGGTGGTTCCGATGATGATGCAAAGACAAATGAGGAAACAAGCGCAGTAGTAGAAGATGCCGATTCTGAAGCTGAAGTAGAAACAGACACAGACACAGAAGATGTTGCTGGTGATGCCAGTGCAGAGAACGAAGATGAATCCGAAGCAGATGCTTCTGCAGATAACACAGGGGCTTATGCAACTCTGGAGGATTACTACAATGATCCCGTTGTAAAATCTGAGCTGGATGCTTCTTTTGAGAGCATGAATCAGGAGGGAATGAGCCTTTCTATTGAAGTTGAAGGAAATGTGCTTACCATGATCTGCAAGTTAGAGGACAGCAGTTTTGCTACTGATGAGGCAAAGGCTCAGCTTTCTGATGCACTGGATGCGAGTTCAAATGTTTTTGAGGCCATTGTAGCTTCTTTTGATGCAGCACTCAACCAGGATCCTGGAACCTGTGCATATGTAGTGCGCTATACGGATCCTGATGATAATGTACTTGCTGAGAAGGAATTCAAAGCACAGTAATAGTACAGAGCAAAACAGTAAACTACATAAACGGTTGGCAGATGAAAGTGTCTGTCAGCCGTTTTCTATATTAAGCCATACTGTTGTTCATCCCTGTACAAAAGTAGTTTATCCCACATTCATTGACGTGTGGGATTTCTTTGTTTAACATAAGGATGGTTTGTGGAGAATCTATATGGAGGTCATGGCTGACATGGAAAATATAATTGAGGTTCAGCAAGTAAAAAAATATTACAAAATCGCAAAACGTGAGAATGGTATGTTGGCTGCGCTAAAGCATCTTTTTAACAGAAAGTATGAGATAAAAAAGGCGGTCGATGACGTTAGTTTTTCGATAGAGCGGGGAGAAATTGTGGGCTTCATTGGACCTAACGGGGCGGGTAAATCCACCACTATCAAGATGCTGTCGGGGATTTTATATCCGGATGCGGGGAATGTGAAAATCAATGGATTTATTCCTTATAAGCAGAGAAAGCAGTATGTAAAGAATATTGGTGTCGTGTTTGGACAGAAATCACAGCTGAATTGGGATTTGCCTTTAATTGAAAGTTTTGAGCTGATGAAATTCATTTATAAGATACCGCAGAAAAAATATGAGGAAAATCTAAAACTCTTTTCCCGGCTGTTGGACATGGAGGACTTTATGAATCAGCCTGTGAGACAGTTGTCTCTAGGACAGAGGATGCGGGGGGATATCGTTGCGGCGCTCCTTCATTCGCCGGAAATTGTGTTTCTGGACGAACCCACGATTGGATTGGACGTAGTGGCAAAGGAGAAGATACGGGAGTTTGTCAGATATATGAATGAAACGCAGCAGACTACCATCATTTTTACGACTCATGATATGCAGGATATAGAGAAGGTCTGTGAACGGCTGATCATCATTGATAAGGGGAAAAAGATTTATGATGGAAGCATTGAGGAAATCAAAAATAGATATGCCAATTCTAAGACAATTGAAATTTTGCTTGAAGATGGCAGGAAAGAAGTCAAAACATTTGATGTAAGTAAGACGCCTATGAGTGCAGTTATGGAGAAGCTTTTTTCTGAAAAGAATATTAAGGATATTACGATTTGCGAGTCGGAAATCGATGGAATCATCCGCGATATTTATGAGGGAAGAGTCATCCTTGATAAGCCGGCAGCGGAGGGGAATTAGCGTATGAGAGCTTATGTGGAATTTGCAATTAAGAAATTTCAGGATAAAATGGCATACAGATTAGATTTCTTCATGGGAATCATCAATACGGCAATTACCATTGCAGTTTACTTGTGCATATATAGAGCGTTATATGGAAATGCAGCAGAGGTGGATGGGGTATCCTATTCTATGGTGGCTACGAATTTTGTAATTACTTTAGGGCTGTCGAGTGCATTCCGTTACAATGAAATGTTTCTGCAGGATAAGATTCGAGACGGGAGCATATCCAATGAATTTTTAAAGCCGGTCAGCTTCACATTAAGGTTATTGGCGGAGAATATAGGAGAAGGCGCATTCAAAATTCTGTTTCATTTTATTCCGGCGCTGCTTTTTACCCTGCTGTATACAAAGCTGTGTCCGCCTCAAAGTGTACTCAATCTGATCATCATGTTTTGCAGTGTGGTATTGGGATATCTTATCCTATGGCTGATTAGTTTTATCATTCAGACATGGAGCTTCTGGCTGTTTAGTGTGTGGGGGATCATAACGATCAAAAATGTATTTGTGAGTATTCTGGCAGGAACATTATTGCCATTATGGTTTATGCCCGAGGCGCTTAAAAAGATTATCGCCATCACCCCATTTGAGTCTATTTATTTTACACCGGTGAGAATTTATCTCGGTGAGTTGAGTGGTTTGGAGATTCTGTCTGCTTTAGCGGTTCAAATCATCTGGATTGCGATTCTGGGAGTTATTGCAAAGGTGTTCTGGAAAAAAGGGGTTAAAAAGCTTGTAGTGCAGGGAGGTTAAATGGAATGGGTGAAATGAGAATTGCGATGCAGTCCTTAAAAATGAGCTTCCGGGCAAGGCTGCAGTACAGGGTGGATACGCTGGTTGCCACACTTGCAGTGTTCATCAGGGAATCCGCCAATATTATCGTGATTTATCTGGCACTGCTTAAATTTGACAAGATTAATGGGTGGAATGTAAATGAAATGTTGTTTCTGTTCAGCATCCTGTTTTTGACCTATGCTTTTGTGGTTGCTTTATTCGCTGATTTAAGGCAGTTTTCAGATACGATTAGGGAGGGGCGATTTGACAGGCTCCTTGTAAGACCAAGAGGTCTGCTGATTCAGCTGGTTTTGAATAATGCTGACTTAATTGCAACGGCGGGACATGGAACGTTGGGAATCATTCTGTTTTTAATATCCGCAGGCAAGGTGGGAATACACTGGGATTTTGCAACGATAGTGTACTATGTATGTGCGATTATCAGCGGGATTTTAATACAGGGCGGAATGTTCATTATTTTTTCTTCCTTAAGCTTTTATTTTGTGGAAACCAATAGTATCAGGGAGATTTTTTACTGGAATATGCGTAAATTTGCAGGATATCCTATCAGTATCTATCACAAACTGATACAATGTGTGATTATCTATGTGATTCCCTTTGCATTCGTAAACTATTTTCCGGCGCAATATCTTTTACGGAAACCGGATATGGTAAATTACAATGAAATTTATATCTATATTGCGCCCCTTGTTGGACCGGTAGTCTATTTGATTGCTTATCTTTTTTGGAGGGTGAGCGTGAAAAGATATTATAGTACTGGGAACTGAAACAGGGTCATTTATATTGACACAGCGCAAGGCAGTTATGAATCTATCAGGCGTAGGTTCATAACTGCCTTTTTCATGCTATCTTCATATAGAATTCATAAGAATGTGCTACAATAACCATATCGTTCAGATAAGCGCTTATCTGGCGATGGAAATACAAATATGCAGGTGCACCTAAAAGCGGAGGAAATGATGCAGATTTTATTTTTAGAGGATGAACCCACCATACGGGAGGTCCTGACAGAATATATGAAAATGCAAAGCTATGATGTGGTCTGTGCCGGGGACGGGGAAGAAGCCCTTGGGATGCTCAAAGAGCAGCATTTTGATATGGCGGTGCTTGATATCATGGTTCCTAAGGTGAGCGGTCTTGAAGTGCTTGCCTATATCAAGGAGCATAAGCCGGATATGGCAACCATCATGCTGACGGCATTGGGAGATGAAAAGACTCAGGTGGAGGCTTTTAATCTTTATGCGGACGATTATGTGATCAAGCCCGTGTCCCCTATTATTCTTCTTAAGAGAATGGAAACCATTCTGCGGCGTGTGAAAAAGACGGAGCAGAAGGAAGAAAAAGGGCTGGTGATTCATGAGGAGTCTTATCAGGCATTTTATGACGGAGTGCCTCTGGAGTTGACTTTGAGCGAGTTTCTGCTTTTGCAGGTTCTTTATTTGGAGCCCAGACGTGCTTTTACAAGGGAACAGTTGATTTTGCGGATCTTCAACGAGGATTATGTGGGGAATGACAGGATTATTGATGCTCACGTGAAAAATCTGCGGAAAAAACTTCCCGGTAACTATATTAAGACGGTAATCGGAATCGGTTATCAGTTTCAGGAAGGAGACTGATTATGGGATTGTCTAAAAAAACTTTTTTTTACAGTATGACCATTGCGGTAATTATGGTGACTTTTGTTATAGGATATTTTGTCTTCATGCTGCCCTCTTTATATGTAGATTACGTGATGAAAAGCAATTTAGAGAGCGTGGTAGAGCTTCAGGAGGGGTATATAGAGAAACGGAGTTATGATGAGCTAAAGGTTAAAAATCCCACGGCGGTTTATACTCTGGAAGTGCCGAATGAAGGAGCGCAGCTTCATGTTTCTGGGAAGTTTTTTGCTCTTACGGTTGAAATCCGGGATCAGGAACTTTTGGAAATGTTAAATAGCATTAGGGACAGAATGAAAGGCGTGGAGAGTCTGGAGCATGCAGGGGAGGCGTTTGAAGGTCTGGATGCGGAAGAGTTCACAGTATGGTGGGATAATACGAAAGAAAAATTTGAAGAGGAGGGCATGTTTTTTATGGATGACCTCGTGGCAGTGCATGTGGAGGAAAAAGAAGATCAGGGAATCTATCAGGAAGAATATACGAAAATCCATGTAATTTCAGACAAATCCTTTGTCTATGAAGCAGGCATTTCGGATGCGGACTATGGGTATACCACTTATGTTGCCATAACCGATGCGGAAGAGGCTTTTATTATTACGGTTTTCCCTACATTGACGCCCAGAATGGATGAAATCAGACCGGTGGTGCTTGGAAGTCTTCCTATGATTGCAGCAGTAGTGTTTTTGCTGGTTTTGATTTCTTCCCGCTTCTTCTCAGGAAAGATTGTTAACCCCATTATCCGTCTGGCAGGCTACGCAGAAAGTGCAAAACTTGCCGAGCACTTTGAGTTGGAAGCGTTTGATGGAGGCGGAGCCGATGAAATAGGAGTATTAGGCAGAGCGTTGCAGGAACTATATGATAAACTCAGGGATAATTACCTTGAACTGGAGCAAAAAAACAGTGCCTTGGAAGAAGAGAACACCAGGCAGGAGGTTTTCTTAAGAGCGTCTTCCCATCAGCTTAAGACGCCCATTGCAGCAGCTCTTTTGCTGGTAGAAGGCATGACGAATGAGGTGGGGAAGTACAAAAATACGAAAGAATATCTTCCGGAGGTAAAAAAGCAGCTTTTGTCCATGAGAAAGATTGTGGAGGATATTTTATATTTGAATGATCATGCAGAGCATATGCAGAAGGAGGAGATTGATGCTACGCAGCTTGTAGAGGAGCTTGTAAGGGCTTACACGGTCCAGGCGGAGGATAAGAGTTTGCAGCTGACTGTTACAGGCAGCGGAACGATTTTTGCCGATCGGGAAATGCTGAAGAAGATTGTGGATAATCTGCTTTCCAACGCAGTGTCATATACGCCGGAGAAAGAAGCGATTGAGGTAAAGGTTTCAGAGAAGGAAATTGAAATACAAAATAGTGGAATTACTATAGATGAAAAACTGCTTCCCAATATTTTCGAGCCTTTTGTCAGCAGTGATGAGGGCAGGAAAGGAAAGGGACTGGGGCTCTATGTGGCATCCTATTACAGCAGACTTTTGGGATATCGGCTGAGAATTGAAAATGTGGAAAACACAGTACGTACAAGGCTGATTTTTGCAGAAAGGAATTACTAAAATGTTGATGACAATCAAACAATTACAGGTAAAGTATGGAAAACAGACGGCTCTTAAAATTGATCGTCCGATTATTTTTGAAAAAGGGGATCACATCGGTGTGATTGGTTCTAATGGTGCAGGAAAGACGACACTGGTAAACGCGCTGCTAGGGCTTATTCCTTATGAAGGAAGGATCCTTACGCAGCTAAAACCTGAGCAGATGGCGGTACATATGCAGCAAAATGAATATGTATCTACTGTGCCGGTGAAATGTATCATGGAAGCGATTCTAAATACGAAGATAAACGAGAACAGGGAATTACAGGAATTGATTTCTTTCTTTGATTTTGAATCATGCCTTACGAAAAGATTCAACACTCTTTCAGGCGGTCAGAAACAGAAATTTACGATTATTATGGTGATGATGCAGAAGGCGGAGCTGACTTTTTATGATGAGGTCACATCAGGACTGGATTTCGAGACCAGACAAAGGCTTATGGAAAAAATGGTGAAGTGGTATCAGGATAAAGATGATACGCTGGTGGTGATATCCCATTATTATGAGGAACTGGAGCAGATGGCGGATAAACTTCTGATCCTGGATGAGGGAAAGGTGATTGCTTATGGGAAAAAGGAAGAATTGTTTGAGACATATTGCGGAAAAGCGGTCTTTGTTTTAGACAATAACCCGGAAAACAGAAAATTTTCGGAAGGAATCAGGAAACTGAAAGCCCCGGATCATCTGATTGCCTTATCATGCAATGACAGCAGGCAGGAAGAGGAACTTGCGGTAACGCTGATTAGGAACAATGTGGATTTCAAGAGAAGTCATTCAGATATTGAAATGATATTCAGCAATGCGAGAGAGGCATTCTATGCAGAGCAGGGAGGAGTGGAAAGATGAAAAAGAAATGTACGTTAAAGATGGTATTATATGAATTAAGGAATTTGAACGGAAATCTTATGCCTCATTTTTTTGGAATTGTTTTTCCAAATCTGATGTGCCTTCTCTTGCCAAAGACGGTAGGAAGCCAGCTTCCGGAAGAGATAATGAACAAAGTGACAACGTCTATTATGTTGTCCATGGCGATGGTGATTCCGATGTCCATTATGTTTTTAGGTTATGGTTCGATTTACTCACAGGAGGTTGAGAGGGGAATTCCTTTAAGGATGCGGCTTTTCGGTTTTGAGGAAAAAAATACCATAAAAGCCAAAATAGCTGCACACTTAATATTACTGACTATAGCCCTTGTGATTTTCGGTGTTTTTCAGGTGTTTATAACAAAGGTTCCAAGACCGGCATTTTTTTCCTTTTTATGTCTTCTGATATCCGTGTATCTGCTCGGAATCATTTTACTTGTCATAGCCCATGCATTTGCCAGTATTTTTAAGAAATTCAGTATCACATTCGGGGTGGAGATGGCACTTTACTTTCTGATCCTGATCTTATGCGGAATGATGGGAGTGGAGACGAGTGTGCTGCCGAAAGCGCTGCAAAAAATCGCAGGAACCCTTCCGATGACTTATATCAGCAATGATTTTGCAGATTTCTGGCAGGGCGGAACTTATCAGTTTATGCCATTTATCCAGTCTTTCATTTTTTTTGGAGCTGTAGCGGGAATCCTGCTTTTGTTCTCGATGTATAAAAATAAAAGGGTAATCGGATAAAATATCCCGTATTACAGTGCCGTGAATTTGCTGGCACTGTAATACGGGATGATTGATTAGCTTTCGGGAGAGACGGTTATAACTATAACATCTTCCTGCTCACCCAGCTGATTGAACAATTCGCTTGTGACTTGGGCATAGGTGGTAAATTCATTGGTACCGTAACAGAAAGCAACCAGATAGAAGTTCCCATCGGCTTTCTGGAAAAAGTAAGTAAGGATATTTGAAAGCAGGGTGCCGTTTTCGGTTCTGTAGAGGCTATAGACTGTTTCAAAGTCATCTTGAATTCCAATCTGCTCGTTAAGGAAACGCAGAGCATTTGGATAATTTTCATATATCTGTGCTTTTGCCTGCTCTTCTGTCATGTCAGGGTCATTCAATCGGGATGAAGAACTTACGTCAATAGACATGATGCTGCCGTCTATCGTACTGATTGAGAAATAATAGTAGCAAGTGCTCTGGATATCGTAAGTGATATGATAGATCGGCACTTCAAACATTTCATCATCAAGGTAAATCGTCTCTTCCATGCCATCGGTGGATACGCCGAAGAAAGAATTCATCCAGTTCTGTGCAATTGTTACAGCTTCCGCTTCGGTGATTCCGTCATCTGCCTGAACCTTTTCTTCGATTTCATTTTGCTCTTTCTCGCGTTCTTCCATTACGGCCTGGACTTCAGGATCCAGTGAAAGACTATATTCTCTTTTATAGTTGAATTCAATGATTTCCAGAATTTCTTCATCGGTCAGTTCCCGGTCTGGAAGATAAAAACAGCTTGTGCTTTTCAGATAGCAAAGGGTATTGTCTGGGATCTGATTCTCACTTTCGATAAGAAGCAGTTGTTCCTGGGGAAAAGTACCATTCTGGTAAGCCCTAAAAAGTTCTGCCCTTCTCTGCCGCTCATTTTCAGAATAGTCTCTTGAAAAGCTATCGGCATCTACCGGTTGCGCCTGTAGCATTTCCAGAGTTGCTTCCATTTCCTCAGTAGGGATGCTTTCCATTCTTGCCTTTACCAGATATCGAATGCCTGCCTGTACCGGAATGCTGAGGGTTCCCACAATCAGAAGAAGCGCTGCCGCTGAAAGGAGCGTCCTTTTGAAAGCATGGGATTTATAGTTGTATTTATATCTTCCGGAATTTTCTTGTTTTCGTAGATTCTGGATGATTTCTTCCTGCATATCTTCAGGGATGTTTACCTGATCCATCGTTTCTTTTATGTTTGTGTTATTCATCTGCTATATGCCTCCTTCCACGATTGTTGCAGATATTCTCTGCCGCGCTGTAGTCTTTTCTTTACTGCACTTTGCGTAATGCCCAGAATATCCGCAATTTCTTTTACACTGTAGCCGTCTACGTAGTGAAGATAAATCACCGCTTTCTGCTTGGGCGGCAATTCCATCAGCCCAATGAGAGTTTCCTTTTGCGCCGGCGCCGCAAGGCAGTTTGACAGTTCGTCTATGGAAATTTTTGGGTGCCGCATTTTTGAGCGGAGCATATCCCGGCAGATATTGGTCGCCACACGGATCAGCCAGGCTTTTTCATGTTCATCATTTGCAAAGTCCGGTCTTTTTTCAAGATACCTACAGAAGGTATCCTGAATGGCGTCCTTGGCATCCTGCTCGTTGCACAGCATGACAATGCATATTTTATAGAGCATGTTGCTGTATCTTAAGACGATTTCTTCTATTTGCATATTTTTCCTCCCTTCTGAAGCTTTTTGCTTCTTATGTGTCTAATACGTATGGATAAGGGAAAAGGTGACATTTTATTTTAATGATTATAAGGGGAAAAAAGAGATTATTGCAAGATAGACATTCCTATTTGTAGGTTGCACAGAGCGCACTTGTGGTTTTTCTTTATTTACGTATAATGGCTGTTATAGGAGGTGGATAGGGTGAAAGTACATTATTTGAAAGAGCCATTGCTAAAAGAGGATTATATAGATGTACATTATAGGGAGGAATGTGAATCGATAGAAGTAATCAGAAATTTTTTCCTTTCTTTCCACTGTATTATGGGGAAAAAGGATGACTGCATACAGAAATTACATCCGGGAAGCATCTACTATCTGGAGGTGGTGGACCGGAAACTTTTTGCCTATCAGGAAAAGGAGGTTTACCAGTTGGACTACAGTCTGAGAAGTTTTTTATCCTGTTTCGAAGCCAGCGGATTTGTCAGGATTGGAAAGTCGGCGGCAGTGAATATCTATAAGGTAAGCAAGGTCAGGACCGATTTCAATATGAGACTTCATCTGGTGATGGATAATGGAGAAGTGCTGGTGCTCAACAGAAGTTATAAAAAGTCTTTTTTAGATGCGCTGCATCATATACAGGAGGTGTGCCATGAAAGTAATTCATAAGCAAAATTTTATTCCTACTGTCTGTGTTTGTTTTACCTTGCTGGTAATCGGAAAAATCATACTGGAAGCTATTACACTTAAGATCTTTGGAAATTATCAGGAAAATCTGCTGGTGATGTTCTTTTTATCTGCGCTGGCGGTAGCCGTTCTATCCCAGCATCACCGTTTTCAGAACTTTCCGCTTTCGGCGGTGATTCTGGTGCAGTATCTGATATTGATAAGCGCTGTCATGCTGCTTACATGGTTTGGCTCTTTTTTCGAGCCCCTTCATAAAAACGGATATCGCGATATGTTTTTATCCTTTACCATTCCCTATATCATCGGTGCAGTCATCTATTATATTTCGTTGCTTTGGGAGATAAGGCATGTCAATCGGACATTAGAAGAAATACGGAGGTATCAACATGAAAACACAAATCAAAACGGCTGATGGAAATCGGAAGGTAAGCGGCGGCAGCTATCTTAATCTGGGATTGTATGCGTTTGCAGGATTGGGGATGGAGGCTCTTTATGCCTATCTGCTGGAGCCTGTCCTTTATGGTAAAACAATGGAAAACTGGAGCGGCGGACAGACAATTCTGCATTGGATTATTACCTGCATTACATGGGGAATTTTTGCCTTCGTACTGATCAAGAAAGCAGAAGGGAAATATAGCTTCAACCTGCGCAGACGGGGAGTCTCACTGCGGCTATGGCAGTGGGGACTGTGCCTGGTATTTATACTGCTTGCATTTTGGGAAAGCTGCAGAGCATGGGGCGGATTTAAGGTGTACCTGGAATTTGCGGGCAAGGGACCGCTGCTTTTTACCTTTCAGTATCTTTATTATGCCTTTGAGACGATGCTCTTTCTGCTGATTGTTGTGTTCGGGCAAAAGGCATGCGAAGTATGGTTCCACAGAGAAAGTATCCCCTACGGCGGAATCATCTGCGGTCTGACTTGGGGGCTTGCACATATCTTTACGAAAGATCTGGCTACCGGCATTGCAGGCATGGCGCTGGGATTTGCTTTTGGGTATGTATACCTTTTGGTGAACAGGGATTTGAGGAAAGCATATGCAGTGTTGTTTCTTATGTTTGTATTGTAGAGGAGATTCCGACAAATGATTGACAAAAGAATAACGGGAAAATAGAATGGAAGTATAAATATAGTTTAATCAAGTAAAGAATGAAGTAGAGGGGAGACAGTATTATGGAAACGCGGCTGACCAAAGCGGAAGTGAATTGTTTTAAACATGGTCTTCCAGGGGATAGGAAGATTTTGAATGGGCTTTCGGTAGTATTTTGGTTTTCGTGGGGAGCCTGCATGTTCTTCTGGCTTTACGATGACCTTTTTGATGAGCTTCGAAATGATAAAAAGGTTGACGCAGATACGATTGAGGGGTTTCTCATTCTTTCTGGATTTGCGATCTTTTTTATTGTGTGTATGAAATGTATCAATAAGAGAAATGAAAGAATCTATCAAAGCCTGAAGAATGGCGAATACAGGCTTATCGTCAGTACAATTACAGCGAAAGATTTCCGATATCAGGGTTCCGGGAAAAGTAGGTATATGGTGGATTTTTATAGATGCTCGGAAATAAATGGAGAAATTACACCTGTTTCAAAAAAGCAATTCCGCCATGCTGAAATTGGGGACAGGATTAAGGTAATCATGATAGATAGAATGCATGTGATTTATGGGATTGTGGAACGGTGATAGTATGATCGATTATGAATCAAAAAAAGGAAGGCGCTATCCGGATGTTGGAAGCGCCTTTTATTTAACCGCCAAAAGATTGTATCATTCGCTCTACAGAGACAGGGTCAGCACCAAAAAGTTTTAAAATCATGCCGGCAATCCAGAGACAGAATCGATGAAAATATATCAATGCAAAAATCAATGCGATTCCGAACAAAATTCCGGTGATAAGTCTTCGGATGTTACCGCTTTCATAAGAAGTCAGTCTCTGCAAAAAACCATCAAAAACCAACGGCATCATCATTACCAGAACGATCCCAAATCTGGGGCAGCCGTGTAAAATCGCGATAGGTATACCTGCAATCATACCGATTAATTCACCGGTGCATCTTGCACAGATAGGGAACTGCTTCCCCCTGAAATAGAAGGAGCGATCCGGTCTGGCATGACAACCAAAGAAAATTTGCAGAAATTTTCCAAATTTAGAATGCTCCGCTTGCAATTCCTGCTGCACCTATGATAACAAATACTACGATATAGTATACGACTGCGAGAATTACACTGACTAATGCACCAATTCCTGCTGCTTTTGCAGTTTTGGGCTTCTGATCTTTCCATACTAAAAATAATATCAGACCGACAATCGGAATACAGCATCCCAAAAGTCCCCATAAAAATCCGCCGTTGTCATTTGTGTTGTTTTCCATATTCATTCTCCTCACTTTTTTTGATAATTTGCAAGTATATTATATCGATAAATGTCGAAACTGTCAACGTCTATGTTTTTTGAGTTTCCCATTTTAATAAGTCAACGGCTTTACCAAAAATCCTTTTGTTTTTACCCTTAATATATTATAATAAAAAAGTGGCGTTGGTAACGGGGTATAGTGTGCAATGCAGGTGCCGGCGTCATGACAGAAATACGACTAAGGGAGAAATGTATATGGAAAGAAGAGTAGGAACAGTATCAAGAGGAATCCGCTGCCCTATTATCCGGAAGGGCGACGATCTGGTAAGGATTGTGACAGACAGTGTATTGGAAGCGGCGCAGGGAGAAGGATTTGAGATTCGTGACAGGGATGTCATTGCAGTGACGGAATCGGTGGTTGCCAGATCACAGGGCAACTATGCATCTGTGGAAGCCATCGCTAAAGATGTGAGGGCAAAGCTGGGAGGAGAGACGATAGGCGTAATTTTCCCGATTTTATCCAGGAACCGTTTTGCAATCTGCCTTAGGGGAATTGCCATGGGAGCGAAGAAGGTCGTTCTGATGCTGAGTTATCCCAGTGATGAGGTGGGCAATGAGCTTGTTTCCTTAGACCAGCTGGACGAGGCAGGCATCAATCCTTACAGTGATGTTCTTACCTTGGAAAGATATAGAGAACTGTTTGGAGAAAATAAACATCCTTTTACGGGAGTAGATTACGTATCCTATTATGGGGAGTTGATTAAAGAGGCGGGGGCAGAAGTTGAGATTATCTTTGCAAACGACTGCCGCAGCATCCTTCCCTATACCAAAAAGGTGCTGAACTGTGATATTCATACAAGAGCACGTACCAAGAGGCTGTTAAAAGCAGCAGGCGCTGAAGTGGTGGTGGGTATGGACGATATTCTCACCAGTCCTGTAGACGGAAGCGGCTGCAATGAGAAGTATGGTCTTCTTGGTTCCAATAAATCTACAGAAGATACCATTAAGCTTTTCCCGAGAGAATGCACGGATCTGGTGATGGATATTCAGAAAGAAATTCTGGACAAAACAGGAAAGCATGTGGAAGTCATGGTATATGGCGATGGCGCTTTTAAAGATCCGGTAGGAAAGATCTGGGAGCTTGCAGACCCTTGCGTATCTCCGGCAAGCACGCTGGGGCTTGAGGGAACGCCCAATGAAGTGAAACTGAAATATCTGGCGGATAATGATTTCAAGGATTTATCCGGTGAAGCGCTGAAAGAAGCAATTTCCAATCGTATCAGAGAAAAGAAAGAGAATCTGGTGGGCGATATGGCATCTCAGGGTACCACCCCCAGAAGACTGACAGATCTGATTGGTTCTTTATGTGATTTAACCAGCGGTTCCGGCGACAAAGGAACACCAGTCATTTTGATTCAAGGGTATTTCGACAACTATGTGAGTTAAATAATATAAATAAAAATTATATCATATATAAAAAATATTGATTTTACTTATGACTATGCTTTGTGTATAATCATAAAGTAAGAAGCTGACAATAAAAAGCAGGTTTTTACGAACCTGCTTTTTGTATTACAATAAGCTGCCCGCGAAGCGCGGCTGCGTTTGTTACAATAAGCTGTCTCGCGAAGCAAGGTGAAGCTTTTGAATGGAGGAAAATATGGTTAAAGCAGTAGTAGGCGCCAATTGGGGCGATGAAGGAAAAGGTAAGATTACAGACATGCTGGCACAGCAGGCGGATATCATTGTCCGTTTTCAGGGCGGTGCCAATGCCGGACACACGATTGTAAACGAGTATGGCAAGTTTGCACTGCATACGCTGCCGTCGGGAGTGTTTTACAATCACACCACCAGCATCATCGGCAATGGAGTAGCGTTGAATATTCCGGTACTTTTCAATGAGATTAAATCAATCACAGACCGGAACGTGCCAATGCCTAAAATACTGGTTTCAGACAGGGCGCAGATGGTGATGCCCTATCATATTTTGTTTGACCAGTACGAGGAGGAAAGACTGGGAGGAAAATCCTTCGGATCCACCAAATCAGGAATTGCACCTTTCTATTCTGATAAATATGCAAAGATCGGTTTCCAGGTGAGCGAGCTTTTCGATGAAGAACTGCTCAAAGAAAAGGTCGAGAGAGTCTGTGAACAGAAAAATGTTATGCTTGAACATATGTATCACAAGCCCACCATTGATTCGGAAGAATTGCTCGCTACTCTGCATGAATATAAAGAGATGATTGAGCCTTATGTGTGTGATGTATCCTCATATCTGCACCAGGCAATCAAAGAAGGAAAGACTATTTTGCTGGAAGGTCAGCTTGGAACTTTAAAGGATACCGACCATGGTATTTATCCTATGGTTACCTCTTCCTCTACATTGGCAGCATATGGTGCCATTGGAGCAGGAATTCCGCCCTATGAGATTAAGGAAATCGTTACTGTATGTAAAGCATATTCTTCAGCAGTAGGAGCAGGGGCATTCGTCTCCGAGATTTTTGGAGAAGAGGCAGATGAACTGAGACGCCGCGGCGGTGACGGAGGTGAATTCGGCGCAACTACAGGACGCCCCAGACGTATGGGATGGTTTGACTGCGTTGCCTCCAAATATGGATGCAGATTACAGGGAACCACAGATGTTGCATTTACCGTACTGGACGTTCTCGGATATCTGGAAGAGATTCCTGTCTGTGTGGGATATGAGATTGATGGAGAAGTGACCACCGACTTCCCGGTAACCCACAAATTAGAAAAAGCAAAACCAGTTCTCAAAACACTGCCCGGTTGGAAGTGTGATATCCGCGGTATCAAAAAATATGAGGATCTGCCGGAAAACTGCAGAAAATACGTGGAATTTATAGAAGAGCAGGTTGGCTATCCCATCACCATGGTTTCAAACGGACCGGGAAGAGAGGACATTATTTACAGAGAAAGTCCGCTGAAACATTAAGCGGTAATCTATATACTTTTGGAGATTGTAAAAGCATGAACCGGAATTATGCAAAGGAACTGGACCGGATACTGGAAAACAAAGAAAATAAAGGAAAACATTTATTTCTGCACAGCTGCTGCGCTCCCTGCAGCAGCTATGTGCTGGAATATCTGAAAGCCTTTTTCCGTATTACGGTATTTTATTATAATCCTAATATTACTATGGAAGAAGAATATCAAAAGCGGGTGGAAGAGCAGAAACGCCTGATTGCCGAATTTAATAGGCAGTTAGAACAGGGCAAAGCCCCGGACGCTTATCCGATTGAAGTCATAGAGGGCGATTATTCAAAAGCCCTCTTTTTTGACAGCGTAAAAGGATTAGAAAACTGTAAGGAAGGCGGCGAGAGGTGCTTTGTCTGCTATGAACTCCGCCTTAGGGAAACTGCCAGATGGGCAAAAGATGCCCATGCTGACTACTTCACAACGACCCTCACCATCAGTCCTCTGAAAAATGCATTTAAAATCAACGAGATAGGTGAGCGCCTTGCAGCGGAGTATGATATTCCTTTTCTTCCCTCTGATTTCAAAAAGAAAAATGGTTATAAGCGGTCTATAGAACTTTCAAAAGAGTACAATTTATACCGCCAGAACTATTGTGGGTGTATTTTCTCTAAGGCGGAGGGGCTATTTAGAACCAGTTAGATCCTTCGTTTCTTAAAAAAACGTTGCGGAAATTCGAGGCTGGAAATATTGCATAAAGACATTTTTTGTTGTATGATTTATAAACATGTATATGGAATGGCAATGTCTGGTCAATAACATAGGGAGAGCTATGTTGTAATACAACGTGGAAAAGGAATTTTGACATGGAAAAAATACTGATTGTCGATGATAGCCGTTTGCAGGCGAAGCAGTTGAAGACTATTTTGGATGATGTGTATGACGTTACGATTGCGGAGACGGCGAAGGAGGGCCTGCAACTCACAAAAAGCGGAGGATTTTCCCTCATTCTGCTAGATGTAGTAATGCCGGGGATGGATGGATTTACGCTGCTGAAGAAATTGCAGGAGGAGGTCATTACGCAAAGTATTCCGGTCATTTTGATTACCAGCCTTTCCGATGTCATTCACGAACAGCAAGGACTGGTATTAGGTGCAGTGGATTATATTACAAAGCCGTTTGAACCCCTGATTGTAAAAGCCAGGGTTAATACGCATATCAAACTGTACAACTACCGCAGGCAGGTCGAGGAACAATCCATGATCGATCAGTTGACTGGCGTTGCCAACCGGCGCAGCTATGAGCGTCACAGTGCAGTTAAATGGGATGAAGCACTCCGGCTGCAAGTCCCTTTTTCCATTGGAATGCTTGATATTGACAACTTCAAAAAATATAACGATACGTTTGGACATCCCGCTGGAGATAAGGTAATTGCTTCCGTGGCAAAAACGGTATCTTCTTATTTTCGTTGGAGTACAGATTTTTTTGCCCGTTATGGCGGCGAGGAATTTGTGGTGATTTCTATGGGAGAACCGGCACAAAAGATGTTTAAGCATTTGAAAAAAGTCCGGCAGGGCATAGAAGATCTTCACATTCCCCATGCTCCATCTGCGGCTCAATGGGTCACGGTCAGCATTGGAGGCGTTACTATCGTTCCCAAGGAAGATCAACCTTATGAATTGATACTGAAAATTGCAGATACCATGCTGTATGACGCAAAAAGGCATGGACGTAACAGGGTGATATGGGGGGATGAAAACCTTAGGCCCCTCCAGGAAAAACAGAGCTGTATTGTATCGAAGCACCAATAAAGTTTAGCGCGGTCTTTGATAGGATAATACTACCTGCGAAAAGAACGTTTTATGGAGGAGAGAAGATGAAAAAAATTCTGGATTTGATTTCGGAAGAGATGAAGAACGCATTTGAAGCATCCGGTTATGACAGAGAACTTGGCAAAGTAACCCTGTCCAACCGTCCGGATTTATGTGAATATCAATGCAATGGCGCTATGGCAGGCGCAAAATTATACAAGAAAGCCCCTATCATGATTGCCGGTGATGTAGCAGAAAAATGTAAAGACAGCAATGTTTTCCTAAGCGTAGAGGCAGTGCCTCCCGGGTTTCTTAATATAAAAGTGAAGGAAAGCTTTGTAACCGACTACCTTACACAAATGCGCAATGCAACTAAATTCGGTCTGGACATGCCCGAAAAACCAAACCGTATCATTGTGGATTACGGCGGACCTAACGTGGCAAAGCCGCTTCACGTGGGGCATCTGCGTTCAGGCGTCATAGGCGAGAGTATCAAGCGGATTGCAAGATATGCGGGACATGAGGTGATTGGAGACATCCACCTGGGAGACTGGGGACTGCAGATGGGACTGATCATCACAGAACTGAAAGAGCGTCAGCCGGATTTGGTATATTTTGATGATGATTATCAGGGAGAATATCCCAAGGAGGCGCCTTTTACCATTTCGGAGCTTGAGGAGATTTACCCTACTGCCAGCAGCAAGTCAAAGGAAGATGCTGCCTATAAAGAACATGCCATGGAAGCAACCTTTAAGCTGCAGAGCGGTGTAAGGGGATATCGGGCGCTGTGGAATCATATCATCGATGTATCGGTAACGGATTTAAAGAGAAACTATCAGAACTTGAATGTAGATTTCGACCTCTGGAAAGGAGAGTCGGACGTACATGATGTGATACCGGGCATGGTTGAGTACATGAAGAAGGAGGGCTACGCTTACATAAGCGATGGCGCTCTTGTGGTGGATGTAAAGGAAGAGACAGACACGAAGGAAATACCGCCTTGTATGATTCTGAAATCAGACGGCGCTTCTTTATACAATACCACGGACTTAGCAACGATTATGGAGAGAATGCGGGAATATCATCCTGACAGGCTCATTTATCTTACTGACAAGCGTCAGGAACTTTACTTTGAACAGGTATTCCGCTGTGCAAGGAAGACGAAGCTGGTGGAGCCTGAGACAGAACTGTTGCATATTGGCTTTGGAACGATGAACGGAAAGGACGGAAAGCCGTTTAAGACCAGAGAAGGCGGCGTAATGCGTCTTGAAAGTTTGATCAAGGAAATCAATGATGAGATGTACCGGAAGATTACCGATAACCGCCAGGTGGAGGAAGAGGAGGCAAGGCAGACTGCAAAGGTGGTAGCTTTAGCTGCAATCAAATACGGCGATCTGTCAAATCAAGCGTCAAAAGATTATATTTTTGATATTGATAAATTTACCTCCTTTGAGGGAGATACAGGCCCTTATATTTTATATACCATTGTTAGAATCAAATCTATTCTGAATAAAATCAAAGAGCAGGGCGGGACTATAGAAGGAAATGCTCTTAAAGAGGCATGCAGCGATTCCGAAAAAGCGCTTATGCTGGAAATAGCAGGATTTAATGCCATGATGGAGTCAGCATATATGGAAACCGCGCCTCATAAGATCTGTGCATACATTTATGAGCTTGCCAATGCCTTTAACCGTTTTTATCATGAAACCAGAATTGTAGCCGAGGAGGATGCAGAAAAGAAGTCAGGATGGGTGGCACTTCTTTTACTGACAAGAGACATTTTAGAAACATGTATTGATGTGCTGGGCTTTACCGCACCGGAAAGAATGTGAGAATATGCAGTCAGCGTTAGAATTAAGAAACAAGCTAAAAAATATCGATCATAAAAGTTATCCTGCCTACAAGGATTTGAGGGGGCAGTATGATTTCAAAGATTATGTACTCTCTATTGACCACGTACAGGGCGACCCGTTTGCGGCGCCCTCCAGACTTTCTGTACGGGTGAAAGGGGAAAAGGCAGGCTTTTTGCCTGCTTTTTATGATACCCATGCTAAGAGAATCACCTTGCAGGATCATCTGACAAGATTGTTTGCAAAAGAAATAAGCGGCGGCAGTTTTCAGGCGAAAGGCTCCGGAAAAAGCGGTCTGCTTGGCGTTTCCAGATGCGGGCAGCAGGTGCTTGAGAGGACGGCTCTTAAGGTGGAAAAAGGGAATATAACTCTGCGGTTTGAAGCGGGATTTCCTGCAAACGGAAGAACCATCAACGCAAGGGAACTGGAAAAGATGCTGTTTGATATTTTGCCCGTCTGTGTCAGAAAGAGTCTGTATTATTCCCAGATTGATCAGAATAAATTGAAGCAGGCAATCTGCCTTTGCGAGGATCAGCAGTATATCAGGGAAAAGCTGCCGGAACTTTCTCTCTGCGCGTTTATAGCGGACGGTTCCATTCTTCCAAGAGAAAGCGGCATTTCGGAAAGACCAATGAAAGGCGCTGTGCCTTTCCGTTCACCGGAATCTCTTAAAATCACACTGGATCTGCCGCGCAGAGGAAAAGTGACAGGTATGGGTATTCCCAGAGGAATTACCTTGTTTGTGGGAGGCGGATATCACGGGAAGTCCACGATTCTGCAGGCCCTTCAAAATGGAGTGTATAACCACATTGGCGGAGATGGAAGAGAACTTGTGATTACGGATGATTCGGCAGTCAAACTCCGGGCGGAGGATGGACGCAGTATTAAAAGTGTGGACATTTCACCTTTTATCAGCAATCTGCCGAATAAAAAAGATACCGCCCATTTTTCCACGGAGGATGCCAGCGGAAGTACCTCTCAGGCGGCAAATCTGATGGAAGGCGTGGAGGCGGGAAGCAGCCTGTTCCTCATTGACGAGGATACCTCGGCTACCAACTTCATGATCCGCGATCAGTTGATGCAGGAGGTCATTTCGGCAGGAGAAGAGCCGATTACTCCCTTTATCTGCCGGGTGAAAAGTCTTTATCAGGATTTGGGGATTTCTTCTGTGATTGTAGCAGGAAGTTCGGGATCTTATTTTCATGTGGCGGATACGGTCATACAGATGAAAGAATATGTACCCTTTGACATTACGCAGAAAGCAAAGAAAGCGGCGGAGAGTTACCCTGTCATGAATGGGAAGGAAGATCATTTCCCTTCTTATATCAGTGAAAGATGCCCCCTGCCTGACATGGGACTGAAAAAAGAGGACAGAATCAAGATAAAAGCCATGGGAACCAGTGAACTTATACTGTCCCGGGAAAGCGTAGAACTGCGGTATTTAGAGCAGCTTAAGGACCAGGAGCAGACTGCCGCCCTTGCATGGATTTTAAAATTTGCCGAATGTAAGCTGATGGACGGCAAAAAGGATTTAAAGCAGATGGGCATGTTTTTGGAAAAGCAAATGGATAAAGATGGACTGGAAAGTCTTTTTGAGAGGGGAGATGTGTCCGCGGCTCTGGCAAGACCCAGAAAGCAGGAGATTATGGCATGCATCAACCGTTATCGAAAGCTGCATTTTCCCATTAACAGAGGTGTGCGATGAGTAATAATTTGAAAAAAATGCTTAGCTACTATAAGCCATATCAGAAAATATTTTGGGCGGATATGTTTTTTGCAGCTCTTTCGGCGGCAACTGCCCTTATGATACCCTTGGTGGTAAGATATGTGACTTCTACATTGATTTATCTAAAGGCAGACGAGATTTTGCATCAGATTCTGTACATTGCGGTTTTTCTGCTTTTCTTGCTGGCGATCGACTGTTATAGCAGATTTTTTATCGGCAATTATGGGCACGTTATGGGAGCAAAGATAGAATATAATATGCGTGCGGAGATTTTCGACCACATGCAGAAGCTGTCCTTTTCTTTTTATGATGATGCCAAAGTAGGACAGCTTATGAGTCGTATTACCACGGATTTGTTTGATATCACGGAACTTTTGCATCATGGTCCGGAAAATATTATTTTGTCTGTGCTGAAGATAGCGGGTGCGTTTGCCATACTGGTTAAAATTAACGGTGCATTGGCACTTGCCGCTTTTATTGTGCTTCCCTTTATGTTTTTGTTTGCATATTTGCTGAACCGGAAAATGCGCAGGGCGTTCCGCCGCAACCGAGAGAAAATTGCTGAAATCAATGGACAGATTGAAGATAACCTATCGGGAATACGTGTTGTGAAATCTTTTGCCAACGAAGAAATTGAAAATCAGAAGTTCAAGTCTGGAAATGACGGCTTTTTGGCGGCGAAGAAAAGCAGTTACCGTTATATGGGGGGATTTCAGGCAGGAGTCGGCGTGTTCACCACGATGATACAGGTCAGCGTCATTCTGACGGGCAGTATTCTGATTGCATACAATCGGCTGAATGTCAGTGATTTGATTACATTTTTGCTGTACATCGGTGTTTTTACAGACCCTATCCGTACACTGGTAGATTTTACAGAGCAGTTCCAGAACGGTTATACCGGTTTTGAGCGGTTTCGTGAAATCATGAATATCATGCCGGACATTACAGATGCCGGGGATGCGGTGGAATTGACGAATGTGGAGGGGAATATCTCTTTTGAGGGAGTTTCGTTCCATTACAAGGAGAATAACGAATGTGTTTTGAACAATATTAATCTGGAAGTGAAGGCAGGCTCTTACATGGCGCTTGTGGGATCTTCTGGGGCAGGAAAAACTACGCTCTGTTCGCTTATTCCCCGTTTCTATGATGTGACAGAGGGGATCATACGCATCGACGGAAAGGATATCCGCCATGTGACCCTGAAAAGCCTCCGGAGTCAGATTGGAATCGTGCAGCAGGATGTGTATCTGTTCGCAGGGACGATTTATGAGAATATTGCCTACGGAAAACCGGGGGCAAGCCGTGAGGAAGTCATTGCAGCGGCAAAAAATGCAAATGCCCATGAGTTTATCATGTCCTTCCCGGATGGATACGATACGGATATCGGACAGCGTGGGATCAAACTCTCTGGCGGGCAGAAACAGCGTCTTTCTATTGCCAGGGTATTTTTAAAGAATCCGCCGATTTTGATTTTTGATGAAGCGACTTCAGCGCTGGATAATGAAAGCGAAAAAGTTGTGCAGGACTCTCTGGAAATACTGGCAAAGAACAGGACGACCTTTGTGATTGCCCACAGACTTACAACGATTCAGAATGCGGAGATGATTCTGGTACTGACAGAGAACGGAATCGAGGAGTCAGGGACTCATGAGCAGCTCCTTGAAAAGGGCGGGATTTATGAGAAACTTTATCATATGCATGCCTAAGGCATATTGCTATCTAACAAATAGCAATGTGCCAGATGCTTTCATATGTCGGCAGCCGAAAATATTTTTTCTTGAAGTTACTTTTTGCGGGGTAGCCATTAGTCCGCACAGGATAGGTAAATATTCCAACGTCGTCGCGCTCCCGCTCCATAAAAACGTAGCAGTGCTAAGCTCAAAAGGACTTCGCTAAGCACTGACGTTTTTAAAGGGACTCCTTATGGAATATTTACCTATCCTGTGCTACGTTACTGGTAGTCGGTAAAGTAACGTAATGTTCACTATTTTTTGACAGATAGTTGAACCACAACTCTGGTCAATGTGTGAAAAGTAACACAGTGCAGCACAATAAAAAAGAAGCCTCATTGCTAAGGCTTCTTTCTATGCAGGAAAAGAGACTTGAACTCTCATGGTATTGCTACCACACGGACCTGAACCGTGCGCGTCTGCCAATTCCGCCATTCCTGCGAACAAATGATATTTTATCTTTTTTTTCTTCTCCTGTCAACCACTTTATAAAATTTTTTTGAATATCTTTTTTAAGGCTTTTTTAAGATGTTGTTTTTCACACACTGACCAGCGTGATGCTCTGAAAGGATAATTAATCCAATGTCGCCGCCCTTCCGCTCTGCAAAAACACAGCAGACACTAGTCTCATGAGGAACCGCATGCTTTTAAGCATGTGCCGAGTGCTGGTGTTTTTGTAAGGGCTACTTGTGGATTATTTATCCTCTCAGAGATGTGTTTTGGTTACTTGATGAAAAATAGTGAATATTATGTTACACTTTTGCATGTTAACCAGTAACGTAGCACAGGATAGGTAAATATTCCATAAGGAGTCCCTTTAAAAACGTCAGCGCTTGACGAGGTTCTTTCGAGTCTAGCGTCTGTTACGTTTTTATGGAGCGGGAGCGCGACGACGTTGGAATATTTACCTATCCTGTGCGGACTAATGGCTACTCCGTGAAATGTAAGTGAATTGTTGTACTCACTCCAAACGCAAGTAACGTTGACTTGCGAAATGGGGCATTATTTGATATATTTATTAAGTATTACAAGTCTATTTTGGTCTAAGGAGATCTGTTTTGATGAAAAGTCCAACATAAGCGGTATCTTTACCTGATTGCGTAAAGAGAGATTGTACAATCTGTAATATGAACTAAGCGAATCTGCACATGAAGATGCAGTTTTTGGTTTGCCGGCTCACTCGTAAAGCAAGTGGGCATTTGATTGTACCCGTATTTAGAAAGGACTTTTTATTTATGAAACGAAATATTTATTTGATGTATGCCATTTCCTTGTTGCAGGGGATGGTGTTTTATGGACCTGTTGCAACGCTTTACAGGCAGCAGCAGGGTGTTTCTGTCTTTCAGATTACCTTCATTGAAAGTGTTTCACTTATTCTATGTATTCTTATGGAGATTCCATGGGGTGTGATTGCTGACAAAATCGGATATAAGCGGACGATGGTTTTTTGTTGCAGCCTATATTTTATTTCGAAAATTGTTTTTTGGCAGGCGGCAGGCTTTGGCTGGTTTCTTGCAGAACGTATCATGCTAAGTGTTGTGGTTTCCGGGTTATCCGGGGTGGATGCCAGTATTCTTTATCTTTCCTGTGAAGAGAGCAGCAGCCAAAAAGTATTTGGAGTTTATAACAGTCTGCAAATGGCAGGTCTTTTATTTGCGGCGGCTGTGTTTTCCTTGTTTGTCAGGGAAGATTATGGTCTGTCCGGTCTGCTTACGGTTATAAGTTATGGAATTGCAGCGGTTCTGGCATTGGGGCTTGCCGAAGTGAGAAGTGGCGATAGTCAGCATGGCTGTATGAGTCAGTTTAAGGAGATCTTGGGGCAGACATTTCATCATAAAGATTTATTGCTGTTCTTAGTCTCGGCGGCATTTTTGTCCGAGACGCATCAGACCATTACGGTTTTTCTTAATCAGCTTCAATATGAAAAATGCGGTTTGGGTAATGCTGCTATTGGATATATTTATATTATAGCAACCCTGCTTGGAGGATGCGGAGTCTATTCAGCCTGCTTTACAAAGAGGGTGGGAATGAAAGCAGCAGGTATTTTCTTTGGCGGTGCGGCGTTCATCGCCTGTATGGTGTTGGCATTTACGGAATCTGCGCTGCTTTCTGTTGGCGGAATCTTGTTGCTTCGTATTTCAAATAGTCTATTTTTACCCTTCCAGACGGAAATTCAGAACCGGCAGATCCAAACAGAATGCCGGGCTACTGCATTGAGCATCCATGCAATGGTAATGGACAGTATTGCCGTAGGCACCAATCTGATTTTTGGAGCACTGGCACAGACAAAGCTGACTGCAGCATACTTTTTTGGTGCGGGTATATGTATTGTAAGCGTGATCTTGTTTTTGATCTGGTATCAAAATACGAGAATAAAGATTGCCATGCACAAAGAGTAATGAGGTGTGTATAAATAAAATAGAGGGAAGCATCCGGGAATTTTTGGGGTGCGGAAAGAGGAAAATATGAATCAGGCAATTGGTTGGGCAGCTATGGGAACCAGCTTCACGTTTTTGATGACCGCTTTGGGCGCCAGTGTGGTATTCATCTTTAAAAAAGAAATGGGGAAAAATATTCAAAGGGCATTTTTAGGCTTTGCAGCGGGGGTGATGATGGCTGCTTCTGTGTGGTCTTTGCTGATTCCGGCGATAGATGAGACGGAGAGCATGGGAGGTATTGCATGGATTCCCGCGGCAGGAGGATTTGTACTGGGAGGAATCTTTTTATACTTACTTGATTTTCTGATGCCTCATCTGCATCTTGGGGAAAAAAGACCGGAGGGAGTCAGAAACTCTTTTCACAGAACAACACTGCTGGTACTTGCAGTGACGCTTCATAATATTCCGGAGGGTATGGCTGTAGGGCTTGCCTTTGCCATGGCAGCCCAGCATCCCGAGGATCCGGCGCTTTATGCGTCTGCATTTGCGCTGGCAATTGGAATAGGGATTCAGAATTTCCCGGAAGGAGCAGCTATTTCGCTTCCGCTCCGCCAGGAAGGAATGAGCAGAATGCGTGCTTTTATCTTTGGCAGCCTGTCCGGACTGGTAGAATTGATATTCGGGATAGGAATCACCTTGATTGCGGCGCAGATTACGCCCTATATGCCGTGGTTTCTGGCATTTGCGGCGGGAGCCATGATTTATGTCGTGGTGGAGGAACTGATTCCGGAGGCGAATCAGGGCGAACATTCAAACTTAGGAACGATAGGCGTTATGGCGGGATTCCTGATTATGATGATTCTGGATGTGGCATTGGGATAAAACAGAAAGTTGATCTGCGGAATTTTGATGATTCCGCAGGCTTTCTTAAATAATTATAAATTCTGGATAACCTGTTGACAGAAAAACATAAATCTGATAATCTGATATCACTTTCAAAAATTAATTTGAATAGGTAGACCTATTTTCTTATTTCTATTTTTTCAATTTTTATTTCAAATTTTTCCCATGTATATATGATGAATGATGGAGGTGCTTTTTTTGCTGCAAATAAAGGAGAGCAGGGAGAGTGAAAGCTGGATTTTATTGATTTTCAGCGCTTATACTTATATACGGAAAGCTTTGTCAAACAATCAGGAAGAGTTAAACAGAATGATTCTGGCGTCGGAAGAGACAGGCTTATCTGTAGATATGGAGATGAACCTTGTATGGAGAGAAGAAGGCTGGATGATAAAGGGAAAACGATTAAGTGAGCATAACCCTTTTTACCTGTACACTGAGAATGACGAAAAACTTTTATTATTGCTTTCTGCTAAAACAGATTGTTTGGTTCCAACGGAAAAAATCAGATTCAATCAGAATCTAAAAATTCAAATCGGAAACGCGTTTAAAAATCAGATTTTTTATGACTGTTACTCGTTGATGAATGAAGAGCATGCGCAGATTTCATTTGAAAATAACGAATGTACAGTATGCAATCCAGGATACGAAGGCGTCTATGTAAATGAGAAACTGCTTGACGGAAAGAGAAAATTAAATACCGGTGATAGGGTGGATATTTATGGCCTTCACATTCTGGTTTTAAAGGATTTGCTGGTCTGCGTTTCCTTCTGTGGAATCTTTCGGGTTGCCCAGAGGAAAGATGTACAGAAGAGAGAAAAACCATATAGTGAACTTGGGGAGAAAAAAGAAGAAATCTGGATAGAGCGTCGGTGTGAGCAGGAGAGAGCGCTTCATACCGGGGAGGTGGAAATACTGCCTCCTGAGCAGCCGATGGCGGAGTCAGAGCAGCCGCTTATTTTAAGCATGGGACCGACACTGACGATGGTACTGCCAATGCTTCTTATGGCGCAGCTTAGCAGCCGCTTTATGGAAGGGATGGGAAGCGGTTTCTATTATATGTCAATCGTGATGGGAGTTGGCAGTGCATTTCTGGCGCTATTCTGGGGGCTGATGAATCATGGGTACAAGAAATATTCGCGTAAGCGGGAAGGAAGAGAGAAGGAGAGGCAGTACCGTGAATATCTGGATAACATAGAAAGATATCTCCAGCAGTGTGAAAGGGACAACAGAGCGGTTTTGGAACAAAAGTATCCTTCCCTGAATGCTATTATGGGAGAGGGAGATGACAGAGCGTCAGTTTTATGGAACCGCTATTACCGTCAGAAGGATTTTCTGTTTCTCCGCGTCGGGGTAGGAGAAATGCCTTTTCAAGTGCAGGTGAAGCTGGCTGACCCTCATAAGAGAATTGTGCAGGGAAAGCTCGTGAGAAAGGCGCAGGAATTGGCAGAGCAGTTTTCCGTTTTAGAGCAGGTACCGGCAGTGGTGGATTTATATGAGAACAGGCAGGTTGGAATCGTGGGAAGCCTGTACAGGGAAGAGGTAAGCGGAATGCTGGTTCAGCTTTTGATGCAGATAGCAGCCTGTCACTGTTATACAGAGGTGAAGACGGTCTGTTTCTATCACAAGGATAAAGTCAGAGAGCAGGAAATTGCAGACTGTATGAAATGGATGCCTCACAGCTGGTCGGCTGATAGGAAGATCAGGTTTCTTGCCGGCAATGAGAAGGAAGCTGCCCGGATTCTTCCTGCGCTGGCAAAGGAATTGGCAAAAGAAGGAGAGAGCAAAGAAAAGGGAATGCGGATTCCGTGGTATATTGTGGTAGTTTTAAATGAAAATCTGATACAGGGGGAAATTCTTTATAAATATCTTACTGATCCCTTGGAAAATTGTCCGGTGAGCACCATATTTGCAGGGATGGAACGGGAGGAATTCCCAAAGAGCTGCAGATGCCTGATTAGCCAGACAGGGGAGGATGGGGAAATCCTGAATCTGGGCAGAGAACAAATAAGCAGGCGGAAAGTAGAGCTTGAAGCGTGCAGCAGTACAAAGGCACAGGAGTATGTTCGAAGGACGGCAGGATTCCGGGTCAGAGAAACACAGGTCAGTATGCAGCTGCCGGAACAGGTCAGTTTTCTGCAGCTTTATGGATGCATCAGAGTGGAAGAACTTGAGAGTGATAGAAGATGGAAACTTTCGAGAACTGAGGAGAGAATCAAGGTTCCCATAGGGCACAGGGCAGGAGGTAATCTTGTAAGTCTGGATGTACATGAGAGGTTTCACGGTCCTCATGGATTGATTGCCGGAACCACCGGCTCCGGGAAAAGTGAGCTTTTGCAAACATATCTATTATCTCTTGCAGTATCTTTTAGCCCTGAGGATGTCAACTTTTTTATGATTGATTATAAGGGCGGAGGAACAGGCAACTTTTTGAAAAATCTTCCCCACTGCGCAGGCGTCATATCTAATTTATCAGGAAAACAAATCAAAAGAGCCATGTCGGCAATATCAAGCGAAAACAAACGAAGACAAATGCTTTTTAGCAGCTTTCAGGTAAATCACATAGATGCGTATACAAAGCTTTACCGGGAGGGAAAGGCGGAAAAACCAATGCCCCATCTTATTCTGGTGGTGGATGAATTTGCGGAACTTAAGAAGGAAGAGCCGGAATTTATGCAGGAAATCATTTCATTGGCGCAGGTGGGACGCAGTCTTGGTGTCCATCTGATACTGGCAACACAAAAACCTGCCGGCACAGTGGATGACAAAATATGGAGTAATGCCAGATTCCGCTTGTGCCTCCGGGTGCAGGATAAGCAGGACAGTATGGATATGCTCCATAATGGAGATGCCGCTCTCCTTACGTCTCCGGGGCAATGTTATCTACAGATTGGTAATCATGAGTATTATGAATTATTTCAGGCAGGGTATTGCGGCGGAAGCTATACAGAGAAGGGAGAGAAAAAAACAAGAGCGGCGCTGCTGCAAAACACAGGTGAAAAGCGGAAAGTACCGGAAAAGGCGATTTCCGATGAGGAACCTAGTCAAATGGAAATACTGGTAGACTACATCGGTCAAACCGCAAAACGATTCGGTTATCTGCCGGCCCAGGCATTATGGCTGCCGGAACTGCCTGAAAGAGTGTTGGTTGGGGACATAGAGAGTGATGAGAAAGATTCAGGGGAAAGGAAGGTAGATATAGTACTTGGACTATGTGATGACCCCGAAAACCAGCGTCAGTTTACGCTTTTGTATCAGCCGCTTGTGCAGGGACACCTGGCTGTTTTCGGCGGTCCTGCTACCGGAAAGACCATCTTTCTAGAGACCATTATGTGGCAGCTGACCACTTGCTTTACATCGGACGAGATATGGATTGCAGCAGTGGATATCGGGAGGGAAAGTCTTGGGTGCTTTCAGAATATGCCCAATTGTCTGGGAGTGCTTAAGAAGAAGGAGGATAAAGACATCTTTTTTCACCACTTAGAAGAACTTTGCACAAAAAGAAAAAATATCCTTTCGGGAAGTAGTTTCAGGCAATACAACAAATCAGGGAAAGAAAAACTTCCGCTTGTCTTTGTGGTGATTGATAACTTTGGCGGTTTAGACAGGCTCATGGATGAAAAACAACAGGACTTTCTGCAAAAGCTGGCATCGGAGGGTCTTACACTCGGTATTTATCTGATTATTTCGGCTGAAGGGGTAGGAGAAGTGGGAGGAAGATTCTATGAAAAGATAAAGACGGCATTTGCGCTGGAAATGAGCGATCGCTTTTTGTACGGAGACATTTTCCGGCAGTATTTCATCCCTGTGCTGCCGAAAGAAAATCAAAAGGGACGCGGTCTATGCAAGGTGGATGACCGGATTTTGGAATTCCAGACAGCACTTGCGTTAAAAGAGCAGGATGATTTTGCGTTTTATGGAATAGCCGAAAAAAGAGGAATGGAAAAAGAGAGGATTATGAGGGGAGAAGGGAAAATGCTGCCCCTTAAATTCGCAGTGATACCTGAAAAGCCAGATTATGGAACGGTTGCAGCATGCTTTGAATGGAGTACGGGAAGGCTTCCTTTAGGGTATTGCCTTTCCACGGGAGAGGTGTGTGCAGTTTCCGTGGACGATACAGCCTGCTTTTTGATATCGGGAGCAGAAAGGACGGGAAGAACAGCCCTTTTACGCTGTCTGATCGAAGGAGCCGTGCATCATAGGTACCAGACGGTGCTGATTGATACGGACGGGAAAATGCAGGACTTTAAGAAAAGGAAAGAAGTTGTTTATCTGTCTGGGGAGGCTGAAATAGAAAATTGGCAGGAGAAGGTTTCAGGTGAAAGGCAGAGAAATGGAAAAATTTGTATTTTTATCAGTGATATAAGCAGTTTTTGCAACTCTATCTATCACTTTGGAGAGAGGAGAGAGGAAAGGAGTCTGTTTTGGGAAAAGGCGGCTATGGGGAAAGCTGGTAATTTGTTTCTTGCAGGTATTTATCATCCGGGCAGAGATTATGAAGCAGCCGGAACCGCTTTTTTCAGAGAGTTTACGGCTTGGCAGCAGGGAATCCATTTAGGCGGTAATGTGGCAGGTCAAAGGGCACTTATGTTTGATGATTTAAGCTATGCCCAGCAAAATCAACATGAGACGTTAGGAATTGGATATTTTAAGGATGGACCGGAACGGGCATCCCGCAGACTTTTGCTGCTTCTGCACATAGAAGAGAAAGGACAGAAAAGAACATGATTTTAGTGGATATACAGGTGCCTATGCTTGACAGAATATATGACTTTGAATTGGATGAGGAACTTAAAGCGGGAGAACTGCTGGAGGACATCCTGATGCTGATTATCAGGGAAGAGGAATGCAGTCAAAGTAAAAGCGCAGGGATGGCTCTTTATGCAGTCAGGCAGGAAAGAATTCTGAATCAGGAAAAAAGCCTGCAATACCAAGGCGTTAGGGATGGAGACAGGCTGATTTTGATTTGATATAAGAATGTTACGCAAAGCGTGGTATGCATTGTTTGGAGGAAGTTGATGGAGTGGAATATACAGTTAATGACAAAGAGATTGGAGCAATGGATGACAGATGCAGAGCAGAAGTTTACCAGGGTGAGGGATCTGCTGGACGTGCTTGAAACGGAAGAGGATACGCTTAAAAAGGTCTGGAAAAGTGACGCCATGGAGCAATGGGAGAGGAGATTTCATCTGCTGATTGCCAAATTAAGGACGCAGCTAAAAGAAATGCAGAAACAGATGTTGGTTCTTGGCGAGGCAGCAGATCGATTGGCACAGATAGAAAAAAATATGTTGTATGATGCGGAGAAATTGTAAAATAGGGAATCTGCGCATTTACGGTTTGGTCCTGCAAAGGGAAGACCATCGTGAGAAAGGGATGAGGATAAATGTATGGAAAATGAGGTTCTTGTAACAACTGAATTTCTGCTTCAAAAAGAAGAGGAATGGAAGGAAATAGCGGCAAAAGCGGAGCAGATTTTCTGCGAAGCTGCCGAGAGCATAGAAAGGCTGGAACAGATTTTTTACGGCAAACCGGTGCTGGCACTTAAGGCAGAGTTCCTTGCCCGGAAAGAGAAGGGGAGAATGGATTTTGAGGCTTTGTCGCGTCATCTGGAAAAACTTGAGGTCATTGCATTCATTTACGATAAGGTGGAGAGGGAAAATCGTGGTTTTATCAAGACAAATTGAAATGCATTTTACAGAAGTCATGCGTCTGTCAGAGCAGATTGATAAATTGGCAGGGGATTTAAGAGTAACTGCCCGCGATGAAGTGATGCAGATTATCTGTAAAAATAAAGCATGCTGGAACAGCAACTGCGCAGAGATTTTGATCGGAAAGGAGGAGAAGATTGGTATGGGGCTTCTTTTTGAGGCGGAAGAACTTTGCCGGATAGCAGCGGAAATGCGGCAGCAGGCAAAAAGAATGTATCAGGCGGAGCTTACGAATAACCAGCTTGCAGCAACAAGAACTTATTCACAGCAATCATGGAAATGACTGGAAAGGAGAAAAAATATGTCATATTTCAGAGTAACATCATCAGAATTAAGAAGAAAAGCAGGCAGAATTTCAGAACTGAATGGTCAGTTCAAGGCAAAATCGGAGGAGCTTTCAGAACGGGAAGCCGCTCTTTGCAGTATGTGGGAGGGACAGGCAAAAGATACGTTTCATCAGGCTTTTTTGAGAGACAGGCAGCAGATGGAGACTTTTTATCAACTGATTGGTCAGTACGTACAGGCGCTTTTAGAAATTGCGGTAAGGTATGAGCGTGCCGAGGAGAGAAACAGAGAAATCGCAGCAGCCAGAAATTATTAAAAGGAGAGAAAAAACATGGAAGGTATTTTAAGAGTAACCCCCGAAAAACTTATTCAGACATCAGGAGAGTTTGCCACGACAGGAAATCAGATGAAGAATCTTACCAGTGAAATGATATCCCAGATACAGGGAATGAAAGGAATTTGGCAGGGGGAGGCAGCGGATGCTTATGGAACAAAATTTAATTCCCTGCAGACAGATATGGACAAGCTTTACCGGATGGTACAGGAGCATGTAAATGATTTACAGGAAATGGCAGCACAGTATCAGATGGCAGAGGCTGGAAATACCGAGCAGGGAAGCGGACTGAACATTAATGTTATTGCATAGAGGATTAAAGGTCTGCCTTTTGGCAGTAGTGTTTATTTTGCTGATGTCAGGCTTATGTTTATGCCGGAGAGGAGAAGAAAACAGGATGGTGGCATACATGGAACAGAAATATGGAGAATCCTTTGCAGTAATGGAATCTTATGCAGGGCAATTTGGAAAAGATTACACTATGTTCAAGGTGCGAAGTATAAGCAGAAATCAGGAAGGGATTCTAGTGCGTGCGTCCGGCAGAGAGGACATTGCGTATCAGGATAACTATCTGTCCTACCTCCTGAAGGAAGAAATTGAGGATCGCCTCGCGCAGTCTGCAAAGGCTTCGCTGGGAGAATGCAAAGTGTTCTATCGAATACCGGAACTGGTATTTCCTGCGGAATTTCCGGCAGATATGGAGGCGGATGCTTTTTTAAGGCATCCGCAGTCCAAGGTAAGAGTGTATATTTATGTTAGGGACTGCCCTGCTGATATACAAAAGAGGGCGGATGAGTTTTTCTTCCAGCTGCAAAAGCAGCAATACATTATCGGAGGCATAATCAGCTGCCCCCTGGACGAAGGAATGTATGAGATGGTCACAGAAGAAAACTTCAGAGGTGATATTTATCTGGGATATCAAAGCGTGACAGAGGCAGTTTTTTCCATGGATGAACTGGGAAAATTGGTGTACCTGGAGTGGAAGGGGGAAAAACCAAATGAGTGAAAAACTTTCAGAGGCTGAAATCAGTATGGTGCTGGATACTTTTATGTATCTGGATTATAAAGAGGCGCGTGAGGGTACTTCCCTGAACATGATTTTAAAGGATCTGGAAAATCTTGCGGATTATGGAGGCGGCGGTGTTCATTATGGAGAATATACCATACTTAAAAAAGCGGCTGAGAACGAGGAAATAGGAAACCTGATTATCACCTGTCAAAGCGTCAATATGGGGTATGATTCGGGCACTTGCGCCTGCACCTTTATGACACCGGATGAGAGCAGCATCTACGTAGCCTATCGCGGCACCGGCGACGGGGAGTGGCCGGATAATGGGATTGGGATGACCTGCGCAGCCACCATACAGCAGGAAAGAGCGCTTTCTTACTTTGAACAGGTGGTGGAGACACTAGATATCAAAGACAGTCAGAGACTGATTGTGACAGGGCACTCTAAAGGGGGGAATAAGGCCCAGTTCGTAACGATGGAAACAAAATACAGCAGGCTTCTTGATGTGTGCTATTCAGTGGACGGGCAAGGGTTTTCAGAGAAGGCCATAGAAGAGTGGAAAGCGCGATATGGAGAAAGAGCTTATAGGAGCAGAACAGAGAAGCTTTATGGCATTCACGGAGAAAATGATTATGTTAATGTTCTTGGAAATTCGATTATTCCAAAAGGACATATCAGGTACGTTGAAACTCCCGTGGAAAAGAATAATTTTGCAGGTTATCATGACATTAAATACATGTTTGCCGATCTTATTTATGATGAGAACAGTAGGGGCTGTATAACTGTTTTTAACGGCAGAAAAAATGGTGATGCAGTAAGGCAGGGGGAACTTGGGGAGTATGCCGCCCTGCTTTCGGCGGGTGTTATGGAACTGCCGCCGGAAAAGCGGGATGGCTGTGCCGCGGTCATTATGCATCTGATGGAAGCATCAAGCGGGCAGAGGAAAGGCATAAACGGAGAAAAATTAAAGCTTACAGACTTGAAGGACTTTGCGTTTCAGGGGATCCCTGTCATTGCACAAAGTCTGTTTGAAGAGGAGGAGGGAAGAGGACTTTTAAAGTCATATTTGAGCAAAAATGTACAGCTGGGAAAATCTTCTTTTGATATGACTTGTCAGGTGAATTATCAGATTCTATTAGGACAGGCAGAAGCGCTTAATCAGACGGCAATACATGTGCAGAATCTTCTAAAAGAAATGAGGGAGGTATCCTGCAATATTCCTAAATATATGAAAAATGGTGATCTGTTTTGCCACAGATTGGAGCGAACGGCAGATGAGACGGAAAGCTGGCATAAAAAGCTGCAGAAAGCAGTCTGCATACAGGAAAATATTGCTAAGAACTATCAAAAGTGGGATGAAATGGAGATTGTATGAGGTGTTTACAATCCATGCCGTTTTTTTGGTAAGAATTTGATACCGATAATAGTCGAATCTGTGCCCAGAAATCAATTGACAATTAATTTGAAAAATGATAACTTATTTAATAGAGGAAAATACCATTTAGATGAGGAGACATTATGCATAAACAGCAGATATTAATTGTTGATGATGAAGAAATAAACCGCGTGATTTTAAGAGGTTTATTCCAGGATGAGTATCAGATCATTGAAGCAGGGAATGGACAGGAAGCAATTGCCCAGATTGAGAAGAATCATAATATTGTGCTCATTCTGTTGGATATTGTTATGCCTGTTATGAATGGTTTCGGAGTACTTGACCATATGAAGAACCATGACTTGCTGGAAAAGATCCCCGTCATACTGATTACCGGGGAAACGGTCATAGACAGTGATGATCAGGCATATGCCTATGGTGTGGCTGATGTAATGCATAAACCATTCTATCCCCACATTGTGAAGCGCAGAGGAAAGAATATCATTGAATTATATCAGAATAAGCACCATATGCAGGAGCGGTTAAAGGAGCAGGAGGACGCAATCAGAGCTCAGGAAAAGAAAATCCGTGAGAGCAATGAATTCATGATAGATGCCCTCAGTTCCGTGGTGGAATTCAGAAGCCTTGAAACAGGTGAACATATCAGGCGTATCAAATACTTTACGAGGATACTGCTGAAATATCTTATGAAATATTTCCCAAAATACGGACTGACACCAGTGCAGGTGGATGAAATTTCCAGGGCAGCAGCCTTACATGACATAGGTAAGATTGGTATTCCGGATTCCATTCTTCTAAAGCCGGCGCGCCTTACACCAGAAGAGTTTGAGATTATGAAGACCCACACGACGATTGGATGTGACGTTCTGGAGAGGTTCCGTGAAAAGCAGACAGATGAATTTTATAAGTATTGCTATGATATCTGCCGATACCACCATGAGAGATGGGACGGAAACGGATATCCGGATCATCTGGTAGGAGATGAGATACCAATCAGTGCACATATTGTTGCTATTGCGGATGTTTATGACGCATTGGTAAGCCCCAGGGTATACAAGAGTATTTACGCCAACAACATAGCATATGATATGATTATGAATGGCGAATGTGGACAGTTTTCACCTGATGTACTAGAATGTTTCGCGCTTGCCAAGGAAGATTTCTTCAATATTGTAGAAGTAATTAAAATGTTTGATTTTTCGTCATAAAACAGATAGCAGGCAGCAAAATTCTTTTGCTGCCTTATTTTTATTGCGTCGTGGGAGGAGAAGATGAAAACTGATATATTTCCCATTGGAATATTTCCTGTAGAAGATGCCTTGGAAATGGTACTGATGTTTGATCAGACAGGTGAAATCTCTTATGCAAATGAGACTGTCAGACAAAAACTGGAGTATGACAAGGATCTATGCGGCAGACATATCAGCGCCGTTTTTCCAAATACTTTCCGAACAGCAGCAGATGATTTTGATGAGGAGAGCCTTAAACTAGGGACATTGCAGAATCTTGTGGCATACCGTAAGAATCTGACTTGTTTCCCGGTAGAGGCAAGAATCATAAAGAGCGGAATCTGCCCTGAAGTATATATCTGTATGGCTACTGATATATTGGAAAAAGAATATCTTGGCAGAGAAATAGAAAGAATTAAGCAGGAATCACAGGAAGCAATGAAAGTAAAGTCTGAATTTGTTGCAAATGTGACGCACGAACTCCGTACACCGGTTAATGGGGTGCTGGGAAATGTCAGGGAGCTGCTTGACGGGAATCTGGATGAAAGTACGGAGAGATCTTTACGCGTGATTGAGCACTGTTGTGATGATATGAACAAAATCATCAATAATATTCTTGATTTTTCAAAGCTGGAGGCTGGAAAGTTCAATCTTGAACCGCGCAAGTTTCATTTCAGAAATATGCTTGAGTATGTGAAAGCAAACCACATCAATAAGATTACGGAGAAGGGACTGGACTTTTTCATGACTGTGTCGCCCCAGATCCCGGAACATATTGTGGGCGATGAACTGCGGATTGTGCAAGTTCTCAATAATCTTTTGTCCAACGCACAGAAATTTACTTCCTTGGGTAAGATTACGCTGGAAGTATTCAGGACGGCACAGGTAAACGATAAGATAGAATTGTTCTTCATTGTATCAGATACAGGAATTGGCATCGATGCAGGGGATAGAAATAAATTATTTCAAAGTTTTTCCCAGGTGGATGCATCGATTTCCAGAAAATATGGCGGTACCGGTCTGGGTCTGAACATCTGTAAGCAGCTTGTGGAATTAATGGGCGGAAGGATTGATGTGGAGAGTGAAAAGAACAGAGGGAGCAATTTCTCGTTTTCCATATGGGCAGGGGTCTGCGATGGAGAGGAAGCGGTTTTACGGCGCCCTGATGATGTCAAGAATCCGCTGACCTTTATACAGTCTGAGGGAACTGCTGAAGATAACAGTAATCCGGAAAGTCTCAGAACGTATGGAACACAGGATAATCAGGAAAAATTAAGGAAAACCCTTTCGAAGCTGATTTTGTGTGTAGAAATGGAAAACTGGGAAAAGGCAGAGATGTTCATGGAAACAATCAGGCAGCTGACGGATGAAGCACCATGGGAGGTAAAGCGTATAGCGCTGAGGCTGAAAATGGCGATTCAAAAAGAAAATTATGAGAAAGCAGCTGCAGAGTTTGAAGCACTGAATCGTTTCTTAATGTGATTAAAGGGGGAAGCGCAGATGATTTATGGAGATACAGACTCTGGTAAGGCAAAGATTCTTATCGTGGATGATGTGGAAATGAACAGAGTCATTCTGGAAGAGATTATAAAAAATATGGGAGAATATCCTCTTTTGGCAGAAAGCGGGGAGCAGGCGCTGGAAATTATGAAGGACGGACCGCCACAGCTGATTCTGACTGATATTTCTATGCCTGGAATGGATGGATATGAACTTTGCCGGATATTAAAGAAGAATGAAGAAACAAAAAATATCCCGGTTGTTTTTATCTCAGCATTTGATGATCCGATGGATATCATAGAAGGGTTTTCTTTAGGAGGCGAAGACTATATTACCAAGCCGTTCATACCGGAAGTGGTGCAGGCCCGGGTAGGAGTTCATCTCCGGCTTCATGAAGCAAAGCGTGAGCTTATGGAAATGAACAGAAGACTCCAAATCTCTGTCAGTGAACAGTTGAAGCAGATTGAATTGGAGAAGAAAAATATACTGTATGCCATGGCAAATATAGCTGCCCAGAATTTGGATTATGATCGGAAATACATGGAGCGTCTGGGACACAACTGTATGATTCTTGCACAGGGGATGCAGCTTTCGCCGTTGTTCGAGAATCAAATTTCCGATACTTATATCGATACGATTGAACTGGCAGCGCCCCTTTGTGACATAGGAAATATTGGCATTTCTAAGGAAATTCTGCAAAAGAAGACAGAACTGACGGATGAAGAGGAAGCAATTGTTCAAAAACATACGAATATTGGCGCAGATTTGTTAAGGGATCTGCATGTCAACAACGATTATAATGACTTTATAAGTACTTCCGTGGATATTGCCAGATATCACCATGAAAACTGGGATGGGAGCGGGTATCCGGAGGGCTTGTCCCGTGATAACATTCCTCTTGGCGCGCAGATTGTTTCCGTTATGGAAAGGTACTGTACGCTGACTGGAAAGGAAGGAGTACACAGGGAAGAGGCACTCGAAATTATGAGAGGAGAATCCGGTATAAAGTATAATCCGGAAATCTTTAAGATTTGTTGTAAAATATCGCGCCAATTTTATTGAGCATGAAAATTTATTATTGTGACGGGAGGAAGGAAAGTTGATTACAGATGAGGAATTTATAAGAATCTCAACTTTTGTAAAACAACGTTATGGTATTGATTTAAGTCAGAAGAAAGTAATTGTAAATGGCCGGTTGGAGAATTATCTGAAAAGAAAAGGCATGAAAAATTTCCACGAGTTCATGGATGCAGTTGAAAATGACAAGAGTGGGAATGAAGAAAGAATGCTGGTCAATTATCTGACCACCAATCATACATACTTTATGAGGGAGTTCGAGCATTTTGATTTTTTTAAAGGAGTAGTACTGCCTTGGCTGAAAACGAAGGAAAGCAGAAATAAGGATCTGCGCATATGGTGCGGCGCTGCCTCCACAGGTGAGGAACCTTACATGATCGCCATGGTTCTGGCAGATTTTTTTGGTCTGGAGCGGAGTCAATGGGATACAAAGGTGCTTGCTACAGATATTTCAACCAAAGTATTGCAGCAGGCGATGAACGGTGTCTATTCGGCGGATCAACTGAAAAATGTGCCTGATCAGTGGAAACGACATTTTTTCAAAGCAATCAATGGAGGTTCTCAGTATCAGGCAACAGAGGAATTGAAAAAGGAAGTTATTTTCCGTCAGTTTAATTTGATGGACCCATTTCCCTTTAAGAGAAAAATGCACACTGTATTTTTGCGCAATGTTATGATATATTTTGATGAGAAGACTAAGCAGGAACTAGTCCAGAAAGTGTATGATGCTTTAGAGCCGGGCGGGTATCTGTTTATTGGAACGACTGAGACTCTGGATCGAAGCAGTACGCCTTTCCAGATTGTGCAGCCGTCGATTTTCCGGAAGGGGGAGGGGAGGAATTAAGGTATGATGCCTATCAAAGTTTTGGTTGTGGAGGATTCTATTGTATTTAGGGAGTTGCTGGTTCAGAATCTGAATAAAGATCCTGCCATACAGGTCGTTGCAACTGCAAGAGATCCTTTTGAGGCGAGGGATGCCATTCTGACCCATAAGCCTGATGTGATGACCCTGGATGTAGAACTCCCCAGAATGAGCGGAATCGAATTCCTGCGGAAGCTGATGCCGCAGTATCCGCTTCCGGTAGTTGTCATCAGTTCGCTCAGTGAAAAGGTGTTTGATGCAATGAAGGCAGGAGCAGTTGATTTTGTTGCAAAGCCGGCGGTGTCAAACCGTACACAGCTGGAGGACTTCATAAGAAATGAACTTTTGGTAAAAATAAAAATTGCATCAACTGCCAAAATCAGCAATATTAAAAAAGTAGTAATGAATCAGGAACAGCAGCACCTTAATGTAAAGACCAATAATTTGATTGTTGCGATTGGCGCTTCCACAGGAGGCACCGAGGCAATCTTTGAAGTTGCAAAAGATTTTGGAACAGACATTCCGGGCGTAGTTGTAGTACAGCATATGCCTCCAGGCTTTACGGAAATGTATGCAAAGAGATTGAATGATCAGTGCCGGATTCAGGTCAAGGAAGCAGAGACAGGGGACCGGGTATTGCCGGGACGTATGTTGATTGCGCCGGGAGGCGACAGGCATATGAGACTTTTGAAAGTAAACGGGGTCTATCAGGTAGAATGCAAGGCGGGTCCCAGAGTGAATGGTCATTGCCCGTCAGTGGATGTACTGTTTGATTCTGTTGCTAAATCCGCAGGTGCAAATGCGGTGGGAATCATATTGACCGGCATGGGCGGTGACGGTGCAAAAGGACTGCTGGAGATGCGCAGGGCAGGAGCCAGAACCATCGGACAGGATGAGTCCACCTGCGTGGTATATGGAATGCCAAAGGTTGCGTATGATATTGGAGCGGTAGAACGTCAGGAAAAACTGGGTGATATTGCAAAAAGGACATATGCAGTTTTGAATAAAATGTAAAAGAGATTTAAAAAAATGACAGGAAAGGAGTAGGACATGGCTGAAGAATTTAGTACAGATGGCATGCTGGATATTTATCTTTTTGAGAATGAACAGCTCCTTGAACAACTTCAGGAAATGGTTCTGGATCAGAAGGATGCAGACTGCTTTGATGAGGACAGCATAAATGAAATTTTCAGGACCATGCATACCATTAAGGGCTCTTCAGGTATCATGATGTTTGACAATATAACTGCTGTGGCTCATAAGCTTGAGGATGTCTTTTATTATCTGAGAGAATCCAAGCCCCATCATGTGCCTCACCTGGAACTGGTAGAACATGTTCTGGAAGTACAGGACTTCATTTCAAATGAAATGGAAAAAATCCGGAACGGTGATCCGGTGGACGGTGATGCGAGCGGGATTATTGCAGATCTTGACAAATTTTTGGAAGAAATCAAGAGAGCGGAGGCAGATGAAGGAGCAGAACCGGCTCCTGAAAACGTGCATGAAGAACCGAAGCAGTTTTATATAGCCCCTGTGGCTACTAGTGCCAGCCGCTTTTACAAGATTTACATTAGCTTCTATCCGGAAACGGAAATGGCAAATGTACATGCCTATAAGACCGTATATGCATTAAAGGAAATAGCAGAAGATTTGTTGTATTCTCCTGAGGATATTATATCGGATGAGAGTAGTTCAGAAACCATTTTGGAAGATGGATTTAAGATTCTTCTCCAGGCGCAGTGCACGGAGGAGGAGATACGCGATATAATTGGAATGGGATATGACATCAAAAAAGTAGATATTTTTGAATGTAAGGCAGAGGAATTCCTGCAAGGCTTTGACTTTGGCAATCAGGAAGCACAGCTCGACCTGGAATCCAGTGTGGAAGAGGCAGAGTCCCAAAAACAGGAATCGACAGACGGCGGTGAAGAGCCTAAGGAGGAACTAAAAGCTGAGAAACCTAAGATTGCACCAGGTGACTTTGTCATTAAATCCAAGGAGCCAGGCAAGCAGAAGAAACTGGCGAAGGATAAGCCCAAGGCAGAGAAGGCTTCTTTTATCAGTGTGAATATAAGCAAGATGGATCAATTGATGGAATTGATAGGAGAGTTGGTCATTTCTGAGTCAGTGGTATTACAAAATCCTGATTTGAAGGTTCCCGGTTTGAATCTCAACAGCTTTAATAAGGCGGCAGCCCAGTTGTCCAAGATTTCCACGGATCTGCAGAATGTGATTATGTCCATGCGAATGGTTCCGCTGACAAATACATTCCAGAAGA
>CAYOED010000018.1:0-50140 GCA_964402925.1 uncultured Lachnospiraceae bacterium | reverse complement strand
ATGCCTGTATTTATCTGCATTTTTATTGCGAAAATTTTTCACCTTTCAGAGCTGGCCATCTGTCAGCTTTGAAAGGTAATAATTAAGCTGAACTGTTAATTATTCCGCCACCTGCGTCCATCGTCCCTCTGCTATCCGATAATATTCAATGACAAAACCATCGGCAATCAAATCATCATAATCCTTATCATAATACCCTTCAAAATGCCACCCCTCTTCTTCATAACAGGGGAGATTCTGAATTCCAGTCCCCTTCTCTACCCAGTAATACAGTGTCTGATTATACCCGGGATCCAGAAAAGGCGCAGAATTCCGTAATTCCACAAGGCAGAATTCCCTGCCCTCAATCCATAGCTTGTCCAGAAAATCCATTTTTCTTTTCATAAAATCCCCGACCACCGCGAGACAGGTATCCAGCGTATCATATTTTTCATAGGAATCTTCCTGCTGCACACTTAACCCCTCTGGAAGTGTAAAGAACCATTCCAAACGGTTTGAATGCCATCTAAAAGCATCCAGAACTGCGGATCTGCGGATCGTACCCGCATATCTCTCTATTCCTTCCGTTAAAATTTCTTCATATTTTTTCCGAAATATGTGAATATATTTATCTTTTACCAACTCTTGAAATTCCGGATGCCGCCACATAGCTGAAAGCCATCGATTCTGATCAACATCCTCTTCCGTTCCTATCATCTCCACCACCCCAGTCAGAGCCTCTGGCACTGCAAACATGGGTTTATTTACATTTCCCATGGTCCCGTCAAAATCCCACACCGGTCCAGCGTACCATGGCGCTTCGCCCTCTTTTAGGGCATAAGCAAACTGACTGGTAATTCCCACATCATGATCACCTGAAAGCTCTTCAACCAGCCACGCCTGTGCAAAGGAATCCATATCAATCAGTTCTCCAAATGTTCTTCCACTAATGCTGCTGATGCCATTTTCACTAAACAATGCACTCTCTATATCATTTAATCGTCCAAGAAGTTGTTCCTTTTCCTCTTCTGTCACTGTACTGTCAGAATGGATGATGAATATCTGCCCTCTGTCCGTAATCATCTGGGTAGCATCATCTCTTGCACGGAAACTCAATTCTGTTTCTATAAACCAGTTTTCCTCAGGATCGATTTCCAGTCTGTTCGGACCAATCTCTACAGTCTCTGTCAGAAGGTAAATCCCCTGAAACTCGCCATTTAAATATAACTCTGCAAATTCTCCCTGGGGCTCATAAGCATCAATACACTCCACTGCAAGATCCATGATAATCTTATTTCTGATATATGCACCATCCGTAGCATTTGCCAACAGGTTCCACTTCACTGCTGAATCCATACCAAGCAGCCCTGCCGGTTCCTTTAAGGTAAAGGTAAACGGCTTTTTTTCCAAAGTTGCCGTAAGATTCCCCCTGACTTTAAATTTCTCCAGTTCTCCCTTATATAGCAACACTCCATTCTCGTCCAGCATCTGCATAAACCCTGTCTCAAAGTACTTTTTGTCCGTTGTATCCACCGCACCTAAAATTTCATCTTTCTCCTCCACTGTTATGAAGAGAGCCGGCAAATTTTCTGAACTGAGAACTTGCAGCGATGTATGGACAGACTCAGCCCCCATCATCCCGCAAACATCAAGGCTGTGTATCTTCTCTTCCCCTTCATCCATCCAATATTCTCCATCTTTATAGACAGTTCCGTCAATAAGAACCTTGGATGCTATATCGCTGTAATGCACAGAAAATTTACCTGCTTTTCCTGAAAACCAAGAAGGCAGGAATAAATAGTACCTGCCATCCACATCATCTTCCCATATCGAAAAATTTATAGTTTCGTTTTCCTCTTCGTAAGTAAAAACTAGTCCTTTCAAGACCTCCTCTTCCAGATTCATATATCTCAATGATGTGCCAATAAGCAATAACAAACCCAGAATGGCTCCTGCTATCAAACCGATACTCATTTTGCTTTTATTCAACGCATAACCACCTTTCCATGTCTGCTGCCTATCGCATAGCATATATATAACATTGCATAAATTCCTGATTTAATAGGTCACTTCACCGCTATGTGCAAGTAACGAGACGGAATGTATCTTTTCAAGTGTTGACATTTCACTGATCATTTCTTCGTCATTCTTCGTCCTTACTTCAATCACCATATCAAGCTCCCCTGATGAAATATTTCTTGATTTTACTTTGTAATACCTACTGTATCTTTTCACCACATCCAGAATCTTTTTACTCTGTTGCATCGTCATATCAGCATTTACCACAAGAATCATGGGGCTCTTACCCATAGGAAGCTTATCCAGCGCCAGAATCACAATTGTAAGCAAGAGCGAAACCAATATTGCCAACTTAATCAGACCCGTACCGCAAATGATACCCAGACTGATTGACCAGAATAGAAATACCAGATCGAGCGGCTCTTTAATTGCCGTCCTGAAACGTACAATGGAAAGTGCACCGACCATCCCCAGCGACACTACAATACTGGATTGTATCGTAAGAATAATTGCTGTCGTAAGAATCGCCAGGGCGACCAGACTGATATTAAAATTCTTGGAATAAAAGGTTTTACGTGTTATCACACGATATACAAGATAAACGTAAATCGCCAGAATGCATGCAAACAGTAAAGCCATCGCTATATCTGTGGAATTGATATTTTCTCCCGCATATCCCTCCAAAAAAGATTTTTTAAATACATCCTTAAAACTCATATTCTTCTTTCCTTTCCATTATCCCTTTCCTTAGAAAGAAACATCGCTGAATTTCCTGCATAGGTAATACTTGGAAAATGTGGTCATTTGCATGCAATCTGACTGCAATATCTGATAAATATGATCCGGCAAAAACGAGTCATATTTCACTTCCAAAAGCTGCGCTCCTACTGGAAGGATTGGTCTTCCCCATATCCTTTCATCCAAAAAACGCTCAGTTTTTGACGAGGAAGAAATATTGCTGTCAAAGGTTATTCTTACATTACCATCACGATATACAAACGGTCTCCTGTCATATTCTACGATCACCTTCGGCTGCATCATTTTGGTATCGATTAACACTAACAGTTCCTGCATCAATTCCGGTACACCTTCAAAAGAATGCATTTTGCTCTGTCTGTTTACAAGAATATCGTACTGTTCTCTGGACAAAGCACACATTTCCTTTGACGTCATTCCTCTGATCTTCTTTTTACATTCAAGGTGAGCAACATTGCCCTGTCCATTATAAATACGAATCCTGTATTTTTTTCTTGGATCCACACCATTTTCATTCTCATAATAACAGGTATTCTGCATATCATCAAAATACAGACTGCGAACTTTATATGTCCCACTAGGACCCGCATGGGAATCAGGTTTCATAATCCCCTTCAATCTGCTTTGAAGCATTTTTATCTGTGCTTCCGTACAAAGGTATTTAAATTCATGACGAAATTCCAACTATTTATCCTCATACATCGACTCATAATATTTCTGGTAATCACCGCTGGTCACATTTTTCATCCAGTCCTCATGTTCAAAGAACCATGCAATGGTGCGTTTAATTCCCTCTTTAAACATTGTTTCCGGCTCCCAGCCAATTTCCGCCTTAATCTTGTCCGGCGCAATAGCATATCTTCTGTCATGCCCTTTCCGGTCTTCCACATAAGTAATCAGATTTTCGCTGACAAGCTCTTTTCTGGGATCTCCCTCCGGCAGCATTTCCTGGAGAGTATCCAGAATAATGTGAATGATTTCTATATTTTGCTTCTCGTTATGTCCGCCTATATTGTAGGTCTCAAAAAGTCTTCCCTTTTCCTGCACCATATCGATGGCTTTGGCATGATCTTCCACATAAAGCCAGTCACGAACGTTTTTGCCGTCCCCGTAAACCGGAAGCTTCTTTCCCATAAGCGCATTATTGATGATAAGGGGAATCAGCTTTTCAGGAAACTGATAAGGCCCGTAGTTGTTGGAGCAATTGGTAATGTTCGCCGGGAACTTGTAGGTGTCCATGTATGCCTTCACCAGCATGTCCGAACTTGCCTTGCTGGCAGAGTAAGGGCTGTGAGGCGCATAGGGCGTTGTTTCATAAAAATAACCGCCGTCCTCCTCCAGTGAACCGTATACCTCATCCGTTGATACATGGAGAAATTTTTTGTCAGGCTTAAAAGTGCCGTCCGGATTCTCCCACGCCGCCTTTGCACAATTGAGCATGACTGCCGTCCCTAATACATTGGTCTGAACAAACACCTCTGGGGTTCTGATACTCCTGTCCACATGACTTTCCGCTGCGAAGTGAACGACTCTGTCAACATCATTTTCCGCAAAAATCTGTGCGATTGCTTCCTTATCACAGATATCCGCTTTAATAAATGTGTAATTCTCTCTGTTCTCAACGTCCTTAAGATTTTCGAGGTTTCCCGCATAAGTCAACGCGTCCACATTGATGATGCGGATTTCATTATCATACTTTCTGAACATGTAATGAATGTAATTAGAACCAATAAATCCGGCTCCTCCTGTTACTAAATAAGTTCTCATCCTGTTTTCTCCAATTCTTTTCTAAATCTTTTCTCTTAATATCCCATATAACTGATATTCATGTCAACATTGCCTTTGATTCCCGACACGCTTCCTTTGGAGGAGTACTGCCACATATCATATCGGGTCTTGTTATAGGTAGGCGTTGCCGCATACTGTGCCAGCCAGATTTTATAGCCTGTAAGGCTCGGTGCATCCAAATAGCTATTCAGCCAAGTCTTGTTTGCATAAATACCTGCTTTGTATCCGGAATTCTGTATAGTCTGGCAGAATGCCTTGCACACCGCTGTTCTGGCAGACGCATTGATGCCATCCGCGCGTCCGTTGCTGGGTTCTACATCCAGAAATACCGGATAACTGATATTATATCCCTTTATCAATCCTAATACCATAGAAGCTTCTTCTACAGCCTCCACTTCATTTACCGCCTGGGTAAAGAAATAAACACCAACCTTAAGTCCGGCATTGGAGGCTCCCTGAATATTGCTTCTGAACATGGGATCTTCAATCAGGGCTCCTGTTGTGGAACCGCGATAGCCGCAACGAATAATGACGTAGGATACACCGCTGTTCTTCACTGCATTCCAATCTATATTTCCATTCCACTTGGAGACATCTATTCCCATATGTCCCGATCCCGTATTAAGAGAACCGTCACTATTGAAATTGTATTTTGCTCCCTGGATGACCTGTTCCCCTGTAACCTTATTTCCATTCTTATCAAAAAAATAAGTTACACCGTCTAACACCTGCCATCCCGTGTATCTGTATTCTCCGGTAGTTTTATTCACTTTGCGGTAAAATTCGCTTGCTGTATAATAGTCCGCATATTTTGCTTCCCTGAATTTTCCATCGGAATCTCTCACCCATAAAGTTTCACCGCTGGTGGTCTTTAAGGTGCTTGTAGTGTCATTCCTAGGATCATTCGGCTTCGCTGTAGGTGAAGCTGTCGGCTGCGCTGAAGCAGTCGGGGTCGGCTGTGCTGTCGCCGTCGGTAAAGGTGTTGCCGTAGGCAGAGGGGTTGCAGTAGGCACCGCAGTCGGTGCAAGTGTAGGCACCGCAGTCGGTTCGGGCGTAGGCGGCGCGGTCGGCTCTGGTGTCGGCGGTACGGTCGGCTCCGGTGTAGGCGGTGCAGTCGGCTCCGGTGTAGGCGGCGCGGGCGGTTCCGGTGTAGGCTCCGGAGTCTTATCAGTTTCACTCCCCTCTCCGGGATCCACTTCTTCATCCAGCGCCGCAAGAAGCCTGAAGGATAAAGATGCTACCTTTCCGGGATCAGCTATCTGACTCTTTTCTACCTTTTCATAACTGTCTTCTGATGACGCTGTTCCTTCTATCAATGTTTTGGTGGACTCTACCCATTCTACAGTATCGGTGTTAGAAGATTCAACTACTGTCTCATTGACCTTAGTATCTTCCACTGCTGCATTTACCTGTGCCTCTGTCTTCACTTCGTTCGATACGTCCACCTTTTTATACTCAATGGTATCTCTTACTGTAATTGCCATGGTCTCATCAGAAATACGATAAGTATCATCTGATACAGGCGCTGTCATCTTGATCTGGTATCTGCCTGGTTCAATGTTTGTCTGATAGATAATACCGTCTTTATCATCATCTTTCAATGTAAAAGTCCCGCCTGAAGGCTTTTCCACTTCCACCTCAAACCCAATATTGGGAATCAATTTGCCCGTTTTTGTATTGATAAACTTGATCTTCAAATCCTTTTGGATAGAAGTCAGATTCATGGTTACCTCTATTTTTCCTTCTGTGCTTTCCTCCTGCTCTTCTTCATGCTGCTCTTCCATAGTCGCTGCCATAAGCTTTGCAGCCTGTGCATCAGAAATTGCCACAAGACCACTTTCACCAATCATTGTAATGTCTTCCATTCCCGTTGCAATCTCAGCAAAAGTTTCAATCTGTGCCTGACTGTTCTTTGCGCCAAAGAACATGATACCTGCAAACACTGCCAGCAGCATAACTGCCGCTCCGGTAACAACGATGATATGGTCCACCGCTGACATGTTCATGATCTTATCAATGATTTTCTTTACGCCTCTTTCTGAATCATCCTCATCATCTTCGTAATCTTCTTCATCATATTCTTCGTAATACTCATCTTCCTCATCTATTTCATCATACTCCTCATCATCTTCCTCGTAATATTCATCTTCCTCGTCTATTTCATCATACTCCTCATCATCTTCTTCGTAGTATTCATCTTCCTCGTCTATCTCATCATACTCCTCGTCTTCTTCGTAGTATTCATCTTCCTCGTCTATTTCATCATACTCCTCGTCTTCTTCGTAATATTCATCTTCTTCATAATACCCATCGTTTTCATCATCTTCATCAAAATCCATCCACTCTAATTCTTCTGTATCATTTTCATATCGCTTTCCCTTTGCAGGTCCCTTCAAACTCCGAAAAAGCTTTCCCATTTATGTTAACCCTCCATATTAATAATTTCGTAATACTTTCTTATATGGTATTTCTTTGTATCAGATGATATTATATCATTTATCTATGATAAGTACAATCTCTTTGTAGTTTTCTCTGTTATAATGACTTAATATTTCGATTCCTTGTAGTTTACATAAATATTTATCAAATCCTGTCATCCAAATCTCTTGTATATTACCTATAAGTTATTGACTTTTCCCCTAAAAACTTTAAACTGAGTTACAACATTACGACTATGTTTGTTTTAAGAAAAGGGGATTTATTATGATGTACATGCATTACTGCAAACCCTGTCACCGTATTTTCATGTTGAACGGGCATAGATTAATATGTCCAAAATGCACAAATCCGTTGACAGAACTTCAGATTTCATATCTGGACTACGTCGATATGGACATGGACGAACGGGAATCCTTCAAAAATGCCTGTGCAGACGAAAATCAATTATGTAAACTGAAATCCAGCTACCGTATGTATAAATACAGCAAATGGTACAAGGAGCTTCAGGCACACAACAAAGATAACCTCCCTGTCACTACTTTGCTAGCTGCCATAGCTCGCCAAAACGTTGAGGAGAACAATGTACACCAGATGCATTAATCAAATTTCCGGACCGGGGCTCCCCGGTCCTTTTCAATGGAAATCTTCTGTTGCAATATGTATATTAAATTTTTATGAATATATGGATTTTTTGCTCAGATAATAGTAGAATAACAATAATTGTTTCGAATGTAAAACAGATAAATCAAAGGAGAACCTTATGGAGAACAATAAAAAAATACCTTCTGAAAATGATTTGAATAGACAAGAATCCCAAACTCCTGCAAAATCCGGTTTTCACATCAATCTTCATATTGTTTTGATTGCTGCCATTTTACTGATTGCGATTGTATCTGTCTATAGATTGTATAGATGGAACCAGGGAGTCCCTCTCGACGCTGACACGGAGGATATAGACACTTCCCAATTTGACATTGAGGCTCTTGATATGATTCTTCCTATGGATTCCTCACTTTTGGAAGGACGCGAAGATGACGGTGTCACTACAATCCTTTGTATGGGAAATAATCCCTTCACAGACGACAGAAGCAGTACCGGGCTTTCTTCCCTGATTGCCGCCAAAACAGATTCCGTCGTTTATGACTGTGCCTTCCCAAACTCTTCTGCAGCCTGCAAATATCCCGTATACAATCCGGAATATACCAGAGACCACTTTAACCTTTATTATGTGACAGAGTGCTTCCGCAACAACGAATTCACTGCTATTGCCTCTATCGCCAATGATGAACCCGACCCGATTTATACCGAGACCGTAGAAGTCATGAAGACCGTCGATATGGATAAGGTTGATATTATCATCATTATGTATGACAGCACAGATTACAACCAAGGCACTCCCTCCGATAATCCGGACAACCCTTATGATGTAACAGCCTTTACGGGAGGGCTTCGCACTACCATAAACAACATCACCAATACCTGGCCTTACATTCGTGTTTTTGTTATGTCTCCCACCTATGCCAGGTACATGGATGAAGACGGCGGTCTTCACAACGGGACAACAACCGACCTTGGGAACGGCACATTGAATCATTATCTGGTAAAAGAATCTGATGCTGCTATGGACTGCGGCGTTTCCTTCATCGATAATTATTTCGGAACCATCAATGAAGATAACTATGAGGAATATATGACAGATTACATGCATTATAATGATGCAGGACGTGAAAAACTGGCTGACCGGATTGCGGATATCATCAATAATCGTATGAGCACCGTAAAATCTACTACAGCTGAATAAAGAACTGCTGTCGCGAATCTCATTTTCGCGACAGCAGTTCTTCGTAGTTAAAGCTTTCTGCAATTTCTCTCATATGTGAGAGGTATTCATCTATTCCTTTTCCTGCCTGCCCTTCCTTGGCTACCAGGCAGACTTTATCAGCAAAACACTCTGTCATATACCGGTTATACCGGGGATGATAGTGACTATAGTCTGCATAATGATTTAAGTCACAGACAATCTCCTCCTGGTCGGGAAAAAAGTATACTTCCACATTTTCATAATTGTTCAACCTGTTTGCAATGTATCTGTATTCCTCAATGGTTGCTTCCAAATGATTTTCTTTTAAAACATCATTCCAAAACAAAATACTATAGGGCGGGAAAAAAATCACAAAGTCAGTTTCCGGATTTTCCTCTATATATGGACAGATATTTGCCTCCAGATTTACCTTTGCAGCTTCCTGATAAGCTTTCGGCGGCGTCTCCTGCGCTGTCTGCTGAGGGGAAGTATAATTGTGAAGCACCCATTCTTCACTGTAATATTCCTCTGTCCACCAGCTGGCGTACACGTTAGACAAATCGGTAGGATCCGGATCCGCCATAGGCCGCAAAATATAATTAAGTACAACGTCCTTGTTGAGCACATAGGCAATATCATTAAAATAGTTGTCATCATACAGATATTCCGGAATCGGATATTTCGTCTCATCCACGCCGCCGGTATAGGTAATGACATCTACTCCCAGGAAAACCTTCTTAATCCGCTTCTCACCCTGATTATTATCACTTTTAAATATTATTTCCATAATGTTGGCTTGATCCTTCGGAAATGCCCCGCTGTAGCTGAGTTTAATCGTATTAAGCTCCATCAGTTCCTCAAACCAGTCTGTCTGGAAATTCACCGTCATAGATGAACCCAGGATTACACTGTCATACTCCATGTGCGCCGCCATGCCTGGATTCTGCGACAGCTGATTATCCACAAGATAAGGGAAGCCTTCCACAGGACCATGATAGTGGAAGAACGGATCCACGTAAACCACCAGCGCCGTCATCAGGGTACACGCTAGAACCGTCAGCGCAGCAAATGCCAGCGTAGCCCTTTTAAATGGGTTCTTGATTTTCTTTTCATTTTCTTTCATGTAATTATTTTTTTTCATTTCATCCTTCCAATCATGGTTATGTAGTACGGACAATTTTATATGTGGCACAGACTATAGGCTTGTAGGGGTGTTGCGTTAAGGGACGGCACTGTCGGGGCGGATGCTCTCCTGCCTTGGGCTGGGCAAAAGTCTATATCGGATCCTATGTACAGCGATAAGAAAGGCTAAACAGCCCTTATTTAGAAATTGGTACCGGACGCAAACGGCGTATTGACCCATCCATGGGTCAAGTTACGCCTTCGGCGGACGTCCTGTCCGCCGATTGCTGGAAATGGAAGGGCTGTTAAGTCTTTCTAATCGCTTCCCATAAGGCTCCGGTATAGACTTTTACCCAGCCCAAGGCAGGAGAGCATCCGCCCCGACAGTGCCGTCCCTTAACGAAACACCCATCCCCTCCACTAGGATCCTTGTTTTTAAGAATTAAAAGTTCACGTACAGGAACGAACTTACTCCCGAAAAAGAAAGTACACTCCACACAAACAAGATTGCCATAAGTACCGCATTTATAACACTCGGTTTTGCTTTCTTTACTATGCTGACCGCATTTTTACCGAAAAACACCAATGCTAATATTGCTAACAGTATCACAGACATGAGGATGTAGTGAGCATATTGCCAGCTGTCTATCCCTGCTACTTTGATTACATACCAGAATTCATCTAAATTAAAGCAGCCCGCTAGGTTCCAGTTGATTCTGCCGAAGCGGAAAGAACAGATGGTTTTAAGCAGTTCCAGCGCATCCTTGACGGAAGGCGCTCTAAAGAAAATCCAAGCAATGTTTACATATAAAAATGTCAGGAACACACCGATACCGTGCATGATTTTACTCTTTTTGCGGTGCTTGGCTTCTTTACCGGCGCGATGGTCTATCCATGCTCGGGTGAGTACATAGAGTGCTCCGTGTAAAAATCCCCAGATTATGAACTGCCATCCGGCGCCGTGCCAGATGCCGCTTATTAGAAAAATGATCAGGCAGTTTAGGTAGGTTCTTGTATTTCCTTTCCGGTTCCCTCCGAGGGGAATGTATAGATATCTAGTGAAAAAGCGGGTCAGGGTGATGTGCCATTTCTTCCAGAATTCCATGATATTGGATGCTTTATAGGGGGAATCAAAATTAAGGGGCAGGTCTATTCCAAGCATACCGGCAATTCCCATCGCCATATCACAATATCCGCTGAAATCGAAATAAAGCTGCAGGGTGTAGGAAAGCATGACGATGATACCGTCCGCAGAATTTAGGGATGGCAGATTGGCATAACCGAAGTCCGCCGCTTTTCCCAGGGTATCTGCCAGCAATACTTTTTTAAATAGGCCCAGCACGAACAGGTAAAGGCACCTGAAAACCCTCTCCCAGTCCACTCTTTTTTCTGCCTTTTCAAACTGGGGAAGTATCTCCCCAGGAAGTGCTATCGGTCCCTGAATCATTTTAGGGAAAAAGCTCACATACAATCCATAGGAAAGGGCGCTCACTTCTTTCAGATTTCCTCGGTAGCTTTCCATCAAAAACGCAATCTGGGTAAAGGTAAAGAAGCTGATACCCAGAGGTAGAAAGCCGCCTGTTCCCACGTATTTGAAGACAGCAAGCGTACCTATGTTGAATATAAGCCCTGCTGTCAGCGCCTTTCTTTTATGCTCTTTTTTTTTCATTTGCACAAAAAGTCCGTAGTTCACTGCCATGCTGCTTATCAGGACCGGTATATACTCCGGGTACAGCCATCCGTAGAACACAAAAGATGCCGCTAACAGAAATGTATTTTCAATGCTGATGCGGCGCGTACCGTTCCAAAGCCGTCTCCCCGCCTTTTGCAGGATGAAAAATCCCAAAAGGGTAATCGGGAAAAATAGAAATATAAAACCATAAGAATTAAACAGCATTATTCCTCATCCTCATAATGTTCCTGCCACTGCTGCTCTAACGCCTCCGCCGTGACTGGATCCTCATAAACACGATAGCCATCGATTTTGTCCAGAAGCAACAGACCGCAGGATACCGGATCTACATCCGTCCGTTTATTTTCCGCCATAACAATATACCTGCAATTCTCCGTTCTGGTCGCTTCAAGCAGTTCTTCCATATTGACTACCTCCGGCTTTTCCATGGCTTCGTATACCGCATTATAATAATCCCACTGTCCCACCAGCATCTCCCTTCCATAAGGCATGTTGATGGCAGCGTCATATTGTCTTACAAAATGAATCAGATCGGCAGGCATCACTGCCGATACCCTTTTCCCTTCATGATTCGGTTCAATCAGATCACAAATTCTAACTACCGTATCCGGTATGTGATATAGATTTTCTGCTTTAGAAATATAGGGACTCTTATATACAAAGCTTCCGCACAGAATAATAAGGGCTGCTGAAAGAATCAGCCCAATCCTTCTATGGGCCGCAAAAAGACGGCATGCGGCATAGACAAAAATGATTCCCATGGGAATCGTCCACAAGATACGATAGTACGTTTCCCCGTCCAGCCCTGTAGCGACAAACGCCTTTCTGCTCACAGGAAAAAGGAACAGCAGAATCGTTATGATCGGCGCATACACCAGAAGAATACGAATTTTTCTGTCTTTCTCTGTAATGAGAAGAAAAAGCCACGCAATCGCAGTGAGCAGAAGCAGAAATTTCAGTCCTGTATATAATTTCAAAATGACCAGACTTTCCATAAATATTCCATACATAAATTTTCTCCTCCAAATCAGAAAGCCAGCAACCCATGTGTCAAAGCCACATAAAGCAAGATATAAATTCCTCCGGGCACACAGCTAAGTGCTGCTTTTATCAATGTACTCAGCTTCCTCTCTCTGACTGAAAACAACACAGATAACCCTGCCGTCATCAGGCAGCTGAGTAAAATGGCAAGGGAACTGCTCGCCCCGCCTGCCAGATTCAAACAGGAAAGCAGAATCCAGAATCCTTTCTTTCCGGTATCATCCTCCTGCACAAGGCATAGTAAAATCCACAGCACAGCCGGTATCACAAAGTTTCCTGCAAAAGACTTCCCCTGCCAGGTCCTTGTCAGGAAAAAAGTTTCCGTAGTATAAATAGAAATATTTCCAAACATCTGCCACAAGCTGATCAAGACCATGAACATGGGCAAAAGTTCCTTCTTTTCTTTCAAGAGCACTTTTCCAAGATGATAGTACAAAATATAAGTGAGAGGAATCAGGACAAGAGGCATCACACTATGGCATATGATCGTGGCATGAATGCCGCTCATACTTCCAATATAGGCTTCCCATATGGGGAACAACGCCAGGCAATGGCGCACATCAAAAGGAGCGCTCCGTCCTGTATAGGGATTTACCCGGTAAAGGGTATCAAGCTGCTGCGCCGCAACTGCCTGTGCCCCATAATAAGCATCATCCCCGTCAAAAGAGGCTCTGGTAAAAGCCATGTAAAGCTGAAATCCCACTATAATCAGGAATAAAATCAGCATCCCTTTTTCTTCCCAGGATTTTTCCTGAAGCGCTGTGATTCCATGGAAATTAAGTTCATATCCATTTTTTCTTTTCCGCCACGTAAGCAGGAGCCCCGCAATCGCGCACATCGCTATCACAGGCGTGAACACTTTCATAAAAGTAGTAAATCCATTATAAACCGCCAGAAGCACTACCGGTATCCCCACCAGTTCCAAAATAGTGAACAATAGAATATACCCTGCCGCCAATACCGCCCCCGGCGTCCGGAAACTCTTTTTTAGTAAAGGCATCGGCAAAAGTCCTATGCAAAAGGGCACTGCCAGAAGCCATACGGCCAAACTGAAAACTTTTAATACAATCATCTGCTTCCTCTTTTCTCCTACTCGTTTTCCCGCAGTCTGAACAGATAATAGGTGAATTCCTGCTCCTCATGATACCATGGTTCTTCTGCTACCAGATCATATTTCTCAAAAATCACCTGCGGATAATCATCCCTTGCAAGCACAAAACTCGTCTGTCCTTCCCTGATATAACGTTCCTGCTCCTTCAATACGTCATCAATCGCCAGGGTCTGAGTCTGGAACCACCTACAGCTGGGAACGATATCGCACACCGTGTAAAGCCCCGCATCCAGACATCCAATGTTGAGAAGGGTTGGATCCGGCACCTCCTCCACAATCTCCTTAAATTTGTATAAAAAGAGGTCCTCTTTTCTCTCAGACATATAAGAAATATTCATGGAACATGCAAAGACAATCCCAATTCCCAGCGCTATGGAAACGATTCCCGCACCATATACCGCCATTTTTCCTTTCCCTATTCTTTGCCTACCCTTATTTCTTCCTTCAAGGATACACGAAACGCCCCACTCAAAAATTCTTCCCAGCAGTGCAAAGCCAAAGACCGTAAACACTGCCAGCGGAAATGCATAATAAGGCAGCTCTGAACCTCCCACATAGATTCCTAAAAACAGGAAAAAACAAAGCGCCAGCGTGTTAAAACGCTCCAGCCATTTTTTCCCTCTGCCCAGCACATTCCAGATTACACCGGGTATCAGAAAACAGAAATAAATCATATTTTTTCTGATGACCCAGTATAACAGTTTGCTCAGAGTGTAAATCCTCTCAAACAGACTCGGTCCTTCTTCATTTAAATCACTGTACACAAATACATTAATGTACACATATCCCCAATACCATTCATACAGACCGTGATTTAAGGCGAAGTAAATCACCCATGGTATAAAAGGAACCGCCATTCCTCCCAGAAAAACAAAACATCCTTTTACCGCTCCCAGAAAATCTTTTTTTGCCAGAAAAGAAACGGCAACGCACATCATCCATGCAAAGAAAAATCCCAGAACGGTAAATTTAATATTTGCCACCATTCCCGCCAGAATGCCGTTTAGCAAAATAACCTTCCAGCTCATTGCCTTACTTGGATATTTATTTTGAAAATAATCAAGGGAAAAATATAAGCCCCATATCAAAAAAGGAAAACAGATTTCCTCTGCGCTTCCTCCCCAATAAAAACTAAAGGAACTTATAGTAACCGCGAGAACCAGCGGACTTAAAACAATCGCCGTTTTTCTCTTTACATAAAGCTGCAGGATCCGGCAGATACCGAACAAATCAAAAGCCGCCAGAATAACCTCAAAAAAGAAGACTCCTATAAAAGTTGTGTTGGAAATCAGATAGCACAATCCATAAAAGAAATAAAGGTACATGCCCTTTTGATCGAACACATCCCGGTAAGGCATCTTCCCATTGAAAAGCGCTTTCCCTACAGAAAAATAGCTGTTGGCATCATTCCAGTTATTACATGGATAAAGAAAAGAAGACCGGGTAGCTGCCATCATAAGCAGAAATGCTGCTATAATCAGGTACACCGATGACAGAATATGCTCCTTCCCCCAAATCGGTTTTTTCACTTTTTCAGTCATTTGCGACCTCCTGCTTTCATCAGTAGCATAGCGCTTTTATCCCTTAACTTCGCCATCGTGGGCAAGCAGGGACACCGCTGTGATTCCTTTCATTTCTGAAATCTTGTCTATAAGCTCTTTTTCTTTTCCTGCTCTCACTTCCAGAATCAGATCCATGCCGTCCTTCGTAATATTCTTTGATTTCAGCTTATATGCGCCTGCCAGTTTCTTCACAGCATCATTAATCTGTTCTTCCACTTCTTTCGTATCAGCATTGATAATCAGTAGATAGGGACTTAATCTAACCGGAAGCATATCCAGAATAAGGAGTCCCGCCGTCACAAGGACCGCCAGGATAATCGCGATTTTGTATAAGCCTGCCCCGCAGATAATGCCTGTCCCAATCGACCAGAACAGAAACAAAAGATCCATGGGGTCTTTGATTGCAGTACGAAATCTCACAATCGAAAGTGCGCCCACCATACCTAAGGAAATGACAATGCTTGACTGCATGGCAAGAATAATCCCCGCTGTCACTACAGAAATAATTGCCATGGACACATTAAAGCTCTTAAAATAGAAAGCGCTCTTTGTTATCATTTTATACACGAAAAAGATATACACGGCAACCAGAAATGTAATCAGCAAAGTCGTCATGATTTTGGCCGTTGACAAATCTGCGTAGGAAAACCCCTCCAAAACTGATTTTTTAATCACATCACTAAAGTTCATTTTCATATCCTCCGAATTCTTAATTATGTTTGTAATTTCTTGAGTAATAATATTTAGAAAAAGCGGTCCTTGAAAGTGTTCCCAGTTCCAGTACCTGGGCAATATATTCAGGGAGCAGTTCATCATATTTCACTTCCAGCACATGATTCCCCCTCGGCAATAGAGGTACTGTACAAAGTTTCCTGTCCAGAAAATGCTCCAGATATTCACTGCCGCTGATATTCCTATCGAAAGTAATCCTCACATTTCCCCTGGGCTCCACAAAAGCCGTCCTCTCATATTCTACAACAGTTACGGGATGCATACCGCTCATTTTTATTTCCGTATACAATTCCTTTTCCAGTTCTGTACTGCCCTCACTTAACCGGGGAGCACAGCCGGACATATACGAAAGACACTCTTCACGGGAAATCGCCTTGCTCACCTTTCTGGTCATTCCCCTGTATTTCATCTTCTTTTCCAATTTGATAACGGTATCGTCGCCGTCGTAAATCCTGATCCGGTACTTTCTCCTGTTGTCGATTCCATTCTCGTTTTCCTGCATACAGGAGTCATGAAAATCATCAAAGTACAAGCTTCTTACCGCATATCCGCCTTCCTTCTGATGAATATCCTGCCGCATCAACGGCTTTAACCGGTACCGTATCAATTCCAGTTCTGCATCTGAAACCAAAAACTTCAATTCATGCCTATAATCCATGCAACTACCTCATCTGTCCAATATACTCATCCAGGAAATCAATTCTCTTGTCGATATATTCATAAATATAATCATCCTGCCAATAATCACCCTTAGGCGGCCACTTCTGCTGATTCCTTACATATGCCCCGGAAGCATAGAGATATGCAAGCTCCGCATCCACCTTTGCACACAAGTTTTCTTTCGTAATATTGTTTTCCCGCAACTCCTGCCACCTGTCCGCCAGAAGTATACCGATTTCTTCCGGATTCAACTTATACAATTCCTCCATATCCGGCGTCCAGCCTCCTATGCTGTCAAGATTCTTTTCCTGATACCGGTTGAAATTACAATCATAATCGTCAATCCATGAATTTCCCCATGTCATGTTGAGATCCCACGGGATTTTAATGAACTGGAAGCTGCCATCCCCTTGATAATCTGCTTGAAAGTAAATATTTTTCATGATATTGTCCATCCCGCATGTGAGCAGATTAAACAAATTGTAGTCCACTGCATTTTCCATATTAAGGATTGCCTTTGCCTCTTCATAATCCTCAATTTCTCCAAAACAGAACATGGAAGTCCACTGCTTTAAGGGCTCCCAGTCCTCCATTTCAAAGACCTTAGGATATTTCAAGACAAAGGTCGGACTCATATCTTCCGTGAGTTCACTATAGAAATCATCCCCGCCCGGGTTCTCCTGATCACGGCACTTATACAGGATATCATCCTTCCCTAATTGCAGCGCCTTTTTGTCCATTCGCTCCGACAGTCCATACACCCCAAGGTAACTGTCGTCCATGAACAGCTCCACATATTCCATATGGATCCCCTCGTCATAATCCACATGATTGCTGGCAGCAATTTCCTGCCAGACTGCATAGGACAATTTATTATGAACCAATCCATCATCATCATAAAGGCCATGAAGAATCCAGTCATCATCTTTACGCATCCCCAGAAAGGACAATTTTTTGCCGATAAGCGTCAGCCGGTAACTGGATTTCTCATAATTTAAAGTGGTTGCCCCTCTCAAATGCCATGAACACTCTGCACTTTGATACGAAGCCACGCTGTGATACTGATCATATGCCCACATCTCACCCTTTGAAATTCCATCCGCATCTGCCTCCTGCCCTGTTGTAATGGATATAACCGGCATTCCGGTAAAATATACATTATACATCCAGCACTGTGTGTCCCTGATCCAGAATAGATGAAACATCCTGCTTTCTTTCAAAGCGTTTTCTCTATCCTCTAATCCTTCATCCTGCATAAAATACAGCTTTCCATCCGGCACCTGCAAAGTGCCGTCAAAACAATCCTTGGATAAATCCTGCGGTATCAGCAATAAATTCTGTTCGCTGTCATAAGCGATTTTCCCGCCATTTAAGGTAATCTCAGATTCCATGAAAGCATCTTCTTTACCCTCACACAGAAGTTCAATCTCTTCCACCTCGAGCGCTTTTGCACCCATCACATCACTGCTGAATTTGTCTGCTATTTTATCACTCATTAAGTAAATACATAAAAAGATTACAGATAATGCAATCATCCATCCTTTTTTCATGTTACGCTAACCTTTCAGACGCTTTTACTTTGAGACAAAGCAATAGGTCCCTGATACCAATTCATATCTGACCTTTTCTCCGTCCCTTTCAAGAAACATCACGCCGTCTGCCTCCTGCGCCGGCTCCTCATCCACAAAATACGTATTTTCACCGTCGGGCAAAGTCACAGTTGCCGTCGTATTGGCTGGGATTTCAAACCGGTATTCATATCCTGTTTCCGTTTCCTTCCATTCTACACTAATTTTTCCATAAGTACCAGTATAACTTCCTTCTGCAAAACTTAATCCTCCACCGGTCAGCGGCTCAAGGAGCACATGCTTAAATCCGGGTTCTTCTTCATCGCTTCGTATTCCAAGCACATCCGTATAAAGCCATCCCGCCGGCGTCCCATAAGCATAATGGTTCAAAGAGCCGTCAAGCCGATAGCCTCCTTCTTCCTCCTGATATGCAAAAAAAGATTCCCATGTCGTAGTTGCCCCCTGCATCACCCCATAGAGTAAGGAAGGACATTCCTCCTGAAGCAACATTTCATAGGCAGTCTCTTCCATACCATTATGTGCAAAAACCGGCAGTAAATAACCAATCCCGGAATAACCCGTTTTGATGTGGTAGCCGCTGTATTGTGCAAGCAGCTGCAGACGCTCTGCGGCTGCCCTCTCAAGTTCCTCTGGAAACAACGAAAATGCAAGCCCCAACACATAAGAAGTCTGGGTATCGCAGGTGGTCATCCCATCAGGAAGGATATACCGCCCCTGCCATGCCTCTTTATACGCTTCATAGACTTGTCTGTAATACGCTGCATCCTCTTCATTGCCCAGCGCCTGCGCCATGCGCGAGAGCAAATCTGCCGCATGCGCGCACCATGCAGTATCCGATAAGTCAGAGGGCGTATCCTCCAGTGACAAATGATCTCCATAACCTCCCCAGTCCCTGATATAGTCCTCGCTGGTAACCACCAGCATATCTACCCAGTTACAAAGAGCCTCATAATTTCCCCTGAGAATCGTCTTATCCCCATACTGCGTATAAAGATTCCAGGTAATGATAACCGCTGCATCTCCCCAGCAGTTATTCGATGACGCGCCGCCAGTGCCGTCCCAATTCGTGCCAAAATTTCTGGGCGCCATATCTGTAAAGGAACCGCCCTCTGATTGAAGCAGTCTTAATTCCCTCAAATATTTTTCGTAAAAATTATAGGTATCCATATGATAGGACGCCGTAAGGGAAAACACCTGTGCATCCCCCGCCCATCCATGGCGCTCATCCCTCTGAGGACAGTCCATAGGGTTGTCCATGAAATTGCTTCTCTGACTCCAAATAGTATTCTGATAATATCTGTTCAGCATCTCATTGGAACAGTTGAAACTTCCCGTCTGCTCCAGATTGGAGGATAAGACAAGTCCTTCCACATCTTCTATCGAAACGCCTCCCCCCACACCGCTGATCTGTAAATATCTAAACCCATGAAAGACGAACTCCGGCTCAAAAATCTCCCCCTCCTCGTCTCCTTTCAATACATAATAATCCGTTGCCTCCGCCGTGAACAGGTTTTCCGTCCAGATGGTTCCAACCTGATCATCCTTATTCAACAACTCCTCTTCATTGATTGCCTCTCCATACCTGAGCGTGATGATCTGTCCCTTTTCTCCCCTCACCTTGATTCTGCATGTTCCGGCAAAGTTCTGTCCGAAGTCGTATACAAAAATATTTTCATCGGGCTCAGAGATACTGACAGGTTCACGCACCTCCACGCAGGTGATGGGCTCATTCTTCTTGCCAATAAGCGGAAGGAACAAGTACTCCTCCTTCACTGCATTTTCTTCTGCCTGATGCCATCCTTCTTCCGAAAATCCCACTGTGTCAAAACCGTTCTTTTCACGGTTGGCATCATAAAATTCTCCTTGATACAGATCATTCTCCCTTACAGGACCATCCGTGCAATATAGAAAATCTTCATCTGTCACAATTTCTTCCACACTGCCGTTTTCATATTCTATTATCAGTTTACCCAGAAGCGCATTCTTGTCCCCCATGGATTCCATATCTCCGGATATCCCACTGCTCTGTCATGCCAGCCATGCAGCAGGATAATTCCCATAGCATTGTCTTCTCCCTTTTGTAACAAATCTGTCACATCATAGGTCACATAAGAAAGCTCCCTGTTATAAGCAAGCTTGCCGGGACTGAAATAGTCCTCAGAAACCCGCTCTCCGTTCACGTACAATGCAAAACTCCCCAGCGCTGTCATATACACTCTGGCACTATGGATTTCCTGATTCTTTACGGTAAATTCTCTTCTAAATAAAGGCGCCGGTTCTTCATATCCTCCAGTGAGCATAAGACCGCTTCCAATCTTCAATCGTCCATCCTCTACTGCCACATGATAAGGTGCAAAGATATTATCTTCACCTTCAAAATCTTCCTCATAGATTATTTCGCCAGTTCCGGCACAGACACTGATCTGATCAAGCCAGGCATAGGACACCCCTCTGCTCTTGTAATATCCGATACTCTCTACCGGAGTAGGCTCGATTACAAATTCCCCTGCCTTTACTCCATTAATGACTACCTCTGTCTCTTCTTCCTCCACAAAAATTTTTACATCAAAAAGAGTCTCCTCCTCAGAAACGCAATGAGAAATATCCACTCCCTCTTCAGAGAGAAACATTCCGCCATCCATATGTTTCAGGTAAAAACAAACCTCCTCCTGCTGATTCCTGATCTCACATAAATATAGATTCCCATAACGTCCCTGCCCGGCTCCAAAAATAAAACCAGCCGTTGTACCATCTACTTCCATCTGATAAGTAATAGAATAAGCAAACGCCTCCTCATCCATTACTTCATCTATTTTCTCCTTCTCTGCCGAAATCCACTTGGCTCCCGGCATTCCCTCGCCCATAAGTCCGGTTTCAAACCAGGCCTCCTCTCTTGACGCATATGACCTGCCTTCTTCGTTCCAGACCTCCACCTGCCAGAAATACCTCTTCCTAGGCTCAAGCTTTTCTCCCTCATACATAATCCCTACCGACACCGAGTCAAAAACTTTACCGCTGTCCCAAAGAAACTGCCCACTGTCAAGATTCTCTTTACTGTCTGCCACCAGAATACGATACGCGCTCTGCGCCGCCCCTCTTTCATCACTTTCCATACACCAGCTGAACACTGGCGCTTCTTCGTCAATCCCCAGCGGGTTTTGCACATGACATACTTTCAAATTATAAATGATAAATGATTCCTGATTTTCATCTTGGTTTTTCATAACTGCCAGATTCTTCGAAACTGCCAGACATAGCACTATCAGGACAAAAACAATCATCAAAACTCCTGCGGTAATACCTGCCATTTCTCTTTTCTTTACATTTCTCATTTTGGTAAGTCCTGTTTTCTCTTTGGTTTTTCGTAACTGTTCAGTACCTTCACAGTTACAATGCAAAATCCATCCTAAATCGCCTACGGCAATGAGATTTTGCATGCCTGAATCATATTCTTACGGTCTCAGCAGCAAGTGCTTCGACCTGTACTGAATAGTTACGATTTTTCATCCTCACAATCATATCAAAATTGCGCATATATCTCAAGTTTTCAGAAAAATTCCATAAGTGGACACATTTCCCAAACTATGTTACAATTATACAATATATAATGACTTCATTCAAAATATGATTTCATACAGGAAAGGTGGATTTAACAGCATGAAGAAAGCTCTTGTCATAGGTGCCGGTCCCGCGGGTCTTACCGCCGCTTATGAACTTTTGACCAAATCAAAGGATATTGAAGTTACCGTATTTGAAGAAAGCGACTGCTTTGGCGGTATTTCTAAAACTGTAAATTATAAGGGAAACCGCATGGACATGGGCGGTCACCGCTTTTTTTCCAAGATTCCCGAGGTAAATGAATGGTGGGACAAGATGCTCCCTATGCAAGGTTCCCCTTCTTACGATGATATTCTTTTGGACAGACCCATGCCCCTTACAAAGGGTGGTCCTGATCCCGAAAAGGAAGACCGTGTCATGTTGACCAGACACCGCGTATCACGTATTTATTTTGACTCCAAATTCTACGATTATCCTATTTCTTTAAAGTTGGAAACCTTTAAAAATTTTGGATTTCTGACCACCATGAAGGTTGGCTTCAGCTATCTTGCCTCCCTGCTTCACAAAAGGCCAGATGATAATCTTGAGAATTTTTATATCAACCGTTATGGACGCAAGCTGTATTCCATGTTCTTTGAATATTACACCGAAAATCTCTGGGGACGCCATCCCAGCGAAATCGACGCATCCTGGGGCGCACAGCGTACCAAAGGATTATCCATCATGGCAATCATTAAGGATGTATTTGAAAAAAAATTAAAAAAGAAAAACCGTAAAGTTGAAACCTCTCTGATTGAGGAATTCAAATACCCCAAACTTGGTCCCGGTCAGCTATGGGATGTGACCGCCTCCGAAGTCGAAAAACTGGGCGGAACCATTATCAAAAATGCAAAAGTGACGAAAGTCCACAAGAATGAAAACAACATCATTACCTCCCTCACCTACGAAAAGGACGGGCAGGAACACACTATGGAAGGCGATTATTTTATCTCTTCCATGCCGGTAAAGGATCTGGTAAACGGCATGAACGACGTTCCCGCTGATCCCGCAAGGATTGCCGCAGGACTTCCCTATCGTGATTATATGACCTTAGGCGTTCTCGTTCCCAAGATCAACCTAAAAAATAAGACCAAATTAAAGACCGTAAGCAATATCGTTCCCGACTGCTGGGTCTACGTTCAGGACAGACATGTAAAGCTGGGACGTTTCCAAATTTACAACAACTGGTCTCCCTACATGATCAAAGACCTGGAACACACCATATGGATTGGTCTTGAATACTTTGTAAACGAAGGGGACAACTTCTGGAACATGACCGAAGAAGAATTCTCCAAGATCGGTATAGAAGAAATGATTAAACTGGGTCTGATCGACACCCCTGACGTTGTAATCGATACCCACATGGAAAAGGTAAAGAAAGCATACCCTGCCTATTTCGACACCTACGACGAGATTGACACTCTGGTAGCATACCTAAGCTCCATCGACAATCTCTACTGCGTAGGCCGCAACGGTCAGCACCGCTACAATAACATCGACCATTCCATGGTAACATCCTTCGAATCCGTCAAAAACATCTTGAGCGGCGCTAAAGACAAGACAAACATCTGGAACGTTAACACCGAAAAAGAATACCACGAAGAAGGATCTAAAAACGAGGCAGAAGTAGACTGATTATGAATAGTCTTCGCCGGGCGCGGAGCGGAAGGCACTGTCAAGGCGCTCTGTAGCCCGGCACATATAAAAAACTGTACGGAACCTATGTGCAGCGGTAAGAAAAACTAAGTATCCCTTATATAGGTGTATCTATGTTGACGCAAACGGCGTATTGACCCATCCATGGGTCAAATTACGCCTTCGGCGGACGTCCTGTTCGCCGATTGCTGGGGATCGAAAGGGATACTAAGTTTTTCTAACCGCTTTCCATAAGGTTCCGTACAGTTTTTTATATGTGCCGGGCTACAGAGCGCCTTGACAGTGCCTTCCGCTCCGCGCCCTCACTACCTTCATTATAGTTATTTTCTAAAGAGAGACTGTCTTGCACCGTGGTTGGCCTCCCTGCTCTTTAAGGTGTCGTCTACCGCGTCCATACGCAGTCCTGCGTCAATGAAATCACAGTATTTGCAGAAGTTGTAGTCTCCGCGGCTTTTTTTGATTGCCTGGCGGATTTTTTTGTATTCTTCACTATTCCAAGCCTCTTTTAAAGGCGTTTTTGTAAGATCCGCCAAGGTGGTTGCTTCGAAGTTGTCGCAGCAGCAAATTCCCATTCTTCCGTCAGGAAAGATGAACATGTCTGTATAAGGCATCAGGCAGGTTTCTTTAATGATTTTCTGAGTGTTTTGCTTGTTAGGTGCGCTTCCGGCACGGTTCGTCAGTACAGCATCCATGTAGCGCATCTGGATCAGCAGTTCTACATCCTTGAATTCTTCCGGATGTGCTTTCGCGTAATCATAGATTTCCTGTACATTGTCATGCAGTTTCATATCGCGGCAATAATTATTGATGATCAACTGGTCTATATAAGGGATGATTTCCTTTACCTTGTCCACGGTAAGCAAAAGACCGTTTGAAGAAAGGAAAATGAAACAATCCGGAAGCTGTTCTCTGCAATATTTGTGAAATTCCACGATTCTGGTATCCAGAAAGGGTTCGTTATTTCCATATAGGGTCAGATGACCTTTATATCCCCAGTCACGAAGCTGGTCGATAATGCTGTAGAACAGTTCGTCCTCCATGCGCTTGTAGGGGCGTTTCTCTGCATTCTTGTTTGCCGTGCAGAAAGAGCAGGTGCTGTTACAACGATTGATTGTTTCTAAGTTGACTACAAGCGGCATGGGCGCCTCTTCGCCTTTGAAAAAGTAATCAATATATTTTTCCTGAAGTTTGTTTCTGGTAAGAAACTGTAACTTCAAATAACTCTCAGAAGAAAGCTTTGGAAATCTTTTCTGTAGATTCCATCCGAGCGTACCGCCAAAATTGTGAAATTTAACTGACATGATTCGTCTCCTTTATCTCAAATAAAATGTCCTCAAGTGAATTCCTAACTGTATTATAGTATCATTTTATAAATGGGTCGTCAATCAAAAGGTCACCTCTTCACTTTTTCATAAGCATTGCACGCTTCAATCACCATGCCTGCCTCTTCATCCGTCATTTCCGGGAACAGCGGTAACGTTACGCAGTGACTTGCCAGATATTCTGCATTGGGACAGTCCCCCTTTTGGTAGCCCAGATGTGCATAGGCCTTCTGAAGATGGCAGGGAACCGGATAATGCTTATTGCACTCCATTCCCTTCTGCTCCATATAGGCGATAAAGTCATCCGGATCCGGCACCGTGATTACAAACAAGTGGAACACCGGGTCTGTATTTTCCGGGTGCGCCTGCATCGTAATAAGCGGATTGGTGATTTCTCTGATATAGCGTCTGCCAATCTCTTTGCGCCGCGCAGTCCATTCCGGCAGATACTTGAGGCTTACGCTCAGAACCGCCCCCTGCATCCCTTCCAGTCTGTAATTATACCCTATCACATCATGGTAATATCTGACCTGACATCCCTGATTTTTAAACGTAGTGATAGCATCAAAGTATTCCTTTTTATAGCAGGTAACGCTTCCTCCTTCTCCGAAAGCATACAAATTCTTTCCCGGATAGAAGCTAAAGCAGCCTAACTCTCCCAGGCTTCCTGCCATTTTCCCCTCATAAAGCGCTCCATGAGCCTGTGCACAGTCCTCCACCACATATAGTCCATGTTTGTCGGCAATCTCCTTTACTCTGCCGAATTCAAAAGGCTGACCATACAGATGCACACCTATGATTGCTTTGGTCTTGTCTGTAATCTTTTCCTCAATCCGTTCCGGATCGATCTCCCATGTGTCCGATGTACAATCAACAAAAACCGGTACTGCGCCAGTGTAAGTAACACCCCATGCCGTTGCAATATATGTATTCGCCGGCACGATCACCTCGTCCCCTGCTCCGATTCCAAGGGCCATCATTGCGCAGTGCAGGGCGGAAGTCCCATTATTTACCCCTGCCGCATAGGGAACGCCGCAATACTCTGCAAACTCTTTGTCAAACCGGTCTGCAAATCGGCCTCCTGAAAACGCTGTCTCCTCACAGACTGCTTCAATCGCTTCCTTGTATTCCTTCTGATGTTTCTTATAATCTCTTGTCAAATCGATTCTTTTTAACATGTTTTGCTCTCCTGTCTGAACGTCTTTTTTAATCTGTAAATCTGTACCAGGTAGTTTTTAATGGTCTTCCATACCTTTACAGTCGTGTTATAGTCCTCCTGCCATTCCACAGGCATATCGTAAATCACTACTCCCATACGCTCCGCCCGGAGAAGGAATTCTATGGTATAAAACCAACCGTTGTCATTGCCGCTTGCCGCCACCAGCTTTTCCGCCGTTTCCTTCCTCAAGAAGGTAAAACCGCACACCGCGTCCGTTGCCTTCATATGAAAAATAGTTTTCAACAAAAATACCAAGCCCATGGATGTAATTTTCCGATACCATTTACGTCCCTTTGTATCTGACTCTTTGCTGAACCGGCTTCCATTTACATATTCCAGTTCCGGTCTTTCGGAAAAAAGTTCTATGGTACGCCCAAGGTACTTGATATCAGTGGATAAATCGATATCCATATATCCCACCAAGGCACACTCATTTAATTCGATACCCTTCCGGAATGCAACACCTACTCCTCTCTCTCCCACTCTGACATAAGTAACCTCGGGGTACTTCTCCGCCAATGCCTTTCCAATCTCAGGCGTTTCATCCTCTGAACCGTTATCCAGTATCGTGAGACGATAAGGAATGGAAACATTTTCTTTGAGGTAAGCCATGGTTCTGTCAATGCCGCTTTGGAGCCGAAGCCTTTCATTCAGCACTGGAAACAATAGATTAATTGATAATTCTTCTCCGTTCATCGTTTTACCACCTTTTCTATATCTGAAACCAGATACCTCTGCTGCTTGAAAATCAGATTAAGCAATACAGACAGATATTTCAGAATAATCGTAAGCAACGCAAACACGCCAAAAAAGCCCAGTGCCAGAAACCCCATAGTAGAAAGCCAGCCTTCCACCGGTTTTGTATTGTTGAATATATCAGAAATAATATAAACACCCATTCCTATGATGACCACAAAAAATACTCCGCATATAATTGCGGATATCCGCTCAAGCACATTGGTAAAGTAAATAAAAGAGTCCAGTGCCAGCGCCGTGCGCTCCGATGTCACCGTCTTGTTTTTTACCCTTACATTCACATCCTTACTGTTATAAAAAATCGTGTCCGCTTTCAATCCGCAATTCATATAAACCGCTTTGCGGTATGGGATGTACTGTCCCATAGACTTGATCCTGTTGATAGCTCTTCTTGAAACGATTCTGAAAGTCTCCGGCCCAATCCTGCCATTTCCTCTGCTCGTGCTATTGTAAAGAGAATAAAACATCTTAGAGGTCAGTCGGAGTTTCCCTTTACTGCTCGCCGCCACAATATCGTTTCCCTCCAGCAGTTTGCGATACACTTCCATCATTACATTCGGTTCATAATCCACGAAAATATCATCAAATTCGAACACAAAATCTCCAATTGCAATATCCCTTCCCGCATTCATGGCGCTCTCCAGCCCTTGAAAAAAACTCATATGAACCACATTAACCATCATCTTGAACTGTCTGTTTTCCACATAATTACGCAGAACCTCTATCGTCCCATCCTGACAGGCGTCATCCACACATACCAGTTCATACTGTTCAAAATTTTCTTCACATACCGGAAGAACCGTATCCAGAAAGTATTTTACATAGGAAGCCACATCGTGCAGATAGACTACCAGAGATATGAATTTCTTTTCCCTTTTGTTCATAATCCGTTTATCTCCTTTTTCTGTAACTGTCCAGTACCTTCACAGTTACCTTTTTCTTTCTATTCCAACATCAGGTATTCATCCAAATCATACACCGTATTAATCTTCCCCGATAAAACACTGACAAGCATCGGCTGCCTGCTCATTACCCTTATTGCTGTGGGTCGGGAATCATCCACCTCAGAACTTTTCAGAATCGGTTTCATGGAATACAAAGATTTCTCATAAGAATAAGTGTATTCCGGTTTCATATACTTATCAGCCAAGTGGGACATATACGGCCATGCCGAATCCGGTTTATGCACACATTCGCTGCAATTTCCAAGATGATCCGGTGTACACTCTCCGCCCCTCTCCCCACTGCCTCTCTGGCAGGAAAAGGTGGGTTTTAAATCATAGCTGGTCACATGAGGCGTAAATGTCACCGCCGTAAGGGAATGCAGTCCTGTTTTTCCAAAAGGCATGATAGAAAAAAATGGACCGTCCATAACCGTTATTCCAATATTTGTTAGTGCGTCAGAAGGCTTACATAAGATAATCTCACACAGTTCATATTTGATATCAAACAATTCCTTTTCTATGCCTTCCACCTTATCAATAATCTGATTCACAGAAGCATAAGACGCATTCAGTACATAAGGCGCTTCGCAGCTGCTGCCGTCTTCCATTTGAACCAGAAAAATTCTATTCTGCTTCAGGATTTTGTCTATCCGGGCATCAAATTTAAGTTCAACGGCTGAATTTCCATATAGCTTGTCCTCATAGTATTTTTGCAGGATTTTGGCATCATAAGTATATTCCTCAGTCAAAAATGCACCATCGCACATTCCCTGCTTAAAATATCTGGAAATCGGCGCTTCTTCACATTTGATGCCTGCCGCTTTGCAAAATTCCCTGAACTGATTCGCATTGGTCCACGAAAATTTATCTGAAGTGGCATAAATCTGCTCAAATTTATCATGAATGCAGAACCCGAAATCTTCCACAAACCGTCTGAAATATCCGGCGGACTTAACCGCTGTGGTCAGACTTCTTGGATAATGATACCCCATATGAACTCTTGCCTGATTAATGTAGGTCGCCCGCATAAATGGCGCACTGTCATATTCAAGCACCAGAACGCGCTGTCCCTGCCGCGCACAAAAATCAGCAGCATATAAACCATATAAACCAGCACCGATTATTATTTTATCATACTGTTCTGACATAAAATAATCCTTTCATCTATTCTAGTATAACCCGATAGATCGTATATTCTTCTCCCCTGGCAGTCTCTTCCAACGTCTGATACAAAACTTCACACTCTGCCAGCCTGTCTGCCTCTGTCAGACAGCTGTCCCCCGAATTCAGAAGATAAAATTCAGACTGCTCTGGAAAACTTGCTCTTATCCACTCAAGAAGTTCCTCAAAACTAATCCTTCTGTCCTGCTCATCACTCCAGTCTGCATAGGTCTCCCTACGTCCATTTCCCGCAAAGTAAAAAGTATATTCCGGCAGATAGGCAATCACCGTAGAGGCATAAGGCACATTCACAGAAACCATCAACGCATCCGGCGATATATTTTCTTTGATATATTCTGCTGTGTATACCCCATCTGAATATACCCCATGAAGAGCATTATCAAGACTGGATGCTTCCTCCTTGTGATTCCATCGCATGAACATGCAGACAGATAATACCAGCACTAGTGCCTGGAGTCCCAAAAGGGCAATTCCTACAGTTCTCCCGGCAGCCGTTACTTCTTCCTTTTGGAAATATAGCACCCACACTGTCCATAGTATGACAAAGCACAGCGCAATAAAGTGCCAGATATGCAGCTGATAGATCAGCACGCTGAAAGCCGCTTCAAACAAGTAGGCGGCTGTCATCACGACGGTTGCCCATAGATTCTTCAACCGGGCAGATATCACCAGCAAAAGCGCCAAAGATAAAAGTAAAAAAATTAGGCAGAAGGTTTCACCTCTTCCCGTCAACCGTATCATGATCCAGCAGGAATAATTTCTGATTTCCTTCAACAAGTCCATAAATCCATAGCTGCTGACCTGAAATACAGGACTGTCAGAAACATGATAGAACTGCGCAATCAAAAGAAACAGACTAACCAACGGAATCCAGATTCCCTTTAAAATATTTAAGAAAGGGACACTCGTTCTTTCTTTGAAACACTTCCATAAGGTCTCACAAAGCCACATCAGAGATATCATCCCCGCAGCCATCAGGACTACCATGTCCGACTGCACCAGAAGCCCCAAAAGCAGTCCATACAAAACACATTTTTCATTTCTTTTTGGATAATACAGCGCCAGCAAAACAAGCAGCAAGGCAATCAGACAATAATTCCTGGCTATTTCCGCATAGTAGTAAGTGAATATAGGACTAAGCACAACTGCCGCTTTAACAATTTTGCCCAAAGGCGCTTTAAAAAGGAACAGCCCTGCGCTCGCCGCCATTATCAGATAACTAATAAAACTGATGGTCTGAAAGGGCAGTCCTGCCTTGGCAAATGGCATAATCAGCAAATACCAGAGGCAGGGATGCCCTTGGTACTTGATTTCTGAAAATAATTGCAACGGGGAAAGTTCCTTTGCCATCAGCCATACATTTGCTTCATCCCGCCACAGTTCGTGCCGTGCAAGCAAAATCCCGTTAAAAATCAAATATCCCAGAAACACCGCTGCCAAAATGACCGTGTCTGTTTTTTGTTTTCTATTTATATCTGTCATTTTCATCTCCATTGCCGCAAGCCATATTTCTTTCCGCACATGCTTTTATCATACCATAAAAACGCCGGCGCGCAAAGCGTGCCGGCACATAATTTACATCATCATGAATGATTTAATCATTTTTCGTCTCCTCATAGCTTAAAATCATATGCGCAAGAGCATCCGCATAAAGCCTTCTGCCTGCCTCTGTCAGATGCACTCCATCCTCAAGATATTCTTCCGCTGTATAACCGTCAATCCCAAGATCCTGATAAGCATTGAAAAATAAAGTCTGCTTCTCATTTGCTACATAATTGCATATTCCTTTGTAATCAAATAAAGTACCATACCCGGTATTGACCGTATTTCCATCACCAATCATCCATGTTCCATCAAAAAACCGTGCGTAATTAGGGGCGCATAAAATAATGGTCGCATCAGGCGCAACATCTCTCAAATTATCCACCGCATACCGCAGCGCTCCGGCATAGGTTCTTAAATCATAAAGCGCCCGGTCCGCACTGTCAAGAGGCGTTGCCCTGAAAAAATCATTCATACCGTATTCAACGATAAAATAATCTGTCTGTGAAAAATCAATGTTCGGATTGTCTAAAATATCTTTAACCGTTTTTCCTTCAAAGATATCTGTAGGTATATCACCCATAATCGCCTTGACCACGCCTAACATACTTGTTGATGTCCATTTATCGTTTTCTGCCGACTCCTCAAGTTCAATCGCAGCGCAGGTTCCGCCAATGGCAAGATTGAATACATCCGCCTCACAGGCAACAGATGTCAGATATGGAACCCCCGTCCCATCTCTGTTGGAATCAAAGATACTGTCTCCTAAAAATACAAGCTGTAATTCTTTTCCCTTCGGTTCCCTCTGATCCTCTTCGGTAATCACCTGTTCCTGCTCTGGTTCCGTAAGTTGAACTTCCGGTGTAATGATTTCCGGTGTGGCAGTTGCCTCCGAAGCCGGTTCTTCAGGCAGAAGTTCCTCTTCTTTAATCACCTCTCCCGTCTCTGTAATGACAATATTCTCAGGCAGAATCTCTTCATTCCTTTTTTCTTCCGCCTTACTGCTGCATCCGGTCAGTGCCGATATTGCCAGAACACCTGCCAAAAACAGGCTGACATTTCTTTTTCTATTGATTGTTCTCATGTTCTGCACTCCTCCACTTTCTACTGCTCATGCAGATAAATCATTTTATCAAAGAATATCACATTTTCTCTTGAAATGCACATCATAAGAAACATATTAAGACTTTTTTCGCGAACCTTAAACAATTCTTAACAACTTGCCCATCTCATTATAGTTTATTCACTCTTTCCGGTTATATTCCAAAAACCATTCTGCAAATCTGCCAAGTCCTTCTTCTATGGTCGTTGCGGGTTTAAAACCGTAATCATCCATCAAATCCTGCACATCCGCATAAGTTTCATAGACATCCCCCGGCTGCATGGGCAGATACTCCTTTTTTGCTTCTTTACTGAGACATTTTTCAAGCACCGCAATATAATCCATCAGTTTTTCAGGTTTATTATTCCCAATATTGTATATTTTGTATGCAGCGCCGTTTTCATCTTCGGAAGGAGGATTGCAGAGAATGTTTTCCACTCCTTTCACAATATCATCAATATAGGTGAAATCACGCATCATGTCCCCATTGTTGTAGATTTGTATCGGCTCGTCCGCCATAATCTTCTTGGCAAACTTAAAATACGCCATATCCGGTCTTCCCATCGGTCCATACACGGTAAAGAACCTGAGCCCCGTTAAGGGAATATGGTATAACTTGCTATAGGCATATGCCATCAGTTCGTTGGATTTCTTGGTTGCCGCATACAGACTTACCGGTTTGTCCACCTTATCCTCCGTTGAAAAAGGTACCTTCTTATTTCCTCCATAAACGGAACTGGAGGAGGCAAAGACAAGATGCTCTACCGGGTAATGACGGCATGCCTCAAGAATATGAAAAAATCCCACGATATTAGACTGAATATAGGCATCCGGATGATCAATGCTGTAGCGGACCCCCGCCTGCGCCGCCAGATTCACCACGATCTGCGGTTTATAAGTCTCTAAAGCAGAGAATACCGCATCTTTATCCGCCAAATCCGCCTTGATGAAGTGATATTTGGGCTCATTTTTCAGGATAGAAAGTCGCTCCTCCTTAAGTGAAACTTCATAGTAATCATTCAGATTGTCAAATCCGATTACCTCCGCTCCTTTTTCCAATAATGTCTTGGATAAATAATAGCCAATAAATCCGGCGCCGCCAGTAACCAGATAACGTTTGGATGGGTCTAATGTTTTCATATGCTCCCCTTTATGATTTTTTTAATGCTTCTATTTTATACTCATAAAGAGGTTTCGTCAAATATCTGATTCAAATACAAGAATCCACAGAATCCGTTCTCATCAGCTAGTGAACACACATCCGCTCCTGCCGGGATTGTCACCTCATGCATTTCCCCTTGATATTGATACCAGATGATGACCGTCACATCCGGTCTTTGGGAAATCGCTTCCAGAACCGACTGATGAAAGCTGATCCAGTGCCGGGTGCTGATGATCACCTCATTCGTCCGGGCATTTTGAATTGCCGCGGTTGCCTCCTGCTGAAATGCTGCATAGGCGGAATTGGGTACTTCCACATATCGAAAGACCGCACCGCACAGGATACACTGCTGTGCCATAAGCGCGTCCCGTTCTGCTGTTGCAGGTCTTATCAATTCATAATCCATATCATGTATGCATGTGTCTTCTTTTCCGTGCCGTTCCTGGTCTGTTCTTCCGCCTTCTTCCGAATCTGTCACTTCCGTAACTTCTACTTTATTCCCCGATTGCGTCACCTGGTAGTAGTGTTCCGAATTAATCTGCACCACCCTGCCGCCATAATCCATGCCTACAGATGCCAGATAAATTCCATCCGTCACAGAATCTGCTGCTGCTGTCCCTCTTCCCTCTCCAGCATAGGGAATCTTTTTGTATGCAGCAATGGAAGCCTCACCATTTGTTTCCATCCGGTATAAATACAGTGTCATGACACATCCGCTCTGGTCATCATAATTCTGATAATCACACTGGGCAACGAGCTGTTCCCCATCCTCCGATGCCGTGACCCGAAGTTCCATAATTACCGGTGTTTCCGCCGCCTGCACTGTGACCGGCATCCTCATGCCCAGCACCATTCCAAAAATCATACCGATTGCCGTAATCCCTGTCAGCAGTTGCTTTTTCCATTCTTTTCTCTTCATTTGTTCCCTCTTTCCTTTCTCTTTTGGTTGATCTAATGTCTATGCGCTTGTCTTAATTAGATTGGTCTTCAAATAGTTCTTCAATTGATACTTTAAGGATATCCGCCATTGCCCTCAGTTCAAAATCGGTTACGGTACGCTCATGGCTCTCTATCCTTGAAATCGAACCCCGGCATATATAAATTGCATACATCTCCAGCCTTTCCGATAATTCCTTCTGGCTTAATTTCCTCTCTATCCTATATTTTCTGACTTTTTCTCCCACAACGTTCTGCGTTTCGTAATCAATGATTCGCGCCATGACTGATCTCCATAAAAAATTGACACAAATATTTTATTACACTTCCTTTCTTTTCTTGTCCTATAACAGGACACCTTGCAAAAAAAGAAGAAGCCCGCCGGCTTCCTCTTAATTATTACTTCTTTTTCTTTCTATCGTATTCCTGCCAGATTCTTACTTTTTCCTGACAACCACCCCTTCAAATCCGTAATATCTCGACAATCCTTTGTTTTCCCAGTCTTCAGAATCCTCCTTGATATCCGAAAAATATAACAGTACAGGCTGCGTCGGTAAGGGTTCCACTTCTATAATTCCTTCTCCGCCGCTTCGATAAATTTCCATTCGCTCCTTCAGCGCATCTCCATAAGCTGCAGCACTGCCATTTAATAAATCTGTGCATGCTGATGAAAAAGTATAATAATGGGGCTCCGGTATGACGGTAAGCACTGACCCCAACACAAGAAAAACAATACATCCCACAAGACACCAGCAGCTTTCTGCCGAGAACCCGTTTATAGCCCCTGTGGCAGTTTCATTTTGCCTGCTTGTCCACTTTTGTCTCACCCATCCGGTCACATATCCGACGCACAAAGAAAGCATCAATATATACATCAGATAGGTAAGCGCTTGTAATCTTCCTGCCTCCATATTTCCTACCGCAAATACCGGCGGCGTTATCATGGCTGATGTGAGACAATAACCAAAAAACAACACGATCAGCGGACAGGGAAACCGGAAAGAAATATTCTCTGCTATATGCCAGAATAACGGAATCAGCGCAATCATAATGAGGATGACAGGCCATGTAGTCCATTCACTCATTGCCCGGTCAAGACAGTCATAAAAAGAAACCAGCACCGCTTTAATTGGATTCATCCCATTTGCCCCTTCTGCCCGCACCCAGTTCCCGGGCGCAGCCACGTTGAGAAGAAATCCCACATAAAATATTACAATAGGGATACCTAAGGCCCTGTACACATTCCATTTTTTACAAACACTGATCAGCACAACTGCCATGAGGAGAATAATTGCTGCATTCAGCGCACTCATCTGGTTTCCCCCGCCTGTCAGAAATCCCAGAACGGAAGCGACAGATAAATCCCATACTCTTTTTTTCCCTGTATCATAAACTGCCGAAACCAGCAGCCCGAAGAAGAACAAACACATACTGTGTACAAAAATGTAATTTGCCGCTCCGCTGTACCAGTAAAAAGCCTCACATCGTCCTGCCGGACACATACATTGTACAGACGCAAAGAGTACCAACATGGCAACACTGTGGCTTATGAATCTATCCGCTTTGAACGCTTTTACAAAAATCGCATGGAATAAATACATCACAGAAAAACTGAGCATTCCCAGCATGATCCATGTCGTCAGAACGTACCACCGCTCTCCAAAAGTACTTGGCGGAACCGCCATAAGAAAATTGGAAGTGAAATACCCCATCCAATTCAGCCAATCATCTGCTGCTCTTACAATTCCCTGCCAGATGACCGCAAACACATTGTGCGTTGCCACCCATGTCTGATGACAATTGCTGCCAATGGAATAATCGTCGGCGCTGGGATAATTATACCAGGCAATCCAGAGAAGCGGAATCAGGCTGCACACATAAACAACTGTGGTAAAAACGGCAAGGGTCTTTGGTGTAATCAGTTTTCTCAGCTGCCCGCTCCACTTTTCTCCCATTCGATTGATCTTGGTTCCCAAATCTGCTTTCATCTTAATCCCCATGCCTTTCCTGCAAATTCCTATAATGTCCTTATTGTATACTTACCGTTCTATTTCGTCAAATCCATTTTCATAACTTGCCAACCCCTGATTTCTCATATATACTTAAGCTGTAATAACTATCGTAATTATAATGACTATCGTATTAAGGAGTTTTATATAAATGCCAGTAGAAGAAAAGCTTTCTATCATCATCCCTTCCTACAATGAACAGGACAACATACAGCGGACGTTTCACACCATTCATGAAATTTTGACCTCGAATCATATTCCGTTTGAGACCATCTTCGTGGATGACGGATCTAAAGATTTAACTTATGCACGTATTCAGGAATTATCTTCCGGGCATGCGGAGGCAAAAGGCATCTCTTTTTCAAGGAATTTCGGAAAGGAAGCTGCCATTTTTGCCGGTCTGGAAATTTCAGAGGGCGCCTGCTGCCTGATTATGGACTGCGACTTACAGCATCCTGCTTCTTTGATTCCGGAAATGTATCGTCTCTGGAAGGATGGATTTGAGGTCGTTGAAGGAATCAAGTCTTCCCGGGGAAAAGAAAATCCGCTGCATACGCTATGTGCAAAAACCTTTTATCATATTATCAGTAAAGTAACTGCCATTGATATGTCTAAGGCTTCAGATTTCAAGCTGCTGGACCGGAAGGCTGTGGATGCGCTTCTGATTATGCCGGAACGCGCCCCCTTTTTCCGCGCCTTGTCCTCCTGGGTAGGATTTAAGACGACTGCTTTGTCTTTTGAGGTACAGGACCGGGAAATCGGTGCTTCCAAATGGTCCCTGTGGAGCCTTATCCGCTATGCCATTCGGAATATTACCTCTTTTTCCAGCGCGCCTCTGCAGCTGATTTCGCTGCTGGGGTGGATTATGTTTCTTGCTTCGATTGTTCTGGGGGGGCAGTCGCTTTACCAGTATTTTAGTGGGACGGCATTGGAAGGGTTTACTACTGTGATTCTTCTGCAGTTAGTGATTGGGAGTGTGCTTATGATTAGCCTGGGGTTTATAGGGCATTATATTTCCAGGATTTATGATGAGATTAAGGCTAGACCGCGATATATTATTAGTAGGAGATGTGGGTGTTGATTCATAGCGGCAATCCGGTGGGGTAGATTCTCCCGGAAGGATATGGTAAAGAGCCGGCAAGGGTACTGCACATCTATTTCAGACCTATGTACGGCGGTAAGAAGAACTAAACATCCCTTGGAATGCGTATCAAGGGTGACGCAAACGGTGCATTTGACCATCCATGGTCAAGTTGCACCTTCGGCGGACTTCCTGTCCGCCGATTGCTGGGTATCGAGAGGGATGTTAAGTTCTTCTAACCGCCTTCCATAAGGTCTGGAATAGATGTGCAGTACCCTTGCCGGCTCTTTACCATATCCTTCCGGGAGAATCTACACTCAAGCCGACAGATTATGTGTGGATTTCCGCTTTGTCGTCTTTCACCTGATGGGACAAATAATAATGGAAATCTGCTTTTTTACTCTATCTTCCTATGCTGTAGTATTCTACTCCGGCATTTTTCATTTCAACTGGGTCGTATAAGTTGCGCCCGTCATATACAAGGGGAGTATGCATTTTTTCTTTGAAATTTTGTGGTGTTACTGCTTTGATCTCTGGCCATTCTGTAAAGACAAAGCATATGTGGGCTCCGTCTATGGCTTCCTCGAGAGAAGATACGTAGTTCATGGAACCTTTGTCTGTTTTTCCTTCGGGGAAAAGTTGTTTGGAGCGTTCTGTCCCCTTGGGGTCGTAGGCGTGGATTTCGGCGCCTGCGGCGAGAAGGAGTTTCAGGTTGTCAATGGCCGGGGCTTCTCTTAGGTCGTCTGTGCCGGACTTGAAGGTCAGACCGAGCACTGCCACTTTTAAGCCGTTAAATGAAATCATTCTTTCTTTTGCTTTCTCGAACAGGCGGGTCTTCTGGGCGCTGTTTACGTCTACACAGGCTTCTACCGTTTTCAGCTGGTAGCCGTGTTCTCTTGCAAGGAATTTTAATGCTTTGGTATCTTTGGGGAAGCAGCTTCCGCCGAATCCGATGCCGGCATTTAAAAAGCGTGCGCCTATCCTTTCGTCATAGCTCATGCCTTTTGCCACGTCTGTTATATCGGCGCCTACCAGTTCGCACAAGTTTGCAATGTCATTCATGTAGGAGATTTTAAGGGCAAGGAAATCGTTGCATGCATACTTAATCATTTCGGCGGAACGGCGTTTTACGGAAACGATGGGAAGATTGAAGGGCTCATATATCTTCTTAAGGAGTGTTTCCGCCTCTTTGCTTTCTGTACCGATAATGATCCTGGCTGCATGGAGGGTGTCATGGACTGCTGTTCCCTGTGCCAGAAATTCAGGGTTGGATGCGACTTCCACTTTTACATCATGCACAAGGAAGTCTTTGATGAACTGTTCCACCTTGTCATTGGTCCCTACCGGGACTGTGGATTTTACGACTACGAGACAGTCTTTCTCTATAGTCTCCGCAATCTGTCTGGACACTTCCGCTATGTAGCTTAGGTTTGCACTTCCATCCGGCATTTCCGGTGTACCAACGCCGATAAAGATTGCGTCTGCATCCTTATAAGCATCTGCATAGCTTGTAGTAAAATGCAAAGTTCCCCGAGCATTATTTTTCTGCATCAGTTCTTCCAGTCCTTCCTCGTAAATAGGAGATATTCCCTGACGCATCATCTCAACCTTTTTCTCATCAATGTCCACACAGGTTACCTGATAACCCTTTTCTGCAAAGCATACACCTGCAACTAATCCTACATAACCGGTTCCCGCAACTGCGATTTTCATATTTTTCCTCCTTCTGATTCGTGAATCTCTTTTCTATAAAATTTGTTTTTGAAAAATAATTTCCTTAAATTTATTTTCAATAGGATCTTATTCAATCCAAATGCTGCCAACGGAAGCATCAGAACAAAATATCCTAAAATGTACCTTGACTGCGCTTCCCAGATCATGTGAAACAAAAATCCGCCAAAAATGTTCAGCACGAAATAGGCACGCTCCAGAGACCACTCCTTACGCAGGAAAAGGCAATGCACGCCTGTACATAAGAACATAAAGAAATGATAAATGTTCATTATCCGGTATAGCACATCCCTGCCTGTTCCATAAATAAAAAACTTTGCCACCGAAGATAGATTTTCCACATGCCGACTGTTCCACTCATTTGTAATCATCGCCTGAAAAGTGGGAGCATTCCACTGGGAAGTAAATTTTTTGTAAAAGAAATCAACCGCATACCGCTGTTCATGTATGAATCTATTCAAAGATTCCTTTAGGTTCTCCTTACATGCCTGCGTGGTCAGTTCGCGATCAAAATTATTATCTCCATAAACATTCCAATTATAGCTGTTGTACCATCCGCATGCATATCCTCCTTCATCCGCTTCCTGCATGCTCATTGCAATCCAGGCAATCTTCGGAATTCCCTGCGGAAATTCATCAAGCCCAGCCCGAGATATATACACGCTGTTTACAATCCCTGTTCCAACCTGCGACAACAGCACGATTCCTACTACCCAGATCAGCATTTTGTATTTCTTTTTCTGAATTGAATGCAGGATAACGGCAATGACCGCCGCCACCACCAAAATATTGATATTGGATTTCACAACAATGCCAACCGACAGCAGGACTGCTGCCTTTAAGATATTCTGCCATTTATCTGTTTTCAGATACCGGATAATGAAGTAAATACTGCTCACGCCAAAACTCCAGCCTATAATATCCCCATAAACAAATGTGGAAAAGAGAAAAAGCGGCAACATTCCCATAGATAAAACGGCTTCCAATCTGCCCACACTTTCTTCCCCGAACAGTTCTCTGGTAATCTTTCCCAACATCTTGAGAATAACTACTATGCACAAAATATTAATCAATTGAAATACAATGAAGTTTTCCACTCCAAATATCTGATAAATCAACTCAAGCAGCGCTGCAAAACCAATTTGAAACGAATACCGATAAAGATATTCTCCCTGTTCAAAGGCCTGATAATTCTTTTGAAGAAATTCAATTGCAATATCACTTATCAAACCGCTGTCACATGTGACAGCACACCTAAAGAGAAGGACGATGAACAAACACAAAACAGCACTGTAAACCAATGCAAGCCTTTCAATCGGAATCTTCTTCATCCAATTTGCCCTCATAAGGAAATAGAAGCAAATAATCACTCCCGCTGACGCAATCAGCACAGTGAGCGGATTGTCCCACTTATACCTTGCAGTCTCCATTACCTGATAAAGATCAAAATAGGTTGTCCTAAGGAGACTGTTGACGGTGTTGCACACAATCATGAGCGCAAACGGTATTAAATAAAAAAGTGTCAGGATTTTTATTATTTTCTGTTCCTTCATGTTTGTACCTCTGTATACCGCTATTCACGTTTGCGGTACTGTATTAATAAAGCCAGATTCCTATCGAAACTGGTTAATCTGTTCCCAAGTTAGAATAATTGTAATCAGAAACATAAATTGTATATTTTCCTATTTTGCCTGCTTCATTCACATGACCATCTTTTTCATTTAAAAAGATGGTAAAACTGTCCATTTCAGCATCTGTAATAATATATGCCGTTTTTTCCTCAAAAGGCATATTAGGGCAATACCAATCTGCGCTCGCCAGCCACTTGCAGATGTCCATCTTTTCCACTGTCGCCACCGGATACACACGGACGTTTCCACCTGAAAGCACTGTCATGGTGTTTGCATGTTCAAAAGTTGCATATGCCGTGAGCAATCCCTCTTCCTCCAAGAACTCCGTCACCTGATATTCCTCGTTAAGAGGCGGCTCATTAGATCTCAGTATTGGAAGATAAACTTGTACCAGATTAGACAGTGCAAGGAGGATTGCAACCGCTCCTATCATATATTTTACCCCATTGCGACTCTTTTTCCAAATCAGAACAGCTGAAAATGGCAGAAGGAAGAGCAGGATAAAATAATATCTTTCCGTACTTTCCACAGTCGTAAAGGCTGCCATGAGCGCAGTCAGAACCGGGGATACACACATCACCAGCCATACCCAGCATGCCGGCTCTATTACCTCCCGTTTCCAAATCAAGTGCAAAATATATCCCAACACATAAAACGTCAGTAAGAGCAGTACTCCAAGGCAGATTTTCCCCGGCAGATTAGCGCTTTCAAAGCCAATCGCACGCCCCATATCCGGAATAACCACCGCAAACAGTTTTTGAAAGCCTTTCCGTATATTCCTTGAAAAGTCCTGCCCTACAGAAAACGGAAACAAGTTTCCCAGATAACTGGCAACAAGCAGGGACAGCACCCATAAACTTAAATACAAATCAAAAGTGTCTCTCTTATGTTTCTGACAAATAAAATTTCTAATTAATTCTATACAAAGCAATGGACCATAAATAACAAGGATTCCCCTTACACCTTGTAAACCAAGCAGGAAGGCAAGCAAAATACCCCCCCCCTGATAATTTATAGACCATATTCCGTCTTCCCAAAAATGAGGCATACATTGCCAGCGTCACAAAAAAGACGACAGTGCAAATCGCATAATAGCCCGCAAATAGATAGAGCACTTCCAACATAATAAATGCGGATGGAATAATCAGACACAAAGCTCCCATCAACAGTCCGTCGGCTTTCTTCATTCCCACTGCCTTGCTAAAATACAAGATGGAAAGAAAGATCAATATTGTCATCATACAACATGCCAGACCGGATGCCAATACCATATTGCCCGTAAAGCCATAGAAAATTGCCGACAAATTGGGAATACTGATAACCCTCACCTCTGTAGAAGGATACCAAGTATCTGGTATGATTTGCCTGCTCTTCCATATCACTTCTCCAAGAATGGTTTCCGAAGCAATGTCTGCATTCATATGATAATTATAATGAAAAAGGTTCGTTACAAATATCAGCAGAAGAAAGACCACATTCCCTGCCAAAAGCCCTGCTGTTATTTTTTGTTCCGTATACTTACCCATCATACTTCCCTTTCGCTCTGCTTCTCCCTCGTTCTGTACTTAAATCAAATGTCAGCAGTTCAATTTCATTCTATTCCCTTTGCTATAGAATTTAAATGATATATATAGGCAATTGCCATATTCAAGTGCCCGTCCGGTTCTTCAGATAAATCGAAACAATAAAAATTCTCAATTGCTTCCGGGATATCTGATGGTTCTAATATAAGATCTGTTCCCTGCCCTTCGCTAATAACATGAAGCATGTCAACATATTCATCATAATAATTCGGGATAGTTCCCTTACATAACCCTTTGAATATTTTTATAGATGAATAATCCGATACACTATACCCGTTTACTGTCTCCGTAGTAAAAATAAGTAGCGCCGCCATTATCATAATCAATATTCTATTTTTTTCCGATACAGCTTCTACAATCCACCACCCTGTAATCATTGCTAAATTTCCAAATATCAGGACAAAAGTTATCAACAGAATAAACACACATCTATTTGGCATCCAGGGAACATTATATCCTAATACCACCGGAAAAATAACTGCGACTGGAACTGCTAATGATAAAATACTCACAATTGTATATCCAATCATATTTACATTAATTTTCCCATATAAAAACATTCCGCATACCAGTATAATCAATAATACCAAACCAAAATTTGTTCTATGAAAAATCCATATTAAATTAGACTCAAATACTTGATAAGTGTTGAACAGAGAATGGAGTAGCTGCATTCCTTCTCCTTCACTTGTCTGCTGCCGTATATAATTGCCTGGTGCTGCAACATTAACAACTGCCCCAACTAAATATACTATAAAAATTGATAGATAAGTCAAATTCACCTTCTTATGTACAAGAAAAAAATATATACACAGTAAAAATAACATGCTGCAGCCTATTGCCGCTATGGTAAGCGACCCACCCATCGCACATAAACCAAAAAACATTGCCAGCATAATCGAAATATATTTATACTTTCTTTTGGTTAAGGTATCATACATGCCAGCAGCAATCCATGAATAGAACAGGCAGGAGACAGGAATACTGTATGAAGCGGCTCCTGAAAACCAATAGAAAATTTCCTCAAATGTGCTATATGCCGTTAGCGCAAACACAGCACATGTACAAATTACCAGTTTAATCTTCCATTCACATTTAACCAGCCTATTTAACATCACCCATATGCATCCAATAAAAGAAACAAAGAAATTTACCGAATTAAAAAGCATCACTATACGCAGCTGTGCCATCCCATAATGATTGACAGGGCTTAGGAGCGCCTGTATAAACATAGAAAAATAAGTTCCCTGCCAATTAAAATACATATGCGCTGAATATTTAAATGAAGCAACAATGTAATTCCAAAATCCTCCACCAAATACTCCGACATCATATCCATGCCAATAGTCGTCTTCCACCAGAACAGCATAGGATGATGCTGTAATAATTGTAAAAATGGAGAACAGCATTATAGACACGCATCCCAATATCATCAACCATTTTAACCAATTTCTTTTTATCAAATTTCCATCCAACATCTTCATCGACAATTTTCACCCTTTCGAATAAAATACACGAATATGCCTTGCCTTTTGCAAAATCAGCAGCTTACCTTTAGGAACTGCGCTTTGCCGTGAATCTTGATGATAACAGAATCAGCCGGGACAAAGATGCAGTCTCCTTTAAAGAAATGAATCGCCTCATGACTTCCAAAGAAAATCGTTCCGCATCCTCCTGTACACAGCAATACCTGAAAAGAAAGTGCAGTGGTGTGAAAACTGACCATCTCCCGCAACCGTTCTGTATTAACCAGCATCCTCTCTACCTGAAAATATTTGCATCGGCATAAGAACTCAGTTGCACATCCGGGACGAAATTTCAAAACCCTAAGAATCTGACTAGGCGGTGCACTTCCTGTTAAATCTGCCACTTCAAGCGCCTTATCCACATGAAGCTCCCGCTTCTTTCCCTGCCCATCCACACGACCATAATCATATATACGATAAGTGAGATTCGAGCTTTCCTGTATTTCCGCAATCAAAGCACCGCCTCCAATGGCGTGAATCGTCCCTGCTTTAATATAAAACACATCATCTTTCTTAACAGGCACTTTCTGAAGATATTTTTCAACGGTTCCCTGCTCAATGCTTCTTTTAAAATCTTTGGCATCTGTATTGCGTGAAAGACCATACACCAGCTGCGCATCTTCTGACGCGTCCAACACATACCAAAATTCCGTCTTTCCAAGAGAACCATGCTCATATTTCATTGCATATTCATCATCCGGATGCACCTGCACAGAAAGATCATCTTTCGCATCAATAAACTTTATAAGAATAGGCAACTCCCCTTTTTCTTGATGGTTGGTCCCTAAGTATTCGGGATGATAATGCAATACGTCTGTCAATGTATGCCCATCATGCTCTCCGCCTGAAACAATACTCGGACCATCAGGATGCGTGGAACATTCCCATGTTTCCGCCAATGGAAACAAATCTATTCCTTTGGCAAAATCGTCATTCAGCCGACTGCCGCCCCATAAGTAATTCTTCCCACAAGGCTTTAACAAAAAAGGACTATTCAAGTGGATACTTCTGTTTGTCATGGACGCTTATCTCCTTGCCAAGCTGAACCTCAATTAACTTTAATTCTGTTTCTGCAATAATCGTGTGACGACAGCCTGCCTCCATGGTAATCACATCACCAGCGCTGACCTCCTGCTCCATGCCGTCCACAATCGTATGTCCCTTACCAGCAATGACCGTCCACACCTCATCTCTGTTCTTATGGCTGTGATAATTCATCTGATGTCCGGGGTTTAAAGTCACTTTAATCGTCATGCTTTCCTCTTCCACATCCAGAACCCGGAAGCTTCCCCATGACTTTTCTGCAAACATAATCTGCTGATCTATGCGGTCCACAAAGGGCTTGATATAACTTGACTGCTCCTTATCGGAAACAAGAATCCCCTCCGGGCTTGCAGATATCACTACATCATGAAGTCCCATTGCCAGCACCGGCACATTAAGTTCATTAATGATATGGACATTGCCGCATTTTTCATTCATCATCGCCTCGCCTACGCAGGACTCTTCCATTGCTTCCGTAAGCGTATTCCAAGTTCCAAGGTCTTTCCACTGCCCCCTGAAACGCATGACTTCTATGTTATCTTCCTTCTCCACAACAGCATAATCAAAGCTGATTTTCGTCAGAGTATCATACTTGGAAAATAAATCCTGGTAATCCGTGAATTCAATCAGTTCGTGCGCCTTATTCAGCACATATTTCAGTTTATAGGCAAATACGCCTCCATTCCACAGAGCACCATGCGCAATATATTCCTCAGCCGTTTTTACATCTGGTTTTTCCTTGAAAGAAGCTACCTTGCTGACCTCTGCACTGCTCTCTGGAATAATATAACCATATTTCTCACTGGGATAGGTGGGTTCAATTCCCATCAGTACCAGATTCGCCTCGCTCGAAGCGGCACGCTCACTAAGCTCCACCAGCTTCTGGAAATAATCATCTTCCACATATGGATCAACCGGGCATACCACCACCGACTCTTCTTCATCAATTCCCTGCACATCATGCAGATAGGCACTCACCAATGCAATCGCCGGAAAAGTATCTCTGCGGCATGGCTCAACAGAAATCCCTACGCTATCTCCCAACTGATTGTGAATTGCAGATACTTGTGTTTTTGATGTGGCAATGGTCACCTTTGCATTCTTATCAACTTTACAAATCTGGCGATAAACGCGCTGTACCATTGACTCATAAGAGCCATCCTCTCTCTTGAAAATTTTGATAAACTGCTTGGATCGGATGTCGTTCGACAACGGCCATAGACGCTTGCCGGAACCGCCAGACAATAAAACAATATTCATACTTGCTCCTATCTGCCCGCTTTAGCGGGCACTTAATTCTGCTACTACTAAGGATAACACGAATGGAAATAGAAGGAAAGTGAATAATTTTCGGTTTTATTTAAGATTAGGATTTATCTGTCCGCGAATGGGGCAAATTTAGACACCAGCACACATATAAAGGATAATTTAGAATTATCCTTTATTATTTTGCAGAATATATTGTTATTTTACAATCACCTTTTGAGGCACATAGTGAGAACTATTATTCTATGTCGGCAGAACATCACAAGCCTATCATTCCAGCACTGCCTGGCAAAATAAACCCGCCCAACACCTTGGATGTTCAAAGTTCCTTTCCTCCTTAGACAATGCCATATGCCTTGCCAGCCTTTGTTCATCCGATTTCATATACCCAGTGTTGACATACTCTAAAATCATCCTTATTCTGAGCTCACGTTCTTATGTGCAAAGTAATTTATAGTAAACCATGCAATTTATTCATAATGTAGATTCGTTTCTATTCATAAAAATGAAAATTCACGCATATATTTTATTAAAGATTAACTATCAACCCATTTTTCATGCCACACAGCAGAAAGGAGACAAGCTATGAGTGATTATCAACAAATCGGTGAACTTAGGCTAAAAAACCAAGGCGGTTTTGTCGTTAAAATGGATTTTCTTTTCGGCTCTAGTCCGGACAATCTTACACGCCTCAGTGGTTCAAGGAAAGACATTACACTTGGCTGCTCCGAAACGAGAGTCCCCGGTGATTACAATATTCATGACGGCGATTATTGCACAGTTTACGCGGATGTTGTCGCCGGAAAAGATAAGAAGGGACAGACTATCTTTATATACAAAAAAGATAATAAAAACAAAGCTAACTTTACAATCAGCGGAACAACGTTAGACAACGAACTTGGCTTCAATGGAATCACACAAGCATAGCCTTGTACTATTAGAATGTAAATATCCCATCTAAAATGGAGGTCAGCAGAATCACTTTCTGTTGACCTCCTAAGTAAACCACAGTTATTCACTGACCCATTTTCAATACTTCTATTCTGCAGCTATGTTTTTTCGTTTTTTTGCTATAACTGATGCCTACTGCCAGTATCCGTCCGGTATATTGCGATTCTTCGCCCAATTTCCCTTTAAAGCAGAGAGCATAATCTTTATTCTTAATTTGTGCAATTGCATCTTCTGGTGTACTGTCAACTTTCAGTTCGAGAATAATGCCGTCCTCATTTTTTTGCTTAGGATAAAAAACGAAATCTACAAACCCCTTTCCGGCTTTCTCTTCTCGTTCGACCCAATATCTATTGCGTGCAGAAAGATAGCACAAATTTATTATGGATGATAGCTCGACTTCACTGTTATATGTCAAAATGGGTGCCTCTGTATCATGGGCAAACTGAAGAATTTCTTCCATCCTTTTTGTATCGCCTTTTTTTGTTGCCTGAAGCATTTGTTCTGACTTCTTTGCGAGGTTATAAACATATCCCAGAGATTCTTTGGACAGAAGAAGCTCATTAAATTTATCCATTAATTCCTTATTGGGAATCAGAACTGCTCCTGTATCATACGTCAGGAGTCCATAAATTACCATTGCCGAATAAATCTGCTCTCTGGAATTAATTTCCATTGAATCAGCGGAGAACTGTCCCACCTCGCTCGGAACCCGCTCTCCTGATACCAAAAGCACCAAATCATCTCTTATGTCTTCAATATTATGCCGAATATAATAAAATAACTCATCATATGGTCCCGAACTGGTCCAGTAATTCCGCAGCTGATTATCTGTCAGTGCCAAAACAACCGAACGCGGATTGTAAAGCCGGCACCCTGCCGCAGCGTAATATCCATCATACCAAATGCGCAACTCCTCACGGCTAAATTTCGTAATCGATTCTTTTCTTTGATAAGCCTTATAGAGATCATCCACTTCCGCATCAGAAAAACCAAAATATTCACTGAATTTTTCCGATGACGTCATATCATATTCAGCAAACATATTCAGTTCAGAGCCGCTGGAGTATTTCGCAATCGGAAGAACCCCTGTCATATATGCAAATTCAATATAGGGTTGGTCTTTAAGCATCCATTTCAAAAACAAAAGATATTCTTGCTGATCCTCTCTGGAAATAAACGGCATATGGAAAACAGCATCCCATTCATCCAGCACAAATATAAATTTCCCATCTGTCTTCTCATATATTTTCTGCAAAGCATCCCACACAGAATCATTCTTGCTTAATCCATGATTTTCATAGACGGCAAGCAAATCTTCCATGATTCCGTTCTCGATCCGGGTAATATACTGACTGTAGCTTTTACAACCCTTTGGCGCTCTGCTAAAATCTATATAGATAACGTCATGCCTGTTCAAATGAGATTGATATTCCGGTTGTTCCGAAATGACCAGTCGATCAAATATTCTATCTTCCCTGTCTATTTTCCCAAAAAACGCACCTATCATATTCGCCATGATTGTCTTGCCAAACCGACGAGGTCTGGTGATACAGTAATAGCAATTGATACTATTAAACGCTGGAATCAATTCCGCTAATAGAAGCGACTTATCAACAAAATATGGATTCTGTATTACTTTTTTATACATCTCATATGGTGCTCTGCTGTTTAAATACATACCCATGTACATATGCCCCTTTCCGCGGTGTTATATGCTATGCATCAAATGCTCAACGCCGATCTTCTTTTTAAGCATCTCATGCAGGCTATAAATTTCACCATAGTATTCCTTTACATACCGGGATATCTTTGTTTCATACTTTAAACTATTTTTTCAATAATACTTTACCAGTCTTTCTACTCTTTCTCTTAAGTTTATCGTTTTCCCCGCTTATTCATGTACAAACAAAGGCATTTTCCTTTCTTCATGGAAAATGCCTTTGCACTTTTCTACTGTTTACTTTTTCATACATTTTCGCATTTGACTTTATTTCATCTTACAAAAATAACGTTAACTATAATTAGGATATCACATTCCTTTTTGTTTGACAATCCCCTTTCAAGCTTGCTTCCGGCGGGGCTTATTTGAGTATCACTACTCACAGATACTGCCATTCGAATGCCTTCAAAAACTGGCAGATTGATACTTTTGATTAACATATTCATTTTTCAACTACAGTTTACGAAAACTCAAGGAAATAAAAACCAGTCATTGAATTGTCCGCTGCCTAAATGCCCGTGTACTTTACAAACCAGTATATCCGACAAAAAACATAGAACAGTTGGGATTAACCTTACCATACCACCGTTCCAGTTCCATTTTATACTGTTCTATCCTTTTAACAATTTTAGAATCCTTACTGCTAATATCCTCAAGGTCGTATGGATTTTGCATGGTGTACATACTATTCGCCCAAAAAAGCTTTTTGCCTAAATAGCCACTGTAATCATATAGAGTATCAGCAAAATAGTTCATCGCCGCAAACTGGGGATGCTGTTGCATGGAATTCTCTCTGCTCAATACTTGTCTAATTTCACAGACAAATGAATCAACTAATTCCGGATAGTATTTCGGTATTCCTATCGTGGGATCTTCTTTTACATAGTCAAGAATGTGATACTGATTTATGAGATGGTTGAACTCACCGACCAGTCGCTCAATAGGACTCTCATTTAACGCAGGATAATACTTCACCAACAAATCTTTATTCTGAAAAATAATCATTGATATTTCTTCCCAGAATATGATAGAAATAGTAAAATTGGGTTTTTCTTTGTCTCCTTGATTTATCATTATTATGTGTTCCTGCAGTTTCACATCCCGTGAGGAACTGGTCGCTATGATAAACTCTGCCATTGGTTGTTTAAAGCTTTTTGCCTCTTCTACGATTCGTTCAACTTCTTTTACAGACAACGCATAGTTCTTACATTGTACGCCTATCAGTTTTTCCTGTCCTGTAGAAATGATATCTATGCCCGATTGCTTTTGCCCCAAACGTCCATATCTCTGAAACCATCTTCCATATCGCCTTATACATATGTCACATACCATATCCTCAAATTCTGATGGATTTTGGGTTTTAGGTAAATTGTACTCCAAAGGTAACGGCATAGCTTTGTCCTTTCTATTACATTTTATGCATTATATGAAACGCCCCAAGTCACTCTTCCTACCACTTTATATGCCTTCTCAGCATCTCCATTATCGAAAAGAATCCAACTAAAGCTATTGATTCCGTTTACATTTTGTGGATTCTCTCCATCTATGGAAAACATCCATTACACAACTTCGCTTTCTGCTCTTTAAAAAATACAGCATCTTTTGTATTCCATAAAACGGACTTTATCTTTGCATATTTCATCTTTCCAATATTTTGTATCCCTTTTATCACGTTACTATAATATGCTCATTTTTGTCAATAAACTTGTTTTCGTAAATATTGGCGCTCCATTTGAATGTGCAGAAATATAATTATAAAGAATCGAATCACAAATCAGCTTCAGAGTGTCGTCATAATTGTATATACCACCAAAACAACCTTCCATTCTTTTAATATCTGATGACCATCTCAAAATCCAATACAGGATAATACCAGATTATCGGTAAT
>CAYOED010000017.1:0-51914 GCA_964402925.1 uncultured Lachnospiraceae bacterium | reverse complement strand
GTTCATCTGACCAATGAATCTTGGTCGGCAGGCTCAAGATTCCGAGAGCCTATATTGCTTAATGTATTTTGGAATAACCAAATCCATTTGCAAATGCATCAATATTCTTTCCATCTCTGCATAAAGCGCATCCTTCCGGATTGTATGTCTTATAATCCGGTATATCCGTAATTGTAAACAAGGATTGAATGGGAATGCCCATAACACTGTTGGCCGCGCTGAAAACTGCACTGATACCGCTGATCTTTGCTCCATAATAGCCAAGAGCCTGGGCGGCTTTTACGATTGTCTGCCCTGTCGTTGCTGATGCCATAAGCAAAAGAATATTTTTATCCCGGATCATTGGCACCATGTTCTCCCTGAAAACAAGCTGTCCTGAATTTACATACTCAGGTGTAACAATGTAGATTGTGTTGTGTGAATTCATGGAATAAATACCCGCTCTTGTCAAATCCTCGGCAAGAAAAGCACCTATGATTTCACAGCCGTCAATACATACGATCGTATCAACAACAGTCGTCGCCGTTATCTGCTCACTGAGCGCCTTCGCTACGGCTGAAGCTTCACTGAGTCTGGATTTGATGGTGGTCATATCCAAAAAATAATTTACATGGGAATTCGGTGTAACAAAATGCCCGGGAATGGCTTTCAGTACAACGTTGCGATACTGTTTTGATTGGATTTTAATAGTCTCTTGCATAAGCATATCCCCCTTGCTCAATATAATTGTGTTTTAAATTGTGTGACAATGGTATATTAATATAGTAAATGATTAGATATTATTATGCAATCATTTCTTTTGTCTGATAGCAAAATTATTATCACTGCAATTTAAATTTATTTACCTCATCGTTCAATTCCTGTGAAACTCCCCTATTGGCATCCGCCTCACCGCTGATATCCTTCACACTGATGGTCAGTTCCGTTGACATTTCAGCAACATTTGCAACGCCCTTTGCGCAATCCTCCACTGCAACGTTCACCATGGAAATCGCATCCTTTATGCTATCAATGTTATCCCGAATCTTTTTACTCTCATCAGCAAATTCTTCCATAATCTGTCCCATGCTTCCGACATCGCTTTGATAATTTTCACTGGTTTCCAGAAGTTTCTGATAACCTGCTATTGCCGTCTCATTCATAAAGCCTAACATATTTTCAGCTTCTTTTGATAGTTCATTGACAGCTTCCGTTACGTTAGCACTTACTGTACGAATCTGGGATGCCGCTTCCGCCGAATTTGTAGCAAGCTTTCCGATTTCATCCGCAACCACCGCAAAGCCTTTTCCAGCCTCTCCCGCTCTTGCCGCTTCTATACTTGCATTTAACGCCAGCAAATTCGTCTGACTTGTAATACTTATGATGTTAGCGGTCAATACGCTTATTTCCTCGACCGCACGAGATTTCTCGATTTTCTCATTAACGGAAGAAGCCATGACCTTGGTCTGCTCTATCGCATTCTTCTGATTTTCAACAGCATTCTTATAAACCTCTGCTGCTTTTTCCATAATCCTGACGGAGAATTCCTTTCCGTCCTCTGTCTTTTGCGAAATATCAGCAATCGTCCTATAAACTTCTTCTATCGATTCATGAACCTGTCCTAATGAAGCGCTGGTTTCTTCCATCGCTGCACTCATTTCTTCCATGGTTGCAGATACGTCTGCAATGTTCCCCTCTGCTCCAAAAAGACTTTGGACCACTTTCTCAGAAGAACTGCTCAGCTTCTTAGAATTTTCGGATATATTCAGCATGATCTCTCTGATATGGGCAAGCAGCGCATTCACATTCTCCGCAATAAGCTCCATCTCATCACCGGTCCTGATATCCAACTTTTGAGTCAGATCTCCTTCATTATGGACAAGTTCATAAATTTTTCCGTCCACGGCCCGGAGATTTCTCATAATCCTTCCCACAATCAGGTACAGAATAAGGATGCCCGCTACCAGACAGACAGCGCCAAGTTCAATCACCCAGATCCTCAAGGTATTCAATTTTGAAACCACATGTGCCGCATCATAATCACAGCCAAGTACTGCTGCCACCTTGCCGTCCTGACTTAAAATGGGTTCATATACCGAAATAAGCTCGCCGTCTTCTGTAGAATCTATATAATCCTGTACATATTCATTTCCCCGAAAAACATCCGCCAGTTCCTCGTAAGAAACGTCAAATACTTCTCCCGGAGCATTCTGCCCGCTTGTTTCATCCGTGTCAATTCCGTAATATACCTGACTGCCATCCGTATACAAAGTATACATATAAGCAATTCCGCAACTTTTTTGTAAATTCCGCATCATGGCGAGCAGGCTCTGGTATTCTTCTGTTTCCTTACTGTCTGCTCCTATCAGCGCAACCGTATCTCCGTCTATCATTTTTGAAGCAATCTCTGCCGCCATATCAGCCTCTTCTACCCCCATTTCGATCATGGCTGATTCCATATGCTCAAAGGAACTGATTCCCATGACCAGACAGACTGCAATAATGAGCAGACTTGCCGGAAACAATATCTTTACTTTTACGCTTATTTTCCTTACCTTTTGTTTCATGTGATTCCCCACCCTTCATTATTTACTCGTCTATTGTTTTAATCCAATGTATAACTGTTTAGATATTTCTCCTGTTCCGGCGTGAGCACATCGATCTTCTTTCCGAGGAATGCCAGTTTTCTTTTTGCCACGTCCTGATCAACTTCCCTCGGCACATCAATCAGTTTCTCTTTAAGCTCACTTCCATGTTCAACCAAATACTTGGCAGACAATGCCTGAATCGCAAAACTCATATCCATGATTTCTGCCGGATGTCCGTCGCCGGCAGCTAAGTTGACCAATCTTCCCTCTGCCAGAACAAAAATCCACTGTCCGGTAGGCAGCTTGTATCCCATAATATTTTTTCTCTGCTCTCTTGTCTCCACGGCAATTTCACGAAGTCTCGCCATATCAATCTCACAGTCAAAATGACCTGCATTACAAAGAATGGCACCGTCCTTCATCACTTTGAAGTCTTCCTCATCGATTACTTTGTCGCAGCCTGTAACAGTTACAAAGAAATCTCCCACCTTCGCCGCTTCGTTCATGGGCATGACATCAAACCCGTCCATCACTGCTTCTATTGCCTTGATCGGATCGATTTCTGTTACGATTACTCTTGCGCCAAGTCCCTTGGCTCTCATGGCAGTACCCTTGCCGCACCATCCATAACCTGCTACTACTACAATCTTACCTGCCACAATCAGGTTGGTTGTCCGATTAATGCCATCCCATACAGATTGTCCGGTACCGTAACGATTATCAAATAAATGTTTGCAGTCTGCATTGTTCACACGTACCATGGGGAATTTCAGTTCTCCGGCGCGATTCATCGCTTCCAGACGGATAATTCCGGTAGTTGTCTCCTCACAGCCGCCGATGATATTCGGTATCAGTTCAGGCATCTGCGTATGTACCATATTTACCAGATCACCGCCGTCATCAATAATAATATTAGGTCCTGCTTCCAGTACATGACGAATATGCGTTTCGTATTCCTCCGGTGTACAATCATACCAAGCATGAACCTCAAGACCTGCTTTCACCAGTGCTGCTGCCACATCATCCTGTGTGGATAAAGGATTAGAGCCCGTTACGAACATTTCTGCCCCCCCTGCCTTTAACACCAGACACAGATAGGCTGTTTTTGCTTCCAAATGCACGGAAAGTGCAATTTTCTTTCCTTCAAAAGGTTTTGTCTTTGAGAACTCCTCCTCAAGGGTGCGGAGCAGATCGCAATTTCTTTTTACCCACTCAATCTTGCGCTCTCCTGATTCGGCTAAATGAATGTCTCTGATTTCACTGTTCATTTTCTTATCCTCCAAATAGAATCTATAAATTTCAGCCGAATTTTTATTATAGTGATGGTCGTCTGTCCTATCATCACTTTTATGATAACCGCAAAGCAGCTACATACAATTAATATTCTTTTTTATCAAGACCCACACGTACTATGATGTCATTAACCTTCTTATACACCAGTTCTTCATCCATAGTCAGGATCTTTCTGTTTTCCATGGTGACTTTTCCGTCAATCAGCACCGTTTCCACCTCTGAACCATTTGCAGAGTAAGACAAACCGGCAAGAAGGTTGTTTCTCGGTGTCAGGGAAGGCGTATTTAAATTAAGAATCGCGATATCCGCCTTCTTTCCCTCTTCCAGAGATCCTATTTCTTTTTCAAGTCCAAGAGCCTTGGCTCCATTTATGGTTGCAATTCTAAACCCTTCTTTTGCACTGATGCACTGCGGTGTTTTCTTGACGCCTTTGTGGATCAAGGTAAGAAGGCTTAATTCATGAAACATGTTAAGGCTGTTGTTGCTCGCTGCCCCATCCGTTCCAAGGCAGACGTTAATCCCCTTTTCAAGCATAGCGGGAACAGGCGCAAAACCATTGCCCAGCTTCATATTGCTGGCAGGATTGGTGACTACACTGACATCCTTTTTCTTTAAAATTTCCATGTCGCTTTCTGTGATCTGTACGCAATGGGCAGCTATGGCAGGCACATCGAAAAGCCCGTTTCTATCTGCCATCTCAATGGGCGAGCAGCCATACTTTTCTTTGATCTGCTGAATCTCACTTTCGCTTTCAGAAAGATGCACATGAATCCTCATCTGATTCTTTTTGGCTTCTTCGGAAACGATACGCATATAAGCTTCATCACATGTATAAGGTGCATGGGGTCCCAACATGAAGGTCAGCCTGTCGCAATCCTTTGCCGCATCTCGCTCCTCATAAGCCTGTCTAAGCCGCATCTGCCCTGCCTCATCATTTCCGCTTCCCACCAGCCCGCGGCTGATGACGGCACGCATACCAGATTCCTTTACCGCTCTTGTAGTCTGATGAATGTTCATCTGCATATCATTAAAACAGGTGGTTCCGCTTTTCATCATTTCAATGATTGCCAGACAAGCGCCCCAATAAGTGTCCTCGTCTGTCATCTGCTGCTCAATCGGATCAATCGTTCCAAAAAGCCAGTCCATAAAGCTTAAGTCATCCGCCACATTTCTCATAAAGGACATATATGAATGCGTATGGCAATTCACAAGCCCCGGTATGGCGAGTTTATTCTTTCCTTCAATCACCTTATCAGCCTGAAAGCCTTCCGGCTGTGTACCGATTGCTGCAATTCTGCTGCCTTCAATATAAATATCCGTTTCCCTAATTACATCCTGCTCCCTTTCCGGGAGTACTGCCAGAATATCTTTCAACACAATTCCCATATATAGAATTCCTCACCTTTCCTGCGCCCTGCAATATGATACGGAAAACAATCCGCATTTCTATTTTATCACATCATTTTACCCAAAACAATAAAGAGCATCTTCCTTTATTTATTGACGATGTTCCTGTCCTCACCCCTTAAAAAGGCCTCTATATTTTTGCAGGTTTCAGAAACACACCTGTTTCTAGCCTCATCACTTGCCCATGCAAGATGAGGTGTAATGATCAGTTTATTACTGTCCATAATTTTGCTTAACGGGTTGCTCTCCTTCATAGGCTCTGTGCTGGTCACATCCAGCCCTGCCCCCGCAATATATCCTTCCGTCAGCGCCGTATATAAATCTCCATCATTCACTACCGGTCCTCTTGCCACGTTAATCAAGATTGCATTTTTCTTCATCTTCCTTAGTGCATCCAAATTAATCAAATTCCTTGTCTTATCGCTCAGCGGGCAATGAAGCGACAAGAAATCCGCTTCTTTAAGAAGCGTTTCAAAATCAACTCTTTCATACTCTGTACAGGTACTGCTGCCGGAAGCAGAATAAAATATGATCTTACAGCCAAACGCTTCTGCTATCCGCGCCACCTTTCTTCCAATATTACCCATACCCACGATACCCCACGTTTTCCCTGCCAGTTCCGTAAATGGACGGTCAAAGTTTGAGAACCTGTCCTGTGCCGCATAGGCACCTGACTTAACATACTCATCATAATGACGAAGTTTTTCCAACACATAAAAGCAAAGAGCAAAGGTATGCTGCGCCACAGCATCTGTAGAATAATTCACGATATTTGCCACTTTAATTCCCCTGCTCTTACAATATTCCAGATCCACATTATCATACCCTGTAGCAAACTCACATATCAATTTCACATTTGCGGCATCCTTCAATGTGTTCTCATTTAAAGGAACTTTATTTGCAACTATGATTTCCGCATCCTTTACCTTTTCCTCCACATCTGCTGCCGTAGTATTTGGATATACCGTCATTTCCCCCAATTTCCCAATAGCGTCCATCGACACATCCGTACCTACACTGTTTCTCTCCAAAACGACAATCTTCATACACTTCTCTCCTTTTCCCATCAAAATCATATTACTCACTTTCTACCTCTAATTTGTATTATACCTAATCCTCGCTTCGTTGAACAGAAATAAAATATCTGTTTGTTGAAATGGTGCCCTTGACATTGTGATATCAAAATGATATCATTCAAATATCAATTATTTAAGGGAGACAATTACATTATGGATGAAAAAATTCTTAATAACAAGAAAAACGGTATGGTCATGTTATTTCTTTTTATTTTTTTGTACCTTATCTCTATTGTGTGCATTATTTCAGGAGGATTTCTTGGCAATCCCGCTTTGCTCATCATTGGACTTCTCTACACGGCACTAGGCTGGATTCCCTTTTGCGGATTAAAAATTATAAAACCTCAAGAGGCATTGGTTCTTACACTTTTTGGAAAATATGTGGGAACTTTAAAAGATGCCGGCTTTTATTTTATTAATCCTTTCTGCTCAGCTTTTAATCCGGCAGCAAAGACAAAACTGAACCAAAGCGGCGATGTAAATGAAAAGAATCTTTTAGGTACACTTAAAATTGGCACAGATACAAGCGCATCACAGTTCGAAGCCGTAAACAAAAAAATATCCCTCAAGATAATGACCTTAAACAATAACCGGCAGAAAATCAACGATTGTCTGGGGAACCCTGTGGAAATCGGTATTGCAGTGATGTGGAAAGTGGTAGATACCGCAAAAGCGGTCTTCAATGTAGATAATTACAAGGAATACCTGTCCTTACAGTGTGACAGCGCACTTAGAGATATTGTCCGAGTGTATCCTTACGACGTTGCCCCCAATGTGGATACTACAGGAGACGGCATTGCAGACGAGGGCTCTCTTAGAGGCTCCAGCGAGATTGTTGCAGAGAGGATCCGGTCTGAAATCCAGAAAAAGGTAAATGAAGCAGGTCTTGAAATCATAGAAGCCAGAATCACTTATCTTGCATATGCACCGGAAATTGCCGCAGTAATGCTGCAGCGCCAGCAGGCATCCGCTATCATTGATGCCAGAAAGATGATTGTAGATGGAGCCGTGGGCATGGTGGAAATGGCGCTTGAACGTCTCAGCGAAAACGAAGTCGTCACATTAGACGAAGAGCGAAAAGCCGCCATGGTGTCCAATTTACTGGTAGTTCTGTGCGGAAACCGGGATGCCCAGCCCATTGTAAACTCAGGAAGCCTTTATTAATATGGCAGACAATACTAAGAAACAAGTGCCTCTCCGGCTTTCTCCTAAACTTTATGATGCCATAGCTGCATGGGCAGAGGATGACTTTCGTTCCGTCAATGGGCAGATTGAATATTTACTGACGGAATGTGTCAGACAAAGAAAAAAGAACGGGAAACCGGTTCCCAATGAATTTGATATTCCGCCGGAGCTGGATCTACAATAAAATTTAAAAAAAATATTCTAAATAAAAGGAGTACAAAAAATGATTTTAGTAAACACAGATTACATTAACGGAAAAGAACTTGAAATGCTTGGTCTGGTAAAGGGCAGCACCATCCAGTCAAAGAATATCGGCAGGGACATCACCCAGAGCTTTAAAACCATCGTCGGCGGTGAACTAAAAGCTTACACCGATATGATGAACGAAGCAAGGGATCTGGCAACAAAACGTATGATAGCGGAAGCAGAGCGCCTTTCCGCTGACGCAATTGTCAACATCCGCTATTCCTCCTCTTCTGTCATGCAGGGGGCTGCCGAAGTGATGGCTTATGGGACAGCAGTGAAATTCAAATAAATCTTTTACTGCAAATACAAAAATAAAACGGCGATTGCACTATCTGTTGCTCAGATAACGCAGTCGCCGTTTTGCTATTTTCACTCTTCTGCAAAAAAACGGTTTTTCAGCATACGCAGGACCTTATACAAAGGTTTTCCAAGTACAATCGTCAAAACAAAATTCCACACCCCATGCCATACATCCCATGGAAGCCCTGATATCCAGTATGCAAGAGCATAAGGCGGATCTATGGGAAGGTAGGCTATGGCAAACAGACCGCCAAATATCAGCCCAAAGCATCCTGCCACTACACTCCAGACCAGAAATTCTTCCTTCACCAGCTTCTTAAGCAGCAACACGCTTAGGCAGAGCAAGGGCCACACATACAGGTAGCTTACCCACCAGCTTCCAAGTCCCCATTGTATCAGTTCGAACAAATTAAACACCGTTATAGTCAAGAAGGTTTCCCGTCCAAAAACCAGCGTATAGACGATAACCAGAATAGAAATCAATTCCACATTGGCAAAAGCTTCCAATGCCACCTTTGACACATAAAGGATAGCACTTAAAAGCGCTATCCTTGTCATTTTCCTAATCGGCATCTTGCCACCCCTGTTTCAGAGTAAAGCAATACACATCTCCATCTGCAAGGGGAATCTCGTCCGCTCCTGTCACACTGGATTCTCCATTAACCAGTACACACCACCAGTACTGGTTATCCAAATCTTCCTGCATTCCGTCAAACCCGGTGATATAAATTCCATAGGCAGACTCCTGCCATTCGCAGCTCTCCATCGTCCTTAAAAATTCTCCCAGATATTCGGCATACGACCTATATTCTGTTGTCTGAGAATATCCATCTCTGTCAGAAACCACCTCAACCTGAAATTCCTTCATACCGGACTGCGTAGCGCGATAGTTCAGCGCCCCTGCCACTACTGCCGCGATAACGAGAATCGCCGCAAATACGCCTACCAAAGTAATCTTCTGTTTTTTGTTCATCTTTTTCTCCTTTCCTTCCTACCAAAGAAACAGATTTATGATTACGGCAAGTCTTAGGACTTGGCTTCTTCTGATTTTCCGCCTTCTCATATCTGTGCTGCTTTTAAAAAAATACTTCATGCTGCGCACATCATTGATACAATGGCTGGCATTCCTGCCCTGGAATCTCATCCGCCTTACCTCAGAGTAAGCTGTCAATGATTTTCACATTGTTCCTTTTTAAGCCGGATTATCGTCCGGCACCGCAATCATCGACGGATTTCCCGTCTGTTACCAAGTTATTATTTTAACATAAAAACACAAGGATGCAAGGGCAACATCAATTTACTTGCAAATACTCACCCAACATATCACATACACAATTCCTAATCTCCAATGCAATCTTCTTAGCCTGTGTTTCCCGAATGCCAATCTGCGCGGCTACAGCAAGCAAATCTGTCAGCACAGGATTAGAGCCATTTCCATTGACGGTAGTAGCATGCTCCCCGCCAAGGGAATTGCTGTAAGTCAAATCATAGGCGGGTGCAAGTCTCCAACGAGCTCCTCCTTCATCATACAGATAGGAAAAATTTTTTGAATGATCATCCCTGTTGTGGGCGAACACATTAAAGCACATCAATCTATATAGCTTCAGTACTTCTGAAAAGTCCTTCGTAATTTCCAAAGTGAGTTTCATCAGAAGATGATAATCCAGATTAGGAATCCGATGAGATGTTTCTAATATAGCACTGACAGAAAGCATATGGATTTTAGCCGTAGCATTTTCAACATCTCTTTTTCTATCAAAACGCTTCGTGCCAAAATATCCTGCACATCTTTCAGAATGGAACAATTTTGTTTCTGTCATTTCAATACCACATTCTTTTGCACACAAGGAATACTCATACTCCTGTTTTCCAATATCCTTTTTGTCATCATAAGACGGAAACTTGATAATCCATTCCTCACCATCTATTTCCGTTAGGATTTTAGGTCTTGCGCCGCCGGAGGAGCCTCCCAGTTGAAATAATTGATCCAAATTAGCAGAATATTCCGTCTTTAATAGATTTTCACATTCTTCTGCAACTTGATCAAGTTCCATTATCGATGACGCAGCATTCAGTTGTATCTCTGGCCTATAGGAAAGTGCACCCATCCCTGAATTTCCTACAATAGCAAGTCTGTTCAAATTACCCACCACGGCAGGATTCATGTGGTTTTTGAGCATCAGACGATCTACCAGAAAACGTCCCCACCCATCCGGAAGGCTGTCTGCAAACACACCAAACAAACCGCCAAAAGGATCCATATCCGGAATAAAAATTCTTTTTTCTAAAGGCAGAGAAAACGGACTAATAGAAAATCCGTTTTCAATCCATTCCTTATCGTATTCAAAAGCTGCCAAATGCTCCTTATACAGCGCTAAAGTTCCTACCTTATTCTCATGATAAAATACATTTAGTTGTTTAATCCTGTCCACGGATAATCTCCTCTATAGACAATGGCGGAACATCCTCAAATAAATGCTCCAGTTCATTGTTTAAACCCAGCGCAGTTGCAATTTTGATAAGGGAGAGAAACGAGATCTCACCGCTTTGCTCGAATCGTTTAACAGAACCAAGACTCACTCCCGATAATTCGCTCAGTTTCTTCTGCGATATTTTCCGCCTTCTTCTAATCATGCGAACACGTTCAGCAATAAGCGTCTGTAATTCTCCCGGTGTTTTTTGTAAAAAAGAAAATGTTGTCTTCATAGATAATATTTTATCCTAAATGGTACAAGATTACAACAAGTAGCTAATATTTTATTCCATATAATCCTATCTCTTATTTCATCATGCAGAAAATAAAAATATGTAAAGATGTTCATATATCTGATTACTGTAAATTCACAAATAGAATATGACGAATAGGCGTGAACTAAAAAGCTTTAAGATTCACCTTTTAGTTCATTTTATATGTTTAATTAATGCAGTAAAATAGTATTATTCATAATATTATGTAATACAACAAAAACAAATTTATACTTAATATTATGATAAAATATTGAATAATAGCCAAGGAAGAACAATCATGAAAACGAGAAAATTTATTAAAAGAACTGTGTCTTTATTTTTTGCATTATCACTAATGTTTTGCGTATTGGAACCGACCGTAAAAGTACATGCTATGGAAGGCTCAGCGCGAACTTTAGTGGAATTAAGGTATATTAATGCTGATGGTGTACGCTTATATAAAGAAGCAAATCCGAATAGCACAATATTAGGGTTGATGTACATAGGTGATAGAATAGATTATTATCCTGAAGATCATGGAGCAAAACCTTATGAAAACTATGTTTATATGATTAGAAAAGCCACACCCAGCGCTGGATATGTTGCCAGTCAATATACCACTGATATTAATCCGCTTTCATAATATTGCCAACTACAATTAGGGATGTTACTATAGTAACATCCCTTTCTACTTTTCAAAAAACACTTTGAGGGACAATTTGCTATAATAGTTTTATGAAAATTGCAAAATTATTATTGAAAGGATCGTGTATTATATATAAAACTATGAAAAAGTCTAATATCTTACTCACATTTATTGTAATGCTTTTTTCTATTCCATCATGTAGTAATAAAAATACGGTAAATCCTGCTAAAAATGAAGATCTTATTGAAAAAGCCACAACCGTTTATTCGCCAGAAGTTCTGGAGGATGAAGCACCTTCAACAATAGTTCCCAATGCCGTTTCAGACCAAGAAGCCGTTATTCGTTACACTGGGGAAGCTTTCGAGGGATATGCCCAGGCAGGAGCAGATATGATATACTTTTGTGCTATAAATCCTGAAGATGGCAGTCTATATGTTACCGGAATGCGCAAAGAAGAATCTCAATTTGGGGATATCCACATAGAAATACCGGATAATGTGTCAATGCCGGGCAAAGCAATAGACCATCAGGGAAAGTATCACTTATTAACTATGGGAACGGAAAAAGTCATGATAAACGGCGTAGAGCTTGACGAGATTGTCTACAAAAACTGCTTTATCTGGACAATTACCCCCGATGGAACGATTGAGAGAAAACTGGATGTCACAAATATACTTGCTGAAGAGAGAAGACCTCCTTTTTGTTTTGCAGTAGACTTTAATGGTAACTACTATTTTGAAAACAAAAATACGATTATCAAATTAAATCCGAATGGTGATATGGATATGCGCTGGGTCTGTGATGGTAGCGAAGTAAAAGCTATCGGATGCGGCAAATCCGGAAATGTATACTGCATTTATCAAAAGCAACACGAAGATATATTAGCTGTTCTTCAGGATGACGGCATGGTAGAGTATCAGACTGTTTTACCGCATTTTGGCGCACAATATGACTCCATTGCGCCAGGAACAGATACGGAACTTCTTATTTTTAATATAGAGGGTGGTGTATATGCATATAATTCTGATTCCGGAACCGTGGAACAGCGCATTTCAATAGATAATCTGCCTGTATCCGGCGAATATGCTTTTAGTCACGGATTTCTTAATGATGGTAGGTTTTTCCTGATGGTTGATGATTATAAAACAGGTGACCACACATTTTATTACATTCCTGCAGGTAAATAAAATACATTATATTTGTAATTACGCATTAATACAAAGGAGATATGCAAATGAAAAAAAAGATTATCCTATTGCTTATTTTAGCTTTATGTTTAACTTCCTGCGGCGGGCAGGAAACTAAGGGACAGACCGTACTCATACTTGCTACCTTTCAAGAAGATTCAGAACTACATAAACAGGTGGACTTGTTCAACCAGAATCATAAAGATTACATGATTGAGATAAAAAGCTACCAAAGGTCGTCTCAATCGGAAGATGATGGTATTGCCCAGATTCAGAGAGAAATCATAGCTGGAAGCGGTCCTGATTTAATTGATTTTGGAGACTATTATTCAAATACAGATATTATGGGGGGCTATACCGAAAATCTTCTTCCTTATCTTGAAGCAGAATCAGCAGAAAACCAAGAAGAATATTTTACCAATATACTGGAATCCTTTTATTACAAAGGCAATTTGTATGCCCTTCCTGTAAGCTATACATTAGATACCTTTGCGGGCAGCAAAAAAGCTTTAGGCGGACGTGATCATTGGAATATTCAGGAAATGATGGCATGTTACCAAGAGCAGCCGGAGGGTACCATGTTGTATCCGGGAGAAACCAAATATGATGTTTTAAGCCGTATTCTTACAGGAAGCATGGAGTACTACATTGACTGGGAAAACGGCACATGCAGTTTTGATCAGGAAGAATTTGCGCAGGTGCTTTCTTTTGCAAATCAGTTTCCCGATAGTTTAGAATTAGATGAAGATTTTTCGGTTAAGCAGGCATTTCTTGATGGCAAGGCATTGATTATACCCAAACATATCATGGGAATATATGGGATTGCCGATTCGGAATATATATTTGATGATAATGACATTTCCTATATTGGCTATCCGGTAGAAAATGTGAGTGGAACTGTGATTTCACCGGCTTCCCCTATGCTCGCAATCAGCAGCAAAAGCAAACATAAAGAAGTCTGTTGGGAATTTATCAACCAGTACCTTGATAAGGAATATCAAAAAACGCTGGGGCTTCCTATAAGCCGCAGTGCTATGGAAGAAAAACTTACAGAAAACCTGACAATTGAATACACTATTGAAAATGGGGAGCAAGTACCGATAGTAAAAAGTCAGGTGCGCTTTGAAGGGGATAGCAATCCGATTGATATTTATTGCCTGACAACCGAACAGGCGCAAAGACTGGTACAGCTTATCGAGTCTACTCAAATTAATGATGCTTTTGATCATCAACTGTATGACATTATCATGGAGGAAGCCTATAGCTATTTTGAGGGCGACAAGACATTAGAGGAGGCTACGGAAATCATACAGAACAAAACCTCAATTTATGTAAGTGAACACGCAAAGTGAGCACTTAAAGCGATATGCAAAATAAAAATTAAAAAACATTTGACAATCCTTTATCACTGCGCTATGATAAAGGAAATTTGAAACCTAAACCGTTGACGCGGAGATAAAGGTGATGATGCTCCCACAGAGAGTCCGGATTGCTGGAAACGGGCGGAAAACAAGTCATCAAATGGACCGCAGAGGGTGCAGTGAACAACAGTTTACTTTGTAAAACTGTCAGCTTACTTCGTAATCTGTTAAGTATTCTGCAACGTAAGGCACACGTCAGTTGTCAGGGATATGTTGGTATCCTGTTAAGTGTACAGCGCAGGCTGTAAATCAAGGTGGCACCGCGGATAGTTTATATTCGTCCTTGGCAGAAGTTAATTTCTGTCGAGGGCGTTTTTTATTAGCATAAGAAATCCCAATAGCCTACGGGCGGAAAGGAAAAATATGATTCAACCTGAACTTAAAATTTTAAAAGAACTTCAACAGGAAAATAAATATAAAACGGCTCCCGTCAGTATGGAAATTCTTTCTGACGTAAGGACACCCATTGAAGTTTTAAAAATCCTGAAAAATGTTTCCAGCCATTGTTATCTGCTGGAATCTGTTTCTGACCATGAAAAATGGGGACGTTACACCTTTTTAGGCTATGACCCCAGTCTGGAAATCACTTGTCAGAACGGGCAGATGAAAGTGGGCGCGCTCTCATTTGAGACCGCAGAGCCCGGTAAATACATCCGGCAGGTAATTGAGGAGCACCAAAGTCCCCGCTTCTCCTACCTTCCTCCCTTTACAGGCGGTCTGGTGGGGTATTTCTCTTATGACTATCTGAAATATGCAGAGCCCTCTTTAAATCTGGATGCTGTTGATACGGAAGGGTTCAAAGATGTAGACTTGATGCTTTTTGACAAAGTGATTGCCTTTGACAATTTCAGGCAGAAGATTATTTTAATCGTCAATATCAGCCTCGAGCATCTTGAAACAGAATATAACAGAGCCATTCTGGAATTAAAGCAGCTGTCCGATCTGATTAAAAACGGCACTCCTATAGCAGAGGAGCCCAGTAAGTGCACCACCGACTTCCGCCCTTTATTTAGGCAGGAAGAATATTGCGCCATGGTGGAAAAGGCAAAGCATCACATTAAAGAGGGAGACATTTTCCAAATCGTTCTCTCCAACCGCTTAGAGGCAGACTTTGAGGGAAGCCTTTTAAACACCTATCGGGTACTGCGCACTATGAATCCCTCTCCTTATATGTTTTATTTTTCCAGCAGCGATATGGAAGTGGCAGGCGCCTCCCCGGAAACCTTAGTCAAACTGGAAGACGGCATTCTTCACACCTTTCCATTGGCAGGAACAAGACCCAGAGGAAAGACGGAGGAAGAGGACAAAGCCTTAGAAGAGGAACTGCTTGCTGATCCAAAAGAGTTAGCAGAGCATAATATGCTGGTAGACCTTGGCAGAAATGACATTGGAAAAATCAGCAAGTTTGGAACTGTAGAAGTGGAAAAATATCATTGTATTGAGAGATATTCCCACGTCATGCACATCGGTTCCACGGTCCGGGGAGAAATCCGTGAAAACGAAGATGCACTTTCCGCTATAGATGCGATCCTTCCTGCCGGAACCCTCTCAGGCGCGCCGAAAATTAAAGCCTGCCAGTTAATCAATGATCTGGAAAACAACAAGCGCGGCATCTACGGCGGCGCCATCGGTTATTTGGATTTTACCGGCAACTTAGATACTTGTATTGCTATCAGAATCGCTTATAAAAAGAATGGCAAAGTATTTGTCAGAAGCGGCGCCGGTATCGTGGCGGATTCTGTTCCCGAGAAGGAGTTCCAAGAATGCCTTAATAAAGCTGCTGCCGTTGTAAATGCATTAAAAACTGCTAAGGAGATAGACCAATGATTTTATTAATTGATAATTATGACAGCTTTTCTTACAACCTGTTTCAGCTGGTAGGATCATTAAATCCGGATATTAAGGTGGTTCGGAATGATGCTTATTCCGTAGAAGAAATAAAAGAAATGAAGCCTGATGCCATCATTCTTTCTCCCGGTCCCGGAAAACCGGAAGACGCAGGCATATGCGTAAGTGTTGTAAAAGAGCTGGGAAGCCAGTTTCCAATTTTAGGTGTGTGCCTGGGACATCAGTCCATCTGCACAGCTTACGGAGGAACGGTCTCCTATGCCAAAGAGCTGATGCATGGAAAGCAGTCTCTGACCACCCTTGACAAGGAATGCCCGATTTTTAAGAACCTCCCGGAAACTATACCGGTCGCCAGATATCACTCCCTTGCCCTGCTGGAAGATACGCTTCCCGAATGTCTTTCCATAACCGCCAGGACGCAGGACGGTGAAGTAATGGCGGTAAAGCATAAGGAATATAGGGTTTATGGATTACAGTTTCATCCCGAATCCATTCTTACACCAGACGGAAAAACAATTGTAAAAAATTTTCTGGAACAGATAGCATAAGTTTCAGTATCAATAAAAAAGGAATAGCAAACATACACAACCATAACAGAAAGGAACATGGTGATTAAAATGATTAAAGAAGCAATCGTAAAAATCGTTGACAAACAGGACTTAACTTATGACGAGGCTTATGCCGTTATCAATGAAATCATGAGCGGCGAGACTTCTCCTACACAAAACGCAGCTTTTCTGGCGGCTTTGTCCACCAAAAGCACAAAGGCGGAGACCACAGACGAAATCGCGGGCTGCGCTGCAGCCATGCGGGATCACGCTACAAAGGTACCCCACAACATGGATGTCATGGAAATCGTAGGCACCGGCGGCGACGGCGCTCATAGCTTTAATATTTCAACCACCTCCGCACTGGTGGCTGCCGCCGGCGGCGTCAAAGTCGCCAAACACGGCAACCGTGCCGCTTCCTCTAAGTGCGGAACAGCGGACTGCTTAGAGGCTCTCGGCGTCAGCATCGAACAGTCACCGGAAAAGTGTATCTCACTTCTCGAAAAAGCCGGCATCTGCTTCTTCTTTGCACAGAAATATCATACTTCCATGAAGTATGTAGGTCCTATCCGCAAAGAACTTGGCATCCGCACGGTGTTCAATATTTTAGGTCCCCTGACCAACCCTGCCTCTCCAAACAGGCAGCTCCTTGGCGTTTACGATGAATCTCTGGTAGAACCCCTTGCAAGAGTTCTTACCAGCTTGGGTGTTAAACACGGAATGGTGGTCTACGGAACGGATAAAATGGATGAAATATCTGCCAGCGCTCCCACCATGATCTGTGAGTTTCATGAGGGTGCATACAAAACCTATACGATTACTCCAGAAGAATTCGGTCTTGCCTCCTGTAAAAAAGAAGACCTTGTAGGCGGCACTCCTTCCGAAAACGCAGAAATCACCCTCTCTATTTTAAAAGGAGAAAAAGGTCCCAAGCGCAATGCGGTACTTTTAAATTCCGGGGCTGCCCTTTACATTGCAGGAAAGGCGGATTCCTTTAAAGATGGCATTACCCTTGCCGCAGAATTGATCGACAGCGGAAAGGCACTTGCAGTACTGGAGACTTTCAAAACAGAAAGCAATGCCTAACTCCATAAGCAAATTGGATAGCAGTAAGCTAAAATGCCGAGAAATTTAACAATTACAGAAAGGTTAAACATAAAATGGCAACCATATTAGAAACCATTGCAGATTATGCAAAAAAACGGGTGGAGAAAGCAAATGCCGTCCATCCCCTTGCAGAAATAAAAGAACTTGCCCTTTCCATGGACTGCCAAACAGGATTTCCCTTTGAAAAAGCGTTATCAGCAGAAGGTATCAGCTTTATCTGCGAATGCAAAAAGGCATCTCCTTCCAAGGGATTGATTGCAGAAGATTTCCCCTATCTTTCTATTGCCAGAGAATATGAAGAAGCAGGGGCATCCTGCATCTCCGTGCTGACAGAGCCAAAATGGTTTTTAGGAAAAGATGAATATCTGAAAGAAATTGCTGAGACTGTTTCCATTCCCTGCATCCGCAAGGATTTTACGGTGGACGAATACATGATTTACGAGGCTAAATTGTTAGGCGCAAGCGCCGTCCTGTTGATCTGTTCCTTACTTTCCACCGATACTTTAAAGCACTATATTGAAATCTGTGACCGGCTTGGACTTTCAGCCCTTGTGGAAGCACATGATGAAGCGGAAATTGCTTCCGCCACCAAAGCAGGCGCCCGCATTATAGGTGTAAACAACCGGAACCTTAAAAACTTTTCGGTGAATATAAACAACAGCGCCCGTCTCCGCTCACTGGTTCCGGAATCCATTCTATTTGTTGCAGAAAGCGGCATCCGTTGCCGGGAGGATATCGTATCTCTGGAACAATCCCGCGTGAATGCTGTGTTAATTGGCGAGACCCTTATGCGCTCCCCCAACAAGAAAGCCATGCTGGATGAGCTTAAAGGAGTTAACGGAGGCACATCATGACAAAGATAAAAATATGCGGTCTGAAGTCAGAAGACGACATTTCCTATGTCAATGAATTAAGACCTGACTATATCGGATTCGTTTTTCTGCAAGGCAGGGCACGTTACGTCTCTCCCGAAAGGGCTGCTCGTTTGAAAAGCCTTCTGAATCCTGCCATTCAAAGTGTGGGGGTCTTTGTAAATGAACCCCTTGAAAATGTAGCCGCTCTTTTACAGAATGGAACCATACAGGCAGCACAGCTCCACGGACAGGAGAATGCCGATTATGCGCAAAGGCTAAAGTACCTGTGCGATAAACCCATTATCAAAGCCTTTATCATTAAGACCAGGGAAGACATAGAAAAAGCCCTCGCCTATCCTTGTGACTACCTGCTTCTGGACAACGGACTTGGAACAGGAGAGACCTTCGACTGGTCACTGATACAGGATATCCGCAGACCCTTTTTCCTGGCAGGCGGGTTGACGCCTCAGAATGTAAAAAATGCCATATCCCTGACTCATCCTTACGGAGTGGACACCAGTTCCGGGGTAGAGACAGATGGGTGCAAAGATTATGCCAAAATAAAAGCATTTATCAATGCAGTCCGAAAAGAAGGCTAGAAACTAATTCTCAACATTATTTTAGGAATCAATAGGAGGAAAACATGTCAGATTCAAAAGGACGCTTCGGAGTTCACGGCGGACAATACATTCCTGAAACCCTCATGAATGCCGTCATTGAACTGGAGGAAGCATACAATCATTATAAGGATGATCCGGAATTCAACAAGGAGCTCACCGCTCTTTTCAATGAATATGCAGGACGTCCCAGCCGTCTGTACTACGCAGAAAAACTGACGAAAGATTTAAACGGCGCAAAAATCTATTTAAAGAGAGAAGATTTAAACCATACCGGTTCCCACAAGATCAACAATGTCTTAGGACAGGCGCTCCTTGCAAAGAAGATGGGCAAAACCAGACTGATTGCCGAAACCGGCGCCGGTCAGCACGGCGTTGCCACCGCTACTGCCGCTGCACTACTTGGCATGGAGTGCGTAGTCTTTATGGGTGAGGAGGACACGAAACGGCAGGCACTTAATGTATACCGGATGCGTCTTTTAGGTTCGGAAGTCATTCCTGTAAAGACCGGAACAGCAACCTTGAAGGACGCCGTTTCCGAAGCCATGCGTGAATGGACCAGCCGGATTGACGACACCCATTACTGCCTCGGATCAGTTATGGGACCCCATCCTTTCCCCACCATTGTGAGAGATTTCCAGGCTGTCATTTCACGGGAGATCAAGCAGCAGATTCTGGAAAAGGAAGGACGCCTTCCCGATGTTGTCATGGCGTGTGTAGGCGGCGGCAGCAATGCCATGGGAACCTTTTACCATTTTATTGGGGATAAAGATGTAGAACTGATTGGCTGTGAAGCTGCGGGACGGGGAATTGATACCTTCGAGACAGCCGCTACCATTAACACCGGAAGGCTTGGTATTTTCCACGGAATGAAATCCTACTTCTGTCAGGATAAATATGGGCAGATTGCTCCCGTTTATTCCATCTCCGCAGGACTGGATTATCCCGGCATCGGTCCTGAGCATGCATGGCTCCACGATCAGGGAAGGGCAAGCTATGTTCCTGTCACAGACGAAGAAGCGGTAAACGCCTTTGAATATCTTTCCCGCACAGAAGGCATCATTCCCGCCATAGAAAGCGCCCATGCCGTTGCCCACGCCATAAAAATTGCTCCGAAGTATGATAAAGACAAGATCATCGTCATCACTATTTCAGGACGCGGCGACAAAGACTGCGCTGCCATTGCGCGTTACAGAGGGGAGGATATCCATGAGTAAAATTGCTGATGCTTTTGCCAAAGGCAAAGCCTTTATACCATTTATTACCTGCGGTGATCCGGATCTTGAAACCACCAAGGAAATCGTACGCAGTATGGCTGCAAACGGTGCTGATTTGATTGAACTTGGCATTCCTTTTTCCGACCCCACCGCAGAAGGTCCTGTTATTCAGGGTGCCAACCTGCGGGCATTAAAAAATGGCGTGACCAGCGATCAGATTTTTGATATGGTCAGGGAGCTGCGAACAGATTCTGCCCATCCCGTAAGCCTGCCCATGGTGTTCATGACCTATGCCAACGTGGTGTTTTCTTATGATGCGGAAAAGTTTATCCGCACCTGCCGGGAAATCGGCATTGACGGACTGATTCTCCCCGACCTTCCCTTTGAGGAAAAAGGAGAATTTGACGAAATCTGCAGAAAATATGATATAGACCTTATTTCATTGATTGCCCCCACCTCCGAAAACCGAGTGGCAATGATTGCAAAAGAGGCAAAAGGCTTTATTTACATCGTTTCCAGCCTAGGCGTCACCGGTGTACGGAGCGAAATCAAAACGAATATCGCTTCCCTCGTAAAACTGGTACGGGAAAATGCTTCCGTCCCCTGCGCCGTGGGCTTTGGAATCTCTACTCCCGAACAAGCGGCTAAGATGGCAGGAATATCCGACGGTGCAATCGTGGGATCTGCCATCATTAAGCTAGTGGCTCAGTATGGAAAAGATGCAGCCGGACCGGTTGGAGAATATGTAAGGAAAATGAAAGATGCCATATGACCTTATAGAATGCATTTTCTAACATACCAAAGGGCTCTGAAGATAATTCCTCAGAGCCCTGTATTTTACCTGTAAATTTTCGCCTCATTATCAATTTATTCTTACTCCGGCTCTATAATTGCTTGGAGCTTCTACATCATAAATATCTTCTCCATATGGTATATTTAATGTACGATCATCGCTTAATGTATATTCCTTTCCGCCAATTTTCCAAACATCCCCTGGCTCATAATTCCTAAAAAATGTGGAACCTTTTTCTGTCATTTTTTTATATCTTTCATCATATCTGCCTTTAGAATAAACAAGTACACTATTCTTTCCTGTAGAATAAAAATGCGTGTTTTCTTTATCACCCATTTTAATCGTAAAAAAGCCTGGCTCTATTCCTGCCTCGTCTAAATAGTTTTTCATTTCATCCCTTGAATACTCCAAAGAGATATAAATTGGATCTTTTGATTTCATCAAATAATTCCAAAATCTTGCATAACGTTCTAATTCTCGATCATATGGCGCTCCCCGCATAATTTCAGAATAAATGGAACCTATTAAGTTATTATCTGTGTATAAAGAATGCTCCTCGCCATTTTTAGAAATGTATTTAAAATATTCATTCTTTCCAAAATTCAAAATATTCTTTTCTGCCTTAATCTCTTTAAGGTTATTGGGGTTTATTTCTGGAATTTGTTCTGCTGTAAATGTTTCTCCTGCGCATTCAAATATATCCCCTGACTGTATAACCTGTGATATATCATTATTAATGATACTTAAAAGATCACGCGAAATATACTTTATCTTTTTTCCCATATTTGATGTATAAATTTCCGATTTATATACCAAATTTTTATCATATGTTGGCAGGAATTCATCCCGCATTTTTTTCCCTTTAATTCCACTTCCACCTAATAATGTATTTATTATAATTCGTCTTCGGTTTGCGTAAATATCATTGTTAAATGCAGTGCCATGTAAATTTATATTCATTATTGACTCCTCCAATTCTGAATTTCTTTTCCGGTGGAAAACGTTTATAACTTCTTATATTTTATCGACCTATATAGAAAAGCACATTACAACATTTCATTACACTTTAGCCAAACATGCACACGGCTACTCATGAAAAGACCCGGGTTAAAACCCGGGTCTTTGTCCAACATCATTTTGCATGTAGATTTTCTTATCCGCAGGGGCTGACTATATCTTTGGACATCAAAATCAAATCTGTTCTTGTTTTGGAAAGCTCCGTCAGTTCATCCGTAAATCCATTGATAGAAAACAGAATAAAGTAACTTTGCCGTATCCCCCTCTTCCACGCAACCTGTTCAGATTTCACTTCCAGTTCCCGCAACATATCCGCACCGACTTTGCCTGTCCGGTATTTACATTCCCCAAAAATGATATGATTGCCCTCTTTGTCCAGTGCTACAATATCAATCTCAGTATTGTTATCTCTGGTTCTATATAATCCCCTTTTGCAGCTTTCTGGGTTGTCCTCTGTGGTGGGAACCTCCCGCTCTAAAATATCAAGATCAATCAGCTCTTTTTCACTCTTATTCGGAAAGAACTTATGATAATGCCGGAAAGGGATCTGCTTTAACTTAATCTGTCCAGTTCTGCGTCCGTACTGAATAACGAGGGTTAACTTTTTAAAATAGAGAACGGGCGACAGTACTAGAATCAGAAAATTTCTATTCCGGGTTCTAGCACTTTTCCGCCCATTTCACTTCAATTAAAAACAGCCTAGCTATTCACATATTTCTTTTTTATCGTAAAAGCTTTATACATCCTTTTTCCATTTCATATACTTCATCACATAAAACCTCTATATCTTCTTTGTTATGACTGGCCAGTATGATTGTTTTTCCTTCAGCTTTTAATCCTAAAAGCATTTCTCTGACTTCCTGAATTCCATTTTTATCTAGCCCATTCATAGGCTCATCCAAAATCAGAATTTCCGGATCCTCCATAATAGCCTGGGCTATTGCCAGCCTTTGGCGCATTCCCAGAGAATAATTTTTAACCGGCTTTTTTGACATTGGATCCAGTCCTACCTGTATCATAACTTTTTCAATATATTTTATATCCCGTTTATGTCTGAGCATATACAAAAGTTCTAAATTCTTACGTCCCGTTTTTCCCGATAAAAAAGCCGGATTTTCTATAATGATTCCTGCCTCACTCAACATTCCTTCTAATTTCTTGCCATGAATATTAATACTTCCTTCTTCGGGTAAGAGTAAACCGCAAATACATTTAAACAACACCGTCTTACCTGACCCATTATGCCCTACAATTCCATAGATTTTGCCTTTAAAGAAATTTAGACAAATATTTTCAAACACTTTTGTTTTTCCAAATTTCTTAGTTATATTCTCAATTTCTATTACCGGAACTTCTCTTTCTTCCATTCCATTTATGGCATCAACTAAAAATTCTTCCATAACTTCTCCTTCTAATCATCAGAAGTCTTCCATTCCATCTTCTTTACATAATGCTGACCAAATAAAAGGAGCAGCATGTTTAAAAAAATAATTGCTACTATCATATATGGCAAATCCGGTTTACGATTATCATATCCAATTCTCCAATTACTGCAATCCAGCCATGATAAGGGAGAATAATAAATCAATATTCCGCCTACCCACGCATCAATTGATGGTAAAAATACAATTAAAATGGCAATAACACAGGATAAGATACGATAACCATATAATCCTATCACATACATAAGCATTGCAATAAACAAAATTACCATCCAATCCATAAATAATATCAATGTCATAAGAAATAAAGGAGTATATTCTTTCATAATGAAATATGATATGCTAAATTGCAAATTTTGCCCCCCTGTAAGTGACAAAGTTTTGTAAACACTATCCCAAGATAAAGAAATTTTACCTATAGACATAACTTCTAAAAGACTGGTCATTAAAAAACAAATAGTTAATATCAGAGAACTTTCTATCAAATAACAAATGTTTCTCCATCCCCATCCCCTTTTTCCCAAGCGACTTAAATAGAATAACTCTTCCTTTTCCATAAAAGGAACATTGGAGTAAAAATATACTACTCCCAAAAAAGCTATCTTCATATAATAATCAGATGTCTGCAGAAAAGGAAGAACTGCAATATTGCAATTTTGTCCTAAAATTCTTACGTTCATACGAAAAGGACTTAAATACATATCCATAAAAAAAATAATCATGATGACAAAAGTCACGAAGCGAAAGCTCCACATTCTGTATCCAAGATTCCTGATATTACTCATGAATTTTGACTCTATCATGAATTTCACAAACTTCCTCCTTCAGCTTTCTTTCAATCAAAATACCTAATACCACCACAAAAGCTACTGCTATGAGCAGACCATATGCAATATTCCAACAGCTATTGCCAAATAAGGAATATCCAGAGCCATAAATAACCCATATGTTGAAAAGTGCCGGCAATTGTAAATTTGACACTAAAAAGTTTTCCAAAAAGTAAAATCCAATCACAGGTGCGCATATTGTAAACAATCGATATTTTTCATATAAAGAAAGAAACGCTGACAGTAGCGCAAATATTCCTCCTAATATTCCGCAAAATGCTGCTGAACAAATAAAATATAATAAAATTGTATCAGGATACAAAAGAAAGCCAAAATTATCCATCATTCTTTGCTCCTCAAGAAATGAATGTTCCTGATAAAACGGAACATACAAGCGTAGCATAAAGGCAAATAATAATATTCCAACAATCATTGTCAAAACACCACTCAAGAAACAAATCAATGTCTTTGACCATACGTATTGTTTTAAATTTCCCTTCTGTACTTCAAGATACCAAAATCGGTATTCGCTATCTTCGATAAAGCACCCTGAAAATGACATAGAGCAAAATGCATATGCCATTATTGCAGTGCTAAACCAACCATTATAAAAATACGAAATATATACGTCGGTAATAAATTTTGCCTGATAACCTCCAAACAAATACAGTACTCCTATTCCCAAAATTCCCGCATAAAACTGCCATGAGGTTATCATCCTATAAAAGTCAGTTTTTAAATATCTACTCATTTTCAATTTTCCAACACCAACATTTCTTCTCCTGTTATTGCATTGATTGGAATGTATATATAACTGATATAGGCTTCCTCTCCCCAATCAATGTGATTTTCAGCTATCGTGCAGACCCATACAGGCGTTAATGTATATATATCATCATTTGTTTTAATTGGAAAAACGTATAACTGCGCTTTTTCAACTGACAAAGGGTTTGTGTGTATCGTACCGGAATATTTTTCTTCAATCGTATACATGATATTTTCAAAGTCCGTAAAATACATTACTTCGTCCTGCTGCTCAACTTGAAACCAACGCTGCAGGTTAGCTGACAAAATACCTTCTTCTGTCTGGAAAATCCGCAAAGGTGCCTCTGTTTCTTCATCCGCTTCCAGCTTTTTGCTGGCAAAAAAAGGTATTCCCATGTAACTTTGCGTTATATAGTAATAATATCCTTCATCAGATTTTGACCATTCCGGATTTTTTTCTCCTTCTACTTCATTCCCATTTACATCAATGCACTCTTCTTCTTTTTCCAAAGTTTCCACATCTAAGCTATAGGTTACCCGCGAAACAGCATCTGACATATCCACACCTAAATCTTCCATTGCTTTTACTACAAACTGCCATGCTGCTTTCCTGTCCATAAATTCCAGATCTTCTTCTTTTGAGAAAAGATAAGCATTGTAATTGTCAACTGATGGGTTTGGATAAAATGAATTTTCTATGTAATCTATCTGCGGTGATTGGTAAAATATGAAGTCATAAGCAGCAATACTCAACCCACGTCCCCTATTTTCATATACTGTAATCGGTGATGCATACCCCTCCATGTCAAAATAATTCTCATATTTCACAGAAGACACTTCTTTCTCCTCCCCCATAAAATATGAATATACCTTTTCCACGTCTACAGGGCATCTTATAGCCGTTGCCGCTTGAAATGCCTGTGCGGAAAATGTTTCACCAGTAACAACTTCCACATCAAATGTTAATAACTCACTAACTTCCTTTGTAAAATGTTCTGGAAAATTGGGTGATTCTATATCTACATGTTCTTCCTCAAACACCTTTTGATCAGCTGCCTGCGGTTCCAAAATGTAATCGGCATGCATATGGCTGTAGAGAAAAATCCCTACAGCTATGCATACAATTATTAAGATACCCAGTTTTAACATCTTTTTAATTTGCATTTTTCCTCTCATTCTGCTATTTAAATAGCATCTAAGATTTTTATTATGAGGTATAACGACCTGATATGGTCACACTATATCTTCCACCATTGTTTTGATCACCAGTAATATAAAGCTTACATTTACTATCTTTACCTGTATAAACAAAATAGCCTTCTTTAATCGAAGTGGTATTGGAGAAAATAGGTACAAGCGCTGACCGCAGTTCTAATGAATTATTACTTGTGTTTGATGTGAGCAGTGCTCTGGCAGTCCCGGAAGCCAGACCTGTTGATGATGTTAACGTTGCATACCAATTCTGTTCATTATCTGCCTTTGTTTTTGCTGCAACTTCTTTAAGCGATTCTGCATATGGTATTGTTGTAAATTTAAAATCAGTAAATGATACAGAAGCCGCTGATGCCGCTTGACAAGGCAATACCATTAAAGCTAATGCTGCTAAAAATATTTTTATTTTTTTTCTCATAGTTCGTTCTCCTTTTTCAATTTGTCTGGATAAAAATGATAATAACTGTTGCACAAAATGATCCGAATTTTAAGTTTTCATCTGTATTCCTCCTTCCATCGTTAAGCATAATTTCATGCTTCTCCCATTAATAATTTTCACTAACATATATGGACGCTCTATTCTGAATGATTTCAATAACTGAATCCATATTTCTATTATCTTCAAAATAGTAAGTAACTTCCTCTAAAATAATTGAATACAAATCCAAATCCACCGCATATGCAGTATCCACATTGTTTATGATTTCCAGTAAATCTACGGCATCCTGCTCATTTATGCATACAATGTCTATTGGATCTTCACCTTCAAATATAATACTGTCTTTTACTTTTTCCACTTCCCTGCCAGACATATCCTGCTCATATTCGATTTTTTTTGCTTCATCTAAACGCCTTTCCAGTTCGCTTTTCAATAAGGGTAGTCCGTTTTCTATACTGCTTTGATATTCCTCCTGTAAAAAACCCTTTATAAATTTCCATGCAATTTCCTTGTAATCGCTGTTTTTGTTGATACCCAAAACCAGATTCCCCATCTGCGCAATATTTCCATTCCTTCCATTCAACGGGTATCCTATATAATTAATGGGTACGTTATCAAAAATCATCCGCACCTTGGCACATTCATATACATTCCTTATAGATACCGGGTATAATAATGCTTTTCCTACTTGAAATTGCTGCAAGACGGAATAGTCTTCGTCGTAAATTCTTTGATCAGGAAACTGATTTGCAAATGTAAGAAGTTCTTTAAATTCTCCTTCATCAAAACTGCAGGTTCCATCCGCCCAATTAACGAATTCTCCCATGCTTCCCATGCACAGAAATCCAAATACCTCTCTTCTTGAATCTCCAGGAAAAAGAATTTTTTCCTGGTCACTTCCTTGAAAATACGACATAACATCCTGCATATTCCAATTTGCAGCATCGCCCAAATCTTCCTTACGTCCGGCTACGGAACGAATAGAAAACTGTGGCGATATGACATGTATCTTGTCATCCCCTGTGAGAGCTTCTACGACATTCATAAAATAATCTTCCTTATGAAACTCTTTATCGGCTTCCATGTAAGCTGACAGTTCCTCAGTAATCCCCTTACAGACTGCCCTTGGCGAATAAAGATATCCGAAATCAATGATATCGGGACCTTTACCGGCAGCTATCTCCATCTGCATCAAATCTACCGCATCAGTCCCAGCCACGGCCATATTTCCATACGTTTTTATCTCAATCAAATATGCAGAATTTTGTTGATTAAAAATTTCAACCTGTTTTCTCAGCTCCTGATTTGCCGAAACTGTGCCCAATGTCAGCACTGTTCTTTCACCTTTTGAATCATTATCTGTAATATCACTACATGCTGTCAAAAATATTGATACAGCAAAAAGGACTACTATAATTCCTTTTTTCTTCATTTCATCCTTTACTCCTCACTTTGTGCATCAGATGCCACTGGAATATAGTAAAACATAATGTTCTGGGAAATTCCAACATTCACAGGGTATTCCTGCCCTTGCAGCATAACCATTTCTATTGCGTCTTCGCCATCAACAAAAAGGAATCTGCCATCAGCTAAAAACTCATTACACAGCCCTCCTTCTGTGGAGAATGGAAAGGCATTTTTATCAATTAATTTTTTTCCAGTCTCGTCCCCTAAATCGTATAAATAAATTCCATCCGCACCGTATAAAAATAAATCAGCATTGATTCCTGCACGAAGCCTTACACATCCTCCATACCCCGATGGCAGTACACCTGCATAGCATTCTTTGATGCAAAGCCCTTCCGGATCGATGGACATGACGGCAATTCTGTCATCATCCTTTATGAAATTGGCAACATAAATCTTTCCATCCCTGCCTCGCGCCAAGGAGTGTAAGTTCCACAATCCACTACTTGAACTTTCTACTGCACCAAGTACATTTCCGCTCTTATCAAGAACGATTATCCCCCTTTTAGCGCTATCAGGTCTAGTCTTGGAAATATAATATCTGCCCTCTCCATCTATGGCAAACTCACATAAAACCTGTAGGGAAGGACCATCTTCCGCAAATACTTCTTTTATGTCAATTTTTTGTATTACATTTCCCTTCTGATCCGATACCCACATTTCACATCTTTGTACGCTTCTGTCAGAATCTGTAATAAAAATATGGAGATTTCCTTCCTTGTCCACATTAATTCCCTGTATCATCATATCTTCTGGAATTTCGATTGGTAATTTTTCTGAAGTCTTATCCTCTATTTTCATTTTATGTATCACATAATTTTTGCTGTTCGGCTCTAATCCTGAGAGAAATATGATATCATCTGTGCTTACAATTGAACGAATGCAGAGATCTCCATTATAGGGAACTGCTATTTCTTTATTTGAAGTAGGAACAACTGTTGCTGTCTCAAGAGTATCATCATTTTCTACAACAATTTCCGTATCGGCTAATTGTTGATTTTCTATTATGTTCTGGTCATAATCATCTTCCTTCAGATTCACTACACTGCCATCTATTTTTTCTGAACCACAGGAACATAAGTATACAGATATAACTACTATAAATAAAATCCCAACCTTTTTCATGTCCAATTTCCTCTCCAGATTGGCGGATTCCCAATGAGCCATATTTCAGCGATTGCACAGCACAAAATATGACTCTTAGGGATAAATCATATAATTTACATGTCTTCTTGAATATACTTGCTCGCAGCATAGCCCACTCGCATAGTGCTTACCCTTCTAATACGGGACCAGCCGTTAATATCGTCATAATTAATATCTACCTGAACCGTATCATCATTGTACATCAATTCTAATCTTGTTGCTGTTGTGCTTGGTCCACTACGCAAAGCCACACCATCGCCTATAACAGTTGCTAATTTAAAACTATCATCAGGAAAAGCCGCATGGACTCCCATGACTGTTACATTGCTCAAAACTAACACTCCGAGCACAATCGCTGTTACTTTACTGATAACTGCATTTTTACATTTTGTTCTCTTCATAAACTTTCCTCCTTGTTCGTATGATAAGCTATTCACAGGTACATATGAAAATTACTGCATTGGACTCACCCCTTTACCTGATTTTTATATCATGCTTAATAAGCATAGTAGCAAAATTTAATATCGCCATACTGAATTTCCTCTCCTGCACGCTGCTTTTTAGCTATCATAAGTAATTTATCATCACTCAAAAAACAACTCGTTGAGGAATTATAATCAAATTTGCCTATAGAAAAAGTATCAATTACCTTTTTTCCCTTTTCTTCTCCCAGATTGTATTTATAAGCACCTCTCATTCCCCTAATCAAAAAATCGCATTCCTCGCCTGCGTCCAAAACCGAGTAAATATCATCTAATGGTAAAAAGTCACCTGTACTCTCAACCTCAAGTCTTTCCTCAACGAGATTTACACTGGCAATTTGTAACTGCACTGGATTAATTTCAGGAGTATTAAACAAAATAGATACTTTACCATTTCGCGAATTCCCCAAACATTGAAATCCTCTGTTACCATCTTCTATCCTACACAATTCTATTCCGTTTTCCTTGAGAATAATGGTTTCATTTCCTGCATATTCCCGCAAATAATATCTCCCTTCATTGTCTACTGCAAAAGAAGAAATTCCATATGCATCACTTTGGTTTATATTCTGAGCAACATCTATTTTTTTTATAATCTCCTTGTTTTGAGATATTTCCCATATTTCACATCTCTCATTTTGGTCGTCACAAAGAAATATATGTAAATTTTTTTTGCAGTCAATACAAAGCTTATAAAACAACATGTCATCCGGAGTTTTGATATCCACCATTTGGGGTGAACTTTCTCCGCTTTTCATCTGATATATCTGTGACCTTTGAACGCTCCCATCCTGAGCGAATTCAATTCCAATGAAATATATATTTTCATTATCTGCCGCTAAGGAGAATGGATAGAATTTACCTTTCATATTTATAATCTCCGCTATTCCCGATTGATTAGAAAGCTGGTAGATTAGAAAAATTAAATTCAAAACTATCATCGTAGCAATCACAATTTGCTTTTTCATAATCCGTTGCCCTTTTGTACTATGCTATGTAGTACATTAAAAATATACTATACCTTGGTACAAATTGTCAATACTTGTCGCAAATTTATTTTAAAAAACCAGTGGCAAAAGTAAATTCTATTTTTTCTTATTCATCCTGTCGCAATTCACATAACCAATCCTTAAGGTAAGCGCCATAGAATTTACTTTTACATTCCACCGACAATACACAGAAATCTCTATTTATGAGGGCAAATTTTATATGTAAGTGTATTCTCTTCTGAACCTATATTTATCTGTCCACACTTAGAGCATTTCTGTGCATTGTATTCCGCAACAGTACAACCTCCATCATTATTCTTATAGTGCTTCAAAATAGTTATAGTCTCATAATTATGTGAACATACTGCCTGCGTCTGGTCTCCATTGTTTAACGCAACATCCTTACCAGAAAAGATTTCTCCCATTTCATCGATAAGCACATAATTACCCTGGCTAAAATCAGCCGTTTTAATAAGATTATTCATCTCGGTATTTATAAGGTAATCTCCATCGGTACTCCCTTCCCGCATAGCTATTGTCATAGTTGTGCGCTCCCATTCCTCCACTACACCATCTGAATATTCTTCCTCTTTAAATTCTAAAGGTTCCTTATAAGCCAACGCCGGAACACTGCTAAATAAAAAGCAAAGTGTCATAATACCTGCTGCTAATCCTTTTTTCCACATCTTTTTTTCATTTTTTCCCATAATTCTTTTCATCCTTTCCTTTGATAATCCTCTTGTTGCTCCCAAAGTTGTAATTACCGTTTTTTCATTTTGGGAGTTTTCAACCGCCATGATAATGCACCGCATATAATCAATCTTTTCTTCCTTGGTCATATCCTCCACAGCAGCCTCGTCACAGAGCATTTCATTAACTGCTATATTTTCCCTAAACAAATAGTATGCCAGCGGATTATACCATTCCATTGCTATAACCATAAAGGTTAACATCCTAAATAAGCCATCCATATTGATTATATGATGCAATTCATGCCTTACGATTCCTCTTTCTGAAACAGAATACTTTTCATTGTCCAAAGGCAATAGTATAATTGGCTTCATGATTCCTACTGAGACAGGCGAATCAAGATACGGAGAAACGCCAATTTGTATTTTTCTTTTCTTATCTTTACTATCCTTCAAATATTTACCTGCATCAACATACATGATATCCTTTTTATATTTATATCCTGCGATCAGATAAGCAATAATCCACCCTAATAACAATATGCCAAAAATAGTGCATCCGATTAAAATAGCTGGAAACCATTTTTGATACCCCGTAATATACACAATCTCATTCTTTTCATTCCTTACGATTACACTTTCCCAGATAAGATTAGGGTGTATGATATCTCCCCGCGTGCTTCTGGGGAAAACAACACCTGCCTTTTCCAGCAACAGTTTCAATACTCCTTTTATCTCCGCAACAATCCACGGAACCGGTAATAAGTAAAATATGGTATTAATTTTCAAAAACAAATTCTTATATTTCAAAGGCAGCTCATACGGTAAAGTTCTGTTAATAAAAATATATAATAACGTACAGATACTTCCGCCTAAAACCATGCATACGTATAATCTCATTCCTTCTCCCATTCCTCCAATAATTGCTTCAGTTCAGCAATTTCGTCTTTTCCTAATGCTTCACCGCCATTAAACGCCGCGAGCATTTTTGCAAGTGATCCCTGATAGTTCTTATTTAAAAAAGCTTTTGACTCTGCCATTAAATATTCTTCTTTTGACATCGCAGGAATATATTGTTTATATCTGCCTTCTGTTATAATCTGCAATAAACTCTTTTGCTGCATCCTAAATAGAAAGGTATTCAAAGTCTGTTTTTTCCAGTTTTTTTCTGTATGGACATTAAAATAATCCAGTAACTCTCCAAACGACATGGGCTCCCCCTTTTCCCATAGCACTTCCATAACTTCCAATTCCGAATCCGATAACTCTGTAAATTTCATCTTGTCCACTCCTTTACGTACTATTTCATGTAATACTATTGTAAGAATAACATTTTTACACTTATGAGTCAATCATTCCTCTAAGCATTTTGTTCCTTTAAGCATTTCCGATTCTTATACAAAGGAAAATCCCGGGTTAAAACCCGAGACTTTGTCCATCATCTTTTTGCCTGTAAATCTCCTTCAAATCATCAATTGCCATCTCAACATCAAGTGTATGAAACCCCAGCCAGCATTCGTTCATCGTTTCGGCCCCGGCAATTTTATATATATCCCAACTGTTTTCATTGGTATAATAATGCCAATAACGATAGATATACCCCGTCCAGTACATCACCTCTGCATGATAAACTATGCCAGCCTTTTTAAGACCATTTACTTCTTCATCCAATTCTTCCAAGATATATTCTTCGCCAGCCCATTGCAGGCGATCATAAATATCATCCAGAGATGCAGCCACATGGCTATTCATAAAATCCCTTATAAATACCGGGCAATCATACCCTTTCTTTCGTGCAAGTTCAAATAATCGGCCTTGTATATCACAGAGTTGACGCTTTTGAGAATCAAGATTTGCCATATCATTCACCTGCCCTTAATATTTCATCAAAGAACTGCCCCTCACGGCGATATTTCCGACAAATTTCATCCGCCATTGCAATACCTTTAGAGCGATTTGCTTCGCTTTCCCGCTTTAAACTAATCCGATCCTCCTCTGAAGGCTCCTGTTCATCAAGAACACTTATTTTTTTACATGCCTTTTCGGTTAAAGCCACATATTGCTTGCCAAGCTTTAATGCAGAAAGACTTTGAATCAGTGCAATATCCGTAATCTCTCCATTAAAGAAGCGGTCAAGAACGACAAACATTCTATCACTTGCAATATAACTGATAATCATGTCACAGCCTTTACTTAAATCTGCAATCCTATTATAGATTTGCGAATTTTTTACAGTTTCCATTTTGCCGCGATAAAATGCGATTAGCAATGCCCAATCTAATCCCACTTCCACATCAAAGATTTTAAGATTGGACAAATCAACCTGTAATGTATAAATTTTGGCTTTTGGATAATTGCAAATCAGAGTAAGCGGCTGCATGCGGTCTGTACCCATATAAAAACCTTTTCCAAAGTCACAATACTCACGGCTTACAGGTGCAATAGCACCACTAATGCCTGATTTCGAACCATGATAAAGAGTTACAATATCATTGCTACTAATAATATGATTTCCTTCAAACCGGGAGAAATCAATGTTACTACTGGCACATAAGTTCTTAATTGCATTAATAGCAATTCTCGATGGCTCACAGTGACCTTTCTCCCAGCGGTTTACAGTAGCAAAACTAACACCCAGTTTTCCCGCCAATTCACTCTGACTTAACTTTAAACATGAACGTATTTCTTTTATTATTTCGGAGTTTTTCACAACAACCTCCCACTATAATTTATAACACCTGTTCATTTCAATTATAACATATGTATATTGATAGTACAACGACTCCCTCCAAAACACTCCTTCTCTTCCGAAACCATTTACACATTATTCTTTTATCAAAGAATACGCCGATATCTTTTTAATCGGCAGTGCCAGACACACGCTTATAATGAAATCTGCCGCTATCTGCGCAACTGCAAACAGCAACAGAACCGTTAGTGAAACCTGTAGGTTATTTTTCATAGCGCCGATCATCTGGAAAAGCACTTTATTTACCACAGGCATATACCAGATTCCCAATATAGCCGAGGTCAGTACAGCAGCGATAGATACAGGAAGAAAGCTCCCTGCGATTTGTATGATCAGCTGGATATTGGAATATCCCATTGCCTTATAGATTCCAAGTTCCTGCTTCCTTCTTACAATCAACGACTTAATAATAATTGAAAGAATCAGAAAAACAATTAACACCGTCACAAAGAAAATCGCCGCAATGATTCCCTTCACTATTCCCTGATACATGCCCTGTGAGGATTCCATCATTTTATCGTAATTCACGGAAGCAATAATGTCAGTGTCATATTCTTCCTCTATTTCGCTCAAAAAAGCTTCCGTATCTACTCCATCCGCCAAATAAAGATACAGAGACTGGCTCTTAAAACTGCTGTCTAAATGCAGATATCCTTCATTGGTAAGTTCTATCACTTCTCCCTGATAATTGACGCTCTGCACATATCCAACAATATCATAGGTATAAGTATTGTCTCCGCATTGGATTTCTACCTTATCTCCGATAGAATAATCCTCTGCATATGCACTTCCCACAGCGATTTCATTGTCTTTTTCGGGATTTCTTCCCTCATAGCACAAATCATTGGAAACAAGTGAGAAATCCTCAGATAAAAATGCTGTGGCGCTGCCGGCTTTCGTTTTTACTTTTCCCATTGTATATTCCAGCACCTTTTCTATCTGTGTTTTATCTTTCAGTTCATTTTTTATATATTCTAAGGTTTCTGGCTTTGCCGTTAAGATAATCCTCGGCATCTCTTCTGACAGCGTGCTGCTAAAATTCTCCGGGCAGATTACCACATTATAAAATAATGTCCCCGCAAAAGCCACCAGCACCATCATCAAAAAGGATACTATAAAAAGTAAGACATTTTGCTTTGCCGAAGCTGCCGTCTGCTTTAAAATCAAGTTAATCTGAAGGCTGCCTGCTGTTTTATCCAAAGGGAAATGATTTCTTTTGCTTCCCTTGTATGGACTATTTCCTCTGATTGCATCAATAGGCACAAGTATCTTAATCCGCTTTGCTGCAAAATAAGTAAAAAATAATGTAATTCCGCCAAGTAGAAAAACTGTCAGGCAAAGCGCCGCCGCGTCAAAATGCAGGGCAAAGGAAAATCCTGATTGCAGTGCAAGGCTCTCTGATAGAACAGGCAGAAGAAGATAGGAAAGGCACGCCCCCGCAAAAGCCGTCAAAACGCCCACCATCATATATGGCAGTATAGTGGCAAAAATAATCATTGGTCCCGTATAGCCAAGGGCTTTTAATACACCCATATTGGTAATTTCTTCCTCAATGCCGTTCTGTATACGGAATTTACACAGAAACATGCTTACCAACAGAATGATAAAAGAAAAAACAACTAAAATCAGGATGGTTAGATTACACACCATCGTCCTTACCTGCTTTGCCGAATCACGATCCAGTATAGACAACAGATGAATGTTTTCTTCGGAAAGCATGGTACTGATTTCATTTTTTATGTCCTGGACATTGCCATCCGTCATAAGAGAGTACTCCACAATCCGGTTCCCTTCCTTTTCCTTCTCTAGCTTCCAATAAGTCTCTTCCGGGAGATATGCCAAAAGCAATCCGCTTCCCGCGTTTCCATACTGCATTTCTTCCAGAATGCCTGCAATTTGAAAAAGATATTCTTCCCCATCGATTTCATAAATGATATCATTTCCCAACTGGAATTCCCCAAATTCCGCTACAAAAAGCGGAACATAAACGGGTGAATCAAATTCCTTCCCGCTCTCCTTGAGCAGTTTAAATTGATTGAACCGACGTGCTTCATCTAAATTGTAAAATACTGTGTTCATGGTAAAATCCACGCCCCGGAATTCTTTCATCACAGCGGAAACAAAAATCCCTTCTCTTTTCTCCACATCCTTTACTCCGGTAAGCGTCAGGCATTCCTCCGATAGCACATCATTATTCTGCATTTGGGGAATGCAGAAATTGATATTTGCAGTATCTAAATCCTTTAACTTTTTGTCATATGCTTTATCAACCTGAAACGCTAGAACCAACGCCAGATGTAAGATAAAAGCAGTAATCAGGAGGATGATTCCAAAGGACGCATACTGTCCCTTATCTTTTTTCAGATTATGTAATATCAGACCTCTTATTCTTTTCATCTTACCACCCCATTTCCTGTAAGAAACAGTTCAACTTCTCTTTTCTTTCCTCGCTATCCGGATGATAATCTCCCAAATCACATTCCCCGAAAATCTGACCGTCTTTCAGATAAATAACGCGATTGCCCCTAAGTGCGGATTTCTTATCATGCGTCACCATGATGATACTCTGCCCGTTGCAATGCAGTTTTGTAAATACATCCAGAACCGCATCCGAATTGTTGGAATTTAAAGCTCCTGTGGGCTCGTCGGCAAATACCACTTCAGGAGAATTGATGACCGCCCTCACAATTCCTGCCCTCTGTGCCTCACCTCCCGAAATCTGGGAAGAAAATTTCTTCTGTGTGATTTCCGGAATATTTACCAGTTCAAATAATTCGGAGGCCCTCTTGGCAATTTCCTTCCGATTGCTGCTCACCAAAGCTCCTGCCGTAATCACATTGTCCATCAGACTCATCTTCTCCAAAAGATAAATCTGCTGAAACACAAAACCACAGTTCTTCCTTCGAAACACTGCAAGCTGATCGTCGCTAAGTTCCGTAATCCTTTTTCCGCAAAATTCAATTTCCCCGGAAGTAGGTCTGTCCATACCAGACAAAGAATACATCAAGGTTGATTTTCCTGCCCCGGAAGATCCCATAATCACAGTAAAGTCTCCCTTATAAATATCCAGATCCAGATTATCAAAAATATCCTGCGACCTGTCTTTGGTCGTAAAACTCTTTTTTAACTTTTTTGCGGAAATAACAGTTTCTTTAATAAGTGCCATATTTTGCACCCTCCTTTTTTTCACAAATAACCAGTTCGCTGTTTATTCCATTTAATTCAATTAAATTTTCTGATTCTTCGTCCGCAAAAGATGCTGTTTTCCTGCCATCCTTCTCATAAGAAATACTTGTTTTGATTCCCTTTGCAACAGCAGTAAAACCAGTTCCTTCCGGCAGACTGATTCTGGAAGTTGCCGAAATCTGATTGATTTCTATAGAACCGTTCAGAGATTTGCAGATGATATTCATATCCAGATTACAGTTTATTTCTACTGTTCCAGCAACCTCATCCAGCGTGAAATTTTTAGTTTTTGTATCAAATTCAATACTTTCGCACTCCAGAGAACGTACCTCAATATTTTCTGCATTAACAGCCAATTCAATTTTACCCACATATTTGTTTGGAAGCTGTACAAATATCGTGAGCGCTTCTTTGGCTGCTGCCTCCGTCATCCCATTTTTCCGGGTGACATCCAGGTCAATGCGATTTTTAATATCATCAATTTTCAATTTAAAATCACTTTGAAGAGTAGAAAGTGTATTGGATGCCAGACGGACGCGAATTTTTTCCCCATCATAGCCCGACATAACAAGCGTATTGGCGCCGCCTAATTTCATATCATATCGCTTAGGAAAATCAATATCATATTCTGTGACACTTTCAAATAGGTAATCCGTAACCTGCCTGACGTTCTTTTCATTTGACAAAAGTTCATCAATAGAAATATTGAACAAAGTTGAAATCGCCATAATGTTTTCAATATCAGGAATGCCCGCATCTGTCTCCCATTTTGTGATGGCCTGTCGTGATACCCCGATTTTTTCTGCCAGTTTTTCCTGAGATATACCTGCCTGCTTGCGGATTGATTTTAATTTTTCTCCAAATGTCATGATTTATGACCTCCTCATATTTATGATTAATTTGCACTTACATGCCCGATTATAAAAAAGTACACTTTTCCTAACAAGAAATTTCAGATGACAACAGTCATTTTATTGCTACTTTATGTAGCATTCAACAATTTTACATTTCTTATTTTTCTTTTTTATATGCAGGAATAAAAAATTTTGAGGAAAGAATTGCAGATGAAAACAATTGTAAGGACAAAATAAAAGAAGAAGTAGAAATGATAAAAAATTTCTACCTCCTATGATATTTCAAACAAAAAATATATTGAACCAATTTTAAAATGTTGGAAGGAATCATGATTTCCATTCCCTAAACCAGACTGCAAGGATGACCGGCACGAGGCAAATCGCCATAAAACTGAGGTCTCCCCATGGTTTAATAGCAGCTTTATTCTAACGATTTTCCGCAACCGCGGCAATAACGATCTCCCGGTCTTGCTTTTCTTCCACAAGAGGGACAGTAATTTACAGGCATTTCCTCTTCTGCGCATGCAGTAATCTGGCGTCTCTTACGCGACAAAATGACAGCCACTGTGACGCCCGCACATAAAATACATACCAAGACAACACAAAGTAAAGGTATCCGATTTTTATATAAAAACGACTGCTCTCCAATTTCCCTAATGCCATCCGATATGATAATTGTATTGGCACGTTGAAATTCATCCCTGATACCCTTACCAATTCCAATCACAGTTTTTCCGTCAACAACAGCTGGAATTTCATAATCCACTTTGTAGTTTTCCATACCTATCCCTGACAGATTAGGAAATGCACATACCCCTAAGACCATGATTCCCTCACATTCACCATCCTCTTCATAGAGTAGTTCGTCATACATATATCCTGATGGAGAATCAGAGACAAACCTCGTCCATCTCCCGCCTTCTGCTTGAACTGGTATCTGCCAAAAGCAACTACACAGAAATACTATTGCTGCCAACACTGAAAATTTTTTCACTTTCCATCGTCTCCCTGCTTTTGTATTATATCTTACTGCAAATTTCTTCTATTTACCAATTAACACACTCTTCCTATTATATTCTTTTGCAAATATTGGATAAATTGGAATCAATAACCTTGTGTAAAAAAAAAAAGCATACCAGACTTTTACATCTGATATGCCTAAAAACACAAATTACATTTGCAATAATTCAACATTTTCTTTTGCTATTTCGTGATATACATAACTTGCCCATTCTTCCACAGTATCATGCATTATATAATCAGGATCATTTACAAGTGCTTTTGAAAGATAAGAATCACGAACAGCACGTGTAGCGCTTACTTCGTCCATATTATAAGTTTTTATCAAACATTCTACAACAAAGTGCTTAAATTCTTTGATTTCTGCTCTATTCATATCATTCACACCTTCTTCCTTTTTAATCCTATATCAATTATATCTAAATATTTTTGTTTGTTTTTTATTATATCACATTGCAAATTCACTATGCAAGTTTTAGACAGCTCAGTATGAAAAGAGTATTGATATCCATATATCGAACCATTTTTTAATAATTGATTATAATTTACATTACTTGGCAGTAATAACCCACTATTAACCTTATAGGCTATATTAACAATATTACCATCAGCTATTTCACCATATACTATATCATATTCACCATTTCTATTGTGATTCACAAGTTCATATTGCTTCAATATATCATCAGACAATCTATTATTTAACACAAATTCTGACCATGCCTTACCATGCATGGGAAATTGCTTTATTTTAATCAAGTCTTTATTTATTGAAAAGTCACAGTTAACTTCAACAATATATGGTTCTTCATTTGTCTTATTAAAATAATTATATGTTTTCGTTTTTCTAATAGCAGTGATTGCAGCATGTTCATAACTTGGTGTAGTATAAAAACCCACACCAAAATCTAAGTATTTTTGACTTTTACTAAAATCTATCCCGCACAAACAAATATTTGCCGCAGAACTGAAATTCGTGCCGTGGTATAGCTTCATATAATTCCCCTTAAATTTTATTATTAACCATAACACAAACTTCTACATTTTTCCACTAAATATTTTATTTCCTCCTCTGTGCAGGGCGTAAAGAAATTCCCTTTTGTTTTGCTTTCTTTAAGTTATGAGCATCTTCCGGCACTCGGGAAATGCAGATCAGCAGCACCGTCGCCAGCAGCATAATACTCAATGAACCACTGGCTAAAAAAATATTTCCCTTATCAGACGTACCGGAATAAGAAGTCGTATCAAACCCAATCATTGTCAAAGCAGCCGAAAAAGGATAAATATGCCTAAGCAGCCCCGACTTAAAGAACATGACGCAATATCCTGCGATAAAAGCAATTACAGAGCCTCCCATAAACAACCCCGGCTTTCTGCTGCAAATCATGATAACCGGGAGAATCACAATGTAAATACAAAAGGAAAGCCCTATCATCTGCAACAGACTGAGTATTAATATGGAAATCGCTATATTTGCAAGACCCGCACAAATCCCGACAAGCACCGTAACAGCAAAACAATAAATACCAAATAGCATTGCCAGCAGACCAATCGCAGCCAGTTTTCCCACCAAAAATTTCCGAAACGAGAGTGGAACTGTCAGGATGTTTTTCAAAGTATCATCTGTATATTCTCTGTTGATTAAATAACCGCCAATTAAAGTAAATAAGACGGGCATGAAAATTTGCGCACTGCCCCAGATGGTGGCTTCCGCTAACGCAGCAAAATCATAGTTGGGATTCCTTAATTCCTCATTCATGGCAGCCTGTGAAAACAATTGAAGCAGCGGTGAGCACAGCATACCAATCACACCAATCAGAAGGATATGATACCTCTTTATTTTCATAAATTCAGTTTTAATGATATTCAACATAATGAATCTGCCTCCTTACACACCTTGTTTCTGATAGACCTTCATCATCAACACCATGAAAACAATTGCTTCCATAATCAATATTGCAAAGGCAGCAGGTGTTGATACGAAATAGGGGCTGAACTGATTATAAAATTCAGTCATGATTTGTCCCGCACCCTCCAATGAATGAAATTGATAAAGCCACCGAAAGATTATGGGAACCGGAAGAAATGTGGCAATATTCAGCCCTAATGGCACCCGTAGAAAGGTATCGCTGATATGGAGAATATGACCAAGCGCAGTATAAGCAAATGCAATAATGACGGAAATAATATAGGATTTATTGCACCAGATCACCAAAAATATGCAGGGCATTGCTGCTGCCCAGAGTAAAATTCCAGTACAAAATGTAAGAAAAAACTGTAATGCCCATCCCTTTAGCGATGTGCCTGACACAGCCGCTAACAGAATCGTGATTCCATATCCAGCAAGTTCATATGCAACATCAAAAAGCAAAAGCACTATAAATTTTGCAAGGGCAAGACGACTCTTTGTAACAGGAACACACATCAGATTTTTTAATGTATCATAATCATGCTCTTCAAAAAATAAATTGGCTGCTATCACAACCGACAGCGGAATCAAAATTAAAAAACCATTTTCTTCTCTTACGACTGACATCATGTTGTCCAAATCGGCATTTGATAAAAGCATAAAATAGAATAACGGCATAATGAAAGTCGTAAGAAATGCAGCCTGAAACAATCTTCTTCGTCTCAATTTCCAGAATTCGCAGATGATCAGTTTAAGCAATTCCCTCACCTCCTGTTACCCGCTTGAAATAGTCCTCCAGACTTTCTTCACAAGTATGCGCCTCCGATACCTCCAGCCCGTTTTCCACAAAGGCGGTAACAATTCTCCCCACCGGTATATCAAGGTTATGGACTCGCAGATTGTGATCATCCTGTATAGAAAAGTGATTTTCATGAAAATCGCACTCTAAAATTCTCGCTGCCTGCGCCGTATTTGATATCATAAAGTGGATATGTTTGCTGCTTTTCTGCTCCAGCTGCGCAAGACTTTCTTCTTCCAACAATACACCGTGGTCGATAATCCCAATGTCGTCAGCCAGCAGGGAAATTTCAGAAAGGATATGACTGGAAATCAATATCGTCTTTCCTCTTTCATCGCACAATTGCCGGATAAAAGAACGTACCTCCGCAATTCCGATAGGGTCAAGCCCATTGATCGGCTCGTCTAAAATCAAAAGTTCCGGATCGTGCATGATTGCAAGCGCAATCGCCAGCCTCTGCTTCATGCCGAGCGAATACTGGGAAAATAACTTTTTATCCTTATAGGGCAGACCAACTAAATCCAGGGCATCCTTTATGGCGTGATCATTTGGCACTCCCCTTAAGGTGGCAAAAATACGCAGATTTTCACTGCCTGTCAAATTAGGATAAAAACCCGGAGATTCAATCAGACTGCCTATACGGGGCAGAAGTTTCTTTTCATTTCCATATAAAGGCTTTCCCCAGATTTTGACCTTGCCGGAAGTGGGCTTCGTCAATCCAAGAAGCATTTTCATGGTAGTGGTCTTTCCGGCTCCGTTTCTTCCAAGCAGACCATAAATCTTCCCTTTCTGCACATGGATGTTCAAATCTGCAACGCTTTTTTGCGTACCATATTGTTTTGTAAGATTTTCTGTTTCAATGATATACTCACTCATGCTATAACCTCCTCGCCGCGTTATCACAAAAATCTTTCCGCCGTTTAACATGTTTTATTCTATCACGCCAATCTTACATTAACCTTGCCGCAACCTTGCATTAACCTTGCAATTTCAGATTCTTTATTCTGACAAAGGAAATAACAGTGTAAAAGCAGTTCCCTTTCCTGGCTTACTTTCCGCCCTCACCTCACCGTTCATTTTCCTGACAAGCTGATATACAATAGACAGCCCGAGACCGCTGCCTTTTTCGCTTCTTCCTTTATCGCATTTATAAAGCCGCTCGAAAATATGCTTTAAGTCTTCCTTCTCAATCCCTATTCCATTATCTGATAAAAGAATCTTTATATTCCCATTTTGTTTTGACAATGCTATTTCGATCTGATCTGCATGGCTATGGGAAATGACATTTTGTATGAGATTATTTATAATCCGCATATAGGCATCTTGATCGAGTTCCACCAGGAAAGGCCGTTCGGGAATATCAATCCTATAATCTATCTGCTTATCTTCAAATATGGGTATCCAGTCAATTAAAATATTCCTTGTCAGTTCCGCAGCTTCAACGACAGCTATCTCCATAACAAACTCATTTGAATTGAGCTTAAACCAATCAAAAAGCACATCAATATATTCCTTCAAATCATGGGCTTTCCGACGGGCAATTTCAATATAGTTCTCACGGTCTTTTCCAGTTACGATTCCTTTGTGGGCGGCATCAAGATATCCAATCAGTGTGGTAAGGGGCGTCCTCACATCATGGGAGAGGCTCGTCATAAGCTGTTTATTGGTTTCCTCCATCTGACGAAATGCCCCAATCCTGTTTTCATAAGACACGATAATATCATTGATTTTGTAGGCAAGAGGAGCGGTAAGTTCATGTGCCGACGACAAAATGCGCCTGTTTCCGTTTCCCCTTTGCACATCAGCCAGCGCTTCGCACATTTCCGATATCTGCCTTTTTACACGCCGGATGGCAAGGAATGAACCAGTGACAGATATAATAGCCATTATTATAGGAAGAATAAGCGTTAATTCCATATGCACCTGTCATACCTCCTTATTAAAACGATAGCCAATCCCTTTAACCGTCTGGATATATCTTGGGTTTCCGGAATCTTCTTCTAACTTTTTCCGCAGCCGGCTGATAATTGCCATAATGTTGCTGTCATCATAGAAATATTCTTCTCCCCATACCTCTTCGTAAATCCTCTGTTTTGTCAGAATCTTTCCCTGATTTTCAGCACAGAATAAGAGCAGGTCAAATTCCTTTGGGGGCAGTTCAAAGGTTCCGTTTCCCGTAGTAATAGAGCGGCTGTCCAAATCAATCACCAGACCATCAAAAGTAAGCACATTGGGTTCCTCTTCCTTCCGGTTAAAACGGGTATAGCGCCTGATTAGGGAAACAATGCGGGCTATCAGCTCATCCATATCAAAAGGCTTTGTCAGATAATCGTCCGCTCCTGCCCGAAGACCGCGCACCTTTGAGATATTGTCGTTTTTAGACGTAAACATCAAAACGGGCAGCCTGCTTTCTTCTCTGATTTGCTCTAAAGTTTCAAACCCATCCATACCGGGCATCATAACGTCTAAAATGACAAGCTGATATTCATTTTCCTTCAATTTGATCAAACCCTCTTTTCCGGAATGACAATAGTCAGCTTCAATATTTTCTATTAAAACGCTCTGCTTGATCAAAGCACACAATTCTTTGTCGTCATCTATAATCAAAATCTTATTCATGGGTTTTCCTCTCATTTTTTCCCATATAACAATACCCGGAAGAAAACTCCTCCGGGTATCCGTCACTGATTTATGTCAGTTTATTTTATAATCTCTTAAGCAGTTCCTCTCTCTGTGCCTCATAACCGGGCTTTCCAAGAAGGGCGAACATGTTCTTCTTATAGCTTTCCACACCAGGCTGATTGAAAGGATTTACTCCAAGCAGGTATCCGCTGACACCGCAGGCAAATTCAAAGAAGTAGAACAGCTGTCCTAAATAGAATTCATTCACTTCCGGAACAGTAACCATAAAGTTAGGTACCTGACCGTCTGTGTGGGCAAGAATGGTACCGTTCATGGCACTCTTGTTCACAAAGTCAACGCTCTTGCCTGCAAGATAATTCAGTCCGTCAAGATCCACCGGCTCTTCCTGCAGAATGATTTCTTCTCTGCTGGTTTCAATATTGATAACCGTTTCAAACAGGTTTCTGGAACCATCCTGAATGAACTGACCCATAGAATGCAGATCTGTGGTCAGATCAACGCTTGCAGGGAAAATACCCTTCTGATCCTTTCCTTCGCTCTCGCCGTAGAGCTGTTTCCACCATTCGGAAACATAATGAACGCTGGGTTCATAGTTTGCCAGAATTTCAATTCCTTTTCCTTTTCTAAGCAGAATATTGCGCAGTGCTGCATACTTCACTGCATCATTTTCTTCAAAAGGAGCTTCCAGGGCAGCCTTGCGTCCTGCCTGTGCACCTTCCATCAGTTTATCAATATCAGCGCCGCTTACTGCAATAGGAAGAAGACCAACGGCTGTGAGAACAGAGAAACGTCCTCCTACATCATCAGGAACTACAAAGCTTTCGTAACCTTCTTCTGTGGCAAGACTCTTCAAGGAGCCTCTTGCCTTATCTGTGGTAGCATAGATTCTCTTTGCTGCTTCTTCTTTGCCGTATTTCTTTTCCATCATTTCCTTAAATACACGGAATGCAATAGCAGGCTCTGTAGTAGTGCCGGATTTACTGATCATGTTGATGGAGAAATCCCTGTCACCGATTACGTCCATCAGATGCTTAATGTAAGTGGAACTGATGGAATTTCCTACAAAGTAAATTTCAGGTGTTTTTCTGATTTCTTTGCTTACTGTGTTGTAGAAGCTGTGTCTTAAGAATTCAATGGCAGCCCTTGCTCCAAGGTAAGATCCGCCGATGCCGATTACCAGAAGGACTTCTGAATCACTCTGGATCTTAGCGGCTGCTTTTTTGATTCTGTCAAATTCTTCTTTGTCGTAGTCTACAGGAAGATCGATCCATCCAAGGAAATCATTTCCTGCTCCGGTTTTGGAAACCAGTAAATCTTTTGCGTCCATAGCCAGCTTTTTCATGGATTCAACTTCATGATCCTGAACGAAGGAAGCAGCTTTGGAATAATCAAACGTTACTTTGTTCATAATATTCGCTCCTTTTGTATTATAAAATTATAACTAACTATATTGCCTGTCTTTTAGTGTAACAAAAGAACCCGTCTTTTTCAAGAATTTTACTAAAATAAGAGAGAGCCCAACAATTTAGGAAGCACCATAGACATACATATGCCATAAACCAGATCCAGCCAGATCATGGAGCCGAATGCCCCAAGATAAATCAATCCGATAAACGGCGCAGTTACGATTTTAGCAAGCAGACCTACTTCTTTGTTTTTAAGTACGCTCTTAACCAGCGCTTTTGCATCTCCCGTACTGGGAAACGCATGCATCAGAATTGATACCCCAAGCCAGTAGAGCAACCAGCTGCTTATGGTTACATAAGAGCCCAGTGTTCCGCCTACATAGTTATAATCAAAAACATTGGCATAAGCAGGCAATGTAATCAACATACCCAGAATCGTATTGACAAAAAAGGGACCTAAACTTGTCATCAGATTTTTCCACGGATTGGACGTAGCCTCATGCAAAACATAACCGCAGGGATTTTTTACTTGAAAATATTTTACTTCGTAAACCGGCATCCTGCAGATCCTACAGCAGATCTGGTGTGCCAGTTCATGTACGGCAACCCCTGGAAAGGTCACAATCGATATTAATATTCCCGGTATAATCATCCTTCTCCCCCCTATTCCCCTATGTAATATTCTTCCAGTGTCATTTTCCCATCAAGGAAATCATAAAAGTCATCATCAAAATAATAGTCATCATCTTCATATTCACTGACAAGTTCCCTGGCTTCATCCATCCTGTCGTTTGCCGCCAATGCAACTGCGTAAGTGTCCACCACATAGTCTCCCTCGGGATACATATCATAAGCCCTGCGTGCATAATCAAGAGCATCCTCCACATTTCCCTCCGCAAGCTCTAAGGTTGCATAAGCCCTCAATATGGAGTAGTCCTCTTTATTCGTTTCATAGACATCTTCAAGAATTTCCCTTGCCTTATCCAGATTACCCTGCCTGCGATAATAAACTGCAATCTGTGCCTGGGCCTCGTAATAGCAGGGATTATTTTCTACGCATTTTTCAAGATACGCATTTCTCTGCTCCCCGTCCTGTGTCACACCTCCCAGATAATAATAAAGCAGCGCTTGGTCATACTTTGAATTTCCAATATACGACGATATCTTTTCACAATAAGCATCCAGTATTGCATAGGGATCATCACCCTCTTCCCAGTCTTCATAGAGTTCTTCCCATATGCTGTCGCTCAAATCAATGGTATCATAATAAGTATTAAGTTCGTCTATGTACCTGTTGATTCTGTAATATGCTTTGTCCGGAACTTCTTCTCCTACCAGAAAATTGTCAATGGCGTATGCGGCATAGTCATAATAGCTGTAATCCATTGCAACATCCGTAAGTTCTATTGCAACATCAATATTGTCGGGATTTTCATCTAAGATAGAAACCAGATTATCCATGACGGTTATCACATAACCCTCCTCGGACGTTTCCTGCGCGCTTTCATAAGAAAATACATTTACCAATCCCCTCACAGAAGGTATCATTGTAAAAACCATAAGAAAAACTACCAGTACGGCACATATGTAAAATATAGGCGGTATCTTTAATTTGATTAGTTCTTCCCGGCATTCTTTACATAATTCAGAATTGGGATTTTCACTCCGGTCTATGGTTCTGTGCCTGCACTTTTTACAGAGACCGTAATCCATCTGTTCAAAGGGATTTCCGGTATACCCGAATATTCCCTGTTCTGCCGCTCCCTGCTCATAACTTTGATTTTCGTTTTCCATGGTTTCCTCCGTTTTCCCTGCTTCTCTGCTTTATCTGTACTTCTATCTACAGCATATCCTGATTATAAACGGCTCTCTCACCGCCGATAAACTTCCCTCTCGTTCTGGCGCATACCAGATGTGCCTGCCCTATTTCCTTAACTGAAATACGGACAGGAACTGCCACTTCTGTAAGATGCATACCAATCAATGTGTCCCCAATGTCCATACCTGCCTGTGCCTTTATGTGCTCCACTGCCGCCGGATGCGAAAACCGCTTATAGGCTGTAGTTCCAAAGGAGCCTCCTGCCTTAGGCTGAGGAATGACATTGACAATAGGAAGCCTTTCTCTTTTTGCAAGCTCCTCTTCAATGATAATCGCTCTGTTCAAATGTTCACAGCACTGAGCGGCAAGGTAAAGACCATTTTTCCTGACAGCTTCATAAATCCCCTCAAATACCGCTTCCGCCGTTTCGAGGCTTGAAGATGTTCCTATCCGTTCTCCTGTCACTTCACTGGAGGAGCATCCTACCACAAGAATATCTCCTTCTGTCAGATGCGCTTTATCAATCAATTCTTCGGCTGCATGGTGCGCCTGCTCTTTTACTTTCTCAATAAATGCTTTTTCCATTTTCCTGCCTTCTTTCTATACATTATTTTCATTCTAACCTCATTATTATCCAAGGTCAACAAATTTCATGGACCTGGCAAACTCCTCTTCCTTTGCACATACAGATACTTTATATCCCGGAATGTCATATTCCATAATATGGCAGGAAAGGATTTTACCGTCCCGGCGCACCCTTGTTTTTTCAGAATCAAGAAGAAACTCAAAGCAGTCAAAGGAAAGACGCATTCCTTCGCCAGTCATCTTTATATAACTTTCTTTCATTGTCCAAATTCGGAAAAATCTGTGATCCCTCTCCTCTCCCATGCATGCTTTTATATACTCAGCTTCGCTGGGATGAAAAAAACGTTCCGCCACTCCTTCCGGGGCTTTCACGATTTTTTCCACATCACATCCCACTTCCTTCTCTGCTATTGCACAGATGACTATATTATCAGAATGTGACAGATTAAAAAAAATTCCTTCCACCTCCGGCTTTCCGCCTTCTCCTATCCGGATTCCGGCAGGCGATACCCCATAGCGGGGCAGAATTTCGTTTAACAAAAGACCTGCCCCAAGGCTTCGCTTTCTATCCTCTGCCTTAAGATATTTCATGATTCTGCATTTTCTCTCAGCGCTTAACTCATCAAGCTTCGCAGGATTTTCTTTGGGATCCGCCAGATTCCTGATATCTGTTACATATAAGTCTACCATATCTCTCCTAGATTAATCTGTTTCTTGTGTTCCAATGCCATTTTTTGTAATTCTTCTATCCTGATTTGTGTTGCTTTAACAATAGCCTCTATGCGTTCTTCATCAATATACTCAGATAGAGAAAATACAGAACGAATATCTTCCTCCATCATTTTAATTTGTTCAAATGGTATCCAGCTATAATCAGACACCAATTCCATCTGTCTTCCGGAATCGGAATAAAATGGTTTGGCTTCTACAGAATCATTAATGATTTTCGTAAGCTTATCATGCCACAAACTTGTCCCGCTATCAAATACAGGTGCGGGACCAATCCACTCCAATGTGTTCACATTTCTGACCGCTCCAAAGTTTCCAAAATGACGGTCTGTATTCGCCATCAGATAATCGAATACCAACATATAATTAATAAAATCCTTCATGCCTGGAATTCCTAATTTATTGCATGCCAGCATAAAATGCTCATACATTGAATTCTGGCTGCGTTTTTTCATGCTCCGATTAATACTTACCGCACTTACTAACTCTGTATCTGTATCTATAAAATCTTCACAAACACTATATGGAATGCCGTTCTCCCATAGCAGCGAATATTGCACATAATTCTTAAAACCCAATCTCTGATGTAGCTTTGTGCCCACCACCTCGTTCAGTGGTTCCTGCATAAACGGATTACTTCCTGCCTTAATCAGACATCTCTTTCCTTCTAAAATTTTCCACTTTTTTTTCAACCACCCGTCTGATGTATTGCACGGTGACATCATATCTATCACCTGATGATTGACAGGCTGTTCAAAAAGGATATTACCTACATCATCCGAAAAACGATTTTCAAAAAAATTTATTTCAGACCAAGATAAATCACTATGCTCTGGTTTCATCCAGTATTGGTCTGACAAACTTAGTCCATAGCATTTTAACATAAGCTGTTCTGGGTAGTTTATATCCATTTTTTCTAATGCAGTCCGAATGCCGGAACGGCTCGCAGGAATTGCTCTGCCATACCACCAATCATTCAGTTCCTTTTTATTCGGCACTCCTGTTCGGGTATCAATGCCAACAGGAAGATACGCTAAATCCAAAGAACCTATAACCTTGGTAATTGCTGCTGTATCAACATCAAGCTCCAAGTCTGCAACAGGTACATTTTTATTCATCAGTGTACATTTCATAAACTATCTTCCCTTTCGCCAGCATTTTTTTACCTATCCAATACCGTCATCTTTATAATCCATTTTGTTGTTTTATTATTGTGTATTTTCACGGTTATTGTACTTCAAGAAACCACTTCGTGCAAGGAGAACTTTCTGCCTTGTTTCTTTTATCTTCTATACGATTTTTCGCTGCTATGTCAGGCATAAAAATACTCCTTTTCGATAAGAATTGTCATATCTAGATTCTTACCAAAAAAGAGGTATTTTCTTAATTACTATAAAAATCGCTTTTTGGCATTGTTACGCTATCCGGAACATTTAATTCTTTTAGCGACGGACACTCCATAAAAGCTGTCTCTAAAACTTAATATTCAAATATCCATCTTCAAATTTAGCCCCTACAATCTCTTTTTCTGCAAATTCGACTGGAATTGGAAACTTTCGGCTCTCATTTCTCACACCTACAACCAGCTCATTCTTATCTTGTTCCAATCTCAATTCTTCTTTATCTGCAAATGGCAGATAAATCTTAAGACACTTTTCCTCATTGTCGAAACTATAAATCTCCTTTTTAAATAGAACATCATCAGGGTTAATCTCTTCAAAAATATAATCTCCAACTTTTCTTAGTACATCTAGCGTACGCAGTTCCTGTTGTTGTAGTTCAACATAAAAACGCGGCACTTCGCTAAAGCTTTCTTTTATTTCTTGCAAAGCATCCTCCTGCAATTTTATCCATTTATTAAAATATCCTTCCATTGCCTTTGCTGGATAAATATGATTTACAATAATTGCATCTACATTATAATGATACAAATATAAGCAAGTAAAATTTCGTTTTGCTTCACTAATTACAATCTTTTCCGGCATAGTTACCACACGCAGACTTACAACTTCCTTATTCAACATTAAATCTTGCAGACGTTGCATTTTATCCATTAAATATTCAATATCATCAAACACATTATCCTCAGGCATAGGAATTTTCATCACATTTTCTACAACTGTTCCTACAGATTTTACTGCTGCTCTTTTTACCGGTAATACCCTTTTTATCATGCCAGACAATCTTTCTGGATATTTTAGTAAAGCCAACGTCTCACCCGTGGGTGCGCAATCTACGATAATGGTATCGTATTCTCCGCTTTCATATACTTCCAATATTTTAAACATAGAAAACAATTCTTCTAACCCCGGAAATACTAATAGCTCTTCTACCTCTATCCCACTTCCGCCTTTCAATGTAAGGAGTTGCTTAAAGTAGTCTTTTAAATTTCCCCAACTCTTCTCACCTTCATATACAGTATCTACTTCCATCGCATACAAATTATCTGCAAGCTGCGTCGGCTCTTTATCTATTTTGCTATCAAAAGAATCTCCTAAGCTATGTGCCTGATCTGTACTCATCACAAGTACCTTTTTTCCATTCTTTGCTATTTTACATGCTGTTGCCGCTGCCATACTGGTCTTTCCAACGCCGCCTTTTCCTGTATAAATAATCACTCTCATCTTTTATCTTCCTTTCGCTTCAAGGTAGTGTCAAGTTTACTACCTTATTTTTCTTTCTAAACCTTTATTTTTCGGGA